>NZ_CP010803.1:2921250-3551666 GCF_000960975.1 Martelella endophytica | reverse complement strand
ATGTCGGATGCCTGGCCGAAGGCCTTGATGCCGCGTTCGGCTGCAATCTGCATCGGCGCGGTGGTGTCGGTATGCTGTGCCAGAACATCGACGCCCTGGTCGATGAGCGCCTTGGCGGCATCGGCTTCGCGGCCCGGATCGAACCAGGTGTTGGCCCAGATCAGCTTGGTCTTGAAGTCCGGATTGACCGATTTTGCACCGAGTTCGAAGGCATCAACGCCCATGATCACTTCCGGGATCGGGAACGAGCCGATGTAGCCACCGATGCCGCTTTCGGAGATCGAACCGGCGATCACGCCGGAGATGTAGCGGCCTTCATAGAAGCGCGAATTGTAGGTCGCGACATTGTCGGCGGTCTTGTAGCCGGTGGCGTGCTCGAACTTCACGTCCGGATACTTGGCGGCGACCTTCAGCGTCGGCTCCATGAAACCGAAGGAGGTCGTGAACACGATCGAGCAGCCGGAACGGGCCATGCGCTCGATGGCCCGCTCGGCATCCGGGCCTTCCGGCACGTTCTCGATGTAGGCGGTCTCGACGCCGGTTTCCTCTTCGAGCTGCTGGCGGGCCTTGTCGTGAGCCTCGGTCCAGCCGCCGTCGGTCGTCGAACCGACATAGATGAAGCAGGCCTTGAGGTCATCGGCAGCACTGGCGCCGGTAGCGGCAAGACCGGCGATGATGGCTGCGGAGGCAGCGAGGGCAATATTCAGGGATTTCATCGTTCACCTCTTTCGGTTTGAAAGTTTCAGAATGGCATGCCTAGCGGTCCGGCACAAAGGGTTTGCCGAGCGCCGCAGGCGTGTTGATGAGGGTCATTCTCCGGTTTCTGGAGATGATAACCAGAACTATGACGGTGACCACGTAGGGCAGCGCCGACAGGAACTGCGCCGGGATCGCGATCCCGAAAGCCTGGGCATGAAGCTGGCCGATCGTGACCGCGCCGAACAGATAGCCGCCGATCAGCACGCCCCATGGTCGCCAGGAGGCAAATACGACCAGCGCCAGAGCAATCCAGCCGCGCCCGGCCGCCATGTTTTCGGACCATTGCGGGGTGTAGACCAGCGACAGCTGTGCGCCGGCAAGCCCGGCGCAGGCTCCACCGAACATCACGGCGAGATAGCGGATGCCGATGACGTTGATGCCGAGCGCATGGGCGGAGGCGTGGTTGTCGCCGACCGAGCGCAGCACGAGGCCGCCGCGAGTCTTGAAAAGAAACCACGCCGTACCCGCCACAAGGGCGATCGACAGATAAAAGAAAAAGTCCTGGTCGAACAGCAGCGGGCCGATGACCGGAATATCGGAGAGAAGCGGGATATCGAGCGAGGGCATCTTGATGCCGCCCTTGCCGACATAACCCTCGCCGATCATCGCCGAGAGCCCCTGCCCCAGTATGGTGAGCGCAAGCCCGGTTGCGACCTGATTGGCGACCAGCGTCAGCGTCAGAAATCCGAACAGCAGCGAGAAGACCATACCGGTCAGCAGCCCCCCGATTATGCCGATATAGGGTGAGCCGGTCAGCTGTGCGGTGATGAAGGCACCGACGGCGCCCATCACCATCATGCCCTCGACGCCGAGGTTGAGAACGCCGGCACGCTCGCAGACGAGCTCACCGATGGCGGCGAGCACCAGCGGGGTCGATGCGGTGATGACAGTGAGAAGAATGGCCTCGACGATCATGACGCCTTCTCCTCGGCATGGCGGCCGCTGAAGATGAGGCGGACCTTGTACAAAATGAGCGTATCGCAGGAGAGCACGAAGAACAGCAGCATGCCCTGGAAGACGCGGGTGACCTTGTCGGAAACGCCGAGCACGAACTGCACGTTCTCACCGCCGATATAGGTCAGCGCCAGAACCAGACCCGAGACGATCACGCCGAGCGGGTTCAGACGGCCGAGAAAGGCGACGATGATGGCGGTGAAACCGTAACCGGGCGAAATCGACGGCTGCAGATAGCCGATCGCGCCGGAAACCTCGCTGATGCCGGCAAGCCCTGCGAGGCCGCCCGACAGCAGGAAGCAGAACCACACCATCCGCCGCGAGGAAAAGCCGGCAAACCGCCCCGCCCGCTGTGACTGACCGATGACGTTCACCTCGAAGCCCTTCAGCGTGAACCGCATCATGAACCACACGGCAAGGGCCGCCAGCATGGCGAGCAGGAAGCCGTAATGGGCGCGCCCCGAAGACAGCATTGCCGGCAGCACCGCCGAATCCACGAATTCACGCGTCTGAGGAAAGTTGAAGCCTTCCGGATTGCGCCATGGACCGCGCACCAGCCAGTCGAGGAAGAGCTGCGCCGCATAGACCAGCATCAGCGACGTCAGGATTTCATTGGTGTTGAAATAGTTCTTCAGGAGCGCCGGGATGCCGGCGTAAAGCGCGCCGCCAATCGCGCCCATCACCAGCATGATCGGCAGCAGCAGCGGCGATTCCCACTGATAGAAATAGACCGGAACGATCGAGCCGATAATGGCGCCAACCGTGAACTGCCCCTCGGCGCCGATGTTCCAGATGTTGGACCGGTAGCACACCGTCAGGCCGACGGCGATCATGATCAGCGGCGCGGCCTTGATCATCAACTCGTTCAGCGACCATATGTCGGTGAGCGGCTGGATGAAGAAGCCGTAGAGCGCCTCGACCGGATCCTTGCCGATCAGCGCGAACATGATGGCACCGGCAATCACCGTCAGCACGAAGGCGATCACCGGCGAGGCAAGCGCGAAAACCGCCGAGCGATCGGGCCGTTTTTCGAGTTCAATGCGCATCGGCAGTCTCCGGGCTCACGTTCTCGCCGTGGATGCCACCCATCAGCAGGCCGATGCGTTCGCGCGTCATGGTCTCGGCGGGGTGGCTGTCGGAGAGCTTCCCCTCGGAGATGACGGCGATGCGCGTGGCGATTTCGAAGATTTCGTCCAGGTCCTGGCTGATGACGAGCACGGCCGAACCGGCCTTGGCCAGATCGACCAGCGACTGGCGGATGTGGGCGGCAGCGCCTGCATCGACACCCCAGGTCGGCTGGTTGACGATGATGACCTTCGGCTTGCGATCGAGCTCGCGCCCGACGATGAATTTCTGGAGGTTGCCGCCCGAAAGCGAGCCTGCGGCCGGATTGTCGCCGCTCTTGCGCACATCCATCGCACCGGAGATGAGGCCGGTGCGCGTCCTGGCCACGGCCCGGCGGATGATTCTCAGCGGTCCGCCCGCCAGAAAGGTCTCAGACTCGGCTTCATTGCGGGCGAGAATGAGGTTTTCGGAGAGCGGCAGGCCCGTGACGGCGGCGTGGCCGTGGCGCTCTTCCGGCACGAAGGCGGCGCCAAGCTTGCGGCGGAAATTGATCCCCTTCGCGCCGACCGGCTGTCCGTCAACTTGAACCGTGATGTTTTCATCCACCGGAAACTCGCCGGAAAGCGCGTCGAAGAGTTCCGTCTGGCCATTGCCCGCAACGCCTGCGATGGCGAGGACTTCGCCGGCGCGAACCTGCAGGTAAATATCCTTCAATGCCGTGGCGAATGGGGTTCGCGCCGGGGCGTTCAAGCCTTTCGCCTCAAGCAGCACCTTGCCGGTCTTGCCGGCCTCTGGCCGCTTGATCTCTGAGACGTCGCCGCCGACCATCATCCGTGCCAGCGATGCCGCGGTCTCCTGGCTCGGGTCGCAGGCACCCGTGACCTTGCCGTGACGCAGCACCGTCGCCTTGTCGCAGATCCGCTGCACTTCTTCCAGCCGGTGCGAGATATAGAGGACCGAGCGGCCTTCGGCCCGCAGCTTGTTCAGCGTTTCGAACAGCCGGTCCGCCTCCTGCGGCGTCAGCACCGAGGTCGGCTCGTCGAGGATGATGAGCTTCGGGTTCTGCAGAAGCGCCCGGACGATCTCGATGCGCTGCCGCTCGCCGACCGAAAGATCGGCCACGTGCGCGCGCGGATCGAGCGGCAGACCGTATTCGACGGAAAGCCGCCGGGCTTCCTCGGCAATCTGCGAAAGCGAGATGCCGGGTTCGAGCGAGAGAGCGATGTTTTCGGCGACCGTCAGCGCCTCGAACAGGGAGAAATGCTGGAACACCATGCCGATGCCGAGCCGGCGCGCGTGAGCTGGCGCCTCGATGGTGACCGGTGTTCCGTCCCAGATGATCTGTCCGGCGGAGGGTTCCAGCACGCCGAACAGCATTTTCACCAATGTCGACTTGCCGGCGCCGTTCTCGCCGAGCAGAGCATGAATCTCGCCCTTGGCAATCTTCAGGTCTATGCCATCGCAGGCCGCGAAGCTGCCGAAATATTTCGTCAGCCCCTCGACGGAAAGCAGCGTGCCGGACGCCGGCATTTCTGATGTGTTCACCCCGTCCTCCGGACCACACTCATGCCATTGCGCCGCAGCTTTTCCCGACGGCGCACTGTCGGAAATGGATATGACTAAAAATTAGGTTGCCCCCTTTTGTGCGTATAAATGAAGCATAATCAGAGGAGAGAGCGCAATCATTTTTGCTTGTTTGCCAACCGCTTTCTGCATCAGACCCACATTCGCGCGAGCCAGGCTCACAATTCCGCGCGGCTTGCGGCGCTGCGTGCACCGAGTTTCGGGAAGAACTGCAGCACCCCGCCGACCACATAAAGATAGATGCCGCTCGCAACGAACAGAATTTCGACCAGTGGCGGCGCCTTGAACGAGACCAGCAGGGCGTAGAGACCGGTCGCGCACCACAGGAAGAACATCGCCAGATTGAGCGGGCGCAGCCGCTTGACCCTGACAGGATGCAGGAAGTTGATCGGCAGGAAGGTGAGCACCACCGAGACGATGACGATCGCCATGGCCACCAGCGAACTCGGCTCGATGACGAAGAAGGAAAACACCACCATGTTCCAGACCACCGGAAAGCCTGAGAAGAAATTCTCATCGGTCTTCATGCCGCTGTCTGCATAATAGATGGCGCTCGACACGACGATGAGGGCGGCCGCGAGAAACGACAGCGGCTCTCCGATCATGTGCGACTGGTAGAGCGCGAAGGCCGGCAACAGCACGTAGGTGACGTAGTCGATGATGTTGTCGAGCATGACGCCGGACCAGCTCGGCAGCACCTCGCTGACCCGAAGACGCCGGGCGATCGGTCCGTCGATACCGTCGACGAGCAGTGCAAGCCCCAGCCACCAGAACATCGAAACGAATCGCCCCTCTGCCGCGGCGACGACGCCGAGAAAAGCGAGGAACGAGCCCGAGGCGGTGAGAATGTGAACGGAAAACGCCCGAATTTCCGCGTAAGGGACTTTCCGTTGGCTCAATAAACCCATTCGAATTCCGTCTTTCCTGGCTGCATTGCCGTCGCTGGCTGCAATCGTGAGGGCCACAATGCACCAGAAGCCCGGCCTCCGTACAAGAAAATATGGCCTTTCCAGCATTTTTCACGGGCTGCCGGAATTTTTTCATGGGGCATGGCCGGGTCCGCGCGTTATATGAACGTCAGCATTGCAGGAGGTCTGAAACATGTCCGAGTACGAAATCGCCGTCATTGGCGGAGGCCCCGCCGGAATGATCACTGCACTCGCCTCAGCACGGGCGGGTCGGCAGGTGGCGCTGGTGGCGCCGGAACCGGGTGGGCATGACCACCGCACCACGGCGCTGATGGATCACTCGATCGCCTTCCTCAATCGCCTCGGCCTCTGGCAGGCGATCCGCCCGCATGCGGCGCCGCTGCGGACAATGCGGATCATCGACGGAACCGACCGGCTGATTCGGGCGCCGACCGTCAGCTTCCGCGCCGCCGAGATCGAACTTGATGCGTTCGGCTACAACATTCCGAACGCCCTCCTCGTCGAACACCTCGCAGCCGCGATTACAAGCGAGCCCAACATCACCCACTTCGCCGAACCGGCCAAGGCCGTCGAAACCGGGCGCAATGCCTTCGATGTGACGCTCTCCTCCGGCGAGCGTTTCACCGCCGCGCTTGCCGTCGGGGCAGATGGCCGCCGCTCGATGGTGCGCGAAAGCGCCGGCATTTCGGTCCGGAGCTGGACCTACAAGCAGGCAGCACTGGTCCTCAATTTCCAGCATGCGCTGCCGCATGACGATATATCGACCGAATTTCACACGCACGGCGGCCCCTTCACCCAGGTGCCGCTGCCGGATCCCAACCGCTCAAGCCTCGTCTGGGTCCAGGGTGCGGGCGAAGCCGAGGCGATGGCCAAGCTCGATGCCCCTGCCCTCGCCCGCGCGGTCGAGGCCCGCATGCAATCGCTGCTCGGCGCCGTTACCGTCGAAGAACCGGTGCAGCGCTGGCCGCTGTCATCGCAGGTCGCCAATCAGTTCGGTCGGGGACGTGTCGTGCTTGTTGGCGAGGCGGCCCACGCCTTCCCGCCGATCGGCGCGCAGGGGCTGAACCTCAGCCTGCGCGATATCATGCGGCTCGCGCGGCTGCTCGATGGCATTGACGGGTCGAAGATTTCCGGCCGCACCGGCGACCGCTACGATTTCCTGCGCAAGTCGGATGTCTGGAGCCGCACGGCAAGCGTCGATCTCCTCAACCGCTCGCTTCTTGCCGATTTCATCCCGGCGCAGATTGCCCGGGCCGCCGGCCTTCACATGCTCGCCTCCCTGCCCCCGCTCAGGCAGTTTGCGATGCGTGAGGGTGTGCAGCCGCTGCGCGGACTGAAGGCGCTGTTCACGGACTGACGGCGTAGATTCAATAGGTTAGAGCGTCCTTTGTGCATCCGAATGGATGCACGGCGCTCTAGCCGATGCGCGAGAGTACCGGGAAGGTCTGCTGGAACCAGATCGCCATGTCGGCGATGAAGCCGAACAGGAAGGCAAGGCCGGTCAGGATCAAAAGCACGCCCATGATCTTCTCGACCATGCCGAGGTGACGCTTGAAGCGCGCGAGGAAGCGGGTGAAGGCACCCGAGAACAACGCGGCGATCCAGAACGGCACGGCAAGGCCGAGCGAATAGATGGCGAGCAGCACCGCGCCGCTTTCGACCGTGTCGCGGGTCGCGGCGACGGCGAGGATCGCACCGAGAACCGGCCCGATGCACGGTGTCCAGCCAAAGGCGAAGGCAAGGCCCATGACATAGGCACCGCTTGCGCTGGCCGGCTTTCCGGCGCCCTGGAACCGGGCTTCGCGCGACAGGAAGGGGATCTTCAGGACGCCGAGAAAGTTCAGGCCCATAGCGATGATCACCAGGCCACCGATCTTGGCGAGGATGTCCATATATTGCCGGAGCAACTGTCCGATGGATGAGGCGCCGGCGCCGAGCGCGATGAACACCGTGGCAAAGCCGAGCGTGAAGAACAGCGCCGGCAGCAGCACAGCCACCGCCCTCGGCGCCTTCGCCTCGGCATCACCGCGAAACTCGTCGATCGAAATGCCTGCCATATAGCAGAGATAGGGCGGGACGAGCGGCAGCACGCAGGGCGACAGGAAGGAAAGCGCGCCCGCAAAAAGCGCGGTCAGAAACGAGATATCACCAAACGACAACGGCTATTCCTTCCGGCCCTTCAACACACTTGCGCGGGACTTCGACATGGCCCGGGCTTTGGGCAGGCGGACCCGGCCTCAGGCCGTGCGCTCCATCCTCCTGCTTCGCCGCGTGTCATAAACCACGCCGCCCGCCGATGCCAATCACCTTTCCGCGCGCCAGAACCCGCCAAAATGTCATTGCGGCGCACATATTCCGGGTTGACCTTCAGAAAGACCCTGCCTATGTTCCGCCCACTTTCCGCCGGGCCCGCCCGGCCTGGGAGCGCGTAGCTCAGCCGGTAGAGCAACTGACTTTTAATCAGTAGGTCCAGGGTTCGAACCCCTGCGCGCTCACCACGTTTCTCGTCACAATGTCCACGTCACTGTCTGCAGCAGGCCTGATGGCTTGCGGTTGGCGATGGTGATGTGGCCGCCTGAGCGTTCGATGATCTCGCGGGCGATGGCGAGGCCGAGACCTGCTCCGGGGATGGTCTTGCGGCGCGCGAGGTCGACGCGGAAGAACGGCTCGAAGACCTGGCCGAGAAGATCCTCGGGAATGCCGGGGCCCTCGTCGGCGATGGTGATCACCGCCTCTCCGCCATCGCGGTCGAGCGTGATCGTCGCGCCGCCGCCATGGGTTGCCGCATTGACGATCAGATTGCGCAGCGCCCGCTTGATCGCCAGAGGCGCAGCCTCGATTTCCACGGGAACGGTCGCTTGCAGGTCGACGCGCATGCCGAGTGGCGCCAGCCCTTCGACGATTTCACGCAGGAGTGCGGCCAGATCGACGATGGCGGTGGTGTCCCGGCTCACCTCCTCACGCACCAGGCGGATCGCGCTGTCGGCGATGCGGTCGAGCTCCTCAAGGTCGGCCAGCCATTTCTCGCGCTCCGCCTCTTCTTCGATGAATTCGGCGCGAAGGCGCATGCGCGTCATCGGCGTTCTGAGATCGTGTCCGGCAGCCGCCACGAGCCGCATCCGGCTTTCGGTCGCGGCCTTCAGATGGCTCGAAAGCCGGTTCAGCGCCCGCGCGGCCATGCGTGTTTCCGGCGGACC
Organism: Martelella endophytica; assembly: GCF_000960975.1. Taxonomy (NCBI): domain Bacteria; kingdom Pseudomonadati; phylum Pseudomonadota; class Alphaproteobacteria; order Hyphomicrobiales; family Aurantimonadaceae; genus Martelella; species Martelella endophytica. The sequence goes on along the minus strand of NZ_CP010803.1, from coordinate 3,543,178 downwards.
GGTTTCCGGCACATGCGGCAGCATGCCGTCCGGTCCGATGCTGCCGACGGCATTCTGGATGAGGCGCAGCGGTCGCATGATCATCGAGGCCGCGAATACCGAAACGGCGATGCTGCCGATGATGATCAGCGCGATCCAGCCGGCAAAGACATAGCGCCCTCCTGGTGGTGGACGAAGATCGGGAAACGGCATGACCAGAAAGCCGTCCTCGCCAAGATCGATCGAGATGGTGAGCCCGCCGCCTTCCGGACGCGTTATCAGTGTCTCGCCCGTGAAGCCGACCTTCAGCAGTGCTCGCTTCACATGACGGGTGGCCTTTTGATCGAGATCGCCGGAGGCCGGCGCCGGTGCCATCACAAGCCCCTCGGCGGCCGCGAGAGAGGGGTCTGCCTCCGCGACCTGCGCCAGGGTCGCAAGTTGGCGGGCGAGCGGAAGCATGAGCGTATCGGGATCCGGCCGCTGCAGGGCATTGACGGCAGCAAAGGTCGCCAGTCCGACCACCGAGAGGATGGCGACGATAAGAAGGATGACGATCCGATTGCGCAGCCAGTTCATCGTGGGGCCGCCTCGGAGAGCACCGGTAGCGTCAGCTGATAGCCGCCATTGCGAACCGTCTTGAAGATCGGGCCCTCCTCGCTCTCGCCGAGCTTGCGGCGAAGCTTGCTCATCATCACGTCGATCGACCGGTCGAAGGGATCGTGCCGGCGCCGCGCGGTGAGATCCAGCAACCGGTCGCGGGTCAGTAGCCGGCCAGGACGTTCGACGAAGACCAGCAGCAGGTCGAACTCCGCGCCCGTGAGATCGACCATCTCTCCGCTGTGGCGAACGACCTGGCGGCGCTCGGGGTCAAGCATGAAATCGCCGAAGCGGTAGACCAGCCCGGCCGGTGCGGGCTCCTCGAACTGCTGGGCGCGTCGCAGCACGGCGCGAATGCGGGCGACGAGTTCGCGCGGGTTGAACGGCTTTCCGAGATAGTCATCGGCGCCGATCTCCAGCCCGATGATGCGATCGACGTCTTCCTTGAGCGCGGTCAGCAGGATCACGGGGACATGCGGAAACGCGTCATAGAGGCCGCGGCAGATGTCGAGGCCCGAACCATCCGGCAGCATGACATCAAGGACGATGAGATCGGGCCGCCGCAGCTCCGTCTGCTTCTCGTATTCGCGGCGATCCGCGGCGAGGCTGACGTCGAACCCCTGGCCTGCGAGATAGCGCGCCAGGAGCGAACGGATCTCGGGGTCGTCATCGACGATCAGGATGTGATACTGCGTTTCCATGTTCCTGAATTGCCTCAATTCCTGCCCGATGAAAAGCTCTCCACCTTCGCCGCGGTCGGCCTTTTGGAAAAGAAATGTTGCCCTCGGTCTGCCGGAAACATTCGGTTACAAATTTCCTGTTTCCGGCAACATTGCGAGATCATCCGCCCGAATTCAGGCAATAAAGCCGTCATAAGCCGATAGCGGAAGCGACAGGCTTTCCGTCCGTCAATCGAAGGTCCAGCGATGAAACCCCGTACACTTGTCATCACCATTGCCATTCTGCTTGTCCTCGGGGGAACGGGTTACTGGTTGTGGGGTCGCTATGAAGCGCCTTCGGGGCCACCGCCGGCGACCGCAACCGTCAGTCGCGGTGACATCGAAGAGACGGTGCTTGCGACGGGGATCGTCAAGCCGGCGCGCCTTGTCGCCGTTGGCGCGCAGGCTTCCGGCCGCATTACCGCCGTTGACGTCGCGCTCGGACAGACCGTGAAGGCCGGCGACCTGATTGCCGAGATCGACTCGGTCACCCAGCAGAACAACCTGCGCACCGCGCAGGCAGCGCTGGACAATGCCAAGGCGCAGCTCACCGAAAAGCAGGCGACGCTGACGCTGAACGAGCAGGCGCTCGCGCGCTACAAGGAGCTGTTCGACAAGAATTCGGGGACGCGGGCCGATTATGAGAGCGCGCTGGCCGATGTCGGCGTCACCACCGCGCAAATCGCGGCCATCAAGGCTTCCATCGTCGAGGCGGAGGTTGCCGTCGACACGGCCAAGGTCGATCTCGGCTATACGAAGATTACCGCGCCGATCGACGGAACGGTGCTGGCGATCGTCAGCCAGGAGGGGCAGACGGTCAACGCCTCGCAATCCGCGCCGACCATCGTGGTTCTGGGCCAGCTCGACCAGATGACAGTGCGCACCGAGATTTCCGAGGCGGACATCACCCGGGTCTCGCCCGGAATGCCGGTCACATTTACCGTGATCGGCGATCCCGATACGGTCTATCAGGCGACGCTTGAGAGCATCGAGCCGGCGCCCGAATCGGTGAAGAGCGATTCGAGCTTCTCGACCTCGTCATCCTCGTCGTCATCGTCCTCCAGCTCGTCCTCTTCGGAAGCGATCTACTACAATGGCGTGTTCACCGTGCCCAATGAGGATGGCAAGCTCAGAACCTACATGACGGCGGAGGTCGAGATCGTGCTGGGCTCGGCGAAGGACGTGCTCACCATTCCCGCCGCGGCACTTGGAACGGCCGATGCCGACGGCCGCTACACTGTCCGCGTCCTAGACGACACCGGCAAGATCAAGACAACGAAGATCGAGATCGGGCTCGACAACCGGGTCAAGGCCGAGGTGACCTCGGGCCTCAGCGAGGGCGAGCGCATCGTCACCGGCGATGTTGCGCCTGCCAGTGCAGGTGGCGGAAGCGGCGGTTTCCGCGGCCCGCCACCGATGGGGCTTTGAGCCATGAACACCCCGCTGATCAGCCTTAAGGGCATCCGTCGCGCCTATCGCGCCGGCGACGAAGAGATTGAAGCGCTCAAGGGCGTCGACCTTGAAATTCAGGAAGGCGAGATGGTTGCGATCATCGGCTCCTCCGGATCGGGCAAGTCGACGCTGATGAACATCCTCGGCTGCCTCGACCAGGCGACGGCGGGCGAATACCGCATTGCCGGACGCGCGGTCTCGAGCCTCGACAGCGATGAACTGGCGGCAATGAGGCGCGAGCATTTCGGCTTCATCTTCCAGCGCTATCACCTGCTGCCGGAACTGAACGCCGTCGGCAATGTCGAGATACCGGCGATCTATGCCGGCATGGCCTCGGCCTCGCGGCGGGAACGGGCGGCGGCGCTGCTGGCGCGGCTCGGCATGGCTGAACGCACCAGCCACCGCCCCGGCCAGCTTTCGGGCGGGCAGCAGCAGCGTGTCTCGATCGCCCGGGCGCTGATGAACGGCGCCAATGTGATCCTCGCCGACGAACCGACCGGCGCACTCGATTCGCATAGCGGCGACGACGTTCTCGAAATTCTCGAGGAACTGAACGCCGAGGGCCATACCGTCATCCTCGTCACCCATGATCCCAAGGTGGCAAGCCGCGCGGCCCGCGTCATCGAGATTGCCGATGGCGAGATCACCGCCGATACGGTGACCCGCTCTCTCGATCGCAAGGCCGATGGGCAAGCCGAGGCGACCGCCAGGAAGCGTTCGCCCTTTCGTATCGGCGCGGCGCTTTCGGAGGCTTTCCAGATGGCGCTGGTGGCGATGTGGGCGCACAAGCTCAGGAGCTTCCTTACCATGCTCGGCATCATCATCGGCATCGCCTCGGTGGTAAGCGTCGTGGCGATCGGCCAGGGTTCGCAGGCGAAGGTTCTGGAAAACATATCGAGCCTTGGCACCAACACGCTGGAAATCTTCGCTGGCAAGAGCTTTGGCGATGTGCGCGCCGGCAAGATCACGACGCTGACGGTCAATGATGCCAATGCCCTGTCGGGGCAGCCCTATGCAGCGGCGGTCACGCCGACCGTCTCGAAATCGTCGACGGTGCGCTACGGCTCGACAGAATCGAACGCGCTCGTCAACGGCGTCGGGGCCCAGTATTTCACCGCCAAGGCGCTCGAACTCTCCGATGGCAGTCTGTTTGGCGCCAGTGCGGTCAGAGCGCGGTCCCAGGATGTCGTCATCGACAGCAACACAAGCGATACGCTGTTTCCGGATGGGGAAGATCCGATCGGCAAGGTGATCCTCGTCGGCAATGTGCCGGCCCGCGTGATCGGTGTCGTGGCCACCCGCCAGACCGGATTCGGCTCAAGTGGCAACCTTGCCCTCTACATGCCCTATACGGCCGTCCAGACCCGGTTTCTGGGAGAAACAACGCTGCGCAGCGTGATCCTGCAGGTGGACGACAGCTACGAGATGGACGATGCCGAGAACGCCGTGACCGCGCTGCTGACGCAACGCCACGGCACCAAGGATTTCTATATCCTCAACACCGACGACATCCGCGAGACGATCACCAGCACCGCCTCTACGCTGGCGCTGCTGATCACGGCGATTGCCGTCATCTCGCTGGTCGTCGGCGGTATCGGCGTGATGAACATCATGCTGGTCTCTGTCTCGGAACGCGTTTCGGAAATCGGAGTGCGCATGGCCGTCGGTGCGCGCCGCAGCGATATCCTGCTGCAGTTCCTGATCGAAGCGACGATCGTCTGCCTGATCGGCGGCTTCCTGGGCATTGCCGCGGCGCTCGGTTTCGGAACGCTGCTGACGACGTTAAGCTCGGGTTTCTCGGTGCTCTATTCGCCCGGTTCGATCATCGCCGCCGTGGTCTGCTCGACCCTCATCGGTCTCACCTTCGGCTACCTGCCGGCCCGCAGCGCCTCGAAACTCGATCCCGTGACCGCGCTTTCGGGCGAATGAGGGCGTGACGGGCAAGGCTCCGCCAAACGCATGGCGGGGCCGCGTATGCCCCGCTAAAGGGAGGCTGATTACGGTTGCGCCTTGTGCCGCGAATAACGAAAAAGCCCTACAGCGACACGTAGAGGACCGGATACCATCTCAGAACATATCAGGATAAAAATGGTGGGTGATGTAGGTCTCGAACCTACGACCCGCTGATTAAGAGAAAATGCTTCCAACAACAACGAATTGATTTCAAATGAAACGGGTTTCCAGAGGATTAGGCGATTTACTCGATTCTGCCCGGGAACAAACAGTGAATTGAAAACCGCTTCATCTGTCTTACCTGCAATGGAATGAACGCTGGTCATTCTCGAGATTCTGCCGAAACGACTTCCCACGCCCCAGCGACGACCGCTTTGCGCCCCCAATGCGGTCACCGAGACTCGGTTAGCGGTGCTCCGAAAGCTGCCATTCCCGCCACGCTAGGCCCGCGTCGAATTTGGGGTGGGAAGAGGACTGACAGGTTTCGAACGGCTACGGCGGGAAAGCTGCCTTCTACTTGGTGAACGGGCTTCGGCGGCAACGCGCCCACGATCCGGTCCTTGGAGATTGCCGGCGAGCATTGCCGTACCTAAGCAGTCGGACAAGCTCATTCACCTTCGAGGCGCTCCTGGACTTCTGTCACGAAGCGCGACGGGTTGTGCTGGGCATACACAAGATGAATCTCATGCCGCGCACGCGTGAAGCCGACATAGAAGAGGCGTCGAGCCTCACGGACGTCGTTCTCCGTAGCATTGTTGCGCGGCAATCGGCCTTCATCCACGCCGAACAGAATTACCACATCGAATTCGCGCCCCTTGGCACTGTGCAGTGTCGAAAGATTGAGACGATCAAGGCCGCTCCCAATTCCCGCAAACTCACCCAGCGGAAAATCATCGACATCGCCGTCTGGACCGATACGATTGAGGAAGTCGTTTAGGATGCCAAGTTCATCAGCGAGTGATCGGGCGAGATCGACCCGGGGACGAATGATTTCATCACGCAGAGCTGCCAGCCAATCGGAGAGGCTGAGCGTTTCGTCCCGCCGATCCCATAACGCAGCGGTGACGTCACGTTGAAAGGTGAGCCGCTCATCCTCATCGATTATAGTTTCGTGGAATAGCCTGGCTCCTTCGCTTACTACACGAGACAGCCGGGGCCTCCCAGATCGCCACCCCCCGCAGCACCACATTGCGCATTGCTCCAGCCATCGCATCAACCTGCTGCCGCGCGGATAAAGCGCGTTGCCATCGGTTCGGATTACGGAATAGCCATGCTTTGCAGCCGCGTTGGCGACTTCGTCACCGAGGAATGCCGCAGGATACAGTACGGCGATCTCGCCAAGATTGGTGCCGGGTCGACGCTCGCGGATCTCAGAGATCAGTTCCTCGACGAGATATCGTGCGTGCCCGGCATGGCCGCCTGTGCAGGGATGGAAATATATCGTTCCCTCATGGGCACCGTCGGGCGCCTTATAGCCTCGGTTCTCTCCGAGCGCGTATTCGGACGCGCTGACAATCCGCGAGCCGCAGCGATAGTTGAGACCTAGTCGCACCGTTTCGACGTCATCGCGCTCGGACAGTCGTCGCAGCAACTCTGGCGTTGCGCCGGTAAAGCCATAGATGGACTGGTCGATATCGCCGACCGCGAACAACCGCATGCCCGCGCTGAAGCAGAGGCCCATGACCATACCGTGCAACGCACGGCCCAAGTCTTGATACTCGTCTACAGCTAGGATCGGATATTTCGCCACCATCGCCGTTCTAAGCCACTCATTGGCGGCAAGCGCACGCACTGCGAGGAGCGGCATGTCGTCAAAATCTATCAGTCGGCGTGCGCGAAGTTCGGCTTCGTACGCCTCGACCAGTTCGGTAAGCTCGGGATCGAGCGTTCTCCACTCCGGCAGCTCGCGATTGAGGAAGCGGCGACGATGACGGCCGAGCCGCATGTCCCAGTTCTGCGGGTTCTCCGGTCCACCTATTACCTGCGCATGAGCGGCCGCCAATGCGGCTCGAGCCTCCTGCCGAGTCGCCACTTTGAATTCATCGGGTAGGCCCAGTCCGGCCACTTTAGCGTAGGGTAGCAGAATTTGTGTGAGTGAGAATGAGTGAACGGTTCCGATAAAAACGCGTCCGCCGGGTGCGATGCCTAGCGTTTCCAAGCGGCTTTCAAGCTCCCGTGCACATTCGTTATTGTAGGTGATACAGGCAATACCGCGTGGCTCGTCCACATCTTCGCTAAGCATTCTGGCAAGTTTGACCGTCAGCGTCTTGGTTTTGCCGCTGCCTGGCCCAGCCAGCAACACGCAATGCCCCGCAGCTTCATAGGCCTGCCACTGCTTGTCATTAGAACGCAGATCCTCTGCCGCCTTAAGAAAAAGTGCCCTGTTAGACGAGACGGATGACATGATTAATCGCATCTTTAATATAGTCGGGCACGGGCTTGCCGGCCGAACGCGTCGCTAGTCTTTGCGCGAACCGCCCCTTGCCCATTTGCTCGATCATCTTCAGCAGTTCATCAGCGTCGAAATCCTCTGGCTGCGCTTCCCATGCATCAAGGAATGCCTTGCGTCCGGCGCCGAATTTCTGCTCACGGAGGGTGTCGATCATCTCCTGAGCATAGTCCCCCTCGAACAGCTCGGTCTCAAGCGTACTCCCGTTCACGAAGATGCCGAACTTCTCGATTTCCGCAAATGTCTCCTTCCATGTTCCCTTGTCCTCGATGGCTTTGATTACTGCGTCAGTGTCACCCTCCTCAGCGGCTTCGTCGATGATCCGAATGAGCTTGAGCGCCCGATTGTTGGCGCGTGGCATCTCGTCCACTTCGTCATAATCGGTGATCACGGAGAATGGGATGCCCAAAGCGCAGAGCAGCTTGACATACGGCTGAAAGTTCGTCCCGGCGACAGAGCACACCGACACCCCATGCTCATCGAGCGAGATGCCCATACCCTCGGCAAATGCTGGGATCAGAAACCGCTCTGCTTCGCCTTCGACGAGGATGACACCGCGCGCGAAGACCATCTCTGCACGAGTGACATCCAGATATCGCTGGAGATCTTCGGTTTCGGCTTTGGTGAAGTCCGCTGCAGCGGTCGAATATCCCACCGTTCCCTCGTTTAAGGAAGCTCGCAAGAGTAGGAGCGATTCCAACGGGGCAACACTTGCAATATGCGGCGAGTGGGTGGTCAGAATAACCGAAAGCGGACCAGCGGCATCTTCGTCGTTGTCAGCATCAACGCCGTCTCCGCCATCGACGATAGTCTCAAAGAGATGCTTGTAAACTAGGCGTTGAAGATGCGGATGCAGGTGCGCCTCCGGCTCCTCGATCGCGAGCAACGAGTGATCGCGCTTGTTGGCAGTGATCAAGCGCTGCAGATCAAGCAGTTTGAGCGTGAGAAAGATGAGGTTTGCCGAGCCGAGACTGGCGTCGGCGATGCCACGTCGCCCTTCATCTATCAGCAGCCGAATCTGCCGGTTGATGCGCGTGGCGTCGGTCGAGCTGAAGCCAAGTGATGGATGCACATCCTGCTTCGAGCCGGCCATTGCCAAAAATAGCTCTGAGATGTTGACTTCGAGCGTCTTCACCTCATCGAAATCGATCGCCGCGGCACTGGCCCCTGCAATCTTCTCTCCAATTTCTTTGAGAGCATCCTTGTCGATTCCGATGAATGCATCTTCGACGAGAGGACGAAGGGGGGATCGGCGCCAAGCAGCAAGATCGCCCTCCGCATCCCGAAGGGCCTGCAGTAAGTCCATCGTGATGCGGCGCCGAAGATCATGACCGAAGCGCTTAGCTTCATCCTCGCCACCGAAGCAGACAAATGAGAAATCATCGTCACTAGCGGGGGCATGACCAAGGCCAGGCTGAGCACGCAATTGATAAGTAAGGCAGACGGTGTTCGGATCGCTATTGAGTCGATAGTCGGTCAGCACCGCCAAGACGTCGAGGTCGTCCTCAAAATCCTTGATCTCTACCGAAATGGTTATGGTCGTATCAGCGGTAATCTCCTCCAACCCGTCCCAGAAGTCCGCGAGGCCGAGCTGTCGGCCGCTATCGGGCAGTGAGGGGTCGAAGACAAGGCGCAGGCCAAAGAGCAAATTGCTCTTTCCGACGCGGTTTTCGCCGACAATGACAATGTTACCGCCAAGCGCGACATCAAGGTCGCGGAAGTTGCGGAAATTCTCAATCCTGATTCGCGACAGATACATAGTGCCCCCTCATACCAACTTATATCATAACTGATCACATTTCAGCATGACTAGGACTGTTTAGATCGGCCCCGAACTTGTCGTACTCAGTCGTTGTACGAAGGACAGCTTTCGGGGATCTGCAAACGGCCATCGAGTGTCCGAGATGGGGTCGGAAGCGGTCATGGAGGCCGACCGTGGTCTATGGCAGCTGTTTCTTCGCCCACTGCCAAGTCCGGACAGTCCGTTCACGGCCCCGGTTCTGTCGATCTTGTTGCGCCATGAGCGGTCTGGCGGCTAAGCGCCGTCATTCTGGTCGTTTGCGCGGGCTATAGAATTGCCGAAAGTAGCCGCTCGGCTTGCGTATGCTGAATGTTCCCGATTAAGTGGTAAAGCGGAATGGCAGGTCTTGGCGGTCACGCTAGGAAAACTGACATTTGCCTGTCAACGAATCAGCAGCCAATCAAGCAGGCGCTCAACGCACTGGGAGCGACGACGTTTGGGCAATTTTTGGCGATGTAGGAGCGACAGAGATTAAGTTCACTTTTAGGCCGCCTCAGCTCCCCAGCAGTACAATGAACGACTAGCTAATGGGCCATATCATCATGCCCTCTTTTGCGTTCCGTACCTCGCTCAGCGAGGATGCCGGAGTGCGCTCCGGTTTTGCGCTCAATGAAGCCGAGATACTCGCGCATCTGCCGAAGGTGCACAGCTTGCGTGAAGGCCTCGAAGGGGATGTCGCGATGCGGGTGGGATCGGATGAATATGCCGATACGGTCGGTGATCTGCTGTATGCGCTCGGCGTCACCGACGAACCAGGCATGCCGACGCTGGGCATCCGACTGATGAAGCTGGTCGGGCGTGACTGGCGGGAATTTGCGACGCTCGATGAGATGCTGGAAATCGAGGCGGTCGCCAGCCATTATCTGCGCCTGCGCAGCAGCAATGAAGCTGAACAGGCGGCGATCCTGGCGGAATTGAAGGCGATGGTCGCAGGCAAGGCCGGCGTCTGGGACGCGCTCCAAGAGGCGATGACCCATCATCTCGCCTTCTCGCCCTTTTTCACGCGGTCGGTGGCGCTTGCTGATCGGATCACACTCGATGCGCTGTTCGCGAGCGAGCAGCTTCCAGCCGAACCCATGCGCTATTTCGATCAGCGCTTCATCAACTACCTTGCGAGCCATCCCGAACGGCTCAAGGACATTCACTGGCGGCAATTCGAGGGACTGACCGCCGAGTGGTTCCAGCGCGGCGGCTACAGTGTCGAGCTAGGGCCCGGACGCAACGACGGTAGCATCGATGTGCGGCTGTGGAACGCCGACGCACCGCCGGGCGCGCCGCCGGCGGTGATCGTTCAGTGCAAGCGCCAAAAGCGCAAGGTCGGGCGCGTGGTGGTGAAAGCGCTTTATGCCGACATGCTTGAGGAGCGCGCCGATGCAGGGCTTGTGGTAACAACGAGCGACATCAGCCCAGGCGCATCGAGCGACGTGAGCGCGCGTGCTTATCCGATCACGACGGCGAACCGCGCACAGGTGCAAGCGTGGATAGAGGCGATGCGAAGGCCCGAAGCGGGCTTGATAGCAGGCGCATTCTAATGACACGCGCTGTCATCGCGATTATAACTCGCGTTAGTTTTGCCACCTCCAGTGCTTTGAACCGGAAGGTCCGCTTCCGGCCCCTTTACTGCCGTTCACAGCGTGCCAAGGTTTTCTCTCGCTTCTGTCGGACCTGCAGAGTAGACGTCTCTTCCTTCGGTCGTGGGGATCACAGCAAACTCATCTGAGGCTCTCGTATTCCATCAGAGCTTTCCCCTAATGAGGAAAGGGTAATCCCGAGCAGGCGGATACCCTTTTGAATTGGAAACACCTCGGTCAGCATCACGTTGGCAATTCCAGCAATATCGCTTGCACTTCGCATATTTTGGCCAACCGTCCGGCTCCGTGTGATCTGCTGGAAGTCAGCATATTTCACCTTCAGCGTGACGGTCCGCCCACTGATCTGCTTGTTCTCAGCGTGGCGCCAGACCTTCTCTGCAAGCGAAATCAACTCCGCCCTCGCCGCCTCCAACTCGAATATATCGGCAGCAAACGTGTCTTCCGCGCCGATCGATTTGCGCGGCCGATCGGGCTGAACCGGCCGCTCGTCGATCCCCCGCGAGATCCGATAATACCACCCGCCCGACTTGCCGAAGTTGTCACGCAGGAAGGCGAGCGGTTTCTGACGCAGATCGGCTCCGGTCACGATCCCGAGCCGCTGCATCTTTTCGGCCGTCGCCGGCCCGACGCCATGGAATTTCTTGACGGCGAGGTCAGCAACAAATGCCGGCCCCATCTTCGGCGTGATCACGGCCTGACCGTTTGGCTTGTTCAGATCGCTCGCCATCTTCGCGAGGAACTTGCAGTAGGAAATCCCGGCAGACGCGTTGAGGCCGGTCACTTCCTTGATACGGGCGCGAATGATCGTCGCGATCTCGGTTGCGAACGCGATGCCTTGCTTGTTTTCGGTTACATCGAGATAGGCCTCATCGAGCGAAAGCGGCTCGATCAGATCTGTATGCTCGGCAAATATCTGATGAATTTGCGCCGAGACCGACCGGTAGACGTCAAACCGCGGTTTCACGAAGACCAGGTCGGGACAGCGGCGCTTAGCGGTCACGGAGGGGAGCGCGGATCGCACACCAAACGCCCGCGCCTCATAGCTGGCCGCCGCGACGACACCTCTGGCCGCCGAGCCTCCGACTGCGACCGGCTTGCCTCTCAAGTCGGGATTGTCGCGCTGCTCGACGGAGGCATAAAAGGCATCCATATCGACATGGATGATCTTGCGGATGACTGGGGCAGCACCATCCGTTTTGACCTCGTGGTCTCTTTCCAAGGCTGTCATTTCATCCAGGGCGGCCATGACCATCTCAAGAGCGTGATCCGTGACGACGTTATTCGTCTTAGGAGTTTTCAGGAGGGTCGACCACGACCAGCATGTTTCCGGGCAGCGGTCGCTGAAGGTGTTTCACATCTGCCCACTCGCCGGTGAGCCACAGAGCGACTTCCTCCGGCGTCGTCAGGATCGCCGGCATCGCCTTCTCATGAATGGGTTTGACGATCTCGTTCGGTGTTGTCGTAAGAAACCCGAACAGTTCGTATTCCTGTTCGCCATCGCGGACCTTCCGCACACCCTTCCACGGCGTCCAGAAACCGGCAAAGAACATCAGCGGCCGGTCGGGGTTCTGCGCAAACCAGGCATTCGGCACGCGCCCGCCCTCCACCTTGCTGGCGGGATCGGGTTCTGCAAATGACGTGAACGGCACGACGCAGCGGCTTGTCGGCCCAAGCCAGCGCCGCCAATGCGGAGATCCGACGTTGCGGATATTGGTGACCCCACGATCGGCCTTGCCTTTGACGAAGGCCGGCGGCGTCGGCATGCCCCAGGTGGCACTGACGATTTCCCGTTTGCCATCGCCACCGACGCGAACGATCGGCGCCAGCGTGTTGGGATAGACGTTGAGCGACGGCTCGTTCCATCCGGCCTTGTCGCTCATCGCCTTGCTAAACTGGACGACGGCATCCCGTGTCGTCGTCAGATTGTAGAGATTGCACAAGTCCCCTCTCCGTTAGCGCCACATCCCGCGCATCCGCGCGCCGACATCAAGCCGAACCTGCCGCGGGCCCGCGTTGTTCTGTTGCCCGGGCTTCACCACCGGCCATGTCCTGTTCTCAAAATGCTGCAACAACATAGCGGGAATGAATCGGGTCCGCGAGGCATAGACATGCCTGTCGCCGGTCGAGGACTGTCCATGCGTGAAGAAGCGCTGTGGAACGACAAGGTTCAGGCTGTCCCGTGCCCGCGTCATAGCCACGTAAAGCAGGCGTCGCTCTTCCTCGATGTCGTCGGTCGTGCCGACGCCAAGATCGGAGGGAATGCAACCGTCGACCGCATTGAGGACGAAGACCGAGCGCCACTCCTGCCCCTTGGCCGAATGGATGGTCGAGAGGATCAGATAATCCTCATCGAGCAGAGGCACACCGGCCTGTCCGGAGGTAGCATCGGGCGGGTCGAGCGTCAGCTCGGTCAGGAACCGTTCCCGTGACGGATAGCCAGCGGCAATGTCTTCAAGCTGCAGAAGATCGGCACGGCGCATCTCGAAGTCTTCATGGATGCGCTCCAGATACGGCTCATACCATGCCCGGACCCGGCCGATTTCAGCGGGCCAGCCCATGTTTGATTGGCGGAGGTCCGTTACCAAGGACACAAGACCCGGCCAGTCGGCTACTGCTCGCGCGGGCGCTGGCAGGGCCGCCAGTGTCTCTACCGGATCGGTGGTTTCAGCAATCGCGTCCAGCGCATTTTGCGCCGAGGCCGGCCCCACACCTGGCAAGAGCTGCATCAGCCTGAAGCCCGCCACGCGATCGCGCATGTTCTGGGCAAACCGGAGTGCTGCCAGCATGTCCTTCACATGCGCGGAATCGAGGAATTTCAGGCCACCGAACTTCACGAAGGGAATGTTGCGACGGGTGAGTTCCACCTCCAGCGGCCCACTGTGATGGCTCGCACGAAACAGCACGGCCTGGTCCTTCAGCCGCATGCCACCCTCGCGATTGTCGAGCACCTCGTCGGCAATGAACCGCGCCTGATCGCCCTCGTCGCGAACCGTCACCAGCCGCGGCTTTTCGGTTGAAACGCGGTCGGTCCAGAGATCCTTGGTGTAGCGCTCCTGGGCAAGACCGATGACGCCATTGGCCGCAGCGAGGATCGGCTGCGTCGACCGGTAATTGCGGTCGAGCGTGATCACATCGGCCTTCGGCGAGAATCCATTCGGGAAGTCGAGGATGTTGCGAACCGTGGCCGCCCGGAACGAATAGATCGACTGCGCATCGTCACCGACCACCGTCAGCCCCCGGCCGCCAAGTTTGAGCGCCATCAGGATCGAGGACTGCAGGCGGTTGGTATCCTGGTATTCGTCGACCAGCACATGATCCCAGCGTCCGCCGATCTCGGTGGCAAGCGCCGGATCGCCCATGGTCTGCGCCCAGTAGAGCAGCAGGTCATCGTAATCGAGGACGTTCTGGACCTGCTTGGCCTCGACATAGGCCGCAAACAGCTCCCTCAGTTCCTGTTCCCAGGCGGCACACCACGGAAAGTTCGCTCTCAGGATTTCCGAGAGTGGCGCCTCGGCATTGACGGTGCGCGAATAGATCGAAAGGCAGGTGCCCTTGGCCGGAAACCGGCTTTCTGTCTTGGAGAAGCCGAGCTCATGGCGGGCGAGGTTCATCAGATCGGCCGAATCCTCGCGGTCATGGATGGTGAACTGCGGATCGAGACCAAGCTCGATCGCATACTCGCGCAACAACCGGGCGCCGATACCGTGGAAGGTGCCGGACCAGGCAAGCCCGTCCGCCATGATCCCGGCCTTGTCACCAAGCGTCTTTGCGCAGATCCGCTCGACACGCTTTCCCATTTCGGCGGCGGCACGACGGGAAAAGGTCATCAGCAGGATCCGGCGCGGATCCGCTCCGGAGATGACGAGCTGGGCCACGCGATGGGCAAGCGTATTGGTCTTTCCGGAGCCCGCTCCCGCAATGATCAGCAGCGGTCCGCCGATGGCGCCATCAGGCAAATCCGTGCCATGCAGAACCGCGGCCCGCTGGTTGTCGTTCAATTTTTCGAGATGCGCCGCGCTCATACCGCCCTACCCTAAACCCCTTGTGATTCAACGACGCGCGCCTCACGCATCGGTGTTCTGTCCCAGTCGCCGTCCACAGGGCCCGCCAATGAGGTCGATTGACTCGAAACCTAAGAAAGAACAAATAAGGAACATATCGGAGAATTCCGCCGTTGCAAAGTCCTGAAGGAGACAGTCCGACACCATGCCGAACCCCGCATCCAGTCCCGCCATCGCAGAGCTTCGGGAGCGCATCGCGCATCTCGAAGGACCGGGTGGACGCGCGCGTTCGGTTCTGCCGTTCGGCCTGAAGGACATCGATCGCAGACTTCCAGGCGGCGGTCTGGCGCTCGGCTGTCTGCATGAGGTGGCGGGCGGCGGCAATGGCGCTGTCGATGGAGCGGCGGCTGCATTGTTCGTGGCGGGCATTGCCGCACGCACCCGAGGCAAGGTGCTCTGGGTGGTCACGCGACCAGACCTGTTTGCACCGGCCATCGCCCAGGCCGGGCTTCAGCCCGACCGCGTGATCCATGTCGAGGCCGGCGACGAAAAGGCTCTGCTCGCCTGTTTCGAGGAAGGGCTTCGCCATGGCGGGCTCGGCGCGGTTGTCGCGGAGACGGCGCGTCTTTCCATGACCGCCTCGCGCCGTCTGCAACTGGCGGCCGAGACTTCCAACACCATCGGGCTGGCTTTGCGCCGATGGCGACGGCAGACCGAGGCCGGCGATTTCGGGCAGCCGACGGCGAGCGTCACCCGCTGGCGGGTCTCCGTCCTGCCCTCGCGACCCCTGCCCGTTCCCGGCCTTGGCCGCGCGCGCTGGCTGGTCGAACTCATCCGATGTCGTGCCGGAGAAAGTGCCGATTTTGAACTGGAGGCGTGTGATGACACGGGTCGTCTCGCTCTTCCTTCCGAGGTGGCCGACGGATCGCCTCAGAAGGAAATCGGGCGACGCATCGCCTCCCGCTGATGCGCCGCTCGTCATGGCCGGCCGCACCGGCCGTCGCAGGCTGATCACGGCACTCGACGCCAATGCCGAACAGCTTGGCGTTCGGATCGGCATGGCCGTCACCAAGGCACAAGCCCTTGTGCCGGGCCTTATCATTGCCGATTCCGATCCTGCCGCCGAAACCGAGGGGTTGGACAAGCTGGCGCTCTGGGCGCTTCAGCGGATTTCGCCGGTGGTGATGGCCGATCCGCCGGATGGTCTCGTCATCGATACGACCGGCGCCGATCACCTGCACGGTGGAGAGGACGCCATGCTTGCCGACATGATCAGGCGTTTCGCAGCGGCCGCCGTCGAGGCGCGTGCTGCGGTCGCGGACACATGGGGCGCGGCGCATGCAGCAGCTCGGTTTCTGGCGCGACCTTCAATTGTTATCCCAGCGGGCGAAAGTGAGGCAATGTTGCGAACCATGCCGCTATCAGCGCTGAGGCTCAGTCCCGCAACAGTGTCCGACCTGCACACACTCGGCTTCGAGACTATTGGCGAGCTGCTGGATCAGCCGCGCGCACCGCTGACACTGCGCTTCGGCCCGGAAATCGTCCGGCGTTTGGACCAGGCGCTTGGCCGGATTGCCGAGCCGGTCGATCCGATCCGCTCGCCGGAGCTGGTCGAGGTGCGCAAGGCCTTTGCCGAGCCCATCGGTGCCCCGGAGACGATCGCCCGCTATATCGCCAAGCTCGCAGACGCCCTTTGCCTTGAACTCGAAAGGCGCGGCCTTGGCGCCCGGCGGCTGGATCTCCTGTTCCACCGCGTCGACAACACCATGCAGTTCGTCCGCGTCGGCACTGCCCAGCCGGTGCGCGATCCCAGACGCCTTGTCCGACTGTTCCGCGACAGGCTGGAGACCGTCGATCCGGGCTTCGGGATCGAGATCATGGTGCTGGTCGCCATCCATGCTGAACCCTTGCGGGAGAAGCAGACGATCTCGTCCCTGGTCGAGGAACCGGAAGCCGATGTCTCTGATCTGGTCGATGTCCTTGCCAATCGCGTCGGCGAACACCGGCTCTGTCGTTTCGTACCGGTTCAAAGCGATGTGCCCGAACGCTCGGTCGCTCGTATTGCTCCGCTGGCACCGGAAACCGGCCTCACATGGGACGGCGACTGGCCGCGGCCGCCGCGGCTGTTGCCGCGACCGGAGCCGATCGAGACCATGGCGCTTCTCCCGGATCACCCGCCCGTCTGGTTCACCTGGCGCGGCGTGCGTCGCCGCATCCGCCGTGCCGATGGACCGGAGCGGGTTCGCGGCGAATGGTGGAAGCGGGATGCCGAACTTACCGCCGTCCGGGACTATTTCCGGGTCGAGGACGATACCGGCGAGCGCTACTGGCTGTTCCGCTCCGGCGATGGCGAGCATGAGGACAGCGGCTCGCACCGCTGGTTCATCCATGGGATCTTCGGATGACCGGGCCGCGCTACGCCGAACTGCAGGTGACCACGCATTTCTCGTTTCTGCGCGGGGCGAGCAGTTGCGACGAACTGTTCGCCCGCGCCGCCGAACTTGGCATCGAGGCCATCGGTGTCGTCGACCGCAATTCGCTGGCTGGCGTCGTGCGCGCATTCGAAGCCTCAAAGCAGACCGGCGTCCGGCTGGTGGTCGGCTGTCGCCTCGATCTTGCCGACGGCCTGCCGGTCCTCGTCTACCCGACCGACCGAGCGGCCTATGCCCGGCTATGCCGATTGCTGTCGCTCGGCAAGAAGCGTGCCGGCAAAGGCAGGTGCCATCTCGAATGGACCGACCTCGTCGCCTATGGCGAGGGGCTGATTGCCGTCCTGGTCCCCGATCGCGCCGATGATGACTGCGCCTTGCATCTGCGACGGCTGCGGGAGGCTTTCGGGGACCGTGCCTATCTCGCGCTGACGCTGCGACGGCGGCCGAACGATCAGCTTCGCCTCTGGCAACTTTCGAACCTGGCCGCCGCAGCCCGGGTTCCGACTGTCGTCACCAATGACGTCCTGTTCCACGCGGTCGGCCGGCAGATGATGCAGGATCTCGTCACCGCCATCCGGCACAATGTCACTATCGACGAGCTCGGGCATCGCCGCGAGCGTTTTGCCGATCGGTATCTGAAGCCGCCGGAAGAGATGCATAGGCTGTTCAACCGCTATCCGGAAGCGCTCGCCCGCACGGTCGAGATCATGGACCGGTGCAGGTTCTCGCTCACTGAACTCGCCTATCAATATCCGGAGGAAAAGCTCTTTCCGGATCTGACGCCGCAGCAGGCACTGGAAAAGCTCTCCTGGGAGGGTGCCGCCGAGCGCTATCCCGAGGGCCTGCCCGACAAGGTGAGGTCCAATCTCGACCATGAGCTGGCGCTG
The DNA here is from genome assembly GCF_000960975.1 of Martelella endophytica. Taxonomy (NCBI): domain Bacteria; kingdom Pseudomonadati; phylum Pseudomonadota; class Alphaproteobacteria; order Hyphomicrobiales; family Aurantimonadaceae; genus Martelella; species Martelella endophytica. The sequence goes on along the minus strand of NZ_CP010803.1, from coordinate 3,525,316 downwards.
ATCGAGAAGCTGGACTATGCGCCCTACTTCCTGACGGTGAATGCGATCGTACGCTTCGCCCGTTCGAGGGACATTCTTTGTCAGGGTCGGGGATCGGCTGCCAATTCATCAGTCTGTTATGTCCTCGGCGTGACTTCGGTCGATCCGGATCGCAATGATCTCCTGTTCGAACGCTTTGTCTCTGAGGAACGCCGCGAGCCGCCGGACATCGATGTCGATTTCGAACACGAACGGCGAGAGGACGTCATACAGTGGGTTTATCAGACCTACGGCCGCGATCGATCCGCGCTCTGTTCCACCGTCATCCGCTACCGCGCCAAAGGGGCGCTGCGTGATGTCGGTAAGGCGCTCGGCCTGACCGAAGACCTGACGAAAACACTGTCTTCGCAGGTCTGGGGCTGGTCCGAGGGTGTCGAGGAAAAGCACGCTCAGGATCTGAACCTCAATATGAGCGACAGGCGGCTTCGGCTTGCTCTGGAGCTTGCACGCCAACTCGTCGGCACGCCGCGCCATCTCTCCCAGCACCCGGGCGGCTTTGTCCTGACCCGCGACCGGCTCGATGAGCTGGTGCCGATCGAGCCGGCAGCCATGGAAGACCGGCAGGTCATCGAATGGGACAAGGACGATATCGACATTCTCAAATTCATGAAGGTCGATGTGCTGGCGCTCGGCATGCTCTCCTGCATGCGCCGCGCCTTTGAGCTTCTCGCCGAGCACAAGGATATCCGGCTGGATCTCGCCACCATACCGGCCGAGGATCCGCGCACCTATGCGATGATCCGCAAAGCCGACACGCTCGGCACGTTCCAGATCGAAAGCCGTGCGCAGATGGCGATGTTGCCGCGCATCAAGCCACGCACCTTCTACGATCTGGTTATCGAGGTCGCGATCGTCCGGCCCGGACCGATCCAGGGTGATATGGTCCATCCCTATCTGCGCCGGCGCGAGGGCAAGGAAGATGTGACCTATCCCAAGCCGGAGCTCGAAGCGGTTCTCGGCAAGACGCTGGGCGTGCCGCTGTTTCAGGAGCAGGCCATGCGAGTTGCCATCGACTGCGCTGGCTTCACGGCCGGCGAGGCCGATCAGCTGCGTCGCGCCATGGCAACGTTCAAGCACACCGGCGGGGTGTCAAAGTTCGGCGCCAAACTGATCGATGGCATGGTCGCCAATGGCTATGAGCGCGAATTCGCCGAGCGCACCTTCCGGCAGTTGGAAGGCTTCGGCTCCTATGGTTTTCCGGAGAGCCATGCGGCGAGCTTTGCACTGATCGCTTATGCCTCTTCCTGGATGAAGTGCTGGCACCCTGATGCCTTTTGCTGCGGGCTGCTCAATGCCCAGCCCATGGGCTTCTATGCCCCGGCCCAGATCGTGCGCGATGCCCGCGACCACGGCGTCGAGGTTCGTCCGGTCTGCGTCAATGCAAGCCGCTGGGATTGCACGCTGGAACCGACCGATCGCGACGACGGGCGTTTCGCCGTCCGCCTTGGGCTGCGGCTGGTGAAGGGACTTGCCAACGCCGAGGCAGCACGCCTGGTCTCATGTCGGGAAGACATGCCCTTTGCTTCGGTCGACGACCTCTGGCGTCGCGCCGGTATTCCTGCCGCCGCACTGGTGGAACTCGCCGAGGCCGATGCGTTCAGGCCGTCACTCGGGCTTGCTCGTCGCGAGGCGCTCTGGGCAATCAAGGCCCTTAGGGACGAGCCGCTACCGCTCTTCGCCGCGGCTGCGAGACGCGAGGCCGGACTTGTCCCCGAGCAGGCAGAGCCGGAGGCTCTTCTGAAGCCCATGGAGGCCGGCCGAGAAGTGGTCGAGGATTACGGCCATGTCGGTTTAACTCTCAGGAAGCACCCGGTTTCGTTTCTGCGGTCGGAACTGACCCGACAACGGTTCAGGTCCTGCGCCGAAGCCATCTCCCTGCGCGACGGTCGCTGGGTCAACCTTGCTGGTCTCGTTCTCGTGCGCCAGCGACCCGGCTCAGCCAAGGGCGTGATGTTCATCACGCTTGAAGACGAAACCGGTGTTTCCAATCTCGTCGTCTGGGCCAAGGTGTTCGAGAAATACCGCCGCACCGTCCTCGGGTCCGGCATGCTTGGCGTCAAAGGACGGGTCCAGCGAGAGGGGGAGGTCGTTCATATCGTGGCACGTGAGCTGAGCGACCTGTCTTCCGAGCTTGCGAGCGTCGGGAGTCGGGATACGGTCTTTCCGCTTCCGCACGGGCGGGGCGACGAGTTTCATCATGGGACGCCGGGACCGGATCCGCGCGGAATGCCGAAGCCGCGCGATATGTTAGATCCCTATGGGCATATCGATGAGATCAAGGTGAAGACGAGGGATTTTCGATAGGTGCTTTTTACGTTCCCGGCCAGCACAACGAGCGAGGTTCAGCTTACAGAAAAGATTTTGACCACGGGATCGCCGCCTTTTCGGCCGGTGACTGTCTGCAATGCGCCCCCATTTCGGTCGTTGGTGACTATTCGTCTACAACCCTAAAGCGGACGTTAACGTGTTCCCGCGAAAGCCCACCCCTTCACAACGCCGAAGACGTGAACGCGGACAATTTCGCGGACCTGTGTTTCTAAGTCTTGGCCGGATGTGTATCCCAGGGCTACACTCCGACTCATGAAGGAAAAAGATGCCGGAATGCGAATCCGTGTCGAGCGGGAGCTTCGCGATGAATTCCTGAAGATGTGTCGCGAGCAGGATCGCCCTGCTGCGCAGGTCATCCGGGAATTCATGCGGGAATACATTGCGGCAAGAAGAACGCAGCGCGCTGGCCAAGCCGAGACCATCGGCGAAATGCCTGTCGCGCCAAGGGGTGAAGAATGAACGCCGTAGAGATCGAAGAAGCCATATCGGCTCTCGCCGAACAGCCGTTTGACGCGGAGGAGTTTCCATTCGCGTTCCTTCAGGCGTTCAGGGCGAAGGAGATCCTCCGGCGTGCAATTAAAGGTGCCGCATGAAGAATGAGAACATAGTTCAGAAAATTTGGAGCCTTTGCCACATCCTTCGTGGTGATGGGATTAGCTATCACCAATACGTGTCTGAATTGACATATCTCCTTTTTCTTAAAATTGCGGAAGAGAACGGTGTTGAGCACCTTCTGCCATATGGCAGCCGCTGGAAAGACCTTTTGGGTCATCCCAAAGATGGCTTGCTGGGCTTCTATCAGGAGATGCTAACCCATCTTGGTACTAGCGCTGAAAGTGAAACGATCCAAGCGATATACGCCTTTCCCACTACGGTGTTTTCGCACGACGAGAACCTTCACGCCGTAGTGGATGGCATCGCCAAAATTGATTGGAATGATCTCTCGGGTGATAGATTTGGGCACATCTACGAAGGGCTGATAGAAAAGAGCTCGCAGGACGTGCGTTCTGGCGCAGGTCAATATTTCACGCCAAGAGCTTTGGTTAATTCCATGGTGCGAACCATGAAACCAAAGTTAGGTGAGATTATTCAGGACCCAGCGGCTGGAAGTGGCGGATTTCTAATTGCGGCAGACCGGTTTATTCGTTCAGAGAACACGGAAAAGGCATACGCGAAAACGCCCCCAAAATATCAAGGTGTTGAAATTGAAAAAAACACCCGACGAATTTGTTTGATGAATACGTATCTGAATGGCCTTGATGCCGAGATTACATACGGGGATGCGCTAACGGACGATGCAAACGGGCTTCAGTCCGCTGATCTTATTCTTGCGAACCCGCCATTTGGAAGCAAAGCCGGTAGCAAAAGGTCACTCCGCTCCGATCTCCCTTATCATAACGCGAACAAACAACTGGCTTTCCTTCAGCACATATATCTAGGTTTGAAACAGGGTGGGCGTGGCGCTGTCGTTTTACCAGACAACGTGCTGTCCGATGATGGAGTCGGCAGATTGGTCCGGCGCGACCTAATGGATAGATGTAATCTACATACGGTTTTAAGGTTGCCTGCCGGGATATTCGCGGGAGCGAGCGTCAAAACAAATGTTCTGTTTTTTACCCGTGGCATCGAGGAAAATAGCAATACGGGACCGATATGGTTCTATGATTTGCGCTCAAACATGCCGGTATTTGGCAAAAAAACACCATTGCTAGACGAGCATTTCGCAGAGTTTGAGAAATGTTTCGGCAACGACCCGCACGGCGAAACAGAGCGCAAGGATCAAGGCGAAACAGGCCGCTTTCGCTGCTTTACACGAAAGGAGATTGCTGATCGTGATGACAATTTGGCTATCTCCTGGTTGCTCGATGAAAGCGACGAAGATGAGGTTGTGGCAGAAACTCCTGAAGAAATTGCTGCACTAATTCTCTCTCATCTTCAATCAGCAATGGCCGAAATCGATGCCGTAATTGGAGAATTTATAGAGCCTACCGAGGTCAATGAATGATGGCGAGCGAGGCCTTCGGACGGACAATTCAGTTGTTCTTGGTGGATGGGACGCCTACGGGGCTTCGTAAAGCCACGATTCACGGGTGGACCGGGCTAGTTTTCGTGGCCACTGCATCGACCTTTGGGATGCTTGCAGAGCGAACGGAAGTTGATCGCACCGGCGTTTATGTCCTCGCGGGTCCAGACCCTGAGCGCCCAGGAGAGACCCGCGCTTACATTGGCTCAGGAAATTCAGTTCGTGAGCGGGTAAAGCAAAGTGCGGTACAACGCGAATTTTGGGAAACCGCGATTACCGTTACAACAAGCGATGATGATCTGTCAAAAGGCCATGCAGAGTATCTTGAGGCAAGACTGATTGAAATGGCTGCCCAGGCTGGTCGTGTTTTGCTCGACAACGGCACAAATCCGGCAAGTCTTCGCCGCCGCTTACCTGAAGCAGATCGCGCGAATATGGAACAATTTCTTGCCAACTTGAAGATAGTTCTGCCTGTGATTGGACTTGATATGCTCAAGCCACAGCCACGTGCCGCTAGTCAGACCAGTACACCTATCGAACAGCGAACGTCAGGCGAGATACACTTTGAGATTCGCCACAAAACAGGAGTCCAAGCAGAAGCGGTCGAGGAAGATGGAGAGTTCATCGTGCTTGAAGGTTCCCAGGCGTTGATCAACACAGGTTTCGTTCAGCAGAGCTATGGAGGTCTAAAGCAGAAGTTGATTTACGACGGTGTTCTTGTGCCGATGAATGATGAAATGATGACATTCACCAAACCATATCCTTTTTCAAGTCCATCTGCTGCCAGCGCCGTCATTCTAGATCGGAACAGCAACGGTCGAATCGAGTGGAAAGTGAAGGGGTCGAAACAGAGTTACCACGACTGGCAACAAGCCCGCGCGGCAAATGCGGGAGGTGGGAATGAGTGATTTCCCGCAGGGGTGGGCACAGGTTGCATTCAGCGATGTCTTGGAAGTGAACCCACGAAGGTCCTTTGACCTGGAACCCGATGATGTCGTGAGTTTCGTACCCATGGCTGCTGTCAGTGAAATTTCTGGAACCATTATCAATAGCGTTTCGCGCCCGCTACGTGAGGTTGTTAAAGGGTTCACGCAATTTGCTGATGGGGACGTAATCTTCGCTAAGATTACCCCGTCGATGGAGAATGGCAAAGCTGCTATTGCGAAAAATCTTAGAAACGGTATCGGTTTCGGCTCAACCGAGTTCCATGTATTGCGCAGCTATGGCGGTGTTACGCCAGAATATATCTGGCATTTCATACGTCAGGCGTCCTTCCGTGACCAGGCGCGGAAGGTGATGACCGGCGCTGCCGGTCAACAACGGGTGCCAGCAGATTATTTGAAGGCACATCCTCTTCCACTACCGCCCCTCGTTGAACAACGCCATATCGTCGCCAAGCTTGACAGCCTAACTTCCCGCACGGCTTACGCCCGCCAAACACTTGATCATATTCCGTCGCTTATAGAGAAGTACAAAGCTTGCTCGCTCGAAAAGGCATTCTCAGAATGGATAAAATCAAACTCAAATGCTGATCAGAACAAATCGCGGCAAGAAGGCGAAATATTCGTTGGGGAACTGGTTGAGAATATTGTGTCTGGCAAAAATCTTCGCTGTGAAGAACGCCCGCCTTCTTTGGATGAGAAAGGCGTGGTGAAGGTGAGTGCTGTCACCTGGGGTAAGTTTGATCCTCTAGAGTCGAAAACACTGCCGCCCACTTTTAAACCGCCAGATAAGTCCCGAATTCGAAATGGTGACCTTCTGATATCAAGGGCGAACACACTAGAATTGCTGGGCGCTGTTGTAATCGTCGATGGTTGCCCTGAAAACCTGTACCTGAGCGACAAGGTTCTTCGTCTGGAAATGCACGAGGACGACAAGCGCTGGTTGATGTGGTTCTTGCGCTCGCCGAAAGGACGGAAAGAAATCGAAGTCCGCGCAAGTGGAAATCAAGTTTCCATGCGAAATATATCGCAAAAACAATTGCGGGAAATACCTCTTCCATGGCCCGCACCGAATGTTAGAAAAGAAATAGTTCGACGTATCGAAACCGCCTTTGCATGGCTTGACCACGTATCTGAGGAACACGCTGCGGCCTCAAGAAAGCTCCCTCAACTTGATGTGCTCATTCTTCAGGCAGCCTTCAGGGGAGAGCTTGTCCCTCAAAATCCACATGAGGAGCCTGCATCAAGACTGCTCGAAAGGATCGAGGCTGAGAAGGAGACAAAACAGGCAAAAAAGAAGACTGCGCGCAAGGCCGCTTCGCGCTCTAAAAAATCAACAACAGGAAGGGCGAACATGGCAAATTTGATTGAAGTGCTGAAATCCAAAACAGATTGGGTGTCCGCAAGCAACGTGGCGCAAACGTTGGGCATTGGTGATGGCGCGACATCTGACGCGGTTGAGGAGTTCTACAACGAACTGCGGGCACACTTGCAAAATGGTCACATCGAGGTCGAGCGCCGGGGGAATGAAGACTGGTTACGGCTGATGCCGATCAGTGAGGAGTGATCATGCGTATCGATTGGCTCTGGATTGGCGAATATAAAAACCTGAAAGACCTGACGATTGACTTCGCTCAGGGGCATCTGATTACCGTATTGATTGGCAGGAACGGGACTGGCAAGTCGAATGTTCTGGAGGCGACAACAGTTCTTTTCCGCGACCTTATTATGGGTGAGGATGCAAAGGGGAACAAAAACAAGCCGTCCTTTGCCTACCGAATTTGCTATCAAATCAGGGATAAATGGGTCCGTATTGATGCCGATCCAGGGGGCAAGGAGCCATATCGTATTAAGCTCGCGCCCTATGGTCCCAATGCCGGGCCTTCCCCAACTGCTATCAGCTTTGAGGAGGCCACTGGCGAAGCACTGGCTCTTTCCAAATTGCGTGATCCAGATGACGGTTATTTGCCGAAATTTGTATTTGGCTATTATTCAGGCCAAAGCGAGAGGATGGAAGAGGTCTTTCTTAAATACCTCGAACGATACGACAAAGACCTTCGCGCTGGAAAAAATCCTGGCTTGAAGCGTCTGTTCTATGCGCTTCCTGTTCATAGCAATTTTGTTTTGCTGTCTTTCATCGTGAACAATGCCGAGTTGACAGACAAATTCTTGCAGGAGCAACTTGGCCTTGAAGAGGGCGGGATCGAATCCGTTCTCTTCGTTCTTAGGCAGCCTTCATGGACATCCAAGGACGGCGATCCACGCTTTTGGAATGCGCGTGGCGTCGTGTCCGACTTTCTGGCTACGCTTTACGATATATCCCTTGCGCCATTGCGCATCACTCGCAAAGAAAAGGTCAGTCTATGGAATTCGCGAACACTGGAGTTCCTATATCTTTTCGTGAAAGACCTGGATGCACTGCGCAAGCTGGCTGGCGGAAAGAGCACCGCCCAGTTTTTTCAAGACTTGGAAAGCACCTATGTTTCTGAGTTGATCGACGAGGTGCGGATTAGGGTGAAACTGCGGAAAAATGATGGGTCGGTCACCTTCCGTGAGTTGAGCGAAGGCGAACAGCAGCTGCTAACCGTGCTTGGGTTGCTTCGTTTCACAGCGGAAGAAGAAAGCCTGTTTCTGCTTGACGAGCCTGATACGCATCTGAACCCGAGATGGAGCGTCGAATATCTTCAGCATATCCGCAATTTCTTGAATGTGAATGGGACAGAGAAGCAGAGCAGTCATGTTCTTCTGGCGACGCACAACCCTGTTGCCGTAGCTGAGCTTGAGAAAGAACAAGTGCAAATTCTTACACGCGATAAGGAAACGCTGGCAATCTCGGCTGCGGAGCCGGATACGCATCCGCGTGGGATGGGTTATGCGGGTGTAATGACCAGTGAGATGTTTGGATTAAGCGCGGCACTAGACACCCATACTCAAGACCTGCTTGCGAGGAAGCGCCATCTCAGCGGGCAGAAGGTGCTTAGTGAAGATGACCGAAAAACTCTGAAGGAAATCAATGAAGAGCTCCATACTTATGGGTTCCGCTATGAGGTGCGCGATCCCGAACTGAAAGAAGCATTGCGAAGGCTGGATCAGGAGGCGACGCCAATAAGTGAAAGGGAGGAGCTGCCTGGTGAGGCTGAGAAAGCTCGCCGTCTAGTTGAGAATGCCTTGAAGAAGGGGGAGGACTAAGACGTGCGCTATATTAATCTGGATCAGCTTAAGTTACCGGATGGCTGGCAGGCGCGCGCGGATGCCGCTATCGCAGATGATCCTGGAAAAATTAAGGATCACTCAGATGTTTGGCGCGACCTAAAGCTGCCATTGATGAAGCTTTCACATGATAAATGTTATTATTGCGAGATTGTGCAGGAACGCTCTGATGGTGCAGTAGATCACTTCCGACCAAAGAGCAAATATCCTTGGTCGGCATTCAGCCCCTCAAACTATAGGTTTGCATGTACATTCTGCAATAGTGTGCGGGCGGATAAAGAAAGTGAGAGAACAGGTGGTAAAGGTGAAAAATTTCCCCTCCTCGATGAGACGAGACGAGCAACTTGCTGCGCCGAGGAGGCAAATGAAGGTCCAATTCTTTTGGACCCGTGCAAACCCGACGAACCCGGCCTTGTAGATTTTGACGAGACAGGAAGACCTATCCCGACATATTCTGAGGAGACACATGCCGGTCGCTATAGGCGAGCAACTGAATCAATCAGGCTTTACCACTTGGATCATGCTGATCTTGTTGACAAACGCAAGACGCTCGCCGTGTCGATAACACGCAAGATTGATGCAGCTGATAGACTGTTCCCGCAAACAGAATCCGGGAATGTCGATTTAGATAATTCATTTTCAGAACATGTTCGCGCTCTAGCAAATTATATCTCCGAAGGTGCGGAGTTGTCGGCTTTTGCACGAAGAATTTTGGCGGGCCGCCGAGATGTTTTATGGGTTGAGAATTTGCTTCGCTCTGCCTGAAGCGTAGGTTACAGAGTGCCTCTGCTTTACTGCTGGTCCTACCCGCAATGTATGAAGTAGCTGGCGCAGTTCTCCGGCTCCAACATGTTAGCGGCTTGGTCGACTACATCCCAAAGAGCATCGGCGGTTCACTCGGCTTTGCGTTGCGATGCCCACTTATCTTGTTGGCTGTCGTGAAGCAGTCAGGCCGCAATCGGCCCCATCTCTGTCGGTCAGGAAAGCGCCGCCATTTCGGTCATTCCGAGATTATCGACCCGGTCCGCAAAGCTGCCGCTCGCTGCACTTCCGACGGATGACCAAGATGCGCAAGAGACAGTCGTCACCATTACTACGGGATGCTATGGTTGCGTGTGCGGTGCTTACGCGGGTTCTGAACTTCCTTAAAAGATATCTTGTGCTTGTAGATGGGTTGATTATTCTTCAATGCGTTGGCAACCCGTGAGCACAAATGAATGATCCAGTTCGAGATTGGCGGAAAGAAGGTGCACCCTGATAAAATCGGTGACGTGCTTATGCAAGCCGAAATGGAGAACCTGTCCGCGCAAATAAGGGAAAAGATCGGATCGATCCGCGATCCCGAGACCGGAGAATTCCCGACGGTGGTGATACGCGGAGACAGTCGCGATGACTTGCACATGCATGTCGAAGGCTCACCCGAACTGATTGAATTGGTGCGTCGCCGCATGGGAGGCGACGAGGAAAGAACAAACGCTATGGAGGAAGAGGTCACGGGCGAACCGCGCGCATTTTTGTCCTTTACTTGGGACGATCGTGTACTGGCCGAACGCATTGCCACTTCATTGCAGGCGAACGGTATCGATACTTGGTGGGCCGAATGGTGCATTGGCGCGGGCGACAGCCTGCGCCAGAAGATCGATGAAGGGCTTGGCAACTGCACACATTTCTTGGTGTTGTTGACCCCAAATTCAATCTCGAAGCCGTGGGTCAATCAGGAAATGGACGCCGGGCTCATGCGCAAACTGAACAGAAACTGCAAATTCATTCCGGTACGCTATGAACTTCAGCCCTCAGCTTTGCCGCCCCTGCTCTCCGGCATGCTCGCCCCCGAGATCAAGGCAGATGAAGACATCACGCAACTCATAAACGACATCCACGGCATCAGTCGCAGACCGCCTCTTGGCAAAGCACCGCACGGAGCATCGGTGGAGACGAAAACCGGTTACTCGGCAGCAGCCAATGCCGTCGCGCGCTATTTCGTTGAGGCAACGAAGTATGGCTGTTCCATGGACCCGATGATTGATGTCGGGCCGCTCGCGAAAGAAGCGGGCCTGACGGAAGAAGACACCAAGGACGCGCTCTACGAGCTTTCTGCCTTCTTCAGAGACAACCATTTCCATGTCCTGGTAAGATCCTGTCTCTTTACCGAGTTCGACCGACACTGGAAGGATTGGGACCCGCGTGAAGATGCGCTAAAACTTGCCGCTGATATTATGAATGATGAAAGCTTCCCCGCTGACAGCAAGTCAATTGCAGATCAATACGGCTGGGATCCCCGCAGGCTTAATCCAGCTGCCACGTACCTGCATGAACGCGGCCTTATCCGGGATTACAAGGTAACAGGCCAGCCACAGTTCGAATATTACCGAATCGTCGGTAAGGCTGACGAGATGCGCCGATTCCTGAAGAGCATGCAGTAAACCTTCAGTACTTCGCATCGAGCAGAAATTTTGCCGGACCACTGCAGGCGAGTCCATCTATGCCTGCTGAAGACACTTCACGTGTCTTATAGACTGCCAGCGGAACTTCTCGGGGCTCGACATAAATGCCTGCTATGGGCCGTTGTGGTGTGGGGGGACGGATTTGCACCGCCCCCTCGCGGTCTACCAGCTCAAACCGAAGGCCGATCCGCCATCTTGTGGTTGGCGTGGCTGCTCACCCAACTAGGCCCACAGAACCGCGAGAGCATCCATACCAGTCTTAAACGTTGCTTTCATGAAGTCCTCCATCGACAGGGTGAGATTGATGTACAAGTCCACGCAAGCCCAGAGGATGAACAGCCACGCCCCAACATCTCCGACGGTGAAACCCAAAGTCATCAGCGCTGACCTCGAAAATTCACTGTGATTTAGATGGGGAACCTCCGAAGAAGAAGCAAGGCCAGCTTTGCTAAAGCTGCCGCGCGGCATCTATCGATCTGGCCAAATGCAGGTTTGGGGCCAAAAGCTACCGCAGAAATTTTCATGAAGAATGTCGGTTAAGTTGCGCGGTTTGTCCAGCAGCCGCCATTCCGGAATCGGCCCCAAAATAGACCTCTAGCAACGCCCTTATACGCTTCGGTTGATATCACCCGTGCGCAAGACGGTAGCCTACTCCAGGCTCTGTAAAAATCCAGTGCGGATCGGCGGCGTCATCGCGGAGCTTGGTCCTTAGCTGGCGGATATAGACGCGCAGATATTGCGTGTCATGGGTGTGCGCCGGTCCCCAGATCGCTTTCAGGATCATGTCCTGCGTCACCAGTCGACCCTGATGGCTGGCCAGCAGCCAAAGCAGGTCGAACTCCTTACGGGTGAGCTGCAGGTCCTCGCCGGAAAGCGTCGCACGGTGGTCGGCCCTGTCGATCACGAGAGCGCCGAGTGCGATCGTCGAAGGTGCGGCCTCGCGGGCGTGGTCGCGCAAGAGAACACGCAGGCGGGCGAGAAGTTCGCCCGTCGAGAACGGCTTGGTCACGTAGTCCTGAGCGCCGGCGTCGAGCGCGGCGATCTTGCCCGCCTCATCAGAACGGACGGAAAGCACCAGGACCGGCATTGGCGACCATTCCCGCACTGCCTTGAGCACCGAGACGCCATCGGCATCCGGCAGGCCGAGATCGAGGATCATCGCGGCCGGATTCTCGCGGGCGGCGATCGCGATCCCTTCCCTTGCGCTTGCGGCCTCGTGAACGAGATAGCCCTCAGCCTCCAGCGCCACTCGCAGGAAGCGCCGGATCGGCGGCTCGTCATCGACCACCAGAATGCGATTGCTCATCAGGACCTCCCGGCCAGCGGAACGGTGAATTCTATGCGGGCGCCGCGGCCACGCGCATGCGCCGCGCCCGCCGAAATCGTTCCGCCATGCGCCTCGACGATACCACGGCAAATGGCGAGGCCAAGGCCGGCACCCATTGGCATCCCGTCCCCCTGCTCCGCCCGCCAGAACATATCGAAGACATGATGCATCGCTTCCGGAGGAAAACCGGGTCCGTCATCCTCGATCCAGACGGTGATGGCGTTCCCGGTAAGATCCGCCCCGAGATAGATCGCCGAACCGATGCCCGAATATTTGGCGGCATTGTCGAGGATGTTGATCAGCACCTGTTCGATCAGCAGCGGATCGATATCCGCCGCCGGCAGATCCTCGGCAATGCCGATCTCGAGCGGATGGTCCCTGAGCGGGCCACCGAGGCGCCGCCGCGCAGCCCCCGCCAGTTCCCTGAGATCGGTCGCGCTCGTCCTCAACTTCAGCGCGCCGTGCCCGAGCCGGGTCATGTCGAGCAGGTTTTGGATATAGCGGTCGAGCCGCTCGCCCTCGTCGCGGATGGTTTCGGTGAGGATGCCGCGTGCGTGATCAGTGAGGCCCGGGTTCTCCAGACTTTCGGCCGCGCCGAGGATGGATACCAGCGGCGTGCGCAGATCGTGGCTAACCGAGGACAGCAGCGCCGTACGCAGGCGCTCGGCCTCCGAGCTGACGCGTGTCTGGGCGAGGTCCTCCGAAAGCCGGATGCGTTCCAGCGCCAGCGCGACCTGATCCGCAAGCGCTTCGGCAAGCCCGCGTTCACCGGCGAGCGCGGCGTTGCCGTCCTCGCTGCGCACGCCGAGAACGCCGATACACCTGTCGGAGGCGACGAGCGGCAGGAACAGCCAGTCGACGGCCGGCAGCGTGCTCGAGCCGCGCCCGGTGGGTTCGCCGTGCTCGAAACTGTAGCGGGCTGCCGTCATCTCGCGCGCCGGTAGGTGATCCTCGGCCGGCGACGAACCGACGATATCGAGCCTGCCATTGCCGACGGGTGCCAGAAGCACCGCATGACCGCCCAGAACGGCGGAGACATGGCTGACGGCCGCCCAGACGACATCGCCGAAGGATGCCGCGGCGGCAGCCCTGCGGGAAAATTCGTAAAGCTTGGCCGTCCGCTCGGCGGCCGCCTTCTGCGCTATCACGCGTTCGCGCAGCCGCGCCGCCAGGTTTCCGGTCAGCATCGACGAAATTACCAGCAGCACCAGGGTAAGGAACTGGGTCTGGTCCCATATGCGCAGGGTGTAGAGAGGCTCGGTGAAGAAGAAATTGAAACAGAGAAAACTCAGGCCCGCCGCAACCAGCGCTGGCTTCCGTCCCATCCTTGCGGCGACCGCCACCACGACGGTCATGAACAGGAGCGAAAGGCTGGTGATCGGGAACACCGGCCGGAGCAGCGCGGCGATGCCGGTCGTAACGCCCAAGGCCCCGGTAACGATCGCGATTTGCCGCAGCGAAAAAGGTTCGGAAACCCGAACCGGCTCGGCTTTGGCCGGCGATGCCACGGCCTCCTCGCTCACCAGTGTTAGTTCGAAATCCCCGGCCTTGCGCAGCAGCCCGTCATAGAGACGCTCGTGCAGGCTCGGCCGCATCAGGCGGGCGAACAGTGTCCGCCGGCGTGGACGCGGCATAAGAATGCGCCGCACGTTCTCGCGTCCGGCACGGGCGATCACCTCGGTCGCGCCGTCGTCCTCGACCTCCAGAAGGGAAATGCGGGCGCCGAGCTGTTCGGCGAGCCGCAGCGTGTTGGCGCCGCCGGCAGACGGGCGTCCTTCCCTGAGCCGCGATATGCCAAGCGCGAGCCATTCGACCCTTGCCCTGTCGGCAGCCCGCTTGCCCGCACGAATGACATCCTGGCCGGACGCCTCCTGCGGCATCACCACCATGATCCGCTCCTGGGTCGGCCATGGTCCGGCGATCGCATGGGCGGCCATGTGCTCCTGAAGCTGCCGGTCGATCCGGTCGGCGGCGGTGCGCAGCGCCAGTTCCCTGAGCGCCGTGAGATTGCCCTTGGCGAAGAAGTTCGCGACCGCCCTCGCCGCCTGGTCCTCGACATAGACCTTGCCGGCGCGCAGGCGTTCAATTAGTTCGTCCGGCGGCAGGTCGATCAGCTCGATCTCGTCCGCCTCGGCGAGGATCCGGTTAGGCACGGTCTCTCGCACCCGAACGCCGGTGATCCGTGCCACCATGTCGTTCAGCGTCTCGACATGCTGGACATTGAGCGTGGTGAAGACGTCGATGCCGGCCGCCAGCACGTCCTCGACATCCTGCCAGCGTTTCTGGTGCCGGCTGTCGGAGAGGTTGGAATGGGCCAGCTCATCGATCAGCGCGAGATCCGGGCGGGCCGCGATCAGGGCGTCTACGTCCAGCTCGTGCAGGATACGGCCATTGTGAAAGAACGGCCGGCGCGGCAGGACGGTGAGGTCGTGGAGCATGGCCTCGGTCTCCGCCCGGCCGTGGGTCTCGACGAGGCCGACCAGCACATGGGTGCCCGATCGCGCCAGCCTCGCGGCCGCATCGAGCATCGCATAGGTCTTGCCCACGCCCGGTGCTGCGCCGAGAAAAATCTTCAGCCGCCCCCGTCCCTCGCGTTTGGCGGCCGGCAGAAGCGCTTCGGGGTCCGGCCGCGTCTGTTCGGGCATGCATGCATCCTCATTTCGCCTGAACTGGCGCCACGGGATAAGCCTTGTCAAGCGCCAGGTTGACCGCCAGAACGTTGACCCGGACCGTGCCGTAGAGGCCGAGGAAAGGACGTTCGACCGCCTCCGCCAGAAGCCGCTCGACATCGAGCGCCGAAATGTCGCGCGCGGCGGCGATGCGTTCCACCTGCCCGAGTGCGTTGTCGATGGAAATGTCGGGATCGAGACCGGAAGCCGAGGTCGTGACGGCGTCGACGGGGGCGGCTCCGCCGTTTTCCGTCTCCCACACACGGCGTCGTTCGTTGACAGCAGAAATCAGTTCGGCGGAGGTCGGGCCAAGATTGGAAGCGCCCGCCGCCGCCGCATCGTATCCGACAGCCGAGGGGCGCGGATGCAGGTACCGGGCCTCGCTGAATTCCTGTCCGATCAGGGCCGAGCCGATGGCCTTTCCGTCACGGATGGCGAGACTTCCCTCCGCCCTTGCGGGAAACAGCGTCTGGGCGATCCCCGTCATCGCCAGCGGGTAGGCCATGCCGGTGAGCACGGTCATGACAATGGTGAGGCCGATGGCGGGCCTGATGAGGTCGAGCATCATGGTTCTCCTTATGCGAGGCCGATGGCGGTGACGGCGAGATCGATCAGCTTGATGCCGACGAATGGGACGACGAGGCCGCCAAGCCCGTAGATCGTGAGGTTGCGTCGAAGCAATGCGGCGGCGCTCGCCGGCTGGTAGCGCACGCCGCGAAGCGCCAGCGGAATGAGCGCGACGATGACCAGTGCATTGAAGATCACCGCCGAAAGGATCGCGCTCTGGGGCGTCGAAAGCCTCATCACGTTGAGGATCGCGAGGCCCGGAAACGCAGCCATGAAGATCGCCGGAAGAATCGCGAAATACTTCGCGACGTCGTTGGCGATCGAGAACGTCGTGAGAGCGCCGCGCGAGATCAGCAACTGCTTACCGACCATCACCACCTCGATAAGCTTGGTCGGGTCGCTGTCGAGATCGATCAGGTTCGCCGCCTCCTTGGCAGCAAGCGTTCCGGAATTCATCGCGACGCCGACATCGGCCTGGGCGAGCGCCGGCGCGTCATTCGAGCCGTCACCGCACATCGCGACCAGCCGGCCGCCGGCCTGTTGCTGGCGGATGAAGTCGAGCTTCATTTCCGGCGTCGCCTCGGCCAGGAAATCGTCGACGCCGGCTTCCGCCGCAATTGCGGCCGCCGTCAGCGGGTTGTCGCCGGTGATCATCACCGTGCGGATGCCGATCGCGCGCAATTCGGCAAAGCGCTCGCGCACGCCGGGCTTGATGATGTCCTTCAGGTGCACCGCGCCGAGAATGCGGCTGCCTTCCGCCACTAGCAGCGGCGTGCCGCCCGAACGTGCGATCTCCTCGATCGCCGCCCGGAGGGCCGGATCGACGGAAGCGCCGGTGAACCTCTCCATGGCGTCAACCGCCCCCTTGCGCAGACGCCTTCCATCGAGATCAAGACCGGAAAGCCTGGTGCTGGCCGAGAACGCAACCGGCGTGCCGCCGTCCCCTGCCCTCCTGTCAAGATCGGACGCCTGCCTTGCGGCAAGGATCACGATCGACTTACCTTCCGGCGTCTCGTCCGCGAGCGAAGCCAGGAAGGCTGATTCCGCCAGTTCGCGTGAGCTGACGCCCGCTGCCGGGATCAAGGCATCGGCCATGCGGTTTCCGAAGGTGATCGTGCCGGTCTTGTCGAGAAGCAGCGTATCGACATCACCGGCGGCTTCGACGGCGCGGCCGGATTTGGCGATCACATTGGCGCGCACCAGCCGGTCCATGCCGGCGATACCGATCGCCGACAAAAGACCGCCGATCGTGGTCGGGATCAGCGTCACGAACAGTGCCGCGAGCGTGATCACGGGGATCACCAGTCCGAAATAGCGCGCGAACGGCTCCAGCGTGACGACGACGATCAGGAAGATCAGCGTCAGGCCGGCAAGCAGGATGTTGAGGGCGATCTCGTTCGGCGTCTTCTGGCGCTCGGCGCCTTCGACCATGGCGATCATGCGGTCGAGGAAGCTCCTGCCGGGTTCGGCGACGATGCGGATGACGAGGCTGTCGGAGACGATCCTTGTGCCGCCGGTCACGCTCGAGCGATCGCCGCCGGATTCGCGGATGACCGGCGCGCTCTCGCCGGTGATCGCGCTTTCGTCGACGGAGGCCGTGCCGCGGATGACTTCCGCATCCGTCGGAATGATGTCGCCCGCCTCCACCAGCACCAACTGGCTGGCCTTCAGCGTGCCCGACGGCACGGTGCGCGGGCTTAAGTCATCTGGCGCGGACATCAGGCGGACCATGGTTTCCGCCTTGGTCGCGCGCAGGCTGTCGGCCCGGGCCTTGCCGCGCCCCTCGGCGAGCGCCTCGGCAAAATTGGCAAACAGCACGCAGATCCAGAGCCAGAGCGCGATCTGCAGGCTGATGCCGGCATCCGCGGCGCCGGCGGCAAGATCGCGCAGCGCGAGAGCCGTGGTCATCAGCGCCACCAGCGCGGTGACGAAGATCACGGCGTTGCCGGCGAGCGCGCGCGGGGAAAGTTTGAGGAAGGCCGCCTTCAGCGCCTGTCCGTAAAGGCCCTTTTGAGCCGCTTCAGCGTGAGACATCGGTCATGTCCTTGAGGGAAGATGGTTTCAAAAAGTCTGGCCGGCATGAAGCGCCGTCTGCTCGGCGATCGGCCCCAGCGCGAGCACAGGGAAGAAGGTCAGCGCGCCGAGAACGACGACGGTGATCACCAGCAGCGCGACAAACAGCGGACCATGGGTCGGAAAGCTTCCGGTCGATGCCGGACTTGCCCGCTTCGCGCTCAGCGACCCGGCGATCGCTAGCATCGGCACGATGATTGCATAACGGCCGAACAGCATCAGCACGCCGAGCGCCGTCGTCTGCCAGGTGGTTGCGGCACCAAAGCCCGCGAAGGCGGATCCATTGTTGCCGACAGCGGAGGAGTAGGCGTAGAGGATCTCCGAAAGCCCGTGCGGCCCGCCATCCTGCACCGAGGCAAGCGCGGCCGGCACGACGGCGGTGAGCGCGCCGCCCGCGAGGATGCCGATTGGCATCGACAGGAAGGCGATGACGGCAAGCGTCACTTCCTTCGCCTCGATCTTGCGGCCGAGATATTCCGGCGTGCGCCCGACCATCAGGCCGGCCAGAAACACGGTGAGCACGACATAAAGCAACATGCCGTAAAGCCCGGCGCCGACACCGCCGAAGATCACCTCGCCGATCTGCATGTTGATCAGCATCACAAGACCGGAGAGGGGCATAAAGCTGTCATGCATGGCGTTGACCGAGCCGTTGGAAGCGGCCGTCGTCGCTTCCGCCCACAGCGCGGAGAGTGCTGCGCCGAACCGCATCTCCTTGCCTTCCATATTGGCGCCCGCGCCGATCAGCGGATTGCCGGCGAGCTCCGAAAAATGGATGACGAGAAGCCCGGCGACGAACATCACGGCCATGGCCGCGAAGATCGCCCTGCCCTGGCGCCGGTCGGAGACCATGCGGCCGAACAGGAAACAGAAGGCGACCGGGATCAGCAGGATCGCGAGCGTCTGCGCCAGATCGGAGAGCACCGTCGGATTTTCGAACGGATGCGCCGAATTGACGCCGAAGAAGCCGCCGCCATTGGTGCCGAGCTGCTTGATCGCGATCTGGCTCGCAGCCGGCCCGCGCGCGATGACCTGCTCGACACCCTCGAGCGTGGTCACATGCGCCGCCCCCGAAAGCGTCTGCGGCACGCCCTGAAACGCCAGGAACAGTCCCAGCAGAAGGGAAAGCGGCAGCAGGATATAGAGCACCGAACGCGTGGCATCGACCCAGAAATTGCCAAGCCCCTTGCCCGAAAAACCGCGGATGACGGCGACGGCGACGGCCATGCCGGTCGCGGCGGACAGGAAGTTCTCGACGGTCAGGCCGACCATCTGCGAAAAATAGGAAAGCTGCGCTTCGCCGGAATAGGCCTGCCAGTTGGTGTTGGTGACGAAACTGATGGCGGTGTTGAAGGCGATCGCCGGCGAAACCGGCCCGATGCCATCCGGGTTGAACGGCAGCAGAGGCTGCAGCCGCAGAACCGCGTAAAGGAGAAGGAAGCCGGCGAAGTTCAGCGCGAGCACCGAAAGCGCGTAGGAACGGACGCCCTGCGGCCGGCTGGTATTGACCCCCGCGAACCGATAGATACGCCGTTCGGCAAAGCCGAGAACCGGCGACATGACGTGCCGCCTGCCGTCGTAGACGGCGGCCATATGGACGGCCAGCGCCGATGCCGCCGCCACGAGGACGACGCCATAAAGCAGAAATCCGGAAAGGTCGCTCATTAAGCCTCTCCTTCAAAACCGGCCGGGACGCAGAAGCGCCAGCGTGAGAAAGGCGAAGATGGCCGCGGCGACCGCGGCGCCAAGCACAAGGTCAAACATCCCGCCCCTCACAGTCTTGCTGTAAACAGGACGGCGGCGCAGAACGCTGCGAAGCCGGTTGCGGCAAGCGCCAGATAAATCAGATCAGCCATGAGGATCTCCTGAAATTGATCACTTGGAGATCGTGCAGTCCGCCGTAAAAATGCCATGAGGAATGCATGGGCGGTGTGTAAAATATGCGTAAAAACACAGACAGAAAAATTCGCGGTATGCGTTCCTCTCGCGAAGCGAAACTGCTTATCTTTAGCCTCGCCTAAACTTTAGCCCCGACTTTAGGCTTCGAATTTAGCCTCAGACTGGGCAACCCGCGCGGTGCCAAATACCCGCAAGGGCAAGGGTGCTGGGAAGGACCCGCCGTTTTCTGAAGGCTGGCGAACCCGGTAAATCAAAGGGCGGACCGCCGAAACGATCCGCCCCTCTGCACCCGTCCCAGGCACTCAGTCAGAAGCTCTGATTCTGCACGCCGGGAACGCGATGATTTAGCAACTCATAAACTACCGCGGCAATCCAGCCATTGGACTACTCTTTGCTGATCGATGCCAACGGCACGACCATCGGCGTCATCCGTCCAAACAGGTCGACCTCGATCACGACATCACCCTTGCCCGTGGTGTTGGGCGTCACCACAGTCCCGACCTGCCCGGCGAATATCCCGTCCTCGACCGTCACCCTGTCGCCGGCAACGACCTGCACATCGCTTTGCCGCTCATAATCGAAAGCGCCATTGTCCGCCTTGCGCAGGAGAGCTTCGATGGCATCGGCCTTGAGCGCATAGGGCGTCTCCCATCCCCCGAGGATCGCCGTCACATGCTCCTGCCTCAACAGCCCTCTCAGCGCCTTCGCAGTGCTGACGAAACGGACGAGGACATAGCCGGTCATCAGCACCTCGTCCTGCGGCGGCAGCAGCCTGCCACGGCGCTTGCGTCTCTTACCCCGGCGCATCGGTACCAGTGCCTCGGCCCCGATCGCCTTAAGGGCTGCCTCCGTCTCCTGCTCATGACCCGGATGAACAACGGCCACATACCAGCAGGCCGTGTCGCTTTCGGTATCGGAGGCTAGCGCCCCCTGCTCGTCCCACCGCATCCGCCGGAGCGCATCGTCACGTTCCAGCTTGCGCAGACTGCGTTCACCGAGCTCCGCTTCCATGCTGCTCGTCATCATCTTCGCCACCGTCCCCGCCACCATCATTGTGCTGCCGCCTCGCTTTGTCCGATCCGCTGTAACCTGTCGAAGAAGCCGTTGAGCGCCGTTGCCGGGGTGCCGTCATCGAGCGGCGGGAAGTAGATCCATTCCGCCCTGCCCGTATCTGACAGCCACGGATAACCGCGGGCCCTGTGCTCCTGCTCCCATGCCAGCCAGAGATCGCTTCCAACCTTCACCGGCTCGAAGTCCGATCCGAGCAGCACCGTTTCTGCCGGGACCCGGACACCCCGGCCCGGATAGCGCACCGCCTGGTCATGCATCGCATTCACCGACGGCCAGCCCATCTTCTGCATCCGCTCATGCTGGAGGGCGCTGCGGTCGGTTCTGCCTGCTGCGATCTCATGCTCCTGGAACCGGGTGAGCGGTGGCAGCGGTGTGCAGGGCTCTGAAAGCCGGATGAAGCGCTCGGCCATCCACGCCTTGCCGAAGGTCGCGGCCATGGCAGGGCCGGTTGCCGGGGCTTCCATGCCTTCAGGCACATCCTGCCAGCGTCTGTCCCGGAGATAGGTGCTGGCAGCAAACTTCACCGCCCTGCCCTTCATCGCGGCAAGGGTGAGGAAGGCCGGAAGCAGGGTCGATGCCCTCTCCCGGTCTTCTGCCGTCAGTCCCTGCCATTCGGCAAAGGCCCGCTCGTCGCTGTCATCGCCGAAGGTCGGCCATTGCCGGTAGAACTTCAGGAAGCTCTTTCTGAGTGTCCTGCGGTCTTCGCTGTCAGTGCCGGTCATCGTGGCCTCCTGTGGTTGGCATTGCCCGCGCGGCTGCCGCCTTCGCCATCATCGCCCGGACCTGCTCCACCTTTGCCCGGCGGCGCTGCTTCTCCTCCGGCGAGAGCGATGCGGAAAGCCGCCGGCGTTCTTCGATGCCACTCACCCGCTCGCGCTCGATCCGCAGCATCTCCCGGTCATGGCGGGSGGCGTCATCGACGAGGGCGGAGAGTTCGGGCGGTTTTGGCAGGAAGGAGCGGAAGCGCTCATAGCGGCCAAGCCTGAGGTTCTCGAACACTCGGCGCATGGCACCGACAGGCTTGTCCCTCAGCACGTCCGCATAAAGTTCCGGTGCCATCTCCGGATCGATGCTGTCGGGGAGGATGAAGCCGTACTGCATCAGCTTCGCCAGCATCAGGTCGGAGCGGTGTGCACCTGCCGGTTCAAGTGCGGCCCTCAACCGTCCAGTCAGTTCTGTCGATGTCGATGATGTCTGCATCTCGTTTGCCATTGTTCTGCCCTGTGCGTTTGTCGAAGGATGCCTGCGCCCGCCTGTGGTGTTCACGCAGATGATCAGCGCGTGATGGCGGCCATGGCGGCGACCGGGCCGATGATGCGGCGGGCGTGGACACGGGGTCCGGGGCCGGCCTGTCGGTCCAGCGGTCCTGATTGAGCCATGTCGAGAGATTGCACCACGGCCGGTCGTCGGTCTTGGCGACATAGCGCTTCAGCCCGGCGATGATCGTGTCGAAGTCGGCGCGCTGCCGTGCCGAGGCCCATGCCTTCAGCGCCGTCTTGCGGGCAACCTTCTGCGGATAGATCGGCCAGACAGCGTCATCGAACTCCGCCGTCAGCCCGGTGATATCGCCACCGTGTCGACGGGACCGGCGCTTGCCGGTGCTGACGGTGTCGCCTGTTGCCCCTGCCCTCTCCGGTTCGCCTCCGAGGTCGGCCCTGAGACCTGCCCCGGGACCGGTGTTGAGACCGGCATCCGGTTCTGCTGCAAACAGACCCGCTTCAGCCCCGATGGGGGGAGCTTTCTTTTGGGCCCCTTTAGGGGCCTTTTCTTTCAGGGGGGAATTTTTCTGATAGGGGTTTGGGGGGAAGTGTCTTTTTGCAGCTCACCGTAACGCGTTACGTCACCCGTAACGCAGCGTAACGCCGCGTTACGGTCTGAGGGGTCACCGGCTGCGGTCCGATCTGCCGGTTCGCCCGCAATCGAAGGGGCTCCGCCGTTATCGCCTGCATCCTGCTCACCGTCACGCGTTACGTAACGCGTTATGCCTGCGTTACGGTCTGCATCAGGGTTTGCCGCCCTCCGTGCCCGATAACGTGCCTGCCGTCTGGCCGCAGCCGAACGGCCGCCATGGCCTTCTGCGACCACGTCGGTTTCTTCGCCTGCCGGCACGAACACGGGTTCGCGCTCGGCCAGCGCTGCAGCCGTCCGTCCGATCAGATCGGCATCGACGCCTGCACGCACCAGATCGGCTATGAGGGCGGCAACCGGGGTCATCAGCCGAGTTCCCGCTCGATCCGCTTGCCGATGCGGGCAATCTCGTCGGCCTTGCCGGAAAGATCCAGCGCCAGCTTCAACAGCCGGTCATGTTCCTCGCAGTGGGCCTTGCGGGCAGCCATGAAGCCGGCATGGAGACGGTCAAAGCCTTCCTTCTCGGCCGTGTATTCGTCGAGCAGCGGATTGCTGCCCTCCGGACCGAAGAAGGCCTCGCGGACGTCGCTCACCCAGGCCCGCGGGACATTGAGATCCCGGGCGAGTGTCGCATCGGTCCAGGATCCGCGATAGCCGCGATCACCATAGACGTCATCCAGCTTCTCGGTGATGATCCGCCGGTCTTCCCGGTCCATCGCCGGTGGCGGGTCTGCCTGCGGTGCGGTGGTGATAGCCTCTGTGGGCGCCGGGGCTGCTGTGAGGGCTGTCGTTGCCTTGACGGCGAAGGCCTTCGTTGCAGCCTTTCGCGGCTTTGCGGTTGCCATGTCCTGTCCTTTCGTTCGGTTTGTGACTGAGGTTCTGCGCCGGCAGGCCGGGCACCGGTCGTCTGCCGGTGTTGCGCCGACCTTCCAGCCGCCGGTGCGGAAGTGATCCGTGATCGCCTCGGGTGGGGCCTGCCGGAGCGTGGCGGTGAGGATCGCGTAGCCGCTCGCCTCGCAGCAGCCGCAGACGATCCGCAGGGCTGCGGCCATGCTGCTGCCGTGCGCGACGGTGGTGCGCTCGAAGTGGCGGACGGGTGTCTGGGTGTGTGTTGCCGTGGTGCTCATGCGGAGGTCTCCCGCATGGCGCCCTCTGCATAACCGCCCCATTGCGCTGCCATCGCAGCTGCAATGCCCGGATATGTCCGGGAGCGCAGCCGCCAGCGGTCCGCTCCGGGTGGAGCACGATGGACAATCGACCAGCGGCGGTGCTCGTCCGTGCCGGGCTTCGGCGGGGTCAGCCTGTCGGTCGGTGTCAGTTTCGGCAGGCCACGCAGATAGAGCGAGGTCGCCTTGAACGCCTGATCGCCGAACCACCACGGCTGAACCGTCTGGGCCGGCGGGGCATAGCCTGCAATCCGGGCCTTGGCATGCCGGTGCATCACAGGGTTTTCCACGGCGATCCGTTCGATGGGTGCATTCCAGCAGGCCGAGAACAGGGACGCCCCTTCATCGAGAAGCCGCCACATGATGATGCGGCGGGCTTCGGTGGAGAGCGACGGCCATGCCTGTTTCTCGTCGGCCGTGGTCTCGCCCGGCGGATTGGTTGGCGGACCCGACAGCCAGCGCACCCCGCTGTTGCAGAGCCGTGTGCAGGGCGGATGCATCACTGCCAGCAGGTCCCAGCCGTCATTGAGGATCTCGCGGATATCGCAGACCATGTGACGGTTGCTGCCATCTTCGGCTGGCAACAGATCGCACGACCAGACGTCATGACCGAGCGCTGCAAAGGCCCGACGGACAACGCCCGAGGTCTCGCAGCCGATCAGGATCCGCATCGGAGGTGAGGAAGGCGATGCCATCACCATGCCGGTGTCCTCCTCTCGTAAGGGCGGTACATCAGCTTCTGGTGTTCCGGGCAGTAGGCAGCACCTTCTGCCACCGGTCGCCCACAGCAGGGTGCATCCGGACCGAGCCGTTCGCCGCCCGGGGTCAGCACCAGCCGGCAGCGGAATTCGCCGCAGTCGATGAACGGCACGGTGGGACTGCCAGGCAGCTGCATGTGCTGTGTGTCATAGGCCTCGATCGGCACCTGCCTGCGGATCGGGGCATCGATGGCAGCGGGTGCAGGCTTCTTCTTCCGCCTTGCCAGAAGCCTTGCCGCCTTCGCCTTGCGTTCGGCCTCGATGGCGGCTGCCTTCTCCGCTTCGGTCTTCCTCTCCCTGACGGGAAACAGGTCCGGATTGCGGCGGGCAATGCCGGCAACGACCATGCGCGAGACACCCCACGCTTTGGCAATCGCCGTCAGCGCCTTGCCATCCCGGCGCATCGCGGCCATTGCCTCGATCTCCTGACGGTCCCAGTACTTCATGCTGCACCAGCCTTCCGACCGGGCGTCAGGCCGGATCCGTCCGCCAGAAAGACTTCACGCGGCCGCCAGTCTGTGCCGCTTTCGATCATCCTGCGGATGGCCGCATCTTCGGCCTCCTCCTGTGCATCCGCACAGGGCGCCTCGATCATCGGATGATCGCTCCAGCCGCAGCGGCAAAAGCTGAACCCGGCCACCGAGACGAGATGGCAGGAGATGCGTGGCGAAAGATCTGTGCCCGTCATCGGCCGGTTTTTCCGTCGATCACCGAAAGACCACCGCCGGCAATCGCGCCGATCAGGCAGCGCTTCAGCCGATCCTCGCTGATTTCCTTGTCGGAGAGCTTCTGCAGGCAGAGCTGCGCCTCGGTCGGCGTCACATGACCGTCGGCCAGTGCTTCGAGGATCGTGCTCATCAGCTCGCCTTCGCTGGCCTGATCGCCCGCCATGCACTGGATCAGCGACAGTGCCGTCCTGCTGCGCTCATCCGATTCCGTCAGTCTGCGACCGGCAGCCGCGGCCATCGCCTCGGTCACCAATGGTGCATCGGTATCCTCTTCCAGGATCCTGACCACCGGGATCGGCATGATGTCGGTATCGCGCTTGCCGTTCCAGCGGCCGACGGCACTGGTCGAGCGGTTGGTGATCAGGGCAACGCGCTCGATCCCCCCTGCCCTTTTGATCAGGTCGCGCTGGGCGCAGCGGATGGTCAGGATGAACGGATCGATGGAGGGCTCTTCGGCCATGTCTCTCCCTTTCGAAAACAACAAAAGCCATGCGCGCCGGGAAAGGCCCGGCGTCGTTTCCCATGGCGGGACGGGGGATCGCGGTTTAGGGTCAGGTCAGTCGGATGGAGCGCCTACGGCGGGTGCAGCCGGGAAGGACACGAGAACGATGGGGCGGCGCCCGCAGCGATTGACGGGCACCAGCGCCGGAGCA
Source organism: Martelella endophytica (assembly GCF_000960975.1). Lineage (NCBI taxonomy): Bacteria > Pseudomonadati > Pseudomonadota > Alphaproteobacteria > Hyphomicrobiales > Aurantimonadaceae > Martelella > Martelella endophytica. Next base: position 3,499,572 of record NZ_CP010803.1, on the reverse strand, counting down.
GGCACCCACATGGCCCGCTCCGGCGCACCCCGCGCGGGCCGGCCGGGAGGAGATCGCCGGGTCCGCGCCGCGCGCAGCCTCGGGCAGGTGGTGCCCGGTGCGCGCGAATGGGAGAAGGAAAGAGCCATGCCATGTGCGAGGCTCCGCACAGAGGTACGGCATTGCCGGCACAGGGTCGGCAAGGTGTCTTCGATGCCGGCGTGGCATATGCGGTATGGGGAGAGATGTATCGGAGACATTGTGTCACTCAGGTACCGCCAACCCCAGTGTTTCTGACAAGTGGCATGCGACGAGTCTCGCCAAGATGGCGACATCCACTCCATCTATTTGCCTGCGGCGCGCAGCATTGACTGTCCGCACCCAGTACTGAGCGGGAATACTCCCTCGACGTCGCATGGCCTTCGCAGCCTCATAAGAGACGCCGATGTCGCGCCCAAATTCCGCGATCGAGGGCCATTTCAGGATGATTTCAGAATGCGTCATACGTAATAGGTGCCATTCCCACCCACAAATGTCAAGCGATATGGGTGTTACAGATACCTACGAAATAGGTACAATTCGCAACTATACGCGAACAACAGGCACAGCAATGAGCAATCGAAATGAACAGATTGAAAAGCGCGAACGTGCCGAACGTTTGAAGATCGCCCGCGAAGCGTCCAATTTAGGCGGGTATCGCAAACTCTCTACACGCTTTGGGTGGAACGAGAATACTTATAAGTCACATGAACGCGGTTCTAACGGTTTTTCCGTAACTACCGGTCGAGAATACGCCAAGGTTTTTGGTGTGTCTTTTGACTGGCTTTATTTTGGTCGTGGCGAGATGCGCGATCAAAACCAGCCGCTCCCCAATATTGCAGATGTTCCGCTTATTTCATTCGTCAGTGCGGGCCAACTTACCGATCAAAGCGCGGTATTCAGGTTGACCGATTACCCGACTATTCCTGCGATCGATTTACCGCAGGGTCGCTGGATTGCCTTGCGGGTCGAAGGTGATTCAATGAATAAGGTTTCTCCGCCGGAATCGATCATTTTTGTCAATCTGGATGATCGGCGTCTAGTGCCAAATGCTTGCTATGTGGTCTGCGACGAAACCGGGGCAACTACCTACAAACGCTATCGCCCTAACGAAGACCCTCCTTTTCATCCAGCCTCATATCACGACGTCTCCCCGCCGGATCTCGAAGACCCTATCCGAGTGATCGGACGTGTGCGGCGGACAGTGCTAGAGATGTGAAAGCGGGAATCGCCGCTCTTCCTTACCAAACAACCTACTCTGAGAAGATCCCCGGGATGGGAGGTCACGGATTGGAATCTTGCCGAGATTGCGGCCTCTGAGGCCATCTTTCTCGTTGCCCCAGTGCTCATAGACGAGCACCCGCTGCCCCAGGACGAGCGATCCATGCTGCAGAAATCCGTACCATTCGTAACGGCGCTCGTGGATTCATCAATCCAACCACACTGGTAGCAGTCGCGGGATAATTGCGAGTTTTGTACCCGCATCAAAGCGATACGGCTTGGCCCTTACCGGAAAAGGCTGGAGCGACCGAGTGTAATTTGCGCTTACTCGAACAGCGCAAATTCGCCTTCACCATTACATTTTTAAAAATTCCGACCAGAGAGCCGTTGGATTATAGCACAAGTCAATATGGGTATTAAATGCACCCATTTTTTGCTTGACAGTCAATAGGTGCATATGACACCCATTGGGTCTAGCCGCGGGGATGGTTGTCATCCACACCGAAATCCGCCGCTTCCGCTTTTTGCCGCCGATAGCGCAATTGGTATTGGAGGGACCTTCTATGCACCGAAATTCCGAAGCAAGGACAACCATAGTCTCAGATTTAAGGCCAAACGCCTCCACACACGTCTGTTTGCGCCGCTTCGATGACACCCCCGGCGAGCATGGCCTCGTCTCACGCATCTTTGCCGCCTTGGATGCACAGAAGGGCGGTGACGCATGATCGTCCGCCTCGCCGCTCACCGTCATCCTCTCACACCGGCAGACTGCAACGTCCTGCGTCGCATTGCACTACCGGCGACCGTCGTCGGCAGCGCGTTCCTCCTCCTGTTGACTATCAGGGCGCTTGCCGCATTCGAGGCGGCACTTGCTGCAGCTTCGGGGGTTTGACCATGACAAGGCACGAAGCCATAGCTGATGATCCCCACGGTCCTCAGGACACGGGTACCGTCACAGCCGATACCCATCCCCTCGCCTGTTCCTTCAATGCAAAGTGGCTGTGGCCGATGAAGGCTGTGATCGCCTATGCCCGCTTGCAGGATCCGGTCCGCTTTCCCCTCGGCCATATCGGTGTCGAACCTGCAGTGGAGGGAGGAGTGCTCGTCAGCGTCTTCAGCGGCCACGCCATGGCCTTCATCCACGATCGAGACGGAAGCGCATCGGAGAGCCTGACGCTCGACCTTCCCGACGCGGCCTTCGACCTCTGCCGGCCGCAGGGGCCCGTCAGGATGTCCTCATGTGGTTGGGAACATGTCTTCAGCCTGCCGGAATGGACACAACCCGGAAAGGCTCTGTTCCACGAAGCCGGAATGATGATCTTTCCGAGGATGGCGCCACCCGGTTGGCATGCCGATGCCGAGGAGGGACAGGACTTTCTACCCTTACTGTTTCAGCAGACGGCTTCCTGCTGCAGCCGCCTGATGCCCGGTCATGACTATCGCATCAGCCGCGGCATTCCCCATGACTGGAGACGGCTGATCGTAAACTGGATGGCAGGCTCCTTCGAGGCAGACCATGTCCTGTTCAATCCGAACATCCCTGCCCTGTTCTCCGGCTTCCTCGATGTCATGAACCCACAGAGCACACTCAGTACCAAACACTGGCTGCGAAAGACCGGGCCGAATGTCATGACCGTGGCAGGCCATCCGGAGTTCATCGGCTTCTGGATGCCGATGCGGGAGGATAGGCCGGGCGATGAACCGGCGGAGTTCAAACAACTCCCGGCACGGTTCCTGAATGAGGTATCCGGCCATGGCTAGTCGTCTGCCCGCACGCGAGCGGCTGGACAGTTATCGGGCGCTGGTCACCCGGGCCGTGCCGCTGGCACATGTTCTGGCCGACACCGCCGGCATGCATCTTGAGGTCATCGGTCCAGACGAGCCGGAGATCATCTGCTCGCTTCCGATCACCTGCCCTGCCGACAATCGCGAACTGATCCGACGGCATATCGAGATCCCCGCCGATCTGATCGGCATGCTGGACGCCGCAGCAAAGCGTGACGCCGAGCGACGGAGGGAGATCGAGAAGCTGAAGCGGGCGCTTGAAGCGAAGGGCGGGAAGCCAGCGAAAGACTATGCCGCAGAATGCGCCATGAAGTGCACCGAGCCGGCATTCATGCGGTTTCTCATCGAGCGGCACGATCTGCCGCATCCGGCGACCGACAGGACGGCCGTGACACGAGTGCGGTCGGTGCTGGCGATCACCAGCCGGAGCGAGCTGAACACAGACCCCGCCACTGCGGCCCGATGGCGGGAAATGGTCAATGAATATGAGATTTGGAGGCGCAAAAGCAAATGCGACCAATAAGGAACCCACCAGGAGCTTGGCCACCACGTATGCTTGCCGACATGGCAGCTGCATACTGCGGAGAGCGCAGTATCGGAGAGTTTCTGAAACGGATCGGAAGCACCTACCCAGAACCGAGAGTCGTCGATACGACACGTCGAAAGTTCTGGTACCGCGATGATCTAGATCGCGCAATGAATGTAGGCCAGCACGAACAACCCAAAGGACTAGGAGGAAAATTCCGTGAAAAGATCGGGCAAAAGCGGTACGATCGCCCTACCGAAGCATGTTCATAGGGTAACAAAGTCGCGAAAGGATGGCGGCAAGACGACCTACACGTTTTATACGCGAGGCCGAAACACAGAGAATGCCTGGCCATCAATCAGACTGCCCGATCCACTGACGAACGAATTCAACTTCCATCTCGCGATATGCGATCAGCTTTCCCGCGACGACAAAGGCTTTCTGTTGGGCGGAAAACGCCTACCGCCTTACAGGGAGCCGAATTTTTGGGTCGAGGCTGAGAAAGCTTTCGATGCTCTCATGCGGCAAAATCGTCTGGGCATCCGCGATTTTCGCGCGCTTGTTGAAGCGTTCCAAAGCGAAACAAATGCCGTCTGGCGTTCTCTTTCCGCATCCACCCGCCGCGGCTATTCTGCTTATGGCAAACTAATAATCGAAATATGGGGCAACGACATGCCCACTGACCTGACCACCGTAGACGCGCAAGAAGCCATCGATTCGATGTCGGAGACGCCTGCGGCTGCAAACCAATTCCGCGCCTATCTTTCCAGGCTGATGGCATGGGGAATCCCTCGCGGTTTCTGCATGATTAACCCAGTTAGCCATACTGAGAAGATACCCGGCGGCGAACCTTGGACCCCGTGGCCGGACTGGGCCTTTGAAACCCTATTCAGGCATGCACCTTCCCATTTGCAAATGATTGCTGTCTCAGCCTTTTTTACCGGCCAGCGCCAAGGTGACGTCCTGAGAATGAAGCGCCCTCTGGATGGCGAAACGACAATAGAAGTCAAAGCGCAAAAGACGAAGCGGACGGTCTGGATTCCGCTTCACAGTGAGTATCGAAAGTGGATTGAAAGAATGCCTGCTGATGCCGTTCAGCTGCACGTCGGCGCAAGAGGCCTTCCATTTCGTTCGGCCGATGGTTTTCGCACTGAGTGGCAGAAACTCATGCGCCGTGACGAGTTCACACGATTCCGCGAAGAGCGAATAGTGTTTCACGGCCTGCGCAAAAATGCGGTCATCAATTTATTGGAGGTCGGGTGCACCGAGAACCAGGTCGGAGCGATTTGCAATATGTCCCCGCAGATGGTTCAGCACTATGGACGAGAGGTTTCCCTCAGGTCTCTTGCGCGCGATGCCATGCACCTTATGGAAAGTCGCTGGGCGGACATTGAACCCGCTGCATTCCGGAACAAGAACAGAACGTGAATTGGAAACCGTTTCCAAAAATTAGGAAACCGGCCTCACCATTACCGCCCAAAAAAACAGGATTTATGGAGAAATTCCAGAGAGATAAAATGGTGGGTGATGTAGGTCTCGAACCTACGACCCGCTGATTAAGAGTCAGCTGCTCTACCAACTGAGCTAATCACCCACACTTACGAGCGCCTCGGCGTCGTGTGAGGGGCATATAACGAGGATTCGCAGGGTTGTCCAGCACCTTGGCCGATTTTTTTAAACGTTTTGGATTTGGGCCCGGATGGCGGGGAAAATCCCGCCCCGCGCCCTCTTATAACAGGCTGCCGCGGGCAACGCAGATCGCCTGGCCGCCGATGCGCGCACCGTTGACCTTGCCATCGGCTGTGATTTCGAGATTCAGGCGGATATAGGAAGGGCGACCCATCTCCACGCCCTGTTCGATGAGGAAGGCATGATGCCCCTCGCCGGGCGTGTCGAAATGCTGCAGCGCTCCCGAAAAGGCCGCCGCTGCGGAGCCGGTCGCGGGATCTTCCACGATGCCCATGCCCACGCCGAACATGCGCATGTGAAAATGCGCATCATGGCGAACGCCGCCGCGGGTATAGGGATAGGCCGAAACAAGGTGACCGTCGACCATCGGCGCCACCGCGAGCCAGGCACGTGGGTCGAACTCGATCTTCTCCATGATGCCAAGATTGCGGACCGGAATCATGCTGAAAGGAACGCCGGCACTCCAGATCGTCGGCACATGGTTTTCGAAGCCGATGTCGGAGACGTCGATCCCGAGCGCCTCGGCAAGCCGTTCGCGGCCGATCGACAGATCCGATCTCTGCGACAGCCGGGGCAGATCGAATTCGGCGAAACCCGCCTCGTTCGGTTTCAGCCTCACGGCGCAGCGCACCGGGCCGATTTTCTCGGCAAGAACCGAGACCATGTCGATGCCGACGTCCTCGCCGTGCTGGCGCTCGGCGAGCGCCACGGCGCAGCCGACGGTCGGATGCCCGGCAAACGGCAGCTCGCCGCCCGGCGTGAAGATCCGCACCGATGCCGATTGCGAGGGATTGGTCGGTTCCAGAACGAAGATGGTTTCGGAGAGATTGAACTCGACCGCGATCGTCTGCATCTCGTCGTCCGAGAGCCCGTCCGCCTCGAACACCACGGCGAGCGGATTGCCCTGATACCGCTCCGATGTAAACACGTCATAGATCGCATAGTCGCGCATGGCAGTCTCCTCTCCGGGACTTTCTTCAGCTATCGTTCGAAAAATGCAGGTCCAGAACCGGCGGCATTGAAAAAGCGTAGTTGAACGCGCCGCGGTTGCCGGCGGTAATCGCGAGCACGGCGTCGATCTCACCCTCCGTATCGGTCTTCATATGCTCGCGGACTGCCTGCATCAATGTCGCAGCGTCCCTTTCGGAATAGAAGAACCGGTAGAACATCACGCAATGGCGATGATGGGCGCAATAGTAATCCGCGCCCGCTTTGAGGCCGGTGAGGTCGATCCCGGTTTCCTCGGCAACCTCGCGGGTCATATTGGCATCAATGTCGATGCGGCCGTCGACGATGTCATCTTCTTCGAGAGAGCCCGAGGCGCAATAGACCTTTCCGGCGTTGGCCGTGGTCTGGCTCATGCGGATGGCGATAATGGCGCCGTCCGCGGACACGATGACGGGCATGGCGAAACAGTGAAACGTCGGCGGCGGCAGAGACTGGCGGCGCCACCAAAGGTGATAGGCATAGGGGACCATCCTGCCCGCAGCATGGACACCGGCGTGATCGAGCGCCACATCGTAAAGCGCCACCAGGCGGCCGTTGAAAAGATGCGGATTGGCGTCGGTCTCCGCCTTCCAGTTGGCGTCGATCTCGGTCCTGAAGGCGGCAAGCTCGGCAAGCTCGCCGGCGGCGACACGTATATCGATATCGGCGACCGGGAATGCCACACCCTCAGGCGGCCAGTCTCTCATAAGCGCGTGCGGCGAAGGCGTCATGTCCACTCCCATTCTCTCGACAGCGAATGCATAGCAGTTTTTCTCAGTTACGTCAGAGGGAAGGCATCATCTTTCGCTGACCTTTCTGTGGCGGACGAAGATTGCGCGAGGCCGGCGCGGCACAAAAAAAGCCCGCCAGTGCGCGACTGACGGGCTTTGTCTTGAGAGGTCGATAGATCAGGCGGCGGCAGCCAGCTGTTCCGCAAGCAGAGCGCCGAGCCGGCCGATGCCCTCTTCGATCACCTCAGGGCTGCTGCAGGAGAAGCTGAGCCGCATGTGATTGCCGCCGCTGCCATCTGCATAGAAGGCATTGCCGGGAACGAAGGCGACCTTGGCGGTCTTCAGGGACAGGGCCAGCAGCGCTGCCGAATCGATGTGCTCCGGCATGGTCAGCCAGATGAACATGCCACCCTCCGGCTTGTGCCAGTGCACGCCTGCCGGCATGTGCTTTGCAAGAGCGTCCAGCATGGCGTCACGGCGGCTGCCGTAGACTCTGGTGATCTTTTCGGCCTGCTCGTTGAAGCTCTTCTCTGCGACGCGAGCGATCGCCATCTGGTTGATGGTCGGCGAATGCAGGTCGGCGGCCTGCTTGGCCAGAACCAGGCGCTTGATCACCGGCGTCGCCGCACAGATCCAGCCGACCCGAAGACCCGGCGAAAGCGTCTTGGAGAAGCTGCCGCAATAAAGCGTCCGGGTGTTCTCGATGCCGCCATTGCGCTCGCAGTCCATGGTCAGCAGCGTCTTCTGGCGTTCGCCATCATAACGCAGAGCCCGATAGGCGGCATCCTCGATCACGGCGATATCGAGCGCTTCGGCGATGTCGAGCAGCTTCTCGCGCTCCATCGGCGTCAGGCTCTCGCCGCTCGGATTGGCGAAGTCGGCGGAAAGGTAGGCGAATTTCACCCGGCTGCCGGCGTCACGCGCGGCGGCGGCATAATCTTCCGGCGAGGCGTTGCGCGACAGGTCGAGCTTGTCATAGCGCGGCTCATAGGCGTTGAAGGCCTGCAGCGCGCCGAGATAGGTCGGCCAGGTTACGAGCGCCGTGTCGCCCGGCGACAGCAGCAACTTGCCGAGATAATCGAGGCCCTGCTGCGAACCGGAGGTGATGAAGATGTTGCCGATGTCGGCATTGATGCCGCGGGCGCGCATGCGTTGAACGATCCATTCGCGCAGGCGCGGATAGCCTTCGCTCACCGAATACTGCAGTGCCTGCCCGGCTTCGGGGCCGGAAAGAATGTCGTTGTAGGCTTCCTGAAAATCCTCGGACGGAAACAGCGCCGGATCGGGAATGCCGCCGGCAAACGAGATGATGTCCGGCTGCTCGAGCAGCTTCAGAAGTTCACGAATTTCAGACGCGCCCATGCGCTTGGTGCGCGTCGCGTAGATTTTTTCCCAGTCAAGCATGGGGTTTCCTCAGTCTTTTTTGATGCGCGAACACACCACAGAGCGTTTAATAAGTCAACAATGCTGACCTATTTTGGGGTAACAAAACCGTGTTTTTTGCGCGGCTGGCGTAATTTTACGTCTTCATGGCCGTCTATATGGTAATTTTGTGGCGTCACTCTACCGCAAACACCGGCTCCGCGCCACCGCCAGAGGCCTGGCCACAGGGTCACGGCAGGACGGAGAGTGAAAGCGAATGCTTGACCGTCTTCAGTGCGACGAGGCTCTTGTACTTGCGCACCAGCGCCTGCTGCTGCTCCATCAGTCGATCGATGAAATGGTTGTATTCATCGAGGTCGCGAACCGCCACCAGCAGCACATAGTCCGCATCGCCGGTCACATACCAGCACGACTGAACCTCTGGCGCGGCACCCAGCCAGCGCTGGAACTGATCGAGTGTGTGGCGATGCTCGTTCTGGATCTCGAGCTCGACCAGAATGGTAAGCGTGCGACCGACCGCCTTCGGGTTGACGATTGCGACGACCTTTTCGATCAGCCCCTCCTGCTTCAGTCGCGCGATGCGGCGTTCGGTTGCCGAGGGGGATAGGTTGACGGTCTCGGCGATGCTCCGCGCCGGAATGTCGGCGTTTTCCTGGAGAATGGAAAGGATGGTCCGGTCGATGTTGTCCATGATTTCAATCCGATGAATTTGCGGAAAGGCCGCGCCAATTTCGCCATCAACGCCGATTTGCCGCGTCCTTACCAGCCTACCATCGCACCATGACAAACCAAACACCCCTTTCAGCCGCGCGGATCGATATGGCGCATGACATGATCGATCCGATTTTCCGCAATTCGAAGCTTCTGCGCACGGAGGTGGCGGGGCTGGAGCTTCTCGCCAAGGATGAGACCGACAATCCGATCCGCAGCTTCAAGGGGCGCGGGACGGGCCTTTTCCTGTCTGAATCTTCGGGCACGGATCGGCTGGTGACCGCCTCTGCCGGCAATTTTGGTCAGGGGCTCGCCTATAATGCCGCCCGTTCGGGGCGCGCCCTCACCGTCTTCGCCAGCACCCGTGCCAACCCGCTGAAGATCGTGGCCATGCGCAGGTTCGGCGCTGAGGTCCGGCTTGCGGGCGATGATTTCGACGCTGCCAAGGACGCCGGCAGGCAGTTTGCGCATGAGAACGGCCTGATGTTTGTCGAGGACGGCGCCAGCGCCGCGATCGCCGAAGGCGCCGGCACCATCGCTGCGGAGCTGACGGAAGAGGCGGATGCGATCGACACTTTCTTCGTTCCCCTCGGCAACGGGGCCCTTGCGGCCGGAACGGGCTGCTGGTTCAAGGCCCGGTCTCAGCGCACGCGCGTCGTCGCCGTCGTCGCGAAAGGAGCGCCCTGCATGGCGCTCTCCCACGCCGAAGGCCGCGTGGTGGTAACCGAGACAGCCGAGACGATCGCCGATGGCATCGCGATCCGCAGCCCCGTGCCCGCCGCGGTCGCGTGGCTGCGGGATACCATCGATGATGTCGTGCTGGTCGATGACGACGCGATCCTTGCTGCCATGCGCTTTGCCAGAGCAAGGTGGCGGCGCTTCGTCGAGCCGGCGGGCGCTGCCGGGCTTGCCGCCATCCTCGCCCGGCGCGAGTCGCTGGCGGGCAAGCGGGTCGCAACGATCCTTTGCGGCGGCAATCTCACGGAAGCCCAGATCGCCGCCTGGTTTCGAACCGGCGAGGATTAACGCGCCCTCGCCTCCTGTTCGGCGGCAGCAAGGAGGGCGCGGGCGGTCCAGATGATCACCTCCTCGCTTTCGTCGGCTTCGAGCCCGCAGACGTCCTTCATCACGACCAGGGTTTCCATGCCGGTCAGAAGGGCAAGCGCGTTAAGGAGGCGCAGATAGAGCCGACGCGGCATTTCGCGGGAAAGCGGCGCCAGCGCTTCGCCCAGCCATTCGAGCCGCCGCGCGCCGCGACGGCCACCCTTTTCGACGACCCGGGCCGCAAGGAAATGGCGAAAGGTCGTCTCGTTATCCTCCAGCATCGCCAGCACCTGCCGGATCACGGATTCGACCCGCGCACCGGCATCGAGCGACGGATCATCCGGAATGCGGATCGCGAGGGCAACCGCGTCGAGCGCGATCTCCTGCAGCAACTCATCGGGTGTCGAGAAGTAGCGATAGGCCGTCGCCCGCGAGATTCCGGCCCGATCGGCCACATCCGGGATTGTCAGCGCCACGCCCTCGTCGGCAAGCGCTCGGGCTGCCGTCAGCAGCTCGGCACGGGTTCTCTTCTTCTGGTTGATGCGCTCATGACGTTGCTCTTGACCTGCCATTCGAAACCCTTTATGAGACAACAATCTCTTTACAATACAAACGTATCATAAACCCGAAAGGCGAGACCATGCAATATGATAAGTCGTTCCATAAGCCGCCCTCCACCGTTCACTTTCTCGGAAATCTTCTGAGCTTCCGCGCAAGTGCTGGCGACACCGGCGGCACGTTCTCCGTCGCCGAATGCCTCAGTGCGCCAGGCGCAGGCGCGCCGATGCATCATCAGCAGGACAGCGAGGCTTTCCTGGTGACGGAGGGTGAATTCGAATTTGTACTGAACGGCGAAGTCCGCCTCTGCGGCAAAGGCGATTTCCTCCACGTGCGGGCCGGCGATCTCCACGCTTTCCGCAACCCCGGCCCTTCGGCGGCGCGGATGATCATCATCAACCATCCCGCCGGACCGCATGAGGATTTCTTCCGCGCCGTCGGCGACCCGGTCGCATCCGAAACCGAAACGTTTCCGGAAATCGTGCCGCCGGACATGCCAAAGCTCCTCGCAACCGCGGAACAATTCGGCATCCACATTCTTCCACCGGAAACGGCAGCACAATGAAGCGCCTCGCCTCATCCTGTTTTGTGGTTGCGGCGCTTGCGGGCGTCACAGGCATGACAATGGGCATCGTGATGGCCGCATCGCACGACCACAGCCTAGCGCCCGCGCATGCGCATCTCAATCTCCTGGGCTGGGTCTCGATGGCGCTTTATGGGCTCTATTACCATACCCACCCGCAGGTCGCGGCGCGACCCATCGCCACCGCACAGGTGGGGCTGGCAGTCCTGTCGGTTGTTCTGCTGATCCCCGGCATCGTGATCGCCAATCTTGGTGGCAGCGAAATCCCGGCTGTTGTCGGCGCCCTGCTGGCGCTGATTTCGATGGTGATGTTTCTGGCCATCACCATGACCGGTTTCCTGCGAGACGCCGGGAACGCCTGAAACGAAAAAGCCGGAGGGGATCCCTCCGGCTTCTGCATTGACATGCGAGAATGCGAAAACTCAGTTGCGGTCCTTGTCGACCAGCGCACCCTTCTTGATCCAGGGCATCATGCCACGCAGCTTTTCGCCGACTTCCTCGATCTGGTGACGGTCGTTGACGCGACGGGTGGCCTTGAAGCGGGCGGCGCCCGAATGCCATTCCTGCATCCACTCGGACGTGAACTTGCCGGACTGGATGTCCTGCAGAACGCGCTTCATCTCGGCCTTGGTCTCGGCGGTGACGATGCGCGGACCAGTGACGTACTCGCCCCACTCGGCCGTGTTCGAGATCGAGTAGTTCATGTTGGCGATGCCGCCTTCATAGATCAGGTCAACGATCAGCTTCACTTCGTGCAGGCACTCGAAATAGGCCATCTCGGGGGCGTAGCCACCTTCGACCAGGGTTTCGAAACCGGCACGGATGAGCTCGACGAGACCGCCGCAGAGAACGGCCTGCTCACCGAAGAGGTCGGTTTCGCATTCTTCCTGGAAGGTGGTCTCGATGACGCCCGAACGGCCGCCGCCAACGCCGGAGGCATAGGACAGCGCGACATCGAGCGCGTTGCCGGACGCATCCTGGTGCACGGCAACGAGACACGGCACGCCGCCGCCCTTCTGGTATTCGCCGCGAACCGTGTGGCCGGGGCCCTTCGGCGCGATCATGATGACGTCGACGGTCTTCTTCGGCTCGATCAGGCCGAAATGGACGTTGAGGCCGTGGGCGAAGGCGATCGCGGCGCCGTCACGGATGTTCGGGGCGATCTCGCTGTTGTAGATGCCGGCCTGCAGCTCGTCAGGCGTTGCCATCATCATCAGGTCGGCCCAGCCGGCGGCTTCAGCCACGGTCTTGACCTCGAAGCCATCGGCTTCCGCCTTCTTGGCGGTGGACGAACCGGCGCGCAGCGCGATGGCGACGTTTTCGGCGCCACTGTCCTTGAGGTTCAGTGCATGGGCGCGGCCCTGCGAGCCGTAGCCGATGATCGCCACCTTGCGGCTCTTGACCAGATTGAGGTCTGCATCCTGATCGTAATAAACACGCATTGTCTTTCCTTCCCTTGACAATATTTGGGTTCCGCCTCGATCCGGGGCGGTATTCACTTGGCTGCAAACAGCAGCCAGAAACGATCTACGGCGCGTTCTGCGCGGCGGGCGAAGAGGCCCTTGTCCGCCACCTCGCCGAGCAGCATGCGCACATGGCTGTCGCCGACGACGAGGCCATAAAGCACCCGGTAGGCTTCGTCGCCATTGTCGAAGACAAGTACGCCAGAACGGCGACCGTCTTCGAGCAGCGCCCGGGCGCGCTGGTCGATCTGCGCCCTGCCCCGCTCCAGCAACATGCGGCCGAGCTTCTGCCCGTCGCGGGTGACGCGGCCGATGGCAAGGCGGTTGAGCGCAAGCGAGACATCACCGGAGAGAACCTCAAGCAGGTCCTGCGCAAAGGCGCGCAGATGATGCTTCAGCTCGTCGGCATCCAGGCGGTGGCCGGCGCTCTCGAAGGTGCGGACCTTGCTCGCCTGATAGGTGATCATCGCCAGAAGCAGGCCGTCGCGGTCGCCGAACCACTTGTAGAGGCTCTCTTTCGAACAGCTCGCCGCCCGCGCAATGCCCGCCGTGGTCACCGATTTCTCGCCGCCATCGACAAGCAGCCGCAGCGCCTGCTCGAGAACGGCCTGCTGGCGGGGCGTGAAATGGGTTTCGGTGTCGGCGTCAGCGGTCAAGGCTCTTGCTTCCGTTTATGTACGGTACGGTACGGTACCTATTGCCGGAGTTTTCGGACCGCGTCAAGCGGTGACTTCGGGCCGGTGACGAATTCATTCGTGGGAAGGATGACGCTTGTCGCTTTGCTCGGCATGGGCCACGGATCGCGCCGAGGGCACGAAACGTCCGTGTCGGATCTAAGGTTAGCCCTCGATGGCGCGCAGAAGCCGATAGGCCGCCTCGAAATCCTCGAAACGCTTCTCGCGGCGGCGGGCGGCCTCCTCGTCATGGCCCCAGTGCTCGATGGTCCAGTCTTCCTCGAGATTGGCAAGCGCCCAGGCCTCTTCCAGCGACAGGCGGCCGCGGGCAAGCGCCAGCGTCACCAGCGCGGAGCCGGAAAGCGTCGTCATCACATGCAGGCTGCCGAGCGCGAAGGGTTGGCGGTGGCGGTCGAGCTCGTGGCGAAAGGCCGCAAGGCTTTCGGCCGGCTGATCGGCGAACATCACGCCTTCAACCAGCACGAAGCGGGCACCGAAGCTCTCGGTCATCCAGTCGAGAACGGGGTCCCATCGCTCGGCCTGGCGGGCGACGAGTTCTTCCGGGCTTTCGGCGCGATAGAACAACATATCGTTGCCGGCATAGGCGACGATCTCTTCGTAGACGGCCTCCGCATTGTCGCTGACGCCATCGATCACCGTGTTGACGAGCCGTGTCACGGGCATCTTGGCCGGGTCGATCACGTTTTCCTGCGCCTGCCATTCTGCGCGCACGTGTTCGGCGGCCGCCGCAGTGGGCAGGATCAGGGGCTTGCGCGAGGGCGTCTTCACGCCGCGGCCATCAAGGCGGATCGCAAACCCCTCCCCGTCCTGTTCGACCGTGGCGGTCTGGTAGAACTTCTTCGGCAGTTCGGCCTTCATCAGTTCCTGTGCGCGGCGGATGGGGTCCTGGCTCATGATGCACCTGAAAGAACGTGTTGGAGGATGTCGCCGGGCGTTTCGGCAATCACGCCGGCCCCGGCTCGCAGGAGATCGTTCGGCGCGCCATAGCCCCAGGAAACGCCGATGGCGGGCGCGCCCGCAGACCGCGCCATCTCCATGTCGAAGACAGTGTCGCCGATGACGACGGCATCGCTGGGGTCGAGCCCGGTCTCCGCACAGCATTCCAACACCATGGCCGGGTTGGGCTTGGAGGGACAATCGTCAGCGGTGCGGGTGGCGATGAAATTGCGGGCAAAACCGTGCGTCGACAGCATGTGGTCAAGGCCGCGCCGTGACTTGCCGGTCACCGCGCCGACCAGAATATCGTCCTGCAGGAAAAGGTGCTCGAGCATCGGCGCGATGCCGTCATAGAGCCTTTCGGCAAGCGCGGGGTCGGCCCTGACTTCGGAAAACAGCGAACGGTAATAGCCCATCATGTCGCGGCTTTCGGCGTCCACGCCTCCGCGACCGAGCAGGCCGGCAATCGCCACGTCAAGCGTCAGCCCAACGGTTCCGCGCACGGCATTGGCATCCGGTTCTGCATGACCGAAAGCAATAAAGGTGCGCCTCATCGTCTCCTGGATGATGGCGAGGCTGTCAACCAGCGTGCCGTCGCAATCGAAAAGCACCAGTTTCATTCCGCTCTCCTGCTCAAACGAGCGCAGCGATCTCTTCCGGATGGAACACGATGCCGCTCGCACCGGCATCCTGAAGATCGGCGATCTCGCCATAACCCCAGGCAACCCCGATCGAGCGCGCGCCGGCCGCGGCTGCCATCTGCATGTCGAACACGGCATCGCCAACGACGATCGCATCAGCCGGATTGAACCCCGCTTCCACGCAGCATTCAAGCACCATCGCCGGGTTCGGCTTCGAGGGGCAATCGTCAGCCGTGCGCGAAACGACGAAATGCGGCTCCAGTTGGTGCATGTTCAGGATATGGGTCAAGCCGCGTCGGGAATTGCCGGTGACCGCACCGATGGTGATGTCGCTCCTGCCGGCAAGCGTGCCGATCAGGTCCGCGATGCCCGGAAACAGCTGTTCCAGCATGTTCGGGTCGGCATGAACCTCGGCAAACAGCGACTTGAAATGCAGCCGCATTGCCTCGACCTCTTCATCCACGAGCGCGCGGCCAAGAAGCCTTGCGATCGAAAGATCGAGAGACAGGCCGATGATGGTCTTGGTCTCGGCGAGCGTCGGCTCGGCATAGCCATAGGCGAGGAACGTGCGGCGCATGGTTTCGTGAATGCGCACGGCGCTGTCGACCAGCGTGCCGTCGCAGTCAAACAAGACAAGCTTCATGTCAGTCCTTATCGAGATCGGCGCGATCGGCATCGAAACCCAGAAGATTCCAGCTCTGCACCATATGCGGCGACAGCGGCGCGGTGACCTTCAGCCGGCCGCCATCGGGATGGGGAATGTCGATGTGGCGGGCGTGGAGATGCAGGCGCTTCTGCAGGCCGCCGGGAAAATCCCAGTTCGGGTCGTCATCGAAATATTTCGGGTCGCCGAGGATCGGATGGCCGATGTAATGGGCATGCACGCGAAGCTGATGGGTGCGCCCGGTATAGGGCTCCATCTCCAGCCAGGCGAGACTGTTGGCCGCCGTTTCGACGACGCGGTAGAAGGACACGGCGTGGTCGGAATCCGGCTCGCCGTGCTTGGCGATGCGCATGCGGTCGCCATCCGGCGTCTGCTCCTTGACCAGCCAGGTCGAGATCTTGTCCTCGCGCTTGCGCGGCACGCCCTTCACCAGGGCCCAGTAGGTCTTCTTGGTGGTACGTTCGCGAAAGGCCTCGGTCAGCATCTGCGCGGCCCGGCGCGAGCGGGCGATGACCAGCACGCCGGAGGTATCCCGGTCGAGACGATGGACGAGGCGCGGCTTCTCGCCCTTCTTGTTGGTCCAAGCCTCCAGCATCTTGTCGATATGGCGCACGACGCCCGAGCCGCCCTGCACCGCAAGGCCAGCCGGCTTGTTCAGCACGAACACGCGCTCATCCTCGTGCAGCAGCATGCGCGATAATAGCTCGCCATCCGGCGAATGCTTTAGCGCCTTGCTGGCGATCGGACCGGCGGCTTTCGCGTCGACATTGATCGGTGGAATGCGCACCATCTGGCCAGGTTCGACGCGCGTGTCGCTCTTGGCCCGGCCGCCATCGACACGGATCTGGCCGGAGCGCAGCAGCTTCTGCAGCGCACCAAAACCGAGGCCCGGATAATGCAGCTTGAACCAGCGATCGAGCCGCATGCCCGCCTCGTCGTGGTCGACCTTGATGTGTTCGATACCCGCCATGTCAAAAACCTTTGCTCTCAGGCGCAGGCTTCTAGCGCATCGGGCGCCGCAAGGAAATGGCCTAAAAAACCATCCGCCCGATCGCAAGTCCCGCAAACACGGCAAAAAGCCCGAGAACCACGCTTGAAATCACATAAACGGCCGCCGGCGCGAAATCGCCGCGCTCGATCATGTTCATGGCGTCGAGCGAAAACGAGGAGAAGGTGGTGAAGCCGCCAAGGAAGCCCGTGACCAGGAACATGCGCATATCGGCAGACTGGTTCAGAACCCGCGCCACCAACTCCACCAGCAATCCGATCATCAGCGACCCGACGACGTTGACAATGAAAGTACCCCAGGGGAAACCGTAGCCCAACATACGAACCGACGCGACCCCGACGAGATAGCGACCGCTCGCGCCGAGCGCACCACCTGCGGCAACGATAAGGGCATGGGAGAGAATTTGCGGCACGGCAACATCCATTGGTGAGAGCGGAAGAACAGGAATGTCCCTTACTATCCCGCCTCCGCTTGCATGCACAACCTTTGTCGCGGCCTTGCCTGCGATGCAGCCCTGACAGTGGATTTCGCAACCGCAACACGCTTGCCTCTTGCAAATCCTGCCGCATACCGGATAATCCATGTCGTATCGCGCTGGGAGAAGCCACATCGTTGTGGTGCCGAAGGAGCAACCGCCCCGGAAACTCTCAGGCAAAAGGACCAGCGCGAGGTTCTGAACTCTGGAGACGAGGTCGCGGCTGTTATCGCCGTGGCTGGCCGAAGGGATAATAATCTCAGGCAAACGGGACAGAGGGGGCTCATTCGCTTAGGCTTTCCAATCGGAACGCCAACCCTTGAGCCGGCGTTTACCTGTAAACGCAATCCGGAGGCAAACTCTTGGTCTCGCAAGAACCGCTGAAAAAGACCCCGCTTCATGCGCTCCATCTGGAACTCGGCGCCCGCATGGTGCCGTTCGCCGGCTATGACATGCCGGTGCAATATCCGATGGGCGTTCTCAAAGAACATCTCCATACCCGGCAAAAGGCTGGCCTTTTCGATGTCTCGCATATGGGACAGGTGTATCTGAAGCCGATTTCGGGCAACCTTGGCGATGCCGCGATCGCGCTCGAAAAGCTGGTACCGGTGGACATCGCCGGGCTGAAACCCGGCCGCCAGCGCTATGCTTTCTTCACCGATCCCGAGGGTGGCATCCTTGACGACCTGATGGTTGCCAATCGCGGCGACCATCTGCTGGTGATCGTCAACGCCGCCTGCAAGGATACCGACCTTGCCCATATGAAGGCCTATCTTTCGGACCTCTGCAATGTCGAGGAGCATTTTGAGGACAAGGCGCTTCTGGCGCTGCAGGGCCCCAGGGCGGAAGCCGTGCTCGCACCGCTCTGCGAAGCCGTCACCGAGATGAAGTTCATGGACGTTCGCGCCTGCGAGCTTCTGGGTACGACCTGCGTCATCTCCCGCTCCGGCTATACCGGCGAGGACGGTTTCGAGATCTCCGTGTCCGCTGAAAAGGCCGAGGAACTCGCCCGCGCGCTGCTCGCCCATGAGGACTGCGAAGCCATTGGTCTCGGCGCCCGTGATTCGCTCCGGCTGGAGGCCGGGCTCTGCCTTTATGGCAACGACATCGACGAGACCACGACGCCGGTCGAGGCGGCCCTCGTCTGGGGCATGCAGAAGGCCCGCCGTCCGGGCGGCGCCCGCGAGGGCGGCTTTCCGGGTGCCGAGCGCATCTTTGCCCAGCTTTCCGAAGGCGTTTCCCAGAAGCGCGTCGGCCTCAAGCCCGAGGGCCGCGCGCCCGTGCGTCCGCCGGCAAGGCTCTTCGCCGACGAGACCGGCGCGAGCGAAATCGGCCATGTCACCTCCGGTGGCTTCGGACCATCCGCCGAAAGCCCTGTCGCCATGGGCTATGTCGCCACCGAATACGCCGAAACCGGCACAAAGATTTTCGCCGAGGTGCGGGGCAAATACCTGCCCGTCACCATCGCCGACATGCCTTTCGTCACACCCACCTACAAGCGCTAACAAGCGGGAACACTGTCAATGACCATCAAATTTACCGAAGAACATGAATGGCTGAAGATCGAGGGCGATGTCGCCACCGTGGGCATCACCGCGCACGCCGCCGAACAGCTCGGCGACCTCGTCTTCGTCGAACTGCCCGAGGTGGGCGCGACCTTCTCGAAAAATGATGACGCGGCCACGGTCGAATCGGTCAAGGCTGCATCCGACGTCTTTTGTCCGCTCGATGGCGAGATCACCGAGGTCAACCAGGCGATCGTCGACAATCCGGAACTCGTCAACTCCGCGCCGATGGGCGACGGCTGGTTCTTCAAGCTGAAGCTCGCCAACACCGCCGATGCCGACGCGCTGATGGACGAAGCGGCCTACAAGGAGTTCATCGCCTGATGACGACCCCTTCCGAATTCAAGTTCACCGACTACCAGCCCTACGATTTCGCCAACCGCCGCCATATCGGCCCCTCGCCCTCCGAAATGGAGGCGATGCTGAAGGTGATCGGCTATGACAGCCTCGACGGCCTGATCGACGCCACCGTGCCCGCCGAAATCCGCCAGAAGGAGCCGCTCGTCTGGGGCGCGCCGATGACCGAGCGCGAGGCGCTCGACAAGCTGCGCGAGACCGCCAACAAGAACAAGCCGCTCGTCTCGATGATCGGCCAGGGCTATAACGGCACCATCACGCCGCCGGTGATCCAGCGCAACATTTTGGAAAACCCGGCCTGGTACACGGCTTATACGCCCTATCAGCCGGAAATCTCGCAGGGCCGCCTCGAGGCGCTGCTGAACTTCCAGACGATGATGGCCGATCTCACCGGCCTCGACATCGCCAATGCCTCGCTGCTGGACGAGGCAACTGCAGCGGCCGAAGCCATGGCGATGGCGCACCGCGTGGCGAAATCGAAGGCGACCGCCTTCTTCGTCGACGAAAACTGCCATCCGCAGACCATCGCGCTGATAAAAACCCGCGCCGAGCCGCTCGGCTGGGAGATCGTCGTCGGCAATCCCTTCGAAGACCTCAAGGCGGACGCTGTCTTCGGTGCGATCTTCCAGTATCCCGGCACCTACGGCCATGTGCATGACTTCACCGGCGTGATCGCCGATCTGCATGCCGCAAACGCCATCGCCACCATCGCCGCCGATCCGCTGGCGCTGACGCTGCTGAAGTCGCCGGGCGAGATGGACGCCGATATCGCGATCGGTTCCTCGCAGCGCTTTGGCGTGCCGCTTGGGTATGGCGGCCCGCACGCGGCCTATATGGCCGTCAAGGATGCCTACAAGCGCTCCATGCCCGGCCGTCTCGTCGGCGTCTCGGTCGATAGCCGCGGCAACCGCGCCTATCGGCTGGCGCTGCAGACCCGCGAACAGCACATCCGCCGCGAAAAGGCGACGTCGAACATCTGCACCGCCCAGGTGCTGCTCGCCGTCATGGCCTCTATGTATGGCGTGTTCCACGGCCCGGACGGGCTGAAGGCGATTGCCCAGCAGGTGCACCGCAAGGGCGTGCTCTTGGCCAAGGGTCTCGAGGCGCTCGGCTTCACGGTGGAGCCGGAAACCTTCTTCGACACCGTCACGGTCGAGGTCGGCGCGTTCCAGAGCCTGATCATGAAGAACGCTGTCGAAAACGGCGTCAATCTCCGCAAGGTCGGCGACACCAGGATCGGCATTTCCGTCAACGAGCGCACACGGCCGGCCCATGTCGAAGCGGTCTGGGATGCCTTTGGCGGAAAGTTCTCGATCGCCGAGTTCGAGGCCGATTACCGCCTGCCCCAAAGCCTTTTGCGGACAAGCGCTTACATGACGCATCCGATCTTCCACATGAACCGCGCCGAAAGCGAGATGACCCGCTATATGCGCCGCCTCGCCGACCGCGATCTGGCGCTCGACCGGGCGATGATCCCGCTCGGCTCGTGCACGATGAAGCTCAATGCCACCGTCGAGATGCTGCCGATCACCTGGCCGGAATTCGCCGACATTCATCCCTTCGCGCCGGAAAGCCAGACGGCCGGCTACCGCGAGATGATTGCCGATCTTTCCGAAAAGCTCTGCCAGATCACCGGCTACGACGCCTTTTCCATGCAGCCGAATTCGGGCGCGCAGGGCGAATATGCAGGGCTTCTGACGATCCGCCGCTATCACCGGGCGAATGGCGAGGGTCACCGCAACATCTGCCTGATCCCGACCTCGGCGCACGGCACCAACCCGGCCTCCGCCCAACTCGCGGGCATGAAGGTCGTGCCGGTCAAATCGCGCGACAATGGCGATATCGACCTCGACGATTTCCGCGCCAAGGCCGAGCAGTATTCCGCCGAGCTGGCAGCCTGCATGATCACCTACCCCTCGACGCATGGCGTGTTCGAGGCGACGGTATCGGAGGTCTGCGACATCACCCACGAACATGGCGGCCAGGTCTATCTCGACGGGGCCAACATGAACGCGATGGTGGGCCTGTCGCGGCCGGGCGATATTGGCTCGGATGTCAGCCACCTGAACCTGCACAAGACCTTCTGCATTCCCCATGGCGGCGGCGGACCGGGCATGGGGCCGATCGGCGTCAAGGCGCATCTGGCGCCGCATCTGCCCGGCAATCCGGCGACGGATGCGGAAGGCGGCGCGGTCTCGGCCGCCCCGTTCGGCTCGCCCTCTATCCTGCCGATCTCCTGGAGCTACTGCCTGATGATGGGCGGCGAAGGGCTGACGCAGGCAACCCGCGTGGCGATCCTCAACGCCAACTACATCGCCGCCCGGCTGAAGGGTTCCTACGAGGTGCTCTACAAGTCGGACAAGGGCCGCGTCGCGCATGAATGCATCATCGACACGCGCCCGCTGAAGGACAGCGCCGACGTCTCCGTCGACGATATCGCCAAGCGCCTGATCGATTGCGGCTTCCATGCGCCCACGATGAGCTTCCCCGTCCCCGGCACGCTGATGATAGAGCCGACGGAATCGGAGACCAAGGCCGAGCTGGATCGTTTCTGTGATGCCCTGATCGCGATCCGCGCCGAGATCGCCGATATCGAGGAGGGCCGCGCCGACCGCGACGACAACCCGCTGAAAAACGCCCCGCACACGGTGGAAGACCTCGTCGGCGAATGGACCCACCCCTACTCCCGCGAACAAGCCTGCTTCCCCCCCGGCGCCTTCCGCGTCGACAAATACTGGCCGCCGGTCAACCGCGTGGACAATGTTTATGGGGATCGGAATCTGGTGTGTGCTTGCCCGCCGATGAGCGAGTATGCGGAGGCGGCGGAGTAACTCAAACAGAGGAAGGTTGAAGCCCCAACCTTCCTCTTATTTAAAAAGTCGCGTAAATCGTAGGAAAACGTAGAAAGTCGTGTTTTGATTCTGCAAGAGGCTCAATCTAATTCATGCTCACGAATTTCCTTACGAACGTCATGCTCTTTGCTGGGATAGGTGCGTTCCTAGACAACGTTTTTATCAACGTCGCGGAACGCCAAAAAATCGCTATTTACTTAGAGAATGGCGTGGCTGATCTATCGCTCAACACGCGGTTTTCCAATTTTCTAAAGCGTGCATATTCAATAATTTTCGGGCGATTCTTTTCGAAGTCAATCTTCTCATTTGGCTTTATATTTTCTGCGGCAATTATATCGCTTTTCTCTTTCGCCATCGTCATAACATTTCAAACGAATTTATATCCTCAAATTTTCAGTGAAATAAAATACGACTCAACTCAAATAATTTTGATTATATCATTTATATTATTCAATGTAATATTTGACTATTTTACAATTGTTCAGACGAAAGTTTTCATAGAAGCGTCTCTTAAATCAAACACTATTTCAAGATCTATATTGTTTATTGCTTC
This sequence comes from Martelella endophytica, assembly GCF_000960975.1. Taxonomy (NCBI): domain Bacteria; kingdom Pseudomonadati; phylum Pseudomonadota; class Alphaproteobacteria; order Hyphomicrobiales; family Aurantimonadaceae; genus Martelella; species Martelella endophytica. Next base: position 3,477,126 of record NZ_CP010803.1, on the reverse strand, counting down.
CGATCTTATCGTAACGATGAATACTTTTATACTAGCCTACGCAGCATTCTTGTTGTTGGTCGTCCAGGTATTTATTTCATATCCTATTCAGGCGACGGTACTGGTGCGGGAATCTGAGCCACCAACAAAGATCACCGCCGATGAGGAACGTAGGATTTTCGAAGAGATAGAAAATAAAGAATACAGAAATAAAATTAAATATAGAGGCTCAATGTCTGGTGCCCTATTTTCAGAAAAAGATATGTCTGATTTAGAAGGGCTATATTTTTCCTATTATTCAACTTTTGACCCGAGCAATCCAGAGATTCAAGCTTCTATTATTGCTTCCTTGGCATCCTTAAATATTTCAAATTTTGATATGAATCAGATCACGGATGAAAGAGAAGTCCTAAACATAGAGAATCAGCTCAAACAACTGGATCAAAGACTATATTTAATTACCGATCAAAATGATGAAATGCGAGAGATTTATAACGTCACTTTCGACGTAGATGGATCTGTGCTGAAAAATGGGTCATTAGATCCTGCCTATACGTCGGCATTTTTACTTGCCGATGAACTGGAGGACGGGTTCCCCGCATCCTTGATTGGTCCAATCGGGCTTCCCAGGCTTTCGAGCCTAATTCAGAGTGTAGTCTCCCCAGCTTACAATCCTTTGCCGACAGCAATATGTTTTGAAAGAAGGCTTCCTATTGGACGTATGCTGCTCTCAGAGCAGGGGATTGAATTGATAAGTCGTTGCGAAGATTTTATAACATTTGATTTTGTTTGGGTGAATTCTCTTGACACTGATTTAGCGTTAGTCGGTCGAAATCTTTCCCCCTACAGAATACCATTTAACACGCTTCTCGTGACAAGCATGCTTCCCACTGCGTTCTTCTATTTATCGATTATTCTACTCGCCATAGCGACACTATTATTTTCGAAAGTTATTAGGGGGACAAATCGTGTGAAGGTATTTTTCTTGAGGGCTCCTCTTTCTATTGCGGGGCTTTTTCTAGGAGTGCTTCTAGGTGCTTTTGGTCTTATTTGATCGAATATCGGATAGGGTTCACCCCTCTCTGCCCCTGTCGGGGCATCTCTCCCTCAAGGGGAGAGATTGTGGGCTGAGAGGTTTTTTGGGAGGCGTGGCGTCATCGGTTGGCTGCGCGTCCGCCAGAGCCCCTCACGGCACCAGAAACTCAAACGGCGCCGCCTCTTTCATCAGCCCCGCAACATCCCCGCCCGGTAGCGCCGGATCGTTCAGCCCCAGCCTCTTCGCCGGCACCCCCTCGGAGAGATCGAAATCCGCGAGATCGACCCAGAACACCGACGGGTTGATGACGGAGTCGAAATAGTAGCGGCGGTGTTCGTGTTCGGCGACGCTGCGCCAGAGGGTGGAGGCGATGTTGGGTTTTTCGGGGTCGGACATGCCGAGCGGGGTTGAGATCGCGCGCACCTGCGAGAACACGGAGGCGAGTGCTGCGCGGCGGTCCGTGAGCGGCGTTGCAGACTTCAGGTTGTAGCTGGCGCGGGCGAAGCGGTCGGCGGCGTTCACCGTGCCGGGCAGAAAACTCTTGCCGCCGACGAGGTTCCAGTAGCCGTTGATCGCAAGCTGCTGGTCATAGGTCGGCGAATTGGTCATCACCTTGTAGTCGCGGCCGTGATGGATGGTGAGCCTGTCGCCGACGAATTCGAAGATCGCGCTGTCGCCGGAGGCATCGGAAAGCGCCAGATGCACGGTCGCCGGCGCGCCGTTCGGCGCCTCGCCGGTGATCACCGTCAGCGGGTCGTCGGCCATGGCGTCTGCCGCTTCCGCGACGGTCGCGAAATTGTCGAGCATGTATTGCAGCCAGGCGCCGACAGAGATCAACGGCTTGGCCCGCGCGGCCGGATCGCCATAGGATGATTCCACCAGATAGAGCATGTTGCCGGCAAGGCCCGCCTCGTTCATGCCGTCGGAGGTGGCGAGATTGTAGATCGCGACGATCACCGAGCCGTATTTCGAGGTCCAGGTGGCAGACCCCTCGCCCACCCCGCCATTGCGGGCCATACCGCGCGGAAACACCCAGAGGTCGGACTGCATCGTCACGTCGCGCCAGTCCATCGAGCGCCCGGTGATGTAGGTTGACGTTCCGGTTTCATAGAAGATGCGCGTGCACATGGATGCCCCCTGCCCAGTTTTTCGGTTACCTGAGGCTAACCCCATAAGCGGTAACGGACAACCACATTCGTGCCGCGCGCGGGAACGACATGCGCGCTTCGATGCGCCGCGATCCGGCTAGCTCTGCTGGGCATCGCGGAAGAAGAGGCCGGCGCTTGCCGGCCTCCGCGTTTTCGATCGGCGACGTTCGCCTATTCGGCGCCGGTGCTGACGAGCACCCAGCCGTCTTCCAGATGCGAGACGAAGACCTTTTCGCCGCGGCGCAGGCAGCGATTGACCGCCATGCGGTGGTTGTTGATGCCCTTCAGTGTGGTGCCATCTTCGAAGCGGATCTCGTTTTCGCAGTGGTTGATGTTGTCCTCGTCGGGCGAGCAATTGCTGTCGCTCAGCACCTCGCCGATCATTGGCGGCTGGTTGGCCGCAACCCCGCCCTCATAGAGCTGCAGCAGGTAGATGCCGCCTTCGCCGTTTTCGGCCCAGGAGGTGATGCCCGTGCCCTCCGGGATCGCCGGTCCCGCGGCAAGGGCCGCGGTGGCGCCGAAAAGCAGGGCGGAAAGGCCGGCGACGGCGAGGTTGCGGCCGGTTTTCGAAAAAGCGTTCCGCATGGTCTCACTCCTGGTCGGCATCGGGGATGCCGTGATGGGCGGCGAATTCATCGGCATCGAGCTTGCCGTCGCCATTGGCGTCGAGGTAGCGGAACATGCGCTCGTGCATGCCCTGGAACTCGGCAAGCGACAGCGTGCCGTCGCCATCGGCATCGGCATCGAGCATGATGATCATCATGTCGGGGTTCATCATGCCCCCGCCCATCATGCCGCCCGGGCCGAAGCCGGGCTGGCCATCCGGGTGGTGGGCGGGATTGGCGATGGCGGCGGTGGCGCCGATCGCGCCGAAAACAATTGCCGAGGCGATAAGAAACTTGCTCATGGTTTTCTCCCTTCTGAGCATTCTGTCATCGGGCCGATGCATGCGGGCTGGATCGCCCGGCAGCCGGCACTGCCGCGCCACGAGGGGCGCCGGCGGACACATTCCTGCGGCGCGTGGCGCCTTTCCGGCCCGTTAGCGGGCAGGTCCGGCGGCAAGCGGCAGGCAGTCTCAGACGAAGGCGATGGGAGGGGGCGTATCGGGCGGCGGCGCCTGCCCCGCCATGAAGGTCGCCGGCGGCACGATGCCACCGGTCACGGTCGGCTGAAACCAGCCGGCGAAGATGTCGGGGGCGATATAGAAGGCGCAGCCGACATGGGTGAGGCAGCCATCGTCATGCGAGGCGGTGGAGCCGCAATCGGCGGACTTTTCTCCGGCCATATGATGCGACATGGCGACGATGACGCAGGTATCCTCGGCCGGGAATTCGAACGCATGGCCTGCCGCCGCACCGGCCAGAAAGCCGAGCAGAACAACAAATGCCACCATCCTGATGCGAAGCCGTCCGAGCATCAAACCTCACCTGAGATCGGGAAGACGGTATCTTCCCCGTGACGTAAATTAGCCGATCCGATGGATGAGTCTTTGACCGAGGTCAGGCGCGATACGCGTCGAAGTGGTCATCATGATCTATTGCCGTGCCTCCCTCAGCCGCAACTCGCCCGCCGGAAACCCTCCAGCCGGAAGGCCCTGGCAAGGCAGTCGACACCCTCGCCGTAGCCGGGAAGAGCGTCCCGGCGGGCGATGATCTCGGGACCGAAGAACTGGAGGAAATTTTCCAGCGTGTCGTCGAAGAATACCCGCGCGGTTTCGTCGGAACAGAGGTTTGCCTCGACGCAGAGGCCGAGCAGGTTGAAATAGTAGATCACATTGTCGAACGCGGAATCCACGCCGTCTCGCGCAAGCGAACGGCTCACGATATCGTCGCGTCTGCGTTCGGCGGAACGCCCGTCTGCGGACATCTCTTCGATCGTCGTCATCAGCGACTGGCGCAGACTAAGGAAATCCGCGCGGTAACCGGCATCGCGCCATTCGACGATCATCTCCAGCGTCTTTTCGGCGCGGTTCGCCTCGATCGTGGCACTGTATTGATAGACCGCGAATACGACGCTGAGAGCGCCGAGCACGGTGATGACATTGCTCAAAAGCGACCAGCGCCAGTGCGCGATGCCCAGCAGACGTTCGTTGTTCTCCATGCAGCTAACGGCACTCCGTCTCAAGGTCGATGCGCACGGAGCCCTTGATTTCCGCGCCATCCAGGAGGCGCTGAAGACACTCGATCCGCTCCACATCGAGGAAATAGACAAGTTGGTCATTGTCGGCCGCATCCGCCTGTGGCGCGAGACTGTTCAGGGAAGGAAAGGCTTCGAGCCCCCGTCCGCCGCCGCAGATTTTCAGATTGACCTCGGTGCGCCGCCCCGGATCCTTGTCGGCGGCCGCTATGAAACCGTCGGCGTTTTCGAGAAAGCAGGCGGCGGAGGCATCGTTCAGCTCTACCACCGTATCGCAGATGAAGCATTGCGCCAATGCCATGCCTGGTGCGGCAAGGCTGAGCGCCAGAAACGTGATCAACCGCATGTCAAGTCCCCTGCATTGAAGCCACCGACTGCATCAGTTGCAGCCGAGCGCCTTTTCCTGAGCCTGCAATCGCGAAACCTCGGCGCGTTCTGTCGTGGTGAGCGGCGCGTTCGCCGCCGTCACCCCCGCCACACAGCCGACATTCGAAAACGCCGCCTTGCCGCGCGCGCTTGAAAAACAATAGCCGTATTTGTCGAAATACGCGTTGCGCTGATACCAGAGCGTTTCGCACTGATCACCGGCCGCGGCGGAGCGCGCACCGGTGAAGCGGACCCAGTTCGAGTGGGCCCAACCTTCAAGCCCGGTCTCGGTGCGGATATGGAACCAGACGCCTCTCTGCTCCAGAACGGCAAGACGCGTACCCTCCGGCATTCGGGCAATCTGCGCTGCCGAGGCGGCATCGCCTGCGCGAAGCGAGAGAAAGCCGTCGCCGTTCGGATCGAGCCCGGCCACTGCATACGGAAATTGGCTAGTGTCAGCCGGCTGCGCCACGCTCGGCGGCAAGCTCGCCGGCTGCGGCGCATCCAACGTGACGGGCAGTGTCTCGCCTGTGAGGAAGACTTTCTCGATGAGCGACGAATTCTCCCATGGCACCTGCGTCCCGCCGGTCGTCTCCACGACCTCGGCACGCACCTTGCGCATCAGCTCGTGCAAGTCGTCGTTTGCATTGCCGATATGCCTCAGCAGTGCATCGGTGAAGGGGCTGTTGCGCCCGCTGCCATCCAGAGCGACATTTCCCGGCTGGGTCGAAAAGGCGATGTAGGAGCCTACGCCCGCATCGACGCGCGCGAGTCCGCGCACGCCGGAGCCGACGGACCGGCCCGTGATCTCGGCCTGGAAGGGGTTGTTGCGGCAGGCATCGAGGATGATGACGGTCCGGTCGGCCCGGAGCTCCATTTCGCGCAAGACCGCCTGAAGGCTCACCGAGGTGCGCTTCAGCGCGCCCTCATCGTCTCCGCCGGCATCGACCGGCAAGACGAAGTTCTCCGCGCCCAGCTGAATGCCGTGACCGGAGAAATAGAAGAGCGCGATGTCATCGGGACCAAGGCGGTCGGCCATCTCAGCCGTTAGCTTCAGCGTCTCGATCCGGGTGAGATTGTAGCCGTCATAGACCTCGAAACCGAGACCGCGCAGAGCGTCGGACATATCGCTTGCATCCTGCGCGGCGTTCGGGAGATGGGAGGCGTTAAGATAGCTGGAGTTGCCGATGACGAGCGCCAGCCGCTCGGCTGCCATTGCGGCTGGGGCCGAAACAAGGAAGATCAGGAGGCCGATCAGCCGAGTGGAGTGAAGACCAATGTTCATGAACACCAACTTGCGGGCCGCTGTTAAGGCAAGTTTGCATGAACGCGGGTTGCATTCAATCTTCAGGATCGCAGAAAAGCGCCTTCACAGGCCGGTTTACCGCCTTGTGTTTCTCGGCTAGAGCCGGCTTCGTCCCGCCACGAACCGCGCCAGCATCGGCCCGAGCGCCATCACGAAGAAGAAGCGCGCGATCTGCATGGCCATGACGAAGGCGATGTCGACATTGGTGGAGGCGGAAATGATGGCGACGGCATCGGCGCCGCCGGGACTGGTGGCGAGATAAGCCGACAGCGGGTCGATACCGGCGAACCAGACGAGCAGTGCCGCAAAAAACGCGCAGATCGCGACGAGCGCGAAGATCGAGGCGAGCACGCGCGGCAGCGCCTTGCTGGCATGGCGGATCACTTCCCGGTCGAAGCGCGAGCCGATGCCCCAGCCAACCAGCGCATAGCAGAGCGCCAGCAGGATCTGCGGCAACTCGATATCGATGAGCCCGGCGACGTTGAGCGCCGAGCCGAGGATCACCGGTACGATCATCGCGCCGGCGGGGATCGGCGAGCGGCGGCCGATGGCAACGCCGGCGATGACCATCAGCAACGTCTGCGCAAGCGGCCAGAGCCGCGGTTCGGCAAACCATTCGACGGCCGCGGCGCTGCCCCCGCCCCCGGTCCAGAGCCGCGCGATGGTGGCGGCGACGATGGTGACGATCACAACGCGGGTATATTGCATGAAGGCGACAAGCCGCATGTCTGCGCCGAAGGAGCCCGACATCAGCGTCATCACTGTTGCCGCGCCCGGGAAGGCACCCCAGATCGCCGTCGTTCCCGGCAGCACCTGGAAGCGCGCCAGAAGCCAGCCGAGCAGGATGCTGGCGATCACCACCGACAGCACGCCGGCGACGAACAGCATCCAGTCAGAGGAGATTTCCTGCAGGATCGGCCAGGAGATCGACCGCGCGATGAGGCAACCGACGACGCCCTGCGCCAGGTTGAATGGCAGCTTTGGCACCGCGATGCGAAATCCGAAGAAGGAGAACACGATGGCCGAAAGCATCGGCCCAAGCAGCAATGCGGCCGGCAGGCCTGCAACCTCGAGCGCCAGTGTCACGGCGCCGGAAGCGACAATCAGGGCAGTCCAGAACAGGACGGGCGGCCAATGGCGGGTCATTTCGGCCGGCATATCGTCATCCGGCCGTTCCGGTGGATTTCCGGGCGGCATGAAATTCATCTCGCAATGTGTGGTCCCGCCGTTCTAGAGCCGTTCCTGCAGAAATGGAAGCGCTTCCGTCTGGCCTTCCACGCGAAGAGGAACGCGCCATCGTGCAAGCGATGGGATTTGGCAAGGCGAAGCGCCTTACCGACAAGCGCTCCGAAACCTTATGACACCAATGAAATCCCATCTGCCGCCGTCACCAGCTATGGGCGGCGCAGCATGCCTATGAGGGCATCGGGCAACCCTTGCGGCGCATGGCGATGTCGATGGCGTTGATCTTGCCCTTCTGATAGGCGATCGCCGCTTCCTGGTTCTTGGCGCCCTGCTGCTCGACGCTGCCGAGGCTTGCTCCGAAGGCCCGGATATCGGCTACGATCTCGCCATCCTGTTCGCGCGAGAGCGTTGTGAGGTGGGCCTTCTCCTCGGCCATCTGGCTGGTCATGCTTTCGCAGCTCAAGTTGGCGTAGTTCGACGGCGGAACGGCCATGGCGCCGATTTCGGCGGAACGCTGGGTGCTGCACGATGTGGCGGCGAGGCCGAGACAGGCGAGAAGAACGGCGGTGCGCATGAGAACCTCGGGGGTCGGTTGGCGGGATGAGGATGAAACGTACGAAATGGCGAACAGTTCCAGCGAATGCGGCTCATGCAGCATCGCCGACAGTATCATCGACGGTAAGTTCGGCCCGTCCATGAGTCAGGTCGCCCAGCAGAGCGGCAGTCGCCTCGGCCTCGCTTTCGGGCAGAGACAGCGTGAAGATGGCACCAGCCTGGGTGAAATCGCGCGCTGCGATGGTGAGCGCGGCAGCACCTTCGAGCCGTGATTCGACGAGCGCAAGGTCGGAGAAGCCGATCGTCGCGGTGATCCGCGCCATGGCGATCACCGGCGCCTTCTCGGCAAGCCGCAGGCATTCCGCCGCCGTGCCGCCATAGGCGCGGACAAGACCGCCGGTGCCCAGCTTGATGCCGCCGAACCAGCGCGACACGAGCACGGCGCATCGATCGACCTCCTGGCCTTCGATCGCCTGTAGGATTGGCTTGCCGGCCGTGCCGCCGGGCTCGCCATCGTCGGAGAAGCGATACTGCGTGCCGATGCGCCAGGCCCAGCAATTGTGGCTGGCATCGGCAAAGCTTTCGGCGACGATGAAGGCGCGCGCCGCTTCCTCGTCCGCGATCGGCGCGGCGATGGCGGCAAAACGGCTTTTCCGGATCTCCCGCTCGTGGGTGGCGGGACTTTTGAGCATGAACATGGCGGCCTTCCCTCCCCGCCCTTTTGCAGAGGCAGGGGCGGTGAAGTCAAGGGGCTCAGCTCGGCGACATGCCGCGCTGCCTCTCCGACCGGCGGCGCATGATTTCCAGGAAGGTCAGCAGGATGACCGAAAGCGTCACGAGGATGGAAGCAACGGCAAGGATGGTCGGCGAAATCTGTTCGCGCAGGCCGGTGAACATCTGCCAGGGCAGCGTCTTCTGCGAGGCGGAGCCAAGGAAGAGCACCACCACGACCTCATCAAACGAGGTGATGAAGGCGAACAGCGCGCCGGAAATCACGCCGGGCAGGATCAGCGGCATCTGCACCTTGAAGAAGGTGATCACCGGATTGGCGCCAAGGCTCGCGGCGGCGCGCTCCAGCGAGCGGTCGAATCCAACGAGCGTCGCCGTGACGGTGATGATGACGAAGGGCGTGCCGAGCACGGCATGGGCCAGCACGACGCCCCAATAAGTGCCCTGAAGGCCGACGCGCGAGTAGAAAAAGTACATGCCGGCGGCCGAGATGATCAGTGGCACGATCATCGGCGAGATCAGGATCGCCATGATCGCGCCGCGAAACGGCACATGGCTGCGCGCAAGGCCGATGGCCGCGAGCGTCCCGAACGAGGTCGCAAGCAGCGTCGCCATCGGCGCGATGATCACCGAATTCCACAGGGCCTGCTGCCAGTCGGGATTGGTGAAGAAATCCATGTAGTGCTTGAAGGAGTAGCCGGCCGGATCAAGCGACAGCATTTCGGGCGTGAAGGTGAAGAAGTCCGTGGCGTTGAAGCTGAGCGGAATGATCACCAGGATCGGGAAGATCAGGAAGAAGAAGATCAGGCCGCAGATGACCATGAAGGCATAGTGCCAGATCTTTTCCAGCGTGCTGTCGTAGGGCTGCAGTTCCATGGTGTGTCTCCTTAGCCCAGCTTGACGTTGTCGATGCCGACGATGCGGTCGTAAAGCACGAACATGAACAGCACGACCACCAGCAGCAATGTGCCGAGCGCGGCTGCGAGCCCCCAGTTGAGCGAACTCGAGATGTGGTAGGCGATGCGGTTCGAAATGAAGATGCCGGACGTGCCGCCGACGAGTTCCGGCGTGATATAGTAGCCGATCGACAGGATGAAGACGAGAACGGCGCCGGCGCCGATGCCGGGCACGGATTGCGGGAAATAAACCCGCCAGAACGATGTCCAGCTCGTCGCGCCGAGGCTACGGGCGGCGCGCACATAGGTCGGCGAAATCGTCTTCATCACCGAATAGAGCGGCAGGATCATGAACGGTAGCAGGATGTGGGTCATGGCGATGATCGTGCCGGTGGCATTGTTGATCATCACCAGCCGGTGCGTGTTGTCGACGATACCGGCCCAGACCAGAAGGTCGTTGATGACCCCCTGCTGCTGCAGCAACACCTTCCAGGCCGAGGTGCGCACCAGAAGCGAGGTCCAGAACGGCAGGAGCACCAGTACCATCAACAGGTTGGCCTTGCGCAGCGGCAGATGCGCGAGCAGATACGAAATCGGGTAGCCGAGCACCAAACAGGAGAAGGTGATGATCAGGCTCAGCATCAGCGTGCGGACGAACAGGTAGAGATAGATCCGTTCGTTGTCGGGTTTCATCTCGATACCGTCAGCATTCATCTCTGCATCGACGGCATTGAGAAAATAGCCGGGTGTGTAGCGGCCGGAATAGCGCTTCAGTAGCGCCCAGGTGTCGAGATTGCCCCAGGCCGCATCGGAATCGATGAGTTGCTGCTTCATGTCGGGCGAACCCGGCTCGATGCTGCGCACCGTGCGGCCAGCCTTGCGGAACAGGCTCGACATGCCGGATTGTTCGTAGTTGAGACGCGAGCCGAGGCGGGTATGGATCTTCTTCTCCACCGCCACCGTCAGGTCGTCGTAGAGCGCGACATAGGCCGCCTCGTCGGGCAGTTCGCCGGTCGACGGATCCCAGTCCTGCAGCGCCACCACCGTCTCCGGCAGCGTATCGGCCACAATGCCGTTTTCCACCGAGCGGAACAGCATATCGGCGATCGGCGCGATGAAGGCGACGAGAACGAAGGCGAGCAGCGGCGCAATCAGCAGGATGGAGCGCATCTTCTCGCGTCTGAGCGCACGCCGCAGTGCCTGCTTCAGCGGCTTGCCTTCCTGGGTCAGTATCTGTTCCTGCGCCACGCCGCGATTTTCCCCATGATTTGTCGGTTTTTGTTCAGCGGTTTGCCGGAGCCGGTCCGAATGGCCGGTTTCGGAAAGCAGCTCCCTGCCCCGCTCAAACGGGGCAGAGATTCTTTTTCATCAGAGAGTTACGTCTATTTTCTGACGTAAATTATTGTCTGACTTACTGAGCGAGCCAGGCCTGGAACCTCTGCTCAACATCGTCCTGGTGGTCAGCCCACCACAGGATGTTGTTGACCAGGTAGTTGCCCATGTTGTCCGGGTTGGTCGGCATGTGCGGCCCCATCGGGATGCCGAGTTCGGCATGGTCGCCGACGAGCGGCTGCGAGGAAGCACGGGCCGGGCCGTAGGAGATATACTTGGCCTGGTCGGCAAGGCGCTGTGTGTCAGTCGCGAAGGAGATATACTCCTTTACCAGATCGAGATCCTCTTCCGGCAGACCGGCGGGAACGATCCAGCCGTCATAGTCGAAGACCTGCCAGTCCCAGAGCATCTTCACCGGCTGGTTCTGTTCGGCAATGACGCTGAACAGGCGGCCATTATAGGTCGAACCCATGACGATTTCGCCGTCGGCCAGAAGCTGCGGCGTTTCCGCACCAGCCGACCACCAGATCACGTCATCCTTGATGGTGTCGAGCTTCGCAAGCGCCTGCTCAACGCCTTCCGGCGTGGACAGAACGTCGTAAAGGTCTTCCTTGGCGACGCCGTCGCAGATCAGCGCCCATTCGAGGTTCTTCTTCGGGCGCTTTTCAAGCGCACGCTTGCCGGGGAAGGTCTCGGTATCGAAGATGTCGCAGAGTTCGGTCGGCTCCTCGCCGTTCCACTCGGCAACGTCGGTGCGGTAGCCGAAGGTGGTGGAGAACACGATCTGCGGAATGAAGCAGTCGTTGATCACGGCATCGCCGAAATCCTCGACGGCGGGCGTGCCGTCGGGGGCCGCCTTGGTCCATTCGTTGAGGTCGATCTCCATGGCGAGACCCTCGTCGCAAAGACGCTGGCTGTCGGGGCCTTCGACGTCGACGAGATCCCAGGTAACGTTGCCGGTCTCGTCCATGGCGCGCAGCTTGGCAACGGCTTCGTTCGAGGATTCGTCGTTGATGATCGTGACGTCGGGATGATCAGCCATGAACGGCTGATGATAGGCATTGTCCTGCGAGGCCGAGTACGCTCCGCCCCATGACACGATGGTCAGGTCTTCGGCCAGGGCCGAGCCCGCCATCGCCACGGTGGCGGCGGAAGCCATAATAACGGTACGAAGTTTCATGTCAGTTCCCCTTCTGTGAAAGTCGTTTTGCGTTTTCAGCGGGCCGCTCAGCGCGGCCCATCCGGTCAGACCGGAATTCAAGCGGCGTAATCGAGCGCCTTGCAATCGCGGGCGGCAAAGCCGACCGTCTGCATCGCGCCGACCTGAAGGTCCCAGCGCTCGCCGCGATTTCTGACCTTGACGACGAATTCATCATTGCCGCACACGCTCATGCGCACGCGGATGTGGTCGCCAAGATAGATGAGTTCCTCGATACGCCCGGTCACCTTGTTCTCGACCGTTTCGGCCGGGACCAGTTCCACACGCTCCGGCCTGAGCGAAATCGTGGTGCGATCGCCCTCTTTGGCGACATTGACCTTGTCGGCGATCAGCGTCGTGCCGTCGTCGAGGCGCACCGAGCACTGGTTGCCGTCGATCGAGGCGACCGTGCCGCTCAGCGTGTTGTTCTCGCCAATGAACTGGGCGACGAAGGAATTATCCGGCGATTCGTAGAGCACGGAGGGCTCGGAGAGCTGCTGGACGATGCCATCGTTGAACACGGCGACGCGGTCGGACATCGTCAGCGCTTCGGTCTGGTCATGGGTGACGTAAACGAAGGTGACGCCGAGATTGTCGTGGATGTGCTTGATTTCATACTGCATCTGCTCGCGCAGCTGCTTGTCGAGCGCGCCGAGCGGCTCATCCATCAGCACCAGCTCGGGATCGAACACCAGAGCGCGGGCCACTGCCACGCGCTGCTGCTGGCCGCCGGAAAGCTGCGCCGGGCGGCGATTGCCGAAGCGGCCGAGCTGTACCATGTCCAGCGCCCGCTTGACCTTCTCCTCCTGCTCGGCCTTGCCCATCTTCCTGAGCTGCAGCGGAAAGGCGAGGTTCTCGGCAACCGTCATGTGCGGAAACAGAGCGTAGTTCTGGAACACCATGCCGATGCCGCGCTTGTGCGGTGGCACGTTGTTGATCGGACGCTGGTTGAGATAGATTTCGCCGCCGGTGGCGGGCTCGAAGCCGGCAAGCATCATCAGGCAAGTCGTCTTGCCGGAGCCGGATGGGCCGAGCATTGTCAGGAATTCGCCCGGCGGAATGTCAAGATTCAGTTTTTTGACGACAAGAGTTTCGCCGTCATAGCTCTTCTGCACGTTTTCATACTTAACCGATGCGCCCCGGTTATCAGCCATATTGTCCCCATCTGTTTGTCGGTCTTGCCTGCCGCATTCTTTTTGCACGGCTATTCGGGCAATCCGGACTCAATACTGCAATTCGTGTCTGCGAAATCAACCTCAAATTTACCGACTGGACAAAGAAGCGGCGATTCATACGACTAAAGGCGAATGCCGGGGCAGAGAACCCTGGCAATCGTCAGTTTGGCGCGACACCCTGGCCGCACAAGGCCTGCGGAACGCGCCGGACCGGCGGATTGCATGCTCACAGAATATCGAGAAGGGAATTGTGGACGCGCCTTTTTGCGCCGTCAAAATCGTCTTTTACGTCAACAGGCTGCTCGGAGGAGGCGAATCGTCAGATGTCGCTCGCCGCAACCTCGATGCGCATGCCGTCATAGGCCGGCGTCACATGTTCCGGCGTTTCGGCCTTCACCGTCTCATAGTCGAGCGGAATATGCATATGGGTGAGGATCGCCTGGCGCGCGCCAAGCCGTTCGATCCAGCCGAGCGCCTGCGAAAGCGACAGGTGGCTCGGATGCGGGTGATACTGCAGGGCATCGATGATGATGAGGTCGAGCCCCTGAAGCCTGGCGATGGCGTCTGCCGGAAAATCGCTGACATCGGTGCAATAGGCGACATCGCCGACGCGGAAGCCAAGCGAAATGATATCGCCATGGTGCTGGCGATGGGGATGGAAGGCGATCGGGCCGCCGGCACCATCGATGATCACCGGCTTGTCGAGATCTTCGATCACATGCGCCTTGGCGATCGGCGGATAGGCGCTGCCCTTCGGGGTTTCCAGGCAATAGCCGAAGCCTTCGAGGATGCGCTCCATCGTCACCAGTTCGGCGAAGACGGGAATGCGCTGTCGCTGCGCGTGGAAATAGCCGCGGATGTCGTCAATGCCGTGGATATGGTCGGCATGGGCGTGGGTGAAGAGCACGGCATCAAGGTGAGTGACGCCCGCGCGCACCATCTGCTCGCGGAAATCCGGGCCGGTGTCGATCACCACGGTCGTCACGCCGCCGTCCGGCGCGAACTGCTCGACGAGAAGCGAGGAACGGGTTCGCCGGTTCTTCGGGTTTTCCGGATCGCACGCACCCCAGTCCCCGGTGATCCGGGGCACTCCGGGCGAAGACGAGCAGCCGAGTATGGTGAAGCGGCGGCGATAGTCCAAGGCTTCAGACCCGTGTCATCTTCGAGAAGCACCGGAACGCATTTTCGGTGGTCACCGCGGCGATCTCATCCTCGCTGACGCCTCTCACCTCGGCCAGAACCCGCGCCGTGTTGACGACGAAGGACGGCTCGTTGCGCTTGCCGCGCAGCGGCGTCGGCGCAAGATAGGGCGCGTCGGTCTCGACCAGCAGGCGATCCATCGGCACGTCGGCGGCGATCTCCCGGATTTCGGGCGAGTTCTTGAAGGTGAGAATGCCGGAGAACGAGACGAAACCGCCAAGCGCAACGCCAGTCTCGGCAAGCCCGCGGCCGGAAGAGAAACAATGCAGGATGAAGGGAAACGCGCCCTTCTCCGTTTCTTCCCTCAGGATTGCGGCCATGTCGTCATCCGCCTCGCGGCTGTGGATGACGAGCGGCAGGCCGGTCCTGCGGGCGGCCTCGATGTGCCGGCGCAAGCCGATCTTCTGGGCCTCGGCCTTTTCGGGCTCGTAGTGATAGTCGAGCCCCGCCTCTCCGATCGCCACCACCTTCGGGTGCTGCGTCAGTTCGACGAGGTCGTCGGCAGTAATGTCAAGTTCTTCATCGGCATTGGCCGGATGGGTGCCTACCGAGCAGAAGACATTCTCGTATTTCTCTGTGATTTCAATTATCTGTGAAAATTTCTTCACACGCGTTGAAATCGTCACCATCTGTGCAACGCCGACATCCTTCGCGCGCGCAACGAGCTCGTCGCGCTCCGCGTCGAAATCCGGGAAATCCAGATGGCAGTGGGTATCGATCAGCATGAAATCCTATTCCTCGGGTGCCACATAGCGCGGGAACACCGGCGCCGGCTTTTCAAGCGGCGTTCCGGCCTTCAGCCGGCCCTTTTCACCCAAATGCGCGAAGTCGCGTTCGGTTTCGGGAACGGCGACGAGATCGAGCAGTTTGGCCGCAGACTGCGGCATGACAGGCTGCAGAAGGATCGCGATCTGGCGCACCACTTCCGCCGTGACATAAAGAACCGTCGCCATGCGATCCGGATCCGTCTTCTTCAGCGCCCATGGCTCCTGCGAGGCAAAGTAACGGTCGCCTTCGGACACGACGCCAATGATGGCGGCAAGCGCGCGATGGATGGCGAGACGATCCATCTCCTCGCGCACGGTGGCGATCACGCCGTCAACCGTCGCCAGCATCGCCTTGTCAGCGTCGGAGAGTGGACCGCATTCGGGAATGGCGCCATCGCAGTTCTTGACGATCATCGACAGCGAGCGGCTCGCGAGATTGCCGATGCCGTTGGCGAGATCCGAGTTGATCCGGGTGCCGATTCCCTCGTCGCTGTAGCTTCCGTCCTGGCCGAACGAGACCTCGCGGAGGAAGAAATAGCGGATCGGATCGAGACCGAAATGCTCGACGAGGTTGAAGGGATCGACGACATTGCCGACCGACTTCGACATCTTCTCGCCCTTGTTGAGCAGGAAGCCGTGCGCATAGACGCGTTCGGGCAGCTGAACGCCGGCGGACATCAGGAAAGCCGGCCAATAGACGGCGTGGAAACGGATGATATCCTTGCCGATGATGTGAATGCCCGGCCAGAAGTCCCAGAGCGCCCCGTTCTCGTCAGGAAAGCCGAGTGCGGTGATATAGTTGGTCAGCGCGTCGACCCAGACATACATGACGTGATCCGGGTCGTCGGGAACCGGGATGCCCCAGTCAAAGGTCGTGCGCGAGATCGAAAGGTCGCGCAATCCGGATTTCACAAAGGACACGACTTCGTTTCGCCGTTCCGCCGGGCCGATGAAATCGGGATGGGCTTCATAGTATTCAAGCAACTTGTCCCCATAGGCCGACAGCTTGAAGAAATAGCTTTCCTCCTCGACCCATTCGACCGGCGAGCCGAGCGGTTCGCGGCGCACGCCATCTTCGCCGACGACGGTTTCGCCCTCGTCGAAATACGCTTCCTGGCGGACGGAATACCAGCCGCCGTATTTGCCGAGATAGATGTCGCCGTTCTCTTTCATCCGGCGCCAGAGGGCCTGAACCGAAATGCGGTGGCGCTCCTCGGTCGTGCGGATGTAGTCGTCGTTCGAGCAGTTGAGCCGCTCCAGAAGGTCGCGAAACACTGCCGAATTCCGGTTCGCGAGTTCGATGGGCGTAATGCCTTCCTTCTCCGCAGTCTGCTGCATCTTCTGGCCGTGTTCGTCGGTCCCGGACAGGAAGCGGACATTCATGCCGTCCAGACGGCGGAACCGTGCCAGGGCGTCGGTCGCGATCATCGTGTAGGCATGGCCGATATGGGGCGTGCCGTTTGGATAGAAGATCGGCGTCGTGATGTAGAAGTTGTTGCCTGTCTCGCTCATGTCCGCTGTCCGTCTGCCGTGCCCCTCGCCTTCCGGCCGGGTGCGCGTACCTGTCTGCTGCTGGCCGGGCGCGCGATTTCCGCGCCGGCATCGAAATCAAGGCCGGTCTTAGCGCCAGTGCCGGACCGCATCAAGTCAAACCGACCGGCGACCAGCCGTCGCCGTCAATTTACCGCTGCGCGCACCCTGGAAAGCAGATCGAGCACCAATTGCTTCTGATCGAGGTTGAATGCATCGGCCGTCGCCACGTCTTTGCCGATTTCCGACGACAGCACCGCCAGCCGCTCGGCGCGCGCAATCGCGCCAGACATCGCAGCCTCGCGGGCACGCGCCTTGATGTCCTCGTCGATATGACCAAGCAAAAAGGCGAGCACGGTCTCGTTGTCCCGCTTGGCGAGCGTGTCGGCCAGGCGGTGCATGATCGCCCTCGCCTCGGCATCACCGCCGGCGAGCGTCTCGTGATAAGCCTCAATGATCTCGCCACCGCCGTAATTGATGAGCTTCAGCGCCTCGGAGACGCTGCCGCCGGCAAGATCGGCAAGCTTTCCGGCATCCTCGCCACCGGTGTCGATGCCGAGCGCCGAAAGTGCCGCGGAGAGGTCGTGGGGGCCGAGGGGCCGCAGCGCCAGCGGCAGGCAGCGCGACCGGATGGTCGGCAGCAGTCGGCCGGGAGCATGCGAGATCAGCAGGAACATCGCGTTCTTTGGCGGCTCCTCGAGGATCTTCAGGATTGCATTTGCGGCATTGCGATTGAGGTCGTCGGCCGCATCGACAACGACGATGCGCCAGTTGCCGGTACCCGAGGTCTGTGTCAGGAAGTGGCCGGCGCGGCGCACCTCCTCCACCGTGATCGCTGTGCGCAACCGGCCGCTCTTGGCGTCCACAGGCCGCTTCAGGTGCATGAGATCGTGCGAGGCCCCGGCAATCACCTGCCGGGTGATGGTCGAGGTATGGTCGGGCACGATGAGCTTTTCCGGTGCATCGGGGGGATGCGGAAAGTGCAGCACATGGTTGGCAAAGCGGAAGGCGAGTGTCGCCTTGCCGATCCCCTCAGCGCCTTCAAGCAGGATGGCATGATGGCCCTTGCCGCTGCGGTAGGCCTCGGCGAGATAGTGCTCGGCCTGCTCATGCCCGAAAAGATGGCGGTTGGCAGCGGGTGGAACCGCGCCTTCGAGCAGTTGTTCGTCAGCCATGAGCAACGCTCCCGAGGCGACCGATCGCCGGCGCCACAGCATCCCAGACCAGTCGCTCCACCGTATCCGCATCGCCGCTTGCGTCGACGACACGGCAACGCTCCGGCTCGCGCCGGGCAATGTCGAGATAGGCGGCGCGGCGCGCCTCGTGAATGGCGATATCGTCCCTCTCGAACCGGTCCGGCCCCTCCGAAGACCGCGCGGCGACACGCTGCAATCCGGTCAGCGCATCGAGATCGAACATCACGGTGAGATCTGGAACCACGGAATCGACGGCGATCCGCTCGACCGTTGATACGAACTCCGGCGCAAGACCGCCGGAGGCACCCTGGTAGACGCGGGAGGAATCCATGAACCGGTCGCAGAGCACGACCGCACCAGCGGCGAGCGCCGGACGGATGATCTCCTCGACGTGATCATTGCGGGCGGCGGCGAAGAGCAGCACTTCCATGCCGACACCGAAGGGTTCGGCCGCCCCTGACAGAAGCAAATGGCGCACCGCTTCCGCGCCCGGGGAGCCCCCCGGTTCGCGGGTGACGACGACAGCGTGGCCGTCTGCCTCAAGACGGTGCGCGAGGCGGCGGATCTGGGTGGACTTGCCTGCCCCCTCGCCGCCTTCGAAACTGATGAAAATGCCGCTGTGCAACCCGAAGCCTTTCCCGCATGGCCGGCGCATTTCGCCGGACGCTTCGGGTGTAGAGCAATTCAAAGCGCTGAAAAAGCCCTCAGCAGGCTTAACGCTTCAGCGGAATCGGGGCGTTTGTCGGAAACAGGCTGTCATTGCTGGCGATGATGGCGTTCGCCGCCTTGATGGCCGCGCTGTTCTCAACCGCGTTCCGGCTTTCGACCATCGCAAGCGGCACGTCGCTGGCAACCGGCAATTCCGTCTTGATTTCGGCGCTCGCGACCTCGATGGTTTCCGTCGCCGTGGTCATGCCACCCGGCGCCTTGACCGGGATCGGCACCTTGACCTCGGTAGCGGCGACTTCCACAGGAGCTGCAGTCTCTGTTGCCTGGACCGGCTTTTCGGCCGGCGCGGCACTGGCCACCTGGATGGCGCCCTCGCCGAAGCGGCCAGGATCGACGCCATCCGGCACGGCTGGCGTGTCCTTCTCGTAGGATGCGAGAAGGTAATCCATGTCATTGGCCTTCTGGGGCGCCGGACCGACATAGTCGACGCGGACATTGGCAACACCGGCGCCGGTCATGTCCAGCATTTCCGCAGCCTTCTTCGAGAGATCGATGATCCGTCCCGAAACGAAGGGACCGCGATCGTTGACGCGGACAATGACGGAGCTGTCGTTGTCGAGATTGGTGACCCTGACATAGCTCGGCAGCGGCAGCGTCTTGTGCGCGGCCGAGAGGTGGTTCATGTCGTAGGTTTCGCCGCTTGCCGTGCTGCCGCCATTGAAGCGCGGTCCGTACCAGGAGGCCTGTCCGGTCTTGCTATAGCTGTCCACCGCCTTCGGCGTATACCACTTGCCCTTGACCTCGTAGGGCTTGCCGATCTTCTGATAGGCAAGCGGGTCAGAAACAGGCTTGACGGCGGCAATCTCCTTGGCGTCTTCTTCCGTCTTGTCGGAAGCATCGCCAGTCGTCGCGCACGCGGTTAACAATGCAGTAACGGTCAGCATCGCGACCGAGGCGGAAAACCGGAATTCCTTCATGCCAACAGTTCTTCCATCTACTTTCGTGGCCGGTGGAAGTTCCTTCCCGGCTGCTGAGGGACTTGAATTTCTGTCACCGTGACCTATGCAGAGCCTTAATGGCGTCTTTGTGGCGGATATCAAAATCGAAGCGGGTGCGCAACCCGCAATTGCCAAGGGCTGATTTCCGACCGCTGCCGCGTGCATCCGGAATTTACCACAACCGCGCCCAAGCGCCATTGACCATTGCCAGAAGCCGGTGGTAAAGCCCGTTTCGCCCGGCGCCCCAACACGCGCCGTCTCCGGAGGAGTGGCCGAGCGGTTTAAGGCACCGGTCTTGAAAACCGGCGTGCGTGAAAGCGTACCGTGGGTTCGAATCCCACCTCCTCCGCCACGATGCTTCCCGCACAGTTTTAATTTATCGCTGAGGCAGCGGATTTGAACTCCCGACCCGCTGCTCGCGAACCGGAAATAGAGACCTCACTTCCGTGAGACTGAGGGACTATCGGCCAAACCGACCCAGAACTGCCCGGGAACTTGTGTTTGGCGCTTACTCTGCTCTTGCGGTTTCTCCCGTGCGCACCTCGGGCCACATGTGAGTTCATCGAACACACAACGACTCAGACTTTCTGTCCAGATAGCTACCATCGCACGGTCGCCTTTGACCTGTCGGTGCGATCGACTGGCTCTGACTAAGCCCGGCCAACAAACTCATGCTCCGCGAACGAAGATCAGGGTTCGCGATCAAAAGTAGAAGCGGCCGGGCCGCAGCCCTTCCAGCTCAGCCACCGCCTTGCCCTCCAGAATTTCCTGCACGGCGAGATCGGCCCAGACCGGTCCCCAGCCGATACCTCCATGAGAAACGGCGAAATAGAAGCTGTTGAGCCATGGCAGGAAGCCGATCACCGGCCCGCCGGGCGGTATCGCGCGAATTCCGACCCGCATCGCCGAAGGCTCCAGCCCATCGAGCGCCGGAATGGCGCTGGCAACATCGGCCAGCATGTCCGATCCTGAAATGCCGTTCCTCCCGTGGCTCGCCGTCAGGCCCTCGCCGCGCCAGTGGATGGCCGTGCCATGGTCACGGTCGGGGCGCACCAGCCAGTTAGCGCCGTTGATGACGTGCTGCGGCAATGACGCGCGCCCTGCCCCGGCATAGAGCATGACGCCGGGCACCAGCTCAAGCGGCATGGCAAGCCCGGCCATGGCGGCGACATGCGTCGCTTGGCTGCCGGCAGCGTTGACGACAACATCTGCCACGATCCGCGAACCATCTTCCAAAATGAGGCCGGTAACGCCCGAGACGCCCTGCTCGATCGCGGAAACGCCGCTTCCGACGAGCAATGCGCCGCCACTCAGTGCAAAAACGCGGACCAGTTGCTCGATCATCGCCGGCGCATCGACCCAGCCCGAGCGCAGTTCGAAGGCGACACGCTCATTTTCTGGCAGACGCAATTGGGGCTCGATCTTCCGCAGTTCTTCGGGTGAAAGCACCTCGATCTGCGCACCGGCCTCTCGGCTGAGCGCAACCGCCCTCTCGAAATCTGGCACGGCACTCTCGACGGTCAGCGTCCCGGACCAGTCCAGCCAGTCCCCGCCCAGTTCTTCTGCCAGCCGGTCAAAGCGGCCATTGACGGAAAGGCGAAGCTGCCGGCGGCCGGGCGTTTCCGGCCAGCTCAGTTGCGGAAACGAGGAAAGCCACGAAAACGAAGCACCGCTTGTGCCTGCGCCTGGACTGGCCTTGTCGATCAGAACGACATCCGCACCCTGCGTCCTGAGGCGGTAGGCGATGTTGGCACCGATCGCGCCAGCGCCAATAACAGCTATCTTCATGGGCGTGACCGAAAGATTTCGGGTGAAAGATCGCTGACCGACGAGCAGCCGAGATGGCCGAGCGTGGTCCAGAACTCGTCCTGCAGCAGATCCAGAACGCGCTTCACGCCGGCATCGCCGTCCGCTGCAAGGCCGAGCGCGCAGCTGCGCCCGAGCGCGACAGCATTTGCGCCAAGCGCAATTGCAGTGGCGATGTCGCTGCCCCGCCGAATGCCGCTGTCGAAGACGATCGGCACATCCGGACCGGCCTCCGCCCGGACCTCTGCCAGTGTATCGATCGACGCCGGCTCCCGATCGATCGTGCGTCCACCGTAATTCGAGACGTAGAGCCCTTCGGCACCAGCCGAAAGCGCCGCCCGTGCATCAGCTTTGCTGGAAACACCCTTGACGATACAGGGCAGCGGCGCCTCGGCGATAACACGCGCGGCCTTGGCCCAGTCCCAGCGCGGCCTGGTGAAATCCAGAAGTTCGCGCATCATCGCCTGATCCGACTTGCCCGGACCGAAGTTCGAAGGCTTGCCCGCCCCGGGCATCGAAAACCGGTCTTCCATCATCCGCTCACGCCACTGGCGGATCGGAGAATAGGTCACGCAGATACGGTCATAACCGGCATCCTTGGCGCGGTGCATCATGTCGATGACATGGCTCTCCTCGCCACAAAACGTCATCTGGAAGATCACCGCCGCGGGCGATGCCGCGCGAACTTCTTCCAGCGAATGCCCGGCCGCGACCGGAACCATCTGGCGAATACCGGCGGCATGGGCGGCGCGACCGACCGCCAGCATGCCATCGGCATGAAACAGCGTCTCGCCACCACCGAAGGGCGCAGTGAAAGCCGGAAAGGCAAGATCGTATCCCAGCACGTTCGTGCTCGTGTCCGGATTGGAAATGCCGGCAAAGAGCGGTGCATCGAAGAGATAGGTGTCGAAGGCCGAGACATTCGCCCGCGCCGTCACCTCATCGCCCGTGCCGCAATGCATGTAGTTCCAGACCATGTCCGAGAGATTGCCGCGCGCGGCCGCGTGAATACCGCGCAAGGACGCGTATTTTTCCCGCGTTGCATAGCGGTCGTCGCGGCGGACCTCTTCGTCCCTGTTCGTGTCCTTGTCAGTCACGTTCATCTCCTGTCGTTTGGGAAGCCGCCCTCGCCCTTCGCTCGGCATGACGGGCAAGACGTGCAGCGATGGCGTCGGGATCGGTGGAAGGTGTGGAGGCCAGCAATTGCCGTGTGTAGGGATGGCTGGGGTTTGCGAAGATGTCCTCGCACGTGCCGCGCTCGACCACCTCTCCGCTATTCATCACCATCACCTCATCGGAAATCCGGCGAACGACGCTGAGATCGTGGCTGATGAAGACATAGGAAAGGCCAAATTCGCGCTGAAGGTCGGCAAGCAGGTTCAGCACCTTCGCCTGCACGGAAAGGTCAAGCGCACTCACCGGTTCATCGAGTATCAGAATTTTCGGATTGACCATCAGCGCCCGGGCAATGGCGATACGCTGGCGCTGGCCGCCGGAAAACATATGCGGATAGCGCCCGGCATGATCGCGCTGAAGGCCGACACGCTCAAGCATATCGCCAACCCGGACGCGCCGTTCGGTCGCATCAAGCGAGGTGTTCAGCAGCAGCTCCTGGCCGAGCGCATCGCCGATCTTCTTGCGCGGGTTCAGCGATCCATAAGGGCTCTGGAAGACGATCCGGACTTTTCGGCGGAGTTCGCGTGAAAGGTGATGACGCCGGATATCCACCTGCTCGCCGTCGACGATCAGTTCGCCATCGGTCATCGGATCGATCAGCGTCAGGATGCGCCCAAGAGTCGACTTGCCGCAGCCGGTTTCGCCAACGACAGAAAGCGTACTGCCCCTTCTGAGCTGCAAATCAACGCCCTTGAGCGCCCTGTTGGGCTGCGCCCTGCGCAACAGCCCTGCCCGGCCGGGGTATTCCCGTACCAGGCCAATGCCTTCGAGGATAACAGGTGGTTTTTCGCCGGCCATCAGAAATCCACTCCCGTCAAAGGCCCGCCAGTGCTACGCTCCGGCAAGGCTGAAAGCAGCGCCCTGGTGTAGGCATCCTGCGGCGAGACGAAGAGCGAAAGCACATCTGTCTCTTCCCGTTTCTGGCCCTGATATTGCACGATCACCCGGTCGGCGGTTTCGGCCACCACGCCCATATCGTGGGTGATGATGATCAGGCCCATGCCGCTTTGCTCCTGCAGGTCTATAAGAAGGTCGAGGATCTGCTTCTGGATGGTGACGTCCAGCGCCGTTGTCGGCTCATCGGCGATCAGCAGTTTCGGCTGGCAGGCGATTGCCATGGCGATCATCACGCGCTGGCACTGGCCGCCGGACATCTGATGCGGAAAGGCCCTGATCTTCTGTTCGGGCTCCGGCATGCCGACGGCGCGCAGTAGCTCAAGCGTCTTTTCCCGGCACGCGGCACGATCAAGCTCGCGATGTTTTTTCAGTACCTCGCCGATCTGGAGGCCGACAGTATAGGCCGGGTTCAGCGAAGCGACCGGCTCCTGAAAGATCATCGCGATATCACGACCGATAATCTTTCGGCGCTCACGCGGCGACAGACCAGCGATATCCATGCCGTCAAACAGGATCGCATCGGCCTTGACGGTTGCGGTATCGGGTAGAAGCCCCATGACGGCCAGCATGGAGACGG
This sequence comes from Martelella endophytica, assembly GCF_000960975.1. Classification (NCBI taxonomy): domain Bacteria; kingdom Pseudomonadati; phylum Pseudomonadota; class Alphaproteobacteria; order Hyphomicrobiales; family Aurantimonadaceae; genus Martelella; species Martelella endophytica. Next base: position 3,453,269 of record NZ_CP010803.1, on the reverse strand, counting down.
ATTTTCCCGAGCCACTCTCGCCGACAACGGCCAGAACCTCCCCCGCATCGACGTGAAGATCGATTCCTCTGACCGCCAGCAGCGGCCCGTCTTCGGTCTCGAAACTGACAGTGAGATTACGGATTTCAAGGAGGTGTCCCATGCTCAACTCCTCTTAAGACGTGGATCGAGGGCGTCGCGCAGCCCATCGCCGCAAAGGTTGATCGCCACGACGGTGACGAGAATGGCAATGCCGGGAAAGGTGACCACCCACCATGCGCGCAGAATGAACTCGCGCGCCTCGGCCAGCATCGTGCCCCATTCCGGTGTCGGCGGCTGCGCGCCGAGACCGAGGAAGCCGAGGGCTGCGGCATCAAGGATCGCCGTCGAAAACGACAGCGTCGCCTGCACGATCAGCGGTGCCAGACAATTGGGCAGGATGGTTGCGAACATCAGTCTCAGGGCGGAAGCCCCGGCGATCCGGTCGGCCACCACATACTCCCGCGCCTTCTCGTTCATCACGCTGGCGCGGGCAAGCCGGGCGAAATGCGGCTGCAGGACCAGCGCAATGGCGATCATCGCATTGACGAGACCGGGACCAAGGACCGCCACCAGAACGAGCGCCAGCAGCAGCGAGGGAAAAGCGAGGATGATGTCCATCACCCGCATGATGGTGTTGTCGATCCAGCCACCGAAATAGCCGGAGACAAGCCCGATGATGATCCCCCCGATCAGCGCAATGGTGACCACCATCGCGCCGATGAGCAGCGAATAGCGGGCCCCGAAGATCAGCCGGGAGAGCATGTCGCGGCCGACAGCATCCGTGCCAAGCGGGAAGGCCAGTTCTCCGCCATGCTCCCAGAACGGCGGCAGAAGCCGGCTCTCGCGGAACTGATGTGTCGGATCGTAAGGTGCAAGCACCGGCGCCAGAACCGCCAGGACAACGAGGACAAAGATCACGACGAGGCCGATCAGGGCTCCGCGGTTGCGCCGGAAGTCTTGCCAGAAGGCACGGAATGCCGCGCGGGTGGTTCCTGCCTCAGCCCTTTCAGGTGTGGTCGGTGCGAGCGGCTCAGCCATGACGGATCCTCGGGTTGATGACGGCATAGAGAAGATCGACGATCAGGTTCACGACCATGACGACGACAGCGATGACCAGCAGCCCGCCCTGAACCACCGGGTAATCGCGCTTGGAAATGGAATCGACGATCCACTTGCCGATGCCGGGCCACGAAAAGATGGTTTCGGTCAGGATGGCCCCCGCCATCAGCGAGCCGACCTGAAGGCCGATGACGGTCACCACCGGAATCAGAGCATTGCGCAAGGCATGGCGCCCCACGATCAGCGCGGGACCGAGCCCTTTCGCGCGGGCAGTTCGCACATAGTCTTCGCTCAGGACCTCGAGCATTGCCGAGCGCGACTGGCGGGCGATCACCGCCATCGGGATCGTTGCGAGCACGATCGTCGGCAGGATCAGATGCGAGACGGCCGAACGGAAAGCTCCCGTCTGACCGGAGAGAAGGCTATCGATCAGCATGAAGCCGGTCGGCTGCGGGAAATAGTATTCAAGCCCGATCCGGCCCGAAACCGGCGTCCAGCCGAGCGTGCCGGAAAAGAAGATGATCATCAGAAGGCCCCACCAGAAGATCGGCATCGAATAGCCGATCAGCGCTGAGGTCATCGAAATCTGCTCGAACCAACTCCCACGTTTCACCGCGGCGAAAACGCCGAGCGGCAGGCCGATGACGATGGCGAGAAACATGGCACACAGGCCAAGCTCCACCGTGGCGGGGAAGAAGGTCAGAAAATCGCCAACCACGGGACGGTGGGTGACCAGCGATGTTCCAAGATTGCCGTGAAAGAGGTCGTTCAGATAGGAGAGATATTGCTGCCAAAGCGGGCGGTCGAAGCCGAACTCGTGCATCAGTTCGGCGTGGCGTTCCGGCGTCATGCCGCGCTCGCCTGCCATCAGCATGATCGGATCGCCGGGCAGCACCCGAACGAAGCCAAACGCGACGATAGTGATACCGAAGAAGGTCGGGATCAGTACCAGAAGCTTTCCGACGAGATAGCGAAGCAAGCGACACTCCTTTCAAAGAGCCGGATGACGGAGAACCGCCACCCGGAAACCGCGATCGATGCGATCAGTCGGCCGCAGCCGTAATCACGATCTCAACGAGGCGCCGTGGGTCGCCGAGATCCGCGACGCCGATGGCAGCACGCGACGGCAGATCGGCAGCATCCAGCCATTCGGTCCAGGCTTCCGTCATCGCGGCCTTGCCGGACATGTCGGTGAGATACACGCGGGCATGCAGAAGCCGGGACTTGTCGCTGCCGGCCTGGGCAAGCAGCGCGTCGAGCTTGGCGCAGATCTCGGCAGTCTGGCCCTTCATGTCGAGGCTCAGATCGGTGGCCGCATGGCCGGATGCGTAGAGCACACCATTGTGGACGACCCCGCCATGCAGGTGGGGACGGGAATTCAGGCGTTTGATCATTGTTTTTCCTTGGTAGTTGCCGCAGCCGCTGTCAGGCGGCGGGTTTGTAGGGCTCAATCGGCACTTCCGCCGCCTCCCCTGTCGCAATACGGGCCAGTTGGCGGCCCGCGTAAGGACCGATCGTCAGGCCGGCGGCGCCCAGACCATTGCCGATAACAAGCCCTTCAATGCCGGGTACCGGGCCGAGGATCGGCCGGAGTCCCGGCGGCGCCGGGCGGAAGCCGATCCGCGTTTCAATGAGCGTTGCATCGGCGAGGCCCGGAGCATAGCGCAGCGCTGCGGTCAGAACCTCGTGCTGACCCTCGCAGGTCGTGCGATAATCGAAGCCCTTGCCATCTTCGCGCGTTGCACCGACCACGACGCGGCTGTCGTCAAAGGCGAGCAGATAATGGCTTGCCATGGGCAGCAGAACTGACCAGCGGGACGTATCCGCCCCCTTCATGCCGAAGTGAAGGATCTGCCCGCGCTGCGGCTTCACCGGATGGAGAAGACCGAGCGGCGCGAGGATCTGCGAAGCCCAGGCACCGGCCGTGACGATGACCTGATCTGACGGTATCGACTGCCCGCGCCCGTCGAGCACCAGTGCCTTGCTGCCGTCGAGCTGCAGCGTTGCCAGATCGCTTACGAAGGTTGCGCCAAGCTTGACGGCCGCCCGCACCATGGCTGGGGCCAACTGGCGGGCATTCACCCGCGCACCACCCGGAACGTAGAAGGCCTTATAGGCCTTGTTGATCGGCGGGAAGTGCGTCTGCGCCTGTGCCGGCGTGATCTCCTCGAAACCACCGGATTCCGGGGCATCCGCCGTGCGCAGCGCGAGACGCTCACCGGCAGCATCGTATTCGACCGGATCTTCCGCCGTCACCAGAGCACCGACCTTGCGGTAGCCGACATTGGTTTCGCCCCTGCCCGCAAGACCGGAGACAAGCTCTTCGTAGTAGCGGGCGCCTGCGGCATACATCCTGTACCATTCAGGTTCATCGACCTTGGTCGCCCAGGGGCAAACAATGCCTGCCCCCGCAAGCGTCGCCTTGCCCTGATGTTCCTGATCAACGATCGTCACATCATGGCCGGCAAGCGCCAGATGATAGGCGGTGCTGGCGCCGAGGATCCCGGCGCCAATGACTGTTACTTTCATTCGACCGTCACTCCCGAAAGACGGGACGAGCCGAAGATAGCCGGCACGTAGCCATGCACCTTCCTGTTGACGGCAGTGATCGTGTCGGCGCCGCCGAGAACAACGACCGGCACTTCATCGTGCGCGATCTGCTGCGCCTGATGATAAAGCTTGATGCGCTCATCCTGATCGGAGATCGAGCCCGCTTCCTGCATCACTTCATTGAAGTCAGAATCACACCATGCGCCGATATTGGAGGGGGCCGGCGTTCCGTCGGCATTGCAGGTCAGGTAGTTGTTGGGGATCTGGCTCGGATCGGGAAAATCGTAGATGCCACCGAACATGCCGACTTGAGCTTCGCCATTGCGGGCGCGCTGGATGTACTCGGCCCATTCATAGGTCATGATGTTCGCCTTGACGCCAATCTCGGCCCAGTCTGCCTGGATCATTTCGGCGGCACGGCGACCATTCGGCATGTAGGGACGCGACACCGGAACGGCCCAGAGATCAATCTCAAAACCATCCGGGTAACCGGCATCGGCCAAAAGCTTCTTCGCGTCCTCGGGATCATGAGACCACGGCTTGATGTCCGTGGCGGAACCCCACAGCGCCGGCGGTACGACTGCGCCGGTGACGTGACCCATGCCGCTGTAGACGACGTCGACGAGATTATCCATGTCGATCGCCTCGGCAAGCGCCTGACGGACCTCCTGCTTCTTCAGACGCTCATCCCGGAAATTGAAATGCAGCATTCCTGTAGAGGCGACCGGCGTCTGCACGGCATCGAGATTATCCGCCTCCTCGATCTCGGCGCGATCAGCAAGGTTCGGATAAAGGCTGATCAGGCACTCATTCGCCTCAGCCCGCTGTAGACGCACCGTAGCATCACCCGAGATCGCCATGACGACGGCGTCGACCATCGGCGTACGCGCGTCGTCGCCGATCTTGGCGCCCCAGGTATCGGCAAACGGCGTAAGACGCACCACCGCATCCGTCTGGTAGGCCTGCAGCCCGAAGGGACCCGTTCCGATCGGATCGAGGTCAAACTGCTCAGGCGTACCCGCGTCCATCATTGCATCGGCATATTCGGCCGAAGTGATGACGATCGAACCATGGGCCATGGTGCCAAGGAAGGCGGCCAGCGGCTGTTTCAGCTTGAAGGCAACAGTGTAGTCGTCAATCTTCTCGATAGAGTCGATATTGTCAGCGAGCTTGGCGTTGAACGTCACATAGGTGCCGCCGGAGACATCGTGATACGGGGCGTCTTTGTTCATCATCCGGTCAAAGGTGAAGATCACATCGTCGGCATCCATCGGCCGTGTCGGCGTGAAACTGTCGTTTGACTGCCAGGCGACGTCATGACGCAGATGAAACGTGTAGGTCTTGCCGTCGTCGGAAATGTCCCAGCTCTCTGCCAGCGCCGGCTCGATTTCCGATCCGCCGCGCTCAACCGACACCAGGCCGTCGTAGATCTGGCCAAGCACATAGGCGGTCGTGCCGTTGCTGGTCAGTTCCGGATTGAAAGTTTCGGGAGCACCTTCGATGCACACGGTCAGAACGGCGGCATGAGCAGCCGGAGCCAGCATCAGCATTGCTGCTCCGCAAAGATATTTCAGCTTATTCATTTCGTTCCCTTCTTGCTTGGTTTGGAAAACCGCAAAGCCGTTTTCCCGGCCGTTTTTTTGATGATTGTAAGAGAGAGCAAACCTAGTATGATTGTCAAATCAGTATTTATCCGATCAACATAACCAAAACTCATGTTGCAACGCGAAACAGGGCCACTGATATGAACATTCGCCAGCTTGAGGCTTTTCACGCGGTGATGGAGACCGGCTCGGTCACTCTGGCCGGTGAGAGGCTGGGCATTTCCCAGCCGGCCGTCAGTAAACTGCTGAAGGCCTTTGGCGAAAGTTGCGGCTTCCAGCTTTTCACCCGCAGTGGCGGACGCATGCTGCCGACATCCGATGCACAACTGCTGGCGTCGGAAGTCTCAAGGCTTTTCTCGGGAACGGACCGGATCCAGAAGCTTGCCCATGCGGTGCGCGACCGGGAATGGGGTGAAGTGACAATTGCCGCACCGCCTGCCCTTTCCGCACGCTTTCTGGCACTGGCCCTGGGTCCGATGATGGCCGGGCAGAACAAGATGCATATCGCGATTTCAAGCCAGCCAAGTCCGCGGGTCGCCGAGCTGGTGGAAGGCCAGCAGATCGATATCGGCCTTTCCGTCCAGCCGTTCGAACATGCCAATGTCCGCTCCGAACTGGTGATGCGTTTCGCGATGATCTGTGTTCTGCCTGCAAACCACCGCCTCGCTTCGCAGCGCCTTATCCGGGTGGAAGACCTCAAGAACGAGCCTTTTATCGGTCTGATGCGTGACGATTGCTCGATCATGACGATCGACAGGGCCTTCCAGCTGCGCGGCGTCCAGAAACGGGCGATCGTCGAAGTGCCGATGTCCGAAACCGTCTGCGATTTCGTCGCCGGCGGCGCCGGCGTGTCGATCGTGCCGCCTTTCGTGGGGTTGGGGTATTCCGAAGACAAGCTTGTCCGACGGCCCATCGTCCCACTTACAACGATGAGCGTCTGGATCATGCTGCCGGCGTTGCGTCCACCTTCACTTGCAACAGAACGGATTGTGGAGGTGCTGCGGACGGAGCTCCAGCGCTACGACGTCGATGGCTCCGAGCCCAGCGTTGATTAGGCTTTGGGCGACAAAGCGAATGACGATGCGACCGCGTTTCCGCGCGTTGAGCAAATGCGAACGCTGCTTCGGCCATGCTCCGGCTGGCGTCCTGTTCATATACTTCAAATAACGCGTTTCTTCCTTGCAAGATGTACAGACGCATAAGGTAAGGTTAAGCGATATGGTGCCTAACTGCGGTGGCGGATTGCGATGGAACTGAGACGTCTTGGACTTTTTTCCAACCGGCTGATCTATTTTCAGGCCGTCGCCGAGAAAGGGTCGATCCGCCGGGCCGCGCTGGAGCTGAATGTCGCCCCATCTTCGATCAGTCGCAGCATTTCTGATCTGGAGGCGGAGCTGGGTGCCTTGCTGTTTGAGCGGGTGGGACGGCGGATGCGGCTCAGCAGTGCCGGCGAGATGCTGCTGCATCACGCGCGCCTCAGCCAACGTCAGCTCTCGTCGGGCATTTCCTTTATCGAGGATCTCCAGGGGCTGAAGCGTGGCGAGGTCAAGATCGCGGTTATCGAAAGCGTCATGCGCAATCTCATGCTGCAGGAACTCGATCGGTTCTGGGAGTATCAGCCGGGTATCAGGGTCGAAAGCTTCGTCTCCGGCTCTCAGGACGCCTTCGACGGCGTCGCCGATGGCCATTACGATCTCGCCATCGCCTTCGATACCCCGGTTCCGGTCAAGGCGCGCAAGATTGCCGGCGCGTTTCTCAACCTCGGCATCCTGTTGCCGCCGGAACATCCGCTTGCCGGTCGAAAGTCACTCAGGCTGCGCGATCTGCAGGGCGAGAACCTTCTGATGGCCAACGCCAGCCTGACGCTCGGACAGGTGCTCAATCAGGCCTTGTCGAAATTGGGCTTCGAGCTGAGAATAAGGGCCGTCTCGAACTCGATCGACACGCTGCTGCGTCTGACAGAGATGGGGCACGGCGTCACTTTACAGACGAGACTTGGCGCCGAGACCGAGATCGCCACCGGCCGCCTTTGCTTCATACCTCTCGCCGAGCCGGGACTGAAACCGCGCGAACTGGTGATGATCTGCCGTTCGGAACAGCAGTTGCCGCATGGCCCCTCCGCACTCGCCCAGCAGCTTTCAGCACGGTTCGACGGTCTGGACGAGGGAAAAGCGTGATTTTGTTGCGTTGAGCACAACACTCGGTTCGAAATTTGCCTTCTATTCCGAACATAACCCACATGCTAGCGTCTTCTTCAAGGTCGTTCGTCCGATGGATGAAACGCGGTTTCAGGGTACAGCAACATCTTCATGCAGCAGCAATCTCCATCCCGACAGAGCGTTCTAGAACTGGAGAACCTCGGCCTTACCTTCAGCGCCGACAGCCATCCGGTCACGGCCCTCGAGGATATCTCGCTCAAGGTCGGGAAAGGTGACTTCGTTGCGCTCATCGGCCCGTCAGGCTGCGGCAAGTCGTCCATCTTGCGGCTTGTGGCCGGGCTGCAGACGCCGACCTGCGGCCACCTGTTCATTGGTGGGCGCGAACGCGCGGCCAATGCGGTTTCTGTGGGGCTGGCCTTCCAGAACCCGACCATGCTTCCCTGGCTGACCATCGAACGCAATATCATGCTGCCGCTCAAGGTCGTGCCACCGTTCCGCCATTCCTATCGCAAGGAACGCAACGGTGCCTTTCGCGACAAGGTCAACGATCTCTTGAAGCTGGTCGGGCTTGAGCAGTTTTCGCAGCATTATCCGTGGCAGCTTTCGGGCGGCATGCTGCAGCGCGCCAATCTCTGTCGTGCGCTGATCCATGAGCCGGAACTGCTGTTGCTCGATGAGCCCTTCGGCGCACTCGACCAGTTCACCCGCGAAGAGCTCTGGGAAATCATGCAGAACATCTGGCAGACCCGGCACCCGACAGTCCTGCTCGTGACCCATGATCTGAGAGAGGCCGCCTTCCTCGCGAGCCGGACAATCGTCATGAGCCCCAGGCCCGGACGGATCATCTCCGATATGGAGGTGCCGCTTTCACGGCCGCGCACCAACGAGCAGAGCTATTCTGCAGAGGCGATCGAATTCTGCCGCCAGCTTCGGCATCTCATTTCCGATCCTGAAAAGGGGGCAGACCGATGACGGACAACGTGTACTGGCGGCGAGTGGCCGCGCCGCTTCTCATCGTCGTCGCGCTGTTTGTGGTCTGGGAAGCATCCTGCCGCGTCTTCGACATATCGAGCTTCATTCTGCCGAAACCGAGCGCGATCTTCGTCACCATGGTCGAGCGTTTCCCGGCGCTCTGGCCCAACCTTTGGCAGACGATCGTCACCACCACGATCGGCTTCGCGCTCAGCCTTGCCATCGGCATCTTCTTCGGTGCTCTGATCGGAATGTCGCGGCTTGCCTATGATGCGCTCTACCCGATCCTTGTCGGTATCTCTTCAATCCCGAAAGTGGCGTTGATCCCGATTTTCGTGGTCTGGCTCGGAGCCGGCACGGGCCCGGCCATTCTGACCGCCTGCGTGATTTCGTTCTTTCCCATCGTCGTCAATGTCGCGACCGGGCTTGCCACCACGGAGCCGGAACTCGAGGACATCCTGCAGTCGCTGAACGCCTCGAAACTCGACATCTTCTGGAACGTCGGCCTGCCACGCACCATGCCTTACCTTTTCGCCGCAATGAAAGTGGCGATCTCGATCGCCTTCATTGGCTCGATCACCTCGGAGACGATCGCCTCCAACCGTGGCATCGGCAATGCCATGCTGATCGCGACCACGAATTTCGACATGCCGCTCGCATTCGCGGCCCTGATGCTGATCTCGATCACGGGGGTCATTTTCTACTTCCTCTTTGTCATGCTCGAAAACCGCATGACCGGCTGGGCGCAACGCAACAAGAAGACCAGATAAACGCGCCTAAAAACCTCACAACAGAAAGGGAACCTGCAATGAAAACGCTGATCAAATCTCTGCTGCTCGCAGCATCCTTAAGCTTTACGGCCGGCTCGGCCTTTGCCGAAAACCTGCCGATCAAGTTCACCCTCGACTGGAAGGCTCAGGGACCGCATTCCTGGTTCTATCTCGCCAAGGAGAAGGGCTATTTCGCCGATGAAGGGCTCGACGTCACCATCGATCAGGGCGAAGGCTCGTCAGCTGCCGTCACGCGGGTGATGTCTGGCGCCTATGATGCCGGCTTCGGCGATATCAACGCCGTGATCCGCGCCGCTGCCAAGGCGCCGGACGAGGCACCGGTCATGGTTTACCTCGTCTATAACGGCGCCCCATTCGCCATCATCTCCGAAAAGGATGGCGACGTGCAGTCGCTGACGGATCTTGAGGGCAAGACCGTTGCCGCCCCAACCGGATCTGCGACATTCCAGCTGTTTCCCGCGCTTGCGGAAGCCAACGGCTTCGATGCCAGCAAGGTCGAGCTTCTGAACGCCTCGCAGAACCTGATCGAGCAGATGCTTGTGCGCGGCCAGGCCGATGCCATCGCCCAGTTCGGCCAGACCAGCTACATGAACTTCATCGCCATGGGCCTCGATCCGAACGAGGACTTCAACTGGTTCTACTATTCCGACCACGGCCTCGACCTCTATTCGAACGGCGTGATCGTTTCTCGTGAGCTGATCGAGGATCATCCCGAGGCGGTGAAAGGTCTCGTCGCCGCGATCAACAGGGCTATCATGGATGTCGTAGCCGATCCGCAGGAAGGCATCGACGCGCTGGTGAAGGTCGAACCGCTGACCGATACCAAGCTGGAAACCGAGCGTCTGCAGTACACGATCGACAACCAGCTCGAGACCACCGAAACGGCTGAAATCGGGCTTGGCGATCTCGACATGGAGCGTCTGGAAAACTCGATCGAGATGAATGCGAGCCTGGAGACCTTCGATACGGTTCCGGAAGCCAGCGCCATCTTCGACGCAAGCTTCCTGCCGGAAAAGGCGGAACGCATGCTTCCGACCACCAACTGATTACCGAAGAAAACAAGAAGAGGGACCGGCCAGAGCCGGTGCCCTCCGGAGCAAGACTATGGAAAGCGAACACGACAAATTCATGTGCATCGCCATCGAAGAAGCCGAGAAAGGCCGGGCGATGGGCGAACAGCCGTTTGGCGCCGCTGTCGTCATCGACGGCGAGGTGGTGGTCAGCACGCCGTCGCTCAAGGTCAGCCGCTGCGATTGCACGGCCCACTCGGAAACACTCGCCGTCGGCATGGCAACGCAGAAGCTTGGCCGCCGACATATTCCCGAAGCTGTGTTCTACGCGACTTGCGAGCCTTGCCCGATGTGCCTTGGCGCCATCCTGAATTCCGGTATCAAGACGCTGGTGCTCGGCGCCCGCAACGAGGACATCAAGCAGCTTGCGACGCTGGCTTTCAATTTCGGCGACTACAGCGCAGAGAGTTTCGCGAAGATGGTTGGCTGGGACCTGGCGGTGGTGACCGGCGTGATGCATGAGGAATGTGTCGATCTCTATCGCACGGCTGCCGTCGAGCTGACCCGCTGACCCACATTCTCGTTCCGCTGCGAAGCCCCTTTTCTCTGGCTTTGGTCTGCAGCCATCTGCTTCATCAGAGAGGTTGATCACATGAAATCCACGGCTGTCGATGCCGTCATCCGGGGTCTGAAGGCCGCCGGGGTGAGCGTTGTCTGCTATCTTCCGGACTCGCTGTTCAAGGAGCTCTATCCGGCGCTGGACAATGACCCCGACATCCGGACCATAAGAGTTACCAACGAGGGAGAAGGTGCTGCGATCTGCGGCGGCCTGTTCCTTTCAGGCAAGCGCGCGGCGCTGATCATGGAGAATTCCGGCCTCAGGGCCTCCGTCGAGCCGCTTGCCCGCATGGGGCTCGGCGCCGGCATCCCGGTTGTCATGATCATGAGTTATCGTGGCGATATCGGCGAGAACAACTGGTGGGCCGTACCACATGGCATCACCATGGAGCCGGTGCTCCAGGCGCTCAGGATCCCCTACAGCGTCCAGCGCCACGAAGACGACATCGAGCGCGCCATCACCGACGCTTACGAACTCGCCTATTCCAGCTACTACCACACCGCTGTGGCCCTATCGGGAAGCATTGTCCGATGAAACGTTTTGACTGCATGAAAACGCTCGCCGAAAAGCTCAGCGACGAGCTTGTCATCCTTTCGCTCGGCGCCTCGGTCGATGAATGGTACAATGCAGCGCCACATATGCGCGAGGGCAGCCTGTTCCAGCAGCAGCTCGGCTGCGTCACACCCGAGGCCTTCGGGCTTGCCGTCGGGTTGCCGCATCGTCGTATCGTCTCGCTCGACACCGACGGCGGCATGATGTTCAACCTCGGCATTCTGGCGACGCTCGGCAACGAGAAACCCGAGAACCTGCTTGTGATCGTCTGGGACAATGAATGCTACCAGTCGATCGGCGGCCCGCCGACGCACACGGCTTCAGGGACCGTCGACCTTGCCGCCATCGCCCGCGGGGCAGGTATCAGTCAGGCACATACGGCGCGCGATCTGGAGAGTTTCGGGCGTCTCTGCCGGGAAGGTCTGGTGGCAAAGGAACCGTTCGTGATCATCGCCAAGGTCTCCGGCGACGTCGCCCCGGATATCCGTCGCAAGCATTCCGACGGACGCGAGGACAAATACATCTTCGTGCGCCATGTCGAAAAAACGGAAAACATCGTCATCATGGGGCCGAGCGAGCACAATTGATAACCTCTGCGGCAAGCTGCGGCACAGATCATAGAAAGCGGGCGCCTGGGCGAAGCCATCCGGACAATCGGAGCGCATTGGCGCAGCAAACATGGCCGGAGTTGCGATTTCGACGGTGCTCGTAAAATCGCTGTTCCGCCGCAAGCACTCACCGTAACACATCATGGTGGTACCGGCATGCCAAATTCGGCGATCGCGGAGCGGATCACGTTGCGGTTCCCGTCGGTCCAGTTGGCTTCATACCAACTGTTGGGCCGGAAGTCATCGCCGATCCGAAGCATCTCGGCGAGCATCCATGCGCGAAGCCGTTGCTTTTCGTCGGAATGCGCGGGATCGTCGGCGAGGTTGACAGTCTGGAACGGATCGGTACCCCGATCGTAAAAGTGCTCGCTGCCGTCTGACCGGTAGATGGCATAAGTGTAGCGCCGGCTGCGCGCGGCGCGCCATTCGTATCCGTCGCCCCAGGCGGCTGTCGCGCCGCAGCACATCAACAGGCTTGCCTCCGGTTCGGCGCCGGCTTGGCCACGAAGCGCTGCGGCCAGATCAAGACCATCCGCGCTTTCGGGCGCATCAAGCCCCATCAGCCCGCAAAGCGTTGGCAGGATATCGACCGCGCCGAATGGCACATCGACATCGGTTCCCGCGTCGAGGCCGGCGGGCCAGCGCAGGAAGAAGGGAACCCGTGCAGCCTCCTCGTAGAAGGTGAGCTTCGCGTGCCGGCCCTGCGCCCCGAACATCTCGCCATGGTCGGAGGTGAACACCACGATGGTGTTGTCTGCCGCGCCGCTGGCCTGCAGTGCAGCCATGAGACGGCCGAACTCGACATCCAGCGAAGCGACCTGCGCGTGATAGCCGCGCTGCCAGGCCGTGAGCGCGGCACGTTCTTCGCTCGAGCGAAAACGTTGCCAGTCGTCGGCGTGACCATCGTCGCGATCACGGTAATTGGGCGGGTGGGCAAATTCCGCATCACGGAAGAGCCGATAGAATTGCTCCGGCACGTTGTCCGGTCGCCACGGAAGATGCGGCGGCCCCCAGGAAAGCACTATTGCAAAAGGGGCGTCTGCCTTGCGCCGCAGAAAATCGATCGCGAGGTCGGTCTGCGCAGTCGGCTCGTAGACGCCGTCTCCGTAGAAAATCTTCTCGGGCGATTCCGTATGATAGTAGGCGGCCGGGGAATAGTTCTCGTGGTGGAAATTATAGGCTGCCCACTCACCGTCAAAGCCCAGCCGATGCGGTCCGCAGGGGACGAAGGAGTTCCGCGGATCGGTATGATTGCCGAAAGCGTTGGCGAAGAGATGCCACTTGCCAATATAGGCCGTCTCATAACCCGCATCCGTCAGCACGTGGCCAAGGCAGCGCTGACCCGGATGGATGCGGAGCTCGTTGATCACCATCCCTGTCGAGGTCTGATGCTTGCCGGTCATCAGCGAGGCACGGTAGGCGGTGCAGACGGGCGTGTTGGAAACGGCGTTGGAAAGCGAAACGGCCTGTTGCCGAAACCGATCGATATTGGGGGTGGCGGCGCGATCGAAACCAGTGCAGCCGAGGGCATCATAACGGAGCTGATCGGCAAAGACGTAGATAAGGTTCGGGCGATTGCCCATGACTGTTTTCCTCCCGTTTCATGTCGATCCCCTGAGGATCAGCGGTGTCGCAACCCGCAGATTTCCCGAAACGCAGATCTCCTCCTCATGATCGCGGACGGCCAGCAGATGCTGCACGGCCCGTCGCCCCATTTCGGCGTGCGGCACCTCGACGGTCGAGAGGCCGGGATCGAGCCAGCGCGCCTTGGGGTCATTGTCGAAGCCAAGGATCGCGACATCGCGCCCGACGACGATGCCCCGACGCTGAAGCTCCTCATAGGCTCCGATCGCGATCGTGTCGGTGGCGCAGAAAATCGCGCTCGGCGGGTCCGGCAAATCCATCAGTCGCGCGGTCGCCTCTCGGCCGCCGGTGACATCGGAGCAATCCTGAATGAAGAGACCATTGTCAAAACTCAGGCCGGCGCTTTTCAACGCGCCCTTATAGCCCGCCACGCGGTCGCGAAAGGCATCCAGCGCGCGATCGCCGTTGATCATGGCTATGCGACGGTGTCCGCGGGAGACAAGATGGGCGACACCGCGCCGCGCGCCATCTGCATGGGCGGGAAGCAGCGCCGGGAGCTGGCCCCTTTCGTCATAACAATTGACGAGCACAGAGGCGATATTGCGCAATGCCGAAGGCGGACGAATGCGGTTGGTGAAGAAGGACGACAGGATAACGCCAACCAGCCGCTGCTCGAGCAGGACGTCGAGGGCAGCCGAGCGAAGTTGCGAGTCGCCGAGTGTCGGCAGAACGAACAGCACGGCATCTGCTTCCCATGCGGCCTGACGCGCGGCCTCGATGGCGATGTTGACCATCGGGTTGGTGAACGTGTCCTCGATCACATAGCCGATCGTCTGGGTGGTGCCGCGGCCGACACGCGAGCGTCGGGTCAGCGAATAGCCGACATCGCGGGCGGCCTTGCGCACGGCTTCCACCGTGCTGGCCTGAACACGCGAACCGCCGACGTCGTTGAGGACGAGCGACACGGTCGCCTGGCTGACACCGGCAAGCTGCGCGACATCCCCCATGGTCGGCCGCCTCTGTCGCTTCTTGCGCGGCCCGTTCTTCTTCTGCTCGTCCAGCATCGTCTCTTCCGGTTTCGTCGCTTTGCCCTACGGCATAGCCGTTGCAGAGCTCACGGTCAACGCGATCTGGTTATTTATAATTCATCGTTGACCGAAGTTATAAATAACCTATACTCGCCGCCGAGGAGGAGCTCAGATGACATTTTCCATTCACCCAGGCGGCATCAGCCGCAGACAATTGCTTATCGCCGGGACAGCCGCGGCGGCGGCGACAGCCCTGCCGTTGCGTGCCTTCGCCGATGACCTTCCGGTGCTCGACTGGTGGGATGTGTTCGGCACGCTGACCGACGTCCACCAGGAAATCTGGGATGCCTTCGCAGCCGAAGGCAAGGCGCGGGTGGTCTACACCCACACCAATCCGGCGAGCGCGATGCAATCGCTTCAGCTCGCCTTCCGCAGCGGTGAACTGCCGGACGTCTATGACATGGGTGGAGACCCGGCCCAGCTGGCTGCGCTCTATGAAGCCGGTTGGTTTGCGCCCATGGACGGGCTGGTTTTCGACAAGCCGTTCCAGAAGGACACCTTGGTCGAGGGGCAAACCGTTTTCGACGGCAAGCAATGCAGCCTGCCGATCTTCTCAAACCTCTGGCACAACGACAATCTCTGGTATCACGCAGAGGCCATGTCGGCCGCCGGCGGCGACGTCGAGGCCGGTGTCGCCAGCTGGGAGGACATGCGCGCGATTGCCGCCAAGGCAACGACCGGCGGGAAATACGGCCTTCTGCTGCCGCTGCAATTCACGACCCGAATGGCCGACATGGTTATCGACATGGCGATGGCCGCCGGCGCGCCGGGCATCTTTGACCCGAAGACGGGCGAGTATGCCTACGCATCGGAGCCATTCGTTGAAACCATCGCCTTTCTCATGTCGTTCCAGAAGGACGGCTCGCTGCACCCTGCCTCATCCTCGCTCGACGCCCGTCAGGGCCGTTCGCGCTGGGCGGCCGGCGAAGCGCTGTTCTTCTTCGATGGCCCATGGAACAGCGGCGTCCTTGCCAGCAGCGCGCCCGAGGTGCTCGATTCCTCTGGCGTCTCGAATGTGCCGACACCGGGCGGCGTGCCGCCCATTATCGGCCGTGGCGTGCAACCAGGCAGTTTCTACATGTCCGGCCAGTCCGAACATCCGGAGCTCGTGGTCGAATTGCTGCAGAACCTGACCACCGACGATTACTATGTCGCGATCGCCGAGGGCATGGATCAGCCGCCACTCGATCTTTCCGCGGTCGAGCGCGCCAATGTCCACCCGACCTACAAGACCGTGGTGAACAACTTCTCGACCACAATGGTGCGCCTGCCCGACCCACTCGTCGCCAATCCCAGCACCGCACAGGTATTCTCCCGCATGCGCACCATCGAGCCCGGCCTGGGCGAGATTATCCAGGGCGCATTTGCCGGCGCGTTTTCGGACGTCAAGCCGTATCTCCAGCAATATAACGATGCCATGACCGCCGAGCGCGAACGTGCCATCAGCGCAGCCAAGGCTGACGGCTTCGACGTTTCTGCGGATGACTGGGTATTCCCGAACTGGGTCCGCGGCGAAAACTACACTGGCTGACGGCCGGTTTCATCCCTTCACATTCAACCCGGGCCGCCTTTGACGGCGGCCCATCCGCACTGGAATCCCTATGGCTTCCCGCTCGCTCGCACATCGGATATGGGCGCACCGCGCCATCTACGCGTTTCTAGCGCCGACGACGATCCTGCTCGGCATGTTCACCGTCTATCCGGTCCTCGCCTCGCTTTGGTACGCAATGCTGGACTGGAACGGTTTTTCGGCGGCGGGCCGTTTCATCGGCTTCGCCAATTTCCGTGAACTCTGGGGCGACCGACTGTTCTGGAACGCTTTCTCGAACACGCTGATTTTCCTTGTGGTCGCAGTGCCCTTGCGCGTGGGCCTTGGCCTGCTTCTGGCCGTCATTCTCAACGGACGCTTTCCGTTTGTACGGGTGTTCCGCACCGGCATTTTCCTTCCGGTGGTGACAACGGCGGCCATCGTCGGCGTCGTGATGCGCTATATTCTCGATCCGACGGGTGGGCCGATCAACACCTTCCTGCTCGATACCGGTGCGATCTCCAACCCGATCAATTTCCTCGGCAATGCCAAACTTGCCCTCTCGAGCGCAATCGGCGTCTGGGTCTGGAAATGGCTCGGCATTACGGTGATCTATTGGCTGGCCGCGCTACAGACCATTCCGAATGATCTCTACGAGGCCGCGGAAATCGATGGCGCCGGCGCACTCAGGAAGTTCGTCAGCATAACGTTGCCGATGCTGACGCCCTTCACCATCATCATCACCCTGATAACAGTCATCGACGCCACCAATGTCTTCGACCTGATGCTGACGCTGACCAATGGCGGACCGTTCTACGGAACCGAGGTCATCGACATCTTCGTGTACCGCAATGCCTTCACGTCCTCGATGCCACGCCTCGGCTATGCTTCGGCGGCGGCAATCTTCTTCGGTGTCGCCGTTGCCATCGCCGCCGTGCTCCAGCTTCTCGTCGTCCGTCATCTCGCAGACCGGAGGCCGGCATCATGAGCCGCATGTTCAAGAATCCTTGGTCAATCATCCGCTTTGTCGCGCTGTTCGTGCTGGTGATCGTATGGTGCTACCCGTTCGCATGGCTGGTTTCGGCATCGCTGAAAGGCCAGATGGAGATTTTCTCCAAGGGCCTCGACCTCGTTCCCGACACGTTCCTCTGGGGAAATTATGCCCGCGCCTGGATACAGGGGGGCTTCAGCCATTACATGATGAACACGGTGCTGATCACGCTTGGCACGCTCGTCGTCGTGATCTTCCACACGGCCCTGACCGGATATGTTCTCGGACGTTATGCCTTTCCAGGAAAACGCATCGTCATCGGCGTTCTTGTCGCGACCATGGTGGTGCCTGCAGGCGTCACGGTCATCCCGATCGTCGATATCGCCAGCAACCTCGGCCTCATTTCCAGCCGCTGGGGCATCATCCTCGCGCTCGCGGGTTCCGGCCAGGCCGCCGCCATCCTTCTCTATGCGGGCTATTTCGCGGGTATTCCGAAGGAGCTTGAGGAGAGCGCCGAGCTCGATGGTGCCGGCTTCTTCCGGACCTTCTTTTCCGTGATGCTTCCTCTGGCCGGGCCGGTTACGGCGACCGTCAGCGTGCTCACCTTCCTCTACGCCTGGAACACATTCCTCATACCTCTCGTCTTCACCTTCGGCACGCCCTCCATGCGCACGCTGCCGGTCGGCATGCTGGCTTTCGTCGGTTCCAACGAAACCGACTGGCCCGGTATGGCGGCGGCGGCGACCATTTCACTGCTGCCGGTGGTGATCTTCTTTTTCATCATGCAACGTTACTTCGTTGAAGGCATCGCAGGAGCCGTCAAGCAATGACCGACCGTCCCAATATTCTCATCATTTGTACCGACCAGCAGCGTTGGGACACGCTGGGGGCAACCGGCAATCCCTTCGTCAACACGCCCGATATCGATGCGCTATACGACACCGGCGCCGTAGTCGAACAGGCCTATTGCCAGAGCCCCGTCTGCACCCCGAGCCGGTCGGGCTTCATGACCGGTCGCTATCCAAGCATCACCGGGGCCTATCAGAACGGCCAGGACATCGACGACCGCGAGCGACTGCTGAGCCGCATCCTCGCGGATCACGGTTATACCTGCGGGTTGTCCGGCAAGCTGCATCTTTCGGCATGTAATCCCTCGGCGGAACCCATTCAGGAGCGCCGGATCGATGATGGGTTCAGAGTGTTCAACTGGTCTCATCAGCCGGCCTCCTCCTGCGCCGACCAAGCCGCGGGCACGGTCAGGAACCATGCACCAAACTGGCCGCTGAATGACTACAATCTGTGGCTCGCCGAACGGGATGGACACTATGACACCGTCCCGCACCCCGATTGCGCTCACATCCAGATCGGGCCGGAGGCAAGATTTCACCAGACGACTTTTTGCGCGGAGCGCGCTATCAGCTTCATCGAGGCCCATCAGGGCTCGAAGGCGCCGTGGATGTTTCAGGTGAACATCTTCGATCCGCATCATCCTTTCGATCCGCCTGCCGAATATCTCGACCGCTACCTCGATCGCCTCGATGACATCCCCCTCCCCGACTACGCGCCCGGCGAACTCGACGACAAGCCACGCGCCCAGAAGGTTGACCACAATGGCGCCTATGGCGGCGGCGCGGGCTTTGCCTATGACGGCATGAGCGAACGCGACCACCGCTATGTCCGCGCGGCCTATTTCGCCATGTGCGACCTGATTTCGGATCAGGTCGGACGGATGGTCGCCGCACTCGATGCGACGGGGCAGCGCCAGGACACGCTGGTCGTGTTCATGTCCGACCATGGCGAACTTCTCGGCGACCATGGCATCTACCTGAAGGGCCCGTTCTTCTACGAGCCCAGCGTTCACGTTCCGCTTGCCTTCAACTGGCCCGGCCAGATCGCGGCGCAGACGGTCAGCGAACTCGTCGAGCTTACCGATCTCGTCCCAACGCTGCTCGATGCGGCCGGCATCGAGATCGAATACGGCATTCAGGGGCGATCGCTCTGGCCATTGCTCTCCGGAACGGACGCCATCACGCCGCGCCAGGACATCTACTGCGAATACTACAATGCCATGCCCTGGCACGACCGGGATGGCGGCGCGTGGGCGACCATGGTGCGCAGCCAGAACGCCAAGATCGTGGTCGATCACGGCCATGGCGGCGGCGAGCTCTACGATCTTGACGCCGACCCGGGTGAGCATCGCAATCTCTGGGACGCACCGGAGGCTGCCGCCCTGAAGACAGCCATGCTCGTTCGCCTCAGCAACCGCATGGCCGGCACGATCGATCCGCGCCCGCGCCGCCGCGCCGACTGGTAAGGAGAGCTCCATGTCAGCCATCACACTCAAGAATGTCTGCAAATCCTACGGTGCGCTGGAGGTGATGCACGACATCGCCATGGAAATCGCCCGTGGCGAACTCATGGTCTTCGTTGGCCCGTCCGGCTGCGGGAAGTCGACGCTGCTCCGGATGATCGCCGGCCTTGAGGATATCACCGACGGCACCATCGAGATCGAGGGCAAGGTGGTCAACGAGGTGCGTGCGTCGCGCCGGGGTGTGGCCATGGTGTTCCAGTCCTACGCGCTTTATCCGCACATGACAGTCGCCGACAACATGGCGTTCAGCCTCAAGATCGCCGGCGTCCCGAAAAAGGAGCGCGAGGAACGCATCCGCAAGGCCGCCGATATGCTGCAGCTCACCGACTACCTGAAACGCCGGCCGCGCCAGCTCTCTGGCGGCCAGCGCCAGCGCGTCGCGATCGGAAGGGCCATCACCCGCGATGCCGATATCTTTCTGTTCGACGAACCACTGTCGAACCTCGACGCCGCGCTCCGGGTCTCAACCCGCGCCGAGATCGCCAAGCTGAAGGTTGCCCTACCGGAGACGACCATGGTCTACGTCACCCATGACCAGATCGAGGCCATGACGCTCGCCGACCGAATTACCGTGCTGAACAAGGGACGGGTCGAGCAGATCGGCACACCCGAGGAGCTCTATGAGCAACCGCGCAACCTGTTTGTCGCAAGCTTCATTGGTTCGCCGAAGATGAATTTCCTGAAGGGGGAGTTCCTGGAGGATGGCCGCGCAGTGCTCGGCGACGGCCTCGAAGTTGTCACGGGTCAGGCCCGCCTGCCGGCGGGTACCGGCACGATCGGCGTCCGGCCGGAGGATATGCGGCTTGCAACTGGCGAGGAGGCTCACCAGATCTCTGGCGAGATCGACCTCGTGGAATATATCGGCGAAACAACCCTTCTTCATGTTCGCCGCCCCGACGGCGATATCATCATTGCAAAGGCGCCGAATCACAGAAGATACAGCGTCGGCGATGTCGCGGCGCTCACGTTCAGCCCGGAAGCGATGCATCTCTTCGATGCGGACGGGCTGGCAGTGCCACGGCAAAGGCGCCTGGAAAGCTCAAGCGCTATCGGTTAGGCGTCGAATGTCACCTTCGCCGGCCTGTCGAAAAGACTGGGCTGAGCAGCCGGCTTGGGTGGATGACGCATAGTCGACTGAGCCCCTGTCCGTCTGCCTAGAGCAATCTGACACGCGTCACATAGGCTTCGAAGAAATCGGAGAAGCGGGCAATGCGCATCGGCAGGCGTTCATAGGGCGGATAGTAAAGCGTCAGCCAGAGCTCGCTCGGCGTCCACGCCTCCAGAACCTGAACCAGCCGCCCTTCCTCAAGCGCCGTCTCGACAATGAAATAGGGCAGAAGCGCCACCCCTTCCCCGTTTTCAGCGAGCCGCGCCAACAGCTCGCCATTGTTGCCGGCAATGACCGATCCCGCCCGCAGGCGTCGCCGCCGGCCGGCATTGGTCAATTCCCAGTTTTCGGAAGCCGCTCCCGCATCAAAGGCAAGGCAGGCCGTTGCCTCAAGCGCGTCCGGATCCTCCGGCGTCCCATTGGCGGCAAGATAGCCGGGAGAGGCAACCAGAACCCGCCTGATCGGGCAAAGCTTGCGCCAGATCGTCGATTTGTCA
Organism: Martelella endophytica; assembly: GCF_000960975.1. Classification (NCBI taxonomy): domain Bacteria; kingdom Pseudomonadati; phylum Pseudomonadota; class Alphaproteobacteria; order Hyphomicrobiales; family Aurantimonadaceae; genus Martelella; species Martelella endophytica. The sequence continues at coordinate 3,432,157 of NZ_CP010803.1, read as the reverse complement.
TCAGGTGGCCCGGAAATGCGGATCGCAAGATCATAGGGTGCAGTGACAATGTCGACGAAGCTGTCCGTCAACGTCACCGACAGGCTGATCGCCGGGTTTTCCGCTCGGAAGCCGGACACGACATCCGGCAGAACCTGCTGGCCGAGCGACAGCGGCGCGTTCAGCCGTATGTGCCCACTCACGGCGGCTTCCTGCTCTCGCACCTCCTCGGCGGCGTCGTCGAATGCCTGCAGCAGCGGCCGCATCCGAGCGGCATAGACAGCGCCTGCCGACGTCAACGAAACCTGCCGCGTGGTGCGCACGAAAAGTTGTACGCCGAGGCGTTCCTCCAGCGCGCCGACAGCGCGTGTCACGCTGGGGGCGGTCATCGACAGGATGCGGGCGGCTGCGGCAAAGCTGCCCAGTTCCGCAACGTTTAGGAAGACGCGAATGTCATTCAGATCCTTCATCGGATCATTATTACGACAATTGCAATAATATCGTCAATTTTATTCCTATTCACGTTTGGCGGTGTCGCCATCATCTTACTGCCCAGAAACGAGGTCCGTAGGCCTCGCAGGAATGAAGGAACAGTATGATGTTACAGCAAATCAAAGGCCTGCATCACATCACCTCGATGGCGGGCGACGCCCAGAAGAACAGCGACTTCTTTACCAAGACGCTTGGCCTACGCCGCGTCAAGAAGACGGTCAACTTCGATGCACCCGATGTCTATCACCTCTATTACGGTGATGAGGTCGGAACCCCCGGCTCGGTGCTGACCTATTTCCCCTTCCCCCACATTGCCAAGGGCAGGCCTGGCACGGGTGAAGTCGGCGAGACACTTTTCGCGGTACCGAAAGGTTCGCTCCCCTTCTGGAGGGAACGGCTTTCTGCGCTGAACGTCGGCGAGATAAGCGAAAGCGACGTTTTCGGTGAAAAGCGGCTGCACTTCGTCGGTCCCGACCACGATGCTTTCGCACTGGTCGAGGTCGACAATGACGACCGCGCCGGCTGGCTGAAGGGCAGTGTGGCCGAGGCGGAAGCAATCCGCGGTTTTCATGGCGCAAGCCTGCGCCTGAGAGACAGCGGCGCGACCTCCGAACTGCTCGGCTTCATGGGTTACGAGAAGGTCGACAGCAAGGATGACTGGAGCCGGTACGCGATCAAGGACGGTAACGGTGCCGATTTCATCGACATCCAGACGCTGCCCTCCGTCGATGCGGCCCGTCAGGGGGCCGGCTCGGTCCATCACATCGCCTTTGCCGTTGAAGACCGTGCCGCTCAACTCGAAGTCCGCAAGGCGCTGATGGATACCGGCTACAACGTCACGCCGGTCATCGACCGCAATTACTTCTGGGCGATCTACTTCCGCACGCCGGGCGGTGTGCTGTTCGAAATCGCCACGAACGAGCCCGGCTTCGATGCCGACGAAGATACGGCCCATCTCGGCGAAGCACTCAAGCTGCCCCCGCAGTATGAGAGCTACCGCGCCAAGATCGAGGAAATCCTCACACCGATCGAAGACTGAAACGACATTCAAGGCGGCGGACCGGGTGGTCCGCCCGCCGGAGGTTTAGAACGATGACCGAAGATCTCTATCAAGCCTATGTCAGAAAAGGCGAGAGCGGAAAGCCGCTGGTGTTTACCTTCCACGGGACGGGCGGAAACGAGAACCAGTTCGTGCCACTGGTGGACGAGCTTCTGCCGGGCGCTGCCATCGTCTCGCCGCGCGGCGATGTGTCCGAATATGGCGCGCTGCGTTTCTTCCGACGCACCGGCGAAGGCGTCTATGACATGGATGACCTTGCCCGCCGCACGGAAAACATGGCCCGCTTCATTGCCGCGCAGGAGGCGGCCAATCCTGGTCGTGATGTCTATGCGCTTGGCTATTCCAACGGCGCCAACATCCTGGCTTCGGTGCTGTTCCAGCGACCGGAACTCTTTGACCGCGTCGTACTGCTGCATCCGCTGATCCCGTGGAAGCCGGATAACAACGCCGGACTTTCCGGCCGCAAGATACTGGTGACAGGCGGCGAACGTGATCCGATCTGCCCGCCAGAACTCTCGGCCTCGCTGATCGCCTACCTCAAGGCACAGAATGCCGACGTACAGTCCGTAATGCATGGCGGCGGCCACGAACTCCGCCCCGATGAAATTTCTGCCATCACCCGGTTTCTCAATGGCTGATGACAGAGCCCTGTCATTCCAACAGGCCGTCTCCAGCTGACATCAAGACTCTGGAGACGGCTGGAGACTGATACCATGATCCTGATCCACGACACCGCCCATCGCGGCCATACAAGACAAGGCTGGCTCGATAGCCATCACACCTTCTCCTTCGGCGGCTTCCAGGACCCGACCAGGATGGGCTTCGGCGCACTCCGCGTCATTAATGAAGACCGGGTGATTCCGGGTGCGGGTTTCTCCGAACACGCTCATGACAACATGGACATCCTGACCATTGTTCTGTCCGGCAAACTGCGCCATCGCGATACGCTCGGCAATACGTCGATCATCAGCGCCGGCGACGCGCAGCTCATGTCGGCCGGGAGCGGCCTTCGTCACGAGGAAATGAACGCCTCGGACGAAGACACGGCACATTTCCTGCAGATCTGGATCATTCCCGACACTGTCGGCGGCGATCCGACCTATCAGCAAAAACCGCTGCCCGCGCCGCAAACCGCCCGCGACTGGACGCTGATCGCCAGCAACAATGCCGGTGACGATATGCTGAAGCTGATTTCGGATACGCGCGTCTACATCGCCAATCCGCATGAAGACGACACGCTTGCCATCCCGCATCATCCAGACCGGCTGACCTTCGTGCAGATCGTCAGCGGGCTCGCCATGGTCGACGGGGAACGACTCGGCCCCGGTACAGGACTGCAGATCGCCGGCGAGGAAATCCCGCCGCTCGAATGGATCACGCAGGGACAGGCCCTCCTTTTTGACCTGCAACGCTAGAAACCGACCGTTGGTCGATGTCACTGCGTGACAGGGCAAACCATTGCCACGATGAGCGGTGTTCCGCTCATCGGTCTGCCAGTGGCAAGCTGACCTGGCTCGTCACACCGCTGTGCGATGTGGCGAGCCTGCGGAAGGACTCCCGGAAAGATCGGTATTGGCGACAATGGTTTGGCGTGAAAATTGCTTCTGTTTTCCGCAGGAGAACCGCCATGTCAGACATCGATCCGCAGATTTTCTCGATAAGCCGCCCTTTCCTCGCCCGCTACCGGTCGTTCGTCCGCCACGATATGATCGTCGAGAGCTATCACAGCGATGCCGGCCAGATGGTTTCGAAGGGGGCGTTGCATCGCATCTCGATCAATCGCACACCGCACGACCAATATGCCTACCGACTGGGCGACGGCGCGTTCCGAAGGGTTGAACGGCCGGCCTTCACGCTGGGGTTCCAGCCGGCGGGCATGGCGCTCGAGGTTGACGGTGACGCTGCTGACTACATTTCGATCTTCCAGCCCCCTGCCCTTTATCAAAGCGTCGGCGGCGACCGCTTCAGTCCCGACTACCGGCGCGACGAGCTGAGCGCGATCACCGACCCCACCACCCTGCAGGTTGCCCAGGCGATGGCGCTCGCCGTGGAGGCCGACGGGAGCGATCCTCTGCTTCTGGAGCATCTGGGGATTTCCCTTGCCTGCTGCGTCGTCAGCCTTCTGGGCGCAAAACCGGCAGCGGCGGGCAGCGCATTGACATCGGACAGTCTCCGACGGGTTATCGACTATATCGAAAGCATGCTCGGGAAATCCGATCTCAGCATCGAGGAACTGGCTGGCGTCGCCCATATGAGCCCGTTCCATTTCAGCCGCGAATTCAAGAAAACCACCGGCCACGCGCCGCACAGCTTCGTGGTGATGCGTCGTGTCGAACGGGCCAAGCTCCAGCTGGCCGATCGCCGCAGGCCAATGGCCGATATTGCCTATAACACGGGCTTTTCGAGCCAGGCGCACTTTTCGAGCGTCTTCCGCCGCCTGACCGGCACCACGCCGCGCGAATACAGACGCTCGTTTCAGGCATGACGGCAGACTGAGAATGTGCAGGACAGCAGTTTTGCGAAAGAGCCGAGCAGGAATCTGAAAGCCTGCGGTTCAGTGATGTGCGAATCTCCCTGCATCAGGAGATCGCATCATGACAGCATTTGCCCAGCGCCACGCCATAACCGACATCTGTTTTCTGGTCGAAGACATTGAAAAGGCCTCGTCCTTCTACGTCGGATGCATGGGTTTCAAGCCGCGGCGCCGGGCGCCGGGCTTCGCCGATTTCAGCGGCGCGGGCGTGACGCTGGCGCTGTGGGAGATCGCGCATATCTCCGAGAATACCGGCGTTTCAGGCCGCAAAGCCCCTGCAGGCGTCCACAAGGCCTGCGCCGCCATCGAGCTTTCCTCGCCCGCGGCGGTGGATCATGCCTATGAAGAGCTGAAGGCCGCCGGCGTCGCCTTTCAGGGACCGCCGCAGGACTATGGCTGGAATGCCCGCTGCTGCTATTTCGCCGATCCGGACGACAATCTCTGGGAACTCTACGCCTGGGCCGATGGCGGCCCTGTCGGCGACATCGACTGACCACCAATCTGCTGCATACGTTCAAAAACAAATAGGGGAACGCAATGACAGAAAATAAGAATGCGACAATGCCCGGAAGGCGGGCGGTCCTGAAGGCCGGCGCCTTCACACTGGCCGCCACGGCGGCGGGCTTCAGCCTTTTCACCCCGCGCAATTCCAGCGCGGCCGCAAAGGTCGTCATCAAGTATGACTGGCTGATGAGCAACGGCCAGATCGGCGACATCGTCGCGGCCAGGAAAGGTTTCTTCGAGGAAGAAGGTCTGGAGGTCGAATTCTCGCCCGGCGGGCCGAATTCGGCGACCGTGCCGCCGGTCGTGACCGGACAGGCGCAGTTCGGCCAGTTCTCGGATTCCGCCCAGCTGCTTCTTGCCCGCGCTTCCGGCGTGCCGGTGAAGATCTTCGCCTGCGGGTTCCGCATGGCACCGTTCGCCTTCTACTCGCTGCCGAAGGCGCCGATCCGCAGCGTTCAGGACATGGTCGGCAAACGCATCGGCATCCAGCCAACGGCGCGCTTTGTGCTCGATGCCATTCTGCTCAAGAACAAGATCGATCCGTCCAGCCTGACCATTACCAACATCGGTTTCGACATGACGCCGCTCACCACGGGCCAGGTCGATGCCGTTACCGGATGGATCACCAACACCCAGGCACTCTCCGTCATCGGCCCCGATCGCATTGACCTTATGATGAAGGATACGGGCCTGCCTTCCTACGCCAATGTCTATTTCGCCACCGACGACGCCCTGCAGGATAATGCCGAAATGCTTGCGGCGGCTTTGCGGGCCATCGCAAAGGGATGGGGCTGGACGCACGCCAACCCCGAGGAGGCCGTCCGGGTGGCGGTCGAGGCCTACCCTCAGCTCGACCTCGATCTTGAGCTCAAGACCATTCCCCGTGTCCTGTCGCTGAGCTTCGACGAAGCAACCGGCAAAAACGGCTGGGGTACGTTTGACTCTGCCGCCATCGCCGAGCAGATTTCCATTTACAACACGATCGGCCAGTTCAAATCCGGTGCGCCGAAGCTGGAGGACTGCTATTCTGAGACGATACTGGACATGACGGCGGATGATCGCCCGAAGATCGCGTGAGGGGCCGTTGCCTGGAGCAGTAGCAATTGAAGCGGCGGGCCTGTCCCTCGGTTATGAAGGAGAGAACGGGCCGATCCGCGTCCTCAACGATCTTGATCTGACGATTGGCAAAGGTGAGTTTCTGACCATTCTCGGCCCTTCCGGCTGCGGCAAGTCCACCCTCCTCAGGGCGGTGGCGGACCTGCTGCCGGCCACGGGCGGTAGCCTGTCCGTCTTAGACCGGACGCCGACAGAGGCCCGCAAAAGCCGTGAAGTGGGCTTCGTGTTTCAGGAAGCAACCTTGCTGCCATGGCGTACCGTCCAGGAAAACGTAGCCCTGCCGCTGCAGGTCGGCCGGAGAAGCGTTTCACGACCGGTCGAGGCGAGACCCGAGCACTGGCTTGAACTGGTCGGCCTTTCGGGATTTGCCGACCGCTATCCGCACGAGCTTTCCGGCGGCCAGCGGCAGCGCGTCTCGATCGCCCGCGCGCTTCAATGCGAGCCGGAGGTATTGCTCATGGATGAACCGTTCGGCGCACTTGACGAGATCACGCGCGACCGCCTCAACGACGAACTGCTTTCCATCTGGCGCAGGACCGGCACAACCATCCTGTTCGTCACCCACAGCATTATCGAGGCGATCTATCTCGGCGGGCGCGTGCTTGTTCTGGCTGCCAATCCAGGGCGCGTTCAGGCCTTGATCGATCTTGCCCCGCTCAAGGATGAAAATGGCGGCTGTCGGCGCGAAAGCGCCGCCGTTCAGGAAACCGCAGCCCAACTGCGTCGATTGTTGCAAGAAGGAAGCGGTGAGGCATGAGACGCGGCCATCTTACGACCACAGAAACCATCGCGCTTCCCGTCATCGGGGCGCTGACACTGATCGCAGCCTGGCAATGGCTGGTGCCGGCGCTTGGCGTTCCCGCCTACATCGTTCCGACGCCGCTTGCCGTGATGCAGACGCTCGCGACCGAACGGAATTTCCTGTTTCAGAACGCACTGCCGACCTTGTGCGAAGCGGCGCTTGGCTTCCTGCTTGGCAACGCGATGGCCATCGTCATGGCCGTGACCTTTGCCTACAATCCGCGCCTGAGGGCTGCCTATTTTCCGATTGTGCTGCTCTTCAACACGATCCCGGTGCTGGCGCTCGCACCGATCATCATCCTCATCTTCGGCCTCGGCATACTGCCGAAGGTCATCATCGCCGCCCTTCTCTGCTTCTTTCCGACGCTCGTGAATACCGCGCGCGGCCTCAATCTGGCCACGCCGAACGAGCTGGAACTGATGCACGTGCTCTCGGCAAGCGGATGGGAGACCTTCTGGCGTCTGCGCGCGCCGCGCTCCGCACCGATGCTGTTCGCGTCGCTGCGCATCGCTGCCACCACTTCGGTGATCGGAGCGATCGTCGGCGAATGGATCGGCTCCAACGCCGGCTTGGGAGCCGTCATCATCCAGTCGAGCTTCAACTACCAGGCGGACAGGCTCTTTGCCGCCGTGATTGTGGCGTCCTTGTCCGGTATCGCCTTTTTCGCCCTCGTCGCCCGGGTCGAGCGCCTGTTCCACCGGCTGCAGCCCGAGCGCCAGTAGCAGGGCAGCCAATCTCAATCATCGTCACTCTTCTGATCACGCCGTTCGACCTGTTCGGGGTCCGCCGTGATCGGGCGGTAGATCTCCACGCGGTCGCCATCTTCAAGTGTCGCATCGAGCCTGACGACCCGACCGAAGACACCGACCTTCTGGTTTTCAAGAACGATCTCGGGAAACTGTTCCAGAACGCCCGACCGCTCGATCGCCTCGCGCACGGTGCAGACGTCCGGCATATCCATCTTCAGCCAGACCTTGTGGCGCGGCGTGACATAGGCAATTCCGATATTCATCACCGTTGCGCTCCCTTTGCCTGCGGGCCTTCGATCAAAGCGTTATCTGCTGGATTTCGGCCTGTGGCGCTTCGGCGCCAGTCACGCGCGCCTGCCCGCGCCGCCGCTCGACCGCGCGCTTTGCCGCCAGCAGCAGACCGAGCACGAAGAAGCCGCCGGGCGGCAGCACCAGCAGCAGGAAGCCCTTGTAGTCCGGAATGACGGTCGTCTGCAGAAAGCCGAAACGCGCGCCAAGCAGGAGCGAGGCATTGGCAAAGATCGTGCCGGAGCCGAGGATTTCGCGAACGGCGCCAACCACGACAAGCGCCAGCGTGAAGCCGAGGCCCATCATCATTCCGTCTACGGCAGATGCCAGCACCCCTTCGCGGGAGGCAAACGCCTCCGCCCGCCCGAAAATGGCGCAATTGGTCACGATCAGCGGAATGAACAGGCCGAGCACCTTGTAGAGATCATGAAGCCAGGCGTTCATCGCCATCTCGACGAGCGTAACGATAACGGCGATGATCAGCACAAAGGCGGGAATGCGGATCTCCGGCTCGATGATCCTCCGCAGTGCCGCCACCGAGCTGCCGGTCGCGATCAATACCGCCGTTGTTGCGAGCCCCATGCCAAGTCCGTTGGTCGCCGTCCCCGTCACCGCCATCAGCGGACAAAGTGCCAGCATCTGCGAGAAGATGACATTGTTGGACCAGAGGCCGTCGGCGATGATGCGACGATAGGGCGTTGTCATGACTGGTTCTCCATTGGCATTGCGGTCAGCGCATCGCGGTGGATCTGAAAGAACTCGAGCCCCTCGTGCACCGCCTTGACGACGGCGCGCGGCGTGATGGTCGCGCCGGAAAACTGGTCGAAGCGGCCACCGTCCTTCCTTACCGCCCAGCCACTTGCCGAAACATTGGTGAGCGAGGTTCCGGAAAAGGCCTCGATCCAGTCGCTCTTGGCGGCCTCCACCCTGTCGCCAAGGCCGGGCGTTTCGGCATGCTGCAGCACCCGAACGCCGAGAATGGTGCCGTCCGCGCCGATCCCCATCAGAATACGGATGGCCCCGCCATAGCCTTGCCCCGTCACCTCATAGGCCACCGCCTGAATGACCGCCTTCTCGCGCGCCGGATAGACCGTCAGGGTCCGGCCATCGCCGAGCGCCAGCACAAAGCTGTCGGCAACGATGTCGTTGTCGTGCATGGCTGGCGGAATGACGAGCGAAAGCGAGGACAAAAGATCCTCGCGCTGGCGGTTTTGCACCGCCTCTTCGGTGGCCGCGAACCCGCTTCCGAGCAGCGCCGCTCCGACAACCGAAAAGGCGCCCAGAAGCCCCGCGAGGTACCAGGGCGAGCGCGCCTTGCGCGGTTGACGTTCGGCCCGCTGCGAGGCTTCGCTCTCTCTTTTGAAGGGATTTTTCAGCAGGCGCCGGCTGGTGCTCTCTGTCTTTGACATTGCGACCTCACTTCGGCTTGTGCTGGATCGGCACGCCCTTGCGGGTGCGGCCATAGATGCGGGGGCGGATGGTGTGGTCAATGATCGGCACGGTGGCATTCATCAGCAGGATGGAGAAGGCCACCCCTTCCGGATAGGCGGCGAATGTGCGGATCAGGAAGGTGAGTGCGGCCACCCCTGCCCCAAAGATCAGCTTGCCCAACGGGGTCGACGGCGCGGTGACGTAATCGGTCGCGATGAAGAAGGTCGCGAAGATGAAGGTGCCGGAGGAAAGCTCCATCACCGGCCCGAGGAAATGGTTGGGATCGATGAAGTGGAAGATGCCGGAAAGCGCGACCATCGTGATGATCATCGCGATCGGGATATGCCAGGAGATGATCCGAGTGGCGAGCAGGAAGAGGCCGCCGGCCAGCAGGAACAGGGCAGACGTTTCCCCGGTGGACCCGGACACCGTTCCAAAGGCCAGCGCGAAGGGATGATACCCGCTTGCCAGGATATCCGGCAGGCGTTCAGCCTGCCCGAGCTGGGTTTTCACCGAGCCCAGGAACGAGGCGCTGGACATGGCATCGAAATGCGAGCCGAGCCCGAACGTGATCTCCAGCGCGCTGATGAAGCCGGGCGCATCCGCAGAGCCGAGTGGCATGGGTGCGACAAAGCGGGTCATCTCGACGGGAAACGAGATCAGCAGCACGGTGCGCGCCACCATGGCCGGGTTGAACAGGTTCTGACCGATGCCGTCGAAGGGATGCTTTGCCAGGAGAATGGCGATGAAAGAGCCGAGCACGCCAACCCACCACGGCGCCCATGGTGGCAGCGACATGGCGATCAGCCAGCCCGTCAGCATCGCCGAGCCATCGCTGATAAACGGCATGACCGGCTTTCCCGCCATTCTGAGCGCGAGAAATTCCGCAAGTACTGCCGAAACGACGGTTACCAGAAACAGGAAAATCGCGGGCCAGCCGAACTGATACAGACCGAAAATCGTCGCGGGCAAAAGCGCGGCCATCACCAGCGTCATGGTGCGCGAAATGCTGGCGCCGGAATGGGTGAAGGGGCCGCCAAGCGGTGTCGCCATGCTCATTCGGTGACCTTCGCTTCATCAGCAGCCTCAGCCAACTCGGCTTTCTTCTTCGCCTCGCGTTCAGCCATCATCTTCGCCATGGCTTCCTGCTTGGCCTTCTTCAGCTTGTCCATCCGCATGTCGCGGAATTGCGACAGGCGTTTGGTTTCCTCCTGCTTGTGCTTGGCCCGTTGTTCGGCCGTCAGCTTGCCCTTGGCGTAGTTGAAATACTGGACAAGCGGCACGTGCGAAGGACAGACCCAGGCGCAGGAGCCGCAGGAAAGACAGTCGAGCAGACCGATCTTCACCGCGCCGTCCAGTTCGTCATTGCGAATGCGCTGCGCCATGTCGAACGGCGCCAGCCCGCAGGGACAGGCCACCACACAGGCGGTGCAGCGAATGCAGGGCATGGTCTTGCCCGATGGCACTTCGCTTTCGGCGAGCGCCAGGACCCCGTTGCTGCCCTTGACGATGGAAGCGCGGGTGCTGGAAATCGGCTGGCCCATCATCGGGCCGCCCAGCAGCAGCCGTGCGGGCTCTTCAACATGGCCGCCGCAATGGCTGATCAGGTGGTGAATCGGCGTGCCGATCAGCACTTCGAAATTGCCGGTACGGACCATCGCCTTGCCGCTGACGGTGACGATGCGCGAAATCAACGGTTCACCAAGGCGTACGGCCTTGTAAACGGCATAGGCGGTGGCGACGTTGTGGACGACGATGCCGATATCCGCCGTCAGGGCGCGAGCCGGGGTTTCAAGCCCGGTCAGCGTCTGGACGAGATGCTTTTCAGAACCCATCGGATAGCGGGTCGGCACCTTGACGACGGCGACCGACTTGTCGCCCGTCGCGCGAGCGGCCCCGGTCAATGCGGCAAGCGCCTCGGGCTTGTTGCCCTCGATCGCGATGAGCACTTTGGCGACGCCCAATGCCTTCGCCATGATGCGAATTCCATCGAAAACGTCATCCGTCCGTTCCCGCATCAGGCGATCGTCGCAGGTCAGGTACGGCTCGCACTCGGCGGCATTGATGACCAGCGTGTGCAGCGCGTGGCGGCTGCGCAGGTTGAGCTTGACGGCCGAAGGGAAGGTTGCGCCGCCCATGCCGACAATGCCGCAGCTTCCCACCCGTTCAGCAAGCGCCGAGGGTTCGGCCGTCGCCGGATCAAGTGCCGGCAGGCGCTCTCCCCATTCATCGCGCCTATCCGGCCGCATGGTGATGGTCGCGCCCGGCAGCCCGGAGGCATGCGGGGCGACAAACCGGCCGATCGCGACAATGCGGCCCGAGGTGGGCGCATGGACGGGGGCGGAAACAGCGCCACGGGCGATGGCCAGAAGCTGGCCCTTCTTCACCACATCCCCCTTTGCCACGATCGGTACGGCGGGTGCACCGATATGCTGCTGCAAGGGAATGCGCAGCACGCTTGGCATCGGCACGGGTTCGATCGCCTTTTCGGCGCTCAGCTCCTTGTTGCCCTTGGGGTGGATGCCCCCTGATATGCGGAAAATCTTCATGATGTTCCCCTTAGGCAGCCAGCGGCGCGACCGGCTTCGGCCAGTACCAGGTTTGTAGCGTTGCCGCTTCCGGCCTCAGCACGATGGCGCCGGTCGGGCAAATCGATGCGCAGACTTCGCAGCCCGTGCAGGCGTCATCGACAACGCCATGCATCTGCCTTGAAGCGCCGACGATCGCGTCGGTCGGGCAGCGCTTCAGGCACTTGGTGCAGCCGATGCAGAGGTCTTCCATGACGAAGGCGATCACCGGTCCCTTGTCGGCCACAGCTGACACGTCGAGGTCGATGCCAAGCCTGGCAGCCACCTCCCTGGCAACGCTCCGGCCGCCCGGCGGACAGAAATTGGCTGGCACCGTGCCCTCGCTCAATGCCTGGGCTGCAGCGGAGCAGCCGGGATAGCCGCATTGGCCGCAATTGGTGCCGGGCAGGATTTCCTCGAGCTCGGCAACGACCGAACTGGTTTCAACCTTCAGCAATCGAGATGACACGCCGAGCCCGCCGCCAAGGGCGATCCCGAGCATCAGAAGAATGAGCATCGCTGCAATCATTAGGGAACTCCTGAATGTGTTTTCGTCATCAGCCGCTCACCAGACCGGCAAAGCCCATGAAGGCGAGCGACAGGAAGCCCGCTGTCAGAAATGCAATCGGCGCGCCGGAAAAGGACGGTGGCACGGCGGTAAGCCGAAGCCGCTCGCGCAACCCCGCAAAGATCACCAGCACGATGGCAAAGCCCGCTGCCGAGCCGAAGCCGAAGAGCATGCTCTCGACGAAACTGTGGTTCTCCTGGACATTGAGCAGCGCCACGCCGAGCACGGCGCAGTTTGTCGTGATCAACGGCAGGTAGATGCCGAGCACCTGATGCAGCATCGGCGACACCTTGCGCATCACCATTTCGGTAAACTGCACGACGGCCGCGATCACCAGAATGAAGGTGAGGATGCGCAGATAGGTCAGGCCGAAGGGCGCCAGCAGGAAATGCTCGACCAGCCAGCCGGCCGTGGCGGCGATCGTCAGCACGAAGGTGGTGGCGAGTCCCATGCCCACCGCGGCCGTGATCTTGTTCGACACGCCCATGAAGGGGCAAAGCCCCAGGAATTTGACCAGCACCACATTGTTGACGAGCGCCGTGCCCAAAAGAATAACGAGATAATGTTCCATCGGTCGAACCATTGCGGCTGCCGGTTTGGCCAAGGCCAGCAACCGGCGTTGTCGATGGTTTTCACCTTGCATCAAGCGTGCCAGTTCGCCGTCGCAGCCGCTACTCAACAAAATTCCGGGTGGTTTCAATGATTTCGCGCATTTCATCGCGGCTGAAAGATTGTCGGTTTTGCGACAATTGCGATGTCTCAAACCGTTTCCCCGTGGGAAAGGCAACAATGAGCCTTCGGCAGGCCCCGGAATTCCTGGCTTTTCGCTCTATGGGCCCCAACAGGCATGAATTTTGCAGGGAAGAAATCAGGAACTGGTGCCCGATGCACTGAAAACGAGAAGGACCTGACGATGAAGGCATCGGCCTGCACCGGTAGGCGCAAGGAGGAAGCGTTCCTATGACGACACCGGACGCAAAAGACGAATACATTTCCGGCTCAAGCGGGCTGGCAGCAATCCTGAAATCACTGCCGGAGGATCTTCCTCCGGAACTCAGACGCGTGTTCGAACTCGAGATGCAGCTCGCGGACGGTCTGCCGCCGCGGCTCTATCAGGATGCCGTTGAACAGATTTCGGTGGCAATCTCGATTACCGACTGCAATGCCGATATTCTTTACGTCAACGCGGCCTTCGAGGCGCTGACCGGCTACACGATCGAGGAAGTGCGTGGCCGCAATGAATCGATCCTGTCCAACAGGCGCACGCCCAAGGCCGTTTACGTCGACCTCTGGACCACAATCAGCAACGGCCATGTCTGGAACGGGCGCCTGATCAACAGGAAGAAGGACGGCGAACGCTACCTTGCGGAGGTCACGATCGTTCCGGTCAAGTCGCAGGCCGGCGAGATCCGCTACTTCCTCGGCATGCACCGCGACATCACCGAGATGCACCATCTGCAGCGGCGTTCGGAAAACCAGAAGAATCTGATCGAGAATATTCTCGACAGCGCACCGGTCGTGATGGCGCTGGTCGACACCAGCGGTGCGGTCCTGTTTGAGAACCGGACCTACAAGGCGCTCGCAGCCGATATGGAGGAAGGATCCCCGATCCAGTTTTTCCTCAGCGAGCTCGCACCCCTGATCGGCGAGGACCTCATCAGCGCATGCGCCGAGGAGCGAACCCTTTCCGGGATCGAGGTCTGCTACAAGCCGAAGGGCTCGCACGGTTCGCGCTGGTTCTCCTGTTCTGCATTGTGGGTGCGCGAACTGGAAATCACGGCCGAAAGCTATTTCGAAAGCGACGTGAAGAATGCGCTCCTGCTGGTCTGCAGCGAAATCACCAGTCTGAAATGGCAGTACGAGCAGGTCCGGCTCAATGCCGTGCGCGCGCAGATGGCCGAACTGGCTTTGAGGCGCGGCACGAACGAGATCATCGAAGGCGCGCTCTATCAGCTTCAGGGTCCGCTCAACGTCATGCAGGCCATGAGCGGCATGGTGAAACGGCGCGAGGGCGAAGACAGCCATATGGGGATGGCGATTGACGAAGCGCTTTCATCCGGAAACCGCGCCATCGATCGGCTGAAACTGTCGCAGCCGCCGCTCCCGCAGCTTGCGCCTGCGCCGATCAACCTCAATCAGGTGCTGCGCGATGTGCTGGTGCTTTCGGCAAACCGGCTTTCGGCGAGCGGCGTCGTCGTCGACTGGAGGCCCGAGCGAGAGCTGCCGTCGATCTACGGACATGAAAACCTGCTGCGCATACTGATGAAGCTGCTGCTCGACAATGCGATCACCGCCGTCGGCGAGCCGGGCGCCTATGCCCGCGAGATCCTGATCGCAACACGGATCGAGGGCCCTTCGATGATCGAGATCTTCGTGCGGGACCGGGGACCGGGCGTCGACAAGGCCATTCGCTCGCAGATCTTCGAGCCTTTCTTTTCGGCCTGGAGCCCGAAGCGCCGGGGCGCGGGCATGGGGCTTGCCATTGGCCAGCAGATTGTCAGCGAACTCGGCGGCGAGATGATGATCGAAACGGCGCATCAGCCCGGATTTGGCATGTGCGTAGCGCTGCCGACATGCGGAGCATTGAAGAACGGGACTTGAGGCATGCAGGATAGGATGGGAAGGCGAGACACTCACCTCGACGGATCGGATGGCATCTGTCCCACGCCGCGTTTCTGTGCGTTCTACAAGGACGAGCTGGAAACGCTCTATCAGGTCAGCCAGGTGCTCGGCCGGTCACTGAACCTGCGGCAGACCGCGCGCGCGGTGCTCAAACTTCTCCACGAGGAGGGCCGCCTTCACTCCGGCATGATCTGTCTTGCCGGCGAGGACAATCGCGAACTGGAAATCATCGACGTCTATCGCGACAGTGGCGGGCTGATGGAAAAGACCCGCTATCAGTCGGGCGAAGGCATCGTCGGCGCCATCCTTAGGGACGGAAACTCGATCGTCGTTCCGCGCATTGCCGAGGAGCCGCGCTTTCTCGACCGGCTGCGCGTCTACGATCCGAACCTGCCCTTCATCGCCGTGCCGATTTCCTATGGCGCCGAAGGCCCTCTCGGCGTGCTGGCGGCGCAACCGCGCGGCCCCGTGAAGCATCTCGGCGACCATGCCAAGCTGATGGAGATGATCGCCTCCCTGATCGCTCAGAACCTGCACCTCGCCCGCTCCATCGAGCGCGAACAGGACCTTTTGCGAACCGAACGCGACCAGCTTCGCCGCCATGTCAAACAGCAGCACGGCTTCGACAACATCATTGGCGCGACGGAGAGCATGCGTGTCGTCTTCGACCAGGTTCGCGTCGTGGCCAAGTGGAACACCACCGTTCTGATCCGCGGTGAATCCGGCACGGGCAAGGAGCTGATCGCCAATGCGATCCACTACAACTCGCCGCGGTCGAGCGCCCAGTTCCTGAAGCTGAACTGCGCTGCACTTCCCGACAACCTTCTGGAATCTGAACTTTTCGGCCATGAGAAAGGCGCCTTTACCGGCGCAACAGCCCAGCGAAAGGGACGGTTCGAACAGGCCGACGGGGGCACGCTTTTCCTCGACGAGATCGGCGAGATTTCGCCGGCCTTCCAGTCGAAGCTCCTACGCGTTCTGCAGGAGGGCGAATTCGAACGCGTTGGCGGCAACCGCACGCTGAAGGTCGATGTCCGCATCATCGCGGCCACCAACAAGGACCTCGAAACGGCCGTCGAGAACGGCGATTTCCGCGAAGATCTCTATTACCGGCTGAACGTCATGGCGCTGACCATGCCTGCACTTCGCGAGCGGATCGATGATATTCCCGATCTCGCGCACTTTCTCGTCGGCAAGGTTTCGGCCAAACAGGGGCGGCCCTTGAAGCTGACCGACAGCGCCATCCGACTTCTGATGCGCCACGCCTGGCCGGGCAATGTGCGCGAGCTCGAAAACTGTCTCGAACGTGCGGCGATCATGAGCCGTGACGGCGTGATCGATCGCGATGCCATTTCGCTTGCCGGGCCGTCCGACAAGATGACCGGCGGCCCTCCGCCGGCGCCCCGACAGCCCGCCGCCCCTCGTCCGGCCTCG
The DNA here is from genome assembly GCF_000960975.1 of Martelella endophytica. NCBI lineage: Bacteria > Pseudomonadati > Pseudomonadota > Alphaproteobacteria > Hyphomicrobiales > Aurantimonadaceae > Martelella > Martelella endophytica. The sequence continues at coordinate 3,416,012 of NZ_CP010803.1, read as the reverse complement.
CCACCGGCAGACAGCATGCCCAATTCCGCCCCACCCGATTGGGAGAACGAGGATATCGGCGAGCGCGAGCGGGTGATCGCGGCGCTGGAAGAGGCCGGCTGGGTGCAGGCCCGCGCGGCGCGCCTTCTCGACATGACACCGCGCCAGATCGCCTACCGGATCAAGATCCTCGATATCCGGATGCGCAAGATCTGACGCCTTGTTGTTCATGCCTGCCTCCTACTCGACGATCGCGACAGATTTGATCTGCGCGGAAACCGGCTTGCCCGGCTGAAGCTCGAGGGCGGCTGCCGAGCGCGCCGTCAGCCGCGCAATCAGCGGCGTTCCCCCGACATCCACCTTGACCGCAACAACGGCAGGGTGATCGCCTTTAGCGATTTCCAGCACCGTCGCCGGCAGATGGTTGACGATCGAGACATTTTCGGACGGGGCGAGCGCCAGCGAGACGTCGCGTGCCAGCACCATGACCCTGACGCTTGTGCCGACAGGCTTGTTCGGATCTCGGACCCAGAGCGAACCGCCTGGAAAAGTAACCCGTGCCAGATGCCATTGGTGATCGACCTCCACGACCTGCGCATCAATGGCGACACCAGCCCCCTCCTCCCGGCGGATCGGAAGATCAAGACGAGCAAGCGTCTCCGTCAGCGGACCGGAGGCGAGAACACACCCGTTTTCCATGACCGCGACGTGATCGGCAAGGCGTGCCACCTCGTTCGGCGCATGGGTCACGTACAAGACCGGAACCGACAGGGTTTTCCGCAGCGTCTCCAGATAGGGCAGGATTTCCCGCTTGGCCTCAAAATCAAGCGCCGATAGCGGCTCGTCCATCAGCAGCAGTTTCGGAGAGGTCAAAAGCGCGCGGCCAATGGCAACGCGCTGGCGTTCGCCGCCGGAAAGCTTGCGTGGCGCCCGGTCGAGAAGGTGGGCGATGCCCAGCAATGAAACGAGTTCATCGAATCGCGTCCTGGCCGCGTCGCGCTCTGCGCGTGCCAGCCGCTTCATGCCGAAGACGAGATTGTCGTGAACGGAAAGATGCGGAAAGAGATTGGCCTGCTGGAAGACATAGCCGATCGCCCTGCGATGCGCCGGCAGGAATGTATTCCCATCCTGCCAGATCTCGCCACGAATGGCGAAATCTCCCGTTTCGAGGCGGTTGAGCCCGGCGAAACAGCGCAGAAGCGAGGTCTTGCCGCAGCCCGAAGGGCCGAAAAGCGCGGTGACGCCATTGGCCGGAAAGGTGAGGTCGACATCGAGTTCGAAGGCGCCGAGCGAGCCCCTGAACCGAGCGGAAAGCGTGTCTTCGCCTGCGGTCATGTCAGCCGCTCCCGCATGCGCCGCTCAATCAGCATCATCGACAGGATGACGATGAAGGAAAATACCACCATGCCACCGGCAAGCACATGGGCCTTGCCCCATTGCAGGGTCTCCACATAATCGTAGATCGCCACCGACAGAACCTTGGTTTCGCCCGGAATATTGCCGCCGATCATCAGGACCACGCCGAATTCGCCGACTGTATGGGCAAAGCCGAGGATGGCACCGGTCAGGATACCCGGCCGGGCCAGCGGCAGAGCTACGGTGAAGAACCGATCGAGCGGCGAGGATCGCAGTGTGGCCGCAGCCTCCAGCGGATCCTCGCCGAAGGCCTCGAACGCATTGCGGATCGGCTGGACGGCAAATGGCAGCGAATAGATGACCGAGCCGACGACAAGTCCGGTGAAGGTGAACGGAAGCGTGAAGCCGACGACCGACTTGATCGCCTGCCCGAGCGGGCTTTGGGGACCGAGCGAAAGCAACAGGTAGAAGCCCAGAACCGTGGGTGGCAGCACCAGCGGCAGGGAGACGATCGCGCCGATCGCCTCCTTCCACCAGACTTTCGAGCGGGCCAGCCACCAGGCGATCGGGATACCGACCACCATCAGCAATATGGTGGTCAGGGTCGCCAGTTTCAGAGTGAGGAAGACAGCTTCGGCCATCAGGTTCCGGGCTTTCTGTGATGCTTATTTCGGTTCTATTCGGTCGCGTAACCGTAGCTTGCGATGATTGCCTCGGCCTTGTCACCCTTCAGGAATTCAAGAAAGGCCTTGGATGTCTCATCATCGGCCCCCTTGTTCGTCAGCACGGCATCCTGTGCAATCGGGCTATAGAGGTCGGCAGGCACAACCCATTTGGATCCACTATCCTCACCGATCACCTGAGAGAGGGCGACGAAGCCGAGTTCAGCGTTGCCGGTGGCGACGAACTGAAAGGTCTGCGAAATGCTGTCGCCCTGCACGATCTTCGGTTCGAGCGTTTCATAGAGACCGAGCGATTTCATGGTTTCGACCGCTGCCGAACCGTATGGCGCCGCCGTCGGATTGGCGATGGCGATCTTGCTGAAACCGTCGGGCGCCTTCAGCACCGCGCCGTCAGCATCAACGAGGTCAGCATCCTCGCTGAACAGCACCAGCTTGCCGATTGCATAGGTGAACTCGCTACCCGCGACGGCGAAGCCTTCATCGACGGCCTTTTTCGCACGTGCCTGGTCGGCGGCGAGAAAAACGGTGAAGGGGGCGCCATTGGCGATCTGGGTATAGAGCTTGCCGGTCGAACCGAACGAAAGCAGCACGGTATCGCCCGTTTCCGCTTCGAAAGCCTTGGCAATGTCGGTCGCCGCATCGGTAAAGTTGGCCGCGACGGCAACATTGATCTCCGCGGCGTTGGCAAGGCCAGCGGAAAGAATGATGGCGGAGGTCGCCAGCAGCGAAAGCATCGGTTTCATGGATTTTCCTTCGTTGAGATTTGCGTTTGGACTGTCAGCCGAGAGCCAGAATGATCTGGGAGGCCTTGATGAGGGCGGTCATGCGCTTGCCGGTGACAAGCGCCATCGCTTCGGCACTCTTGCCGGTGATGATCGCGCAGAGCGTCTTGCCGCCGCCGATATCGAGCACAACTTCCGCATTGACGGCGCCGGGCTCCACGGAAATCACCGTACCGGTGATCCGGTTGCGGGCCGACGAGAGAACGTGGTCGCCGTCTTCAAGCAGGATCGGCGTCGAAGCCTTGATCAGAGCGTAGGCCTCACGACCGGGCTCGAGCCCGAGATTGGCAACGCTCGCTTCGGTGACGATCACGGCAAGCGTCACGTCGGGCGCGATTTTCAGCAGGATTTCCGCGTTGACCGCGCCGTGGGACACGGCCTCGACAACGCCATGATAGCAATTGCGTGCACTTGTGCGCATGAGGGGGCTCCAGAACAAGTTCTCGGTGGGGATCGAAAGGCCGGGGGTTTCCGATATGACGGTTTCGAGCCGCGCCATGACATCGCCAAGCGCTGCCGTCAGCTGGCGGTGTGCGTCAAGGGCGCGTCGGCCCTCTTCCGTCACCTCCGCCCCGCCACCACTGGCTCCGCCCGCATGCTTGACGATCAACGGCCGCGGAAACAGGTTGTTCATCGCATTCACCGCATCCCAGGCGCCCTTGTAGGAGAAGCCGGTAGCCTTGGCGGCGGCCGAGATCGAGCCGAGTCGGTCGATTTCGGCGAGAAGCGCGAAGCGTGCCTCTCCGGCGCGATCGCCGGACGGGGTTTCGAATGTCAATGCGGGCGAAAGCCTGCTCATGGTCCAACCTTCAAGTTTCGTTATGTAGTTAAAATGCATAACGCATAAAACAAGGAAAGCAATCGCCATGCCAGAACGGATTTTCAGCGCCGGCGATCCTTGCCTGGCGCTACGCCGCCCAGGATTCCTGGGTCAAACGCCGGATGACACCTTCAAGCGGGAATTGGCGTCGGACACAAGACAGCGCGATCTTTGTCGCAAACCCGACAAAGATCGTCATTTTTGGCGACAACACGACAAACCGCCGGGATCACACTGACAACGGATAGCCATTGCGGATGTAGGCCATCCGGCTTTCGCCGTCTTCCGAACCGAAACAATCGGAAAAATCGGTACACTGGCGACACGTCGGGGCGGTGCAGAGTACCGAGCCCTCCGCCTCGCAGAGCGCTCGGTAGAAGTATTTCTTCCACTTCATGTTCTGCGTGTTGCCGGCCGCCAGCGCAGGAAAATGGCGGAACAGCAATCGCGAAAGCTCCGCACGGTTGCGAAGCCCGAGGTCCTGCCAGAGGTGATTGTCCTGCATCGCTCGCCGTGCGACGAGCGTCGCCATGAGCGGCGACAGCGGCAGGTCGGCAAAACCTGACAGCAGGTCGACCAGCAGCAGCACCTCGTCATCGGTCTTAAATGCCTTCCCGGCAAAGCCGGCAAGCAGCCCCTGCCCCGCCGCGCAGAACCATGCGGCAGACAGATATTCCAGCGCCTCTTGCGAGAGGCCGCAGGCTTCGCTGAGCGAGCCAGCCTCCCGTGACGACACTTCTTCGCAGGAAATGGCAAGGACGGAGGCCAGCACGTGCCGATCAAAATCATGCCCGTCATCGACGCATAGCGGTTGCCCCGCCATGAGCTGGCGATAGATGCTTTCGGCAACGGTCTCCTGCTCTCGCCGCTTCATCTTCGCCGCTGAAACCTCAGGCAGCTTCGGCGCGCGGTGCTGCGGCCAGGCTGAAGCAGTTCTTCGGACAGATCTTCGAACAGGCCTCACAGCCGATACAATCAAGCCGATTCTTGAGCGACATCACCATCGCGGTGTCATCGGCAAAACCGTCATCCTCGTCATCGTCCCCGAAGGGGTCGTCGCAATCGTCCTCATAGGCGGCCAGTTCTGCGCGCTCCACCAGTTCCAGCACGGCACGCGAACAGACCTTGTAGCAGCGTCCGCACCCGATACACCGACCGGCATCCAGCTTCTGGACGAATTTCGGCAGCCATTCGGCGCCACCCAGCGTTTGCCCGACAATCTGCTCCGACATGGTTCAGGCCTCCCTCGAGACTGCTGCAAGGGCGGCCTCCGCCTCGGCCCAGCTCCGGCAGGCGGCATAGGTTTCCTCCGCCAGTGCCGGAAGATCCTCATAGGCGGCGGGCAGCCGATCCTCGACCAGATCATGCAGTTCCATCGCCTTTTCACCAGCAATCCGTTTGGCCTTCAGCACTGCCCTTCGCAGCAGGTCTTGATTGTCATCGTTCATGCAATCCTCCGTTTTTTTCGGGTTAGCTCAAAGGGAAGCCACATCGTCGTGATCGGTGATCAGCTGAACCGCCCGCGCGACAGTGTTGTTGGCCTCTTCCACCATCGCATCCAGCGAGCGGAAGCCGAAACGATGAACGTCGCGCAGCGTGTTGTCGACGACGATCAGCCTGCCGACGGTGACCAGCGCCCGGCCAAAGCCTTCATGGCTCAGATGAATGAAGGGAACGGCCATCCTGCCGCCTCCCCGCTCGATGGCCGCAGCAAGGCCGTTGTACCAGGCGCTGACCCGCGCCAGCACATCCTCATCCGGATCGCCGACCACCGGGATGCAGCGCTTGCGCTCACTCGTCATGATGAAGGGATCGAGAATTTCATGGTCGCCCGCCTGATCCCAGATCCCGTAGCGGTCGACTGCGCGCATCTGGCGCAGCATCTCCACCATGAAAGGTGTCGCCAGCAGCGCGTCGTCCTTTTCGATCGCCAGTTCGTCCCAATCGCTCATTGCAACCCTCCTTCAGCTACAGGCCTATTCGACCCAACCGCTCCGCTCCATGTCGTCAAAACGCGAGGCCGGCTTTTCGGCCGGCTTGCCGCCCCTGTTTTTCAGCAGAAGCCACAGCACCGGGTCCTTGCGCATCTGCGTCTGCAGCAGTGCGATCTGGCCCCTGATCGTCGTTCCCGGCGAAACCTTGGCGGGCTGGATGCCAAGCGCATCGAGCTGCATGACCGCCGACCCGCCAATGGCGCGGCAATAGACAACGGCGCAATCCTCGACGGCGGCGATACGGGACTTCAGCTTGTCCTCGTTGCCATCATGTTCGGCGGTATCGAACACGATGATTTCGCTGAACACCGCGTCTTCCGGCGTCACCTTGTAGATGACAATGCTCTCGGCCGAGCCGAAATGCTGATCGATGGTGCTGTGATCAGAGGTGGCAAAGGCAAGTTTGGCGACGTCATCCATGAAACGCTCCTGTTTCATTGTCTCGACAAGGGTCAATCTGCGGGCGACTGAGGCAACCATGATCAGGCACTCCCTCGGGTTTCGCTGCTGGCGTAAATCGAGCGATACGGCTTGACTGCCTGCGGCTCGGCCTCGAGCAGGAGATTGGCCATATCGAAAAGAAGGCGGCGGGAGCCGCGATAGCCGATGGAAACAGACGCCGGAGCACCGAACCGGTCATGCTGCGGAAACCCCGCGCCAAGAAGCGGCTTTTCCAGGCGTTCGGCCGCAGCTCGGCAATGGGCGTTGCCGATGACGATGTCGGTCCCATGCTCGAACACCGCGGCTTCCAGGTCTTCGAGATCGCCGATCTTGACGCTTTCGCAGGCCAAGCGGCTTAACACCGGTGCATTGACGGGTGCCACGGCCGCGCAAACCCGCGCTCCCATGCCGGCCAGCAGATCGCCGAAACCCTTCAGAAGATCCGGCTCTGCCGCTATCGCCGCCGACATGGCCGCGAGATGAAAGTGGGTATCAAGCATCGCATCCTGCAGCTGCCGGCGCTGGCGCCGGATCCGATCCGGAACCGGCCTTCCCGAAAGCCTTCGCAGGCAGTCGACAAAACCATCCACCGCATCAAGACCCATCAGGTGGTCGAAGCGATGGTCGGGAACGCCGGTACGGGCAGCAAGCAGATCGGCGGCCGCCGCAAGACTGCTGCCGATGATGATGCTCGCCCGTGCCTTCCCCATGCGCCGGATATCGCCGACGCCAGTGCCGCCAGTGGTCAGCGCCTTGTGATCGAAGTCATCGAGGTGACCGTCGAGACTGTCGGAAAGGTCGGGCAGGATGACCGGCTCAAGGCCGAAGGTTTCGACAAGCACCTTCAGTTCCTCGACGTCACCCGGCGAAGACGTGCTATTGACGAGAACATTGATCCTTGGCGATGCCGGATCTGCCCCCGCGCCTTCCGGCACCAGCCGATCGATCATTGCGGTCATCGCTTTCGCAAACCCGGTTTCCATCGAACCCGCATAATCCGGCGTTTCCACCGGTATGACGGCTGTGCCGGCAAATTCGGGATATTGCTGCCTGAACAGCGACACCGCCCCGTTCACATCGGACCCCTGCGTTTCCGAAAGACCGGTCGTCGGCACACCGATCAGCGCCGGACGGTTCTTCTTACAGATGGCGGCAAGCCCTTCGATGACATTGTCATCCGCGCCCATGACGGTGGTCACCTGATCCATCGCCGTCGTCTGCAGCGCCACCGGCTCGCGAAAATGGCCGATGAGGAAAACCTTGCCATAGGCCGTGCACCCCTGGGCGCCATGCAGCATGGCCATCGCATCGCGAATACCGAGAAAGGCCAGCGCGGCGCCCATGGTGGCGCTCGCCTTCAGCGGGCTGACGGAAAGGGCCTTGTTGCGTTTGAAGATCGTCGTCATGGCCTACTCCGCGGCGATCGCCGGCTGCTCGATATCCCACGGGGCAGGCGCGCGCACTGCGCGCCAGATGGGACAGTCGATGGTCTGCGCGATCTGTTCTGCAAAGGTGATCATGCCCTGATAGCCGGCATAGGCATGCTCGCGCTCCTGGTTGATATGGACGAAGGGAATGCGCGCCTTCAGCGCGGTATACATGTTGCGCCCGCCGGCAATCAGCACATCCGTGCCGGTCTCGTTGACCATGTCGATCAGCGCCCGAGCCCCTTGGCTCTCCTCGAGCATGCGGGTGTTTTCTCCCATCAGCGCCCGGATCTTGGCCTTGTCGTCCTCGGTCGACTTGCGGGTCGAGGTGGCGACCACATCCATGCCGAGATCCTGCAGCGCCGAGACGATCGACCATGCCTTGACGCCGCCGGTATAAAGCAGCGCGCGCTTGCCCTTCAGCCTTCGGCGATAAGGCACAAGTCCCGCATGAACGCGGGTCTCCTCGCGGGCAATCAGCGCTTCGGTGCGCGCCGTAAGGCCGGGGTCACCGATATGGCTGGCGATGTCGCGCAGCGCCTGCCCCATGTCGCGAATGCCGTAGAAGGACCCTTCGAACCACAGCGTGCCATAACTCGCCTTCAGCTTGCGCGCGACGTTTAAAAGCGCCTTGGCGCAGACCATCATGTTGACTTCAGACCGGTGCATGGTCTGCACATCGGCAAAGCGCGCGTCACCGGAAAGCGAGCCGAGAACCCTGAGGCCGAGTTCGTCGAGCAGCGGCATGACATGCCATAACTCGCCGGCAATATTGTACTCGCCGATCAGCGCGATGTCGTGCACGGTGATACCGGCGCGCTGCAGATGGTCGGGCACGGGCTCCGGCTCGCGTGTGCCGATGACATATTTGACCATCGCCTCCCCGGCCAGGCGATTGCCGAGGTTCTTGCTGCCATAAAAGCCCGCCGCATCGACAGGGACCACCGGCACGCCCCAGCGCGTTGCCGCCGCCTTGCAGAGGGCTTCGAGATCGTCGCCGATGAGTGCCGGAACGCAGGTATTGTAGACAAAGACGGCCGCCGGCGCATGTTCATCGACGGCTTGCTTGATGGCAAGAAACAGCCGCTTCTCGCTGCGGCCCATGATCACGTCCTGCTCGGTCAGGTCGGTTGTGAAGCCGCGCTTGTACAGCGTCGATCCGGACGAGCGACTGCCGCGATTATCCCAGGAGCTTCCCGCACAGGCGATCGAGCCGTGAACGAGATGCACGACATCGGCAATCGGCAAAAGCGTGATCTGCGCCCCGTCAAAACAGCATCCCCCCGAGGCCGCTCCCGGTTTGGGACGCGAACAGCCGGATTTGGACTTCGCGTTGTGCTCGCAGGCGGGCTCATTGAGCAGCTCCGCAATCTCACTTCGTTTCAAGACGACAATCCCCGTGCTGTGTTCGATCAACAGAGGAACTTGCAAACGGCGTGCCAGTTTTTATCTTTCTGATTTTATGATATTTTCCGTGGCGGACGAGTTGTCGCAAAGCCAACAAAGCGAGGGTTTCAGACAAAGAGCCACATTCGCCTGTCGGCCTACCGGCATGTCCACTCGCGTCACCCTCGGGCTTGACCCGAGGGGCCAATCATCTGCGTTGTGAGCAATGTATGTGGTTTCATGTCATAGGCCGCCGAAAAAAGACACCAGCCATGCCGGCCTGTGGAAGCTTGCCTGGATCCTCGGGTCAAGCCCGAGGATGACAACTGAGGGTAATTGGTCCTCAAAAACTGTAGGGATTGCGGATCCAGTTTTCGAGCACGGCGAGATCGCGGTCGGCGAGGTAGCGGTAGCTGCGCTGATAGTCGACGTAGACCGTCTGGGCGAGCGTCACCATCCGCTTCTTCTGCAACAGCATCTGGAAATACCATGCGAGCGGGAAACCTGCGTCGCGATTATACTGCTGGAGGTAGTTGGCAAGCGGGGCGCCGCTCAGTGACAGCACCTCTACGGAAGGCTCGGGCACAAGCTTCACCGGCAGCGGCGTCGCCTCGATCTTGTGCTCCCCGAAACGATCGAGAAACGGCAAGAGCCGCAGCACGAAGTGGTCGCAGAACCGCGCCTGCGTACCTGCGGAACTGACGTCCCACTCCTCCAGCAGGCGGATATAGCGTCGGTCGCTTCCCCCTGTCCGGCCCTGATCATCGACCAGCCGGGCGACATCGTTGAGGCCGTGGAAGACATAAGCCGGCGGCGTCAGCACCTGCGGCTCCACCCGCGCCTGGTAGGCGCCAGGCGGATCGAGGAGCTCTTCGACATCATCGGGCACATGATCATCGACGAACAGCGGCCGATCGACCACCTCGACCAGCTCCTCGACCTCGAGCTGAACGAAATCGCGCGAGCGCTCGCCGCAGGGCGCCACGAAATAATGCATCCGCCCGTCGAGCCGCGTGGTCAGAAGGTCTTCATCGGCATGGGCGGCGTAAAGCGCAATCATGTCGCCATCACTCTCGGCTTCGGCCCATTTCCTCAAACTGGGGGCCACGCGCTCGCCCGTCCTGCTGACGACGCCACCGACGCGATACCAGCCGCCACGCGTCACCACATGATAGAAAGGCGTGTCGCCGGCCTCGGCATTGATGGCAGCCAGAAATGTGCCGTGGTCTGCCTCCGGCGTGACGCGGCTGCAGAGTTCGACAAGCCCGGCCTCGGGGAAGGTGTCGTGAAACATCCATCACCCCGTCAAGATTGCTGTGCAAGCAACGGCGACCAGTCATCGTCCAGAACCGCGATGACGAGACCGGTGGCCATTTCCGGCTCACCGGTAAAGCCGATGCATCCGCCGTTGCCGCTCACCAGATAGAGATTGAAATCCCGGCTTTCATGCACCGGCTTAGCAGCAGTGACATCGTCATCAAGGCACCAGGTAAAATGATACTCGGGGAAGGCCGAACGCAGCCTCTCAACCGTCTTTTCGCTGGCTCCGGCCTGCTCTGTATAGCGGGTAATTTCCGTGATATCGTCCTTCACGATCATGTTGCGACCTCCTCCAGAAAACCTTTCAGCGTTTCGGCCTCGCGCCCCATGGCGCGCGCCAGCCACGGCGGCGGCGTTCCGGCAATCACCTTCTGCATGCCGGCCATGACATCGCGGGCGGCGATGGGTGCGGCATGCTTCAGCGGCAGTATGTTCGCCCGCACCACCTTGGCGGCGGCCGGACCGCCGATCGCCAGAACATGCAACACCTGACAGTCCGAAATCAGGCCCGCGCGCCAGACATTTTTGTCCTCCGCGTCACGCTCGCCATCGGTACGGCGAACGTCGATCAACCGGCACTCAGTCGCGGAGACCTGGTAAATCAGAAACCGGCTGCAGGAGCCGAAATGGCCGTCGAGCCGCTCTGCGCCATTCGAGCCGCAGGCGATCCTCAGCGAAGCCCGCATATCGCCATCGTGATAGGTTTCGATGATGGGATCGTCAGCACCGGAAGCAACGGGTTCCTTCAAACAGGCGAAAGCCGCCTTCTGCCGGTCACCGGGGATCGCCAGAAATTCCTGGCCGCCGGCGGATCGGAAAGCCTTCATGGTCAGGCCCTGCAGCTTTTCCTCCGTCAGCGGCAACGACACGGCCTTGTCCAGCACGGATAGAAGCGTGGCGATGCCGATGTCCGGCAACTGACGCGCGGCAAGGCCAACCTTCAGCGCAAGATTGCGATCGAGCGTGGTATTCATGAGTTGTCTCCTCAAATCCTGTCACCGACAGCGCAAGCCAGCGGCAGAACCGGCACTCCAACGCGCCGATCCTGCCAATGGTCTTGATCAGGCCGGCTCGATGCAGTCGTCCATGCAGGCCTGCATGCATTTCGGCGTGTCGGACACGCCTTCGCATTCGGTGCAGACGTCGGGATCGATGGCGTAGACACCCTTTTTCGGGCTGATCGCGTCGGTCGGACAGTTGGGCTCGCAATCGCCGCAGGCGGTGCACATGTCGGCGAGAATTTTCATGGCCATGGTTTCATTCCCCTTGTTTCTCAAGTGAGTTCAGGCGCGGTTGAACCGCAGGGTTGTCGGGAATGCTGGCGGCGGACTGATGGGCTCGATGAAATATTTGGATCCATCGGAAAGCTCGACGGTTCCGCCCCAGGCGTTCTCGGTATCGGTCTCGACGGAAACCACGGTTTCCTCGAGATCCTTCTTGGCGACGTAGAAGAGAAGTTCTCCCCGGTCGCTGAAGCGCAGCATGACGTTCGGCATCGGCTTACCCCTTAAGTGCTCCCGTCTCCGCCGGGCTGAAAGACCGTAGCGGAGAGGGCTCAAACGTCACCGGACGAGATCGTAGTTGAAGTCGGTCACGCCCATTTCCATCGTGTCGGCATCAAGCTTTTCGAGGACCGCGTTCACCAGCGTGGTCAGGATCGTCATCGCGCCCTCATAGCCGAGCGTCGTTGCGCGATGCAGGTGATGGCGGTCGAAGATCGGGAAGCCGATGCGGATCAGCGGCACCTGGAAATCCTCGCCCTTGCGGCGGGTGTCGCGTTCGATGAACTTGCCGTAGGAATTGCCGATCATGAAGTCCGGTCGGTCGGTGAAGATCAGCGAGCGCAGGTGCCACAAGTCGCAGCCAACATGAACCTCGCAACCGGCGCCATAGGGGCTTTCCGCCAGCATGGCCTCGACGGCCTTCTTCCAGCGCTTGTTGGCGTGGCTGCAGACAATGTGGCGTGGCTCCGCGCCGAGCTCCAGCAGGAATGCCACCATGCCCATGACGAAGTCGGCATCGCCCCAGATGGCGTATTTCTTGCCATGCAGCCAGGCATGGCTGTCGGTCATCATGTCGACAAGGCGGCCACGTTCCTTTTCCAGCGAGGCCGGGATTTCCTTTCCGGTCAGCTCGGCAACCTTCATCAGGAAATCGTCGGTGCTCTTGAGCCCCATCGGAATGTTGATCGCCGGGGTTTCGTGGTTCCAGGTCGCGGTCGTGTATTTGCGCGTCTTGACCAACTGCCAGGGCTGCAGAAGCAAGGTGTCGATAGCATTCGGCGCGTCCTTCACCTCATCCTGCGTGGTGCCGCCGGAATACATCCGGTAGGTGCCGTCAGCGGGCGTATCCAGCACCTCCGAGGGATCGCAGAGAAGCGTGTAGTCCACGCCCATTTCCTGCATGTAGCGGTGCAGAAGGCGGTAATTGCCGAGATAGGTCTCGAAACCCGGCACGATATTGATCTTGCCGTTGGAACCGACCGTCTTGTCCTCCATCGCGTTCAGCGTGAAGTAACGGATCACGCCTTCGAACATGTTGTCCCAGCCGGTGGTGTGGGAGCCGACGAAGCTTGGCGTGTGGGCAAACGGGATCGGGAAATCCTCCTCGATATGCCCTTCCTTCTTCGCGTTGCCGATGAAGGCGTTGAGGTCGTCGCCGATCACTTCGGCCATACAGGTGGTCGAAACCATGATCATGTCAGGCTTGTAGAGCGCCTTGGCGTTCGCCAACCCGTCGAACATGTTCTTCTGGCCGCCGAAAACGGCCGCGTCTTCCGTCATGCTGTCGGAAACGCACGCAATCGGCTCCTTGAAGTGGCGGTTGAAATAGGTGCGGAAATAGGCAACGCAGCCCTGGCTGCCGTGCACATAGGGCAGCGTCTTTTCAAAGCCCAGCGAGCACAGCACCGAGCCGAGCGGCTGACAGGCCTTGGCCGGATTGATCGTCAGCGCCTCGCGGGAGAAGTTGAGGTCCTTGTATTCGGCGCTGGTCGTCCACTCGAAGATCTCGTCGATTTTCTGCTGGTCGACCGTGTTCTCGAAAAGAGCGCGCTTATCGCCAAGCGATTTCTTGTAGTCGTCGCTTCTGAAGAGCGGATAGCTCTGTTTGATATCGTCTATAGTCTGGCTCATCATATCCTCCTTCGCGCCACCCATCCGTGGACAAACGAAGCTTTGGTTGAACCGAAAGTCGGGTTTATTCAGCCGCCATCGCGACCGGCTCAGAGCCCCGCTTCCACGGCGGCGTCATGTTGTCCCAACACGGATTGTTCAGGGTCATGTCCATATCGCGGGCGAAGATGGCGAAGCCGTCATAGCCGTGGTACGGGCCGGAATAGTCCCAGGAATGCATCTGCCGGAACGGGATGCCCATCTTCTGGAAGATGTACTTTTCCTTGACGCCGGAGCCGATCAGATCGGGCTTCACCCGCTTCACGAATTCCTCGAATTCGTAGCCGGTGATGTCGTCATAGATCAGCGTTGCATTGTTCATTTCGGGAATGGTGCGATCGTAATCGTCATTGTGGCCGAACTCGTAGCCCGTGCCCACGACTTCCATGCCGAGATCTTCATAGGCGCCGATGATGTGGCGTGGACGAAGGCCGCCGACATAGAGCATGACGCGCTTGCCCTGGAGGCGCGGACGGTACTTTTCGACCACGGCCGTCCACTCGGCCTCATACTTGGCAATGACCCGCTCGGCGCCGTCCTTGATCCGGTCGTCGAAGTGTTGGGCAATCGCCCGCAGGCTCTCGGCGATCTTGGTCGGGCCGAAGAAGTTGTATTCCATCCACGGCACGCCAAACTTCTCTTCCATGTGACGGGAGATGTAGTTCATCGAGCGGTAGCAATGCAGAAGGTTGAGCTTGGCCTTCGGCGTATTTTCCATCTCGGCCAGCGTGCCGTCGCCGGACCATTGTGCGATGACCCTGAGACCCATCTCCTCCAGCAGGATGCGCGAGGACCAGGCGTCGCCGCCGATATTGTAGTCGCCGAGAATGGCAACATCATACGGCGTGGATTCGAAGGGCTTATCGGCTGCCGGATCGATCACCCAGTCACGGATCGCATCATTGGCGATGTGGTGGCCGAGCGATTGCGACACGCCGCGAAAACCTTCGCAACGCACCGGCACAATCGGCTTGCTGAGCTCTTCCGACTTCTTCTTCGAAACCGCCTCGATATCGTCACCGATGAGCCCGATCGGACATTCGGACTGAACCGAAATGCCCTTCGCCAGCGGAAACAGCATATCGATCTCGTCCAGGATCTTCTCAAGCTTCTTGTCGCCGCCGAAAACGATGTCCTTTTCCTGGAAATCCGAGGTGAAGTTCATCGTGCCGAACGTATCGACACCGGTGGAGCCGACATAATAGTTGCGGCGCCCGGCGCGGGAATACTGACCGCAGCCGACCGGCCCGTGGGAGACATGCACCATATCCTTGACGGGGCCCCAGACCACGCCCTTGGACCCGGCATAGGAGCAGCCGCGAATGGTCATCATGCCCGGCTGCGACTTGCGGTTTGAGGTGATGCACTTGTTGGACTTTTCCAGCGACTGGTCATTGACCATCAGGTGCTTGGCGCGATCCTTCCTGGCCTTTTCGGGATAGATCTCGAGAACTTCCTGGATGAGGGCCTCGGTTTCCTCTTTGGTCATTGTCGACATATCTCGTGTCCTTTGTTGCGGCGGCGGCGTGGGAAATGCGGGTCAAGGCCGCACGTCCCCACCACGTGCCGGCGACGCCCTCAGGCGACAGCCTCTTCTGCCTTCTGACCGATGATGCTTTCGTCCTCGACTTCCATGATGCCGAATTCCATCAGCAGGTCTTCGAGCTCTTCCATCGAGACCGGCTGCGGAATGACGAACCTGGTGTTGTCGACGATCTTCTGCGCCAGTGCGCGGTATTCATCCGCCTGCCTGGCCTTCGGGTCGTATTCGATCACGGTCATGCGACGGATCTCGGCGTGCTGAACGACATTGTCGCGCGGCACGAAGTGGATCATGTGGGTGCCGAGCTTAGTGGCCAGCGCCTCGATCAGCTCGTCCTCACGGTCGGTATTGCGGGAGTTGCAGATCAGGCCGGCCAGACGCACGCCGCCGGAATTGGCGTATTTGACGATGCCCTTGGAAATGTTGTTGGCCGCATACATGGCCATCATTTCGCCGGAACAGACGATGTAGATTTCCTGGGCCTTGTTCTCGCGGATCGGCATGGCGAAGCCGCCGCAGACAACGTCGCCGAGAACGTCATAGAAAACGAAATCGAGGTCTTCGTCGTAGGCGCCTTCCTCTTCCAGGAAGTTGATGGCGGTGATGACGCCGCGGCCGGCACAGCCGACGCCCGGCTCCGGGCCACCGGATTCGACGCATTTGATGTCGCCGTAACCGACCTTCAGCACGTCTTCGAGTTCCAGGTCTTCCACCGACCCGGCTTCTGCGGCCAGATGCATGATGGTGTTCTGGGCCTTCGCGTGAAGGATGAGACGGGTGGAATCCGCCTTTGGGTCACAACCGACAATCATGACCTTCTTGCCGAGTTCAGCGAGACCGGCCACCAGATTCTGGGTCGTGGTGGATTTCCCGATGCCGCCCTTTCCGTATATCGCGCATTGACGCAGTGCCATGTTGCTTCTCCTTGGCAGTGGATGGATGTCCCGGTCCGCTCGACAAAGCGAAGAGAACCGTCATGCTATCCACATCTCTGCAAGCACCGTGCCAGTTGTTATTCTTATTACTATCCCATTGTTTTTTATATATTTTGTAAAAACCTTCGCCCTATACAGCAACGTTATAAGAACAACAATCGCAAGGGTATTTTGTCGGATAGCCAACAGAATTCGGTGGAAGGGAATGACCAAAGGGCTGGCCAGCATTTCGCCCTACCTGGGGGCATCCTGCCCCAGCGCTTCCTCTTCCCCGGCGTCATCCTCGGGCTTGACCCGAGGATCCAGGCAATCTTGACGCAACTGACGACAAAAGGGGCTTAAGGTAGCACGAGCTGTGTCTGGAGCCCGCTGACTCTGCTCGCGAACGCCCTGATTGGATCCTCGGGTCAAGCCCGAGGATGACGCGCTCCGATGGGATAGAGTATCATCGAAGGACAATGCTCAAAACTCGCTTTGTCGCAAACGCGACATCACAACATACCTCACCTTAATACATATATTTCAATTCCTTATAAGGAAACACCGTCACTGGCGCGGTTCTTGCTTAGACAAAGTTGAAAGCTCTGTTGCAACAACCAGCGAGGCCGTGATGCGCAACCAGATCCTTGACGACATCCTGAAGGGCGTCGCAGATGGCGAGATCGTTCCCTATCTCGGGCCAGGCGTTTTGGCAGATGTTCGTGGTCGTGAGACAGGTGAGCCGATGCCCGCCGACAGCGACAGCCTGATCCTGGCGATGAACAAGGGCCGGCCGATGGCGCCGAAACTTATGTTCGAATTCCCGCGCGCGGCGATGAACATAGAGCTGAAACGCGGCAGGCGGGCCGTCTATCAGTTCCTGACCAACACCTATGGACAGAAGAACTGGACTCGTGGCGCCGTGTTCGACTGGCTGGCACAGCTCAAGCCACCCTACATCATCGACATCAATCGCGACCTGCAGCTCCAGCAGATTTATGCCGATACGCCGCATATTCTGATCAAGGGGCTCGCACGTATCGGCGGCACCGACTTCCGCTATGTGCTCTTTCATTATGACGGCGGCAGCTATCGCCAGATCGACAACCACGACGCCGATCCATCGCTGCCGGTCCTGTTCAAGCCCATGGGCTTGCCGGAGCCGGACACCGGCTACATCGCGACAGATGCCGACTATGTCGACTACATCACGGAGTTGATGGGGGGCTTCGCCATACCAGCCTTTTTGAAGGCGTCCCGGCGCGGCAAGCGCTACCTGTTCTGCGGCATGCGTTTCATCCGCGATACCGAGCGCATGGTGATGAGTGACCTCATCTACGATGCCGGCACGCCGGCCGGCTATGCGCTGATCGCAAACCCCAGCGACAAGGAGCGCCGCTACTGCGCCAAGCAGAACATCGAGATCGTGGAAACCGACATATCCGAATTTCTTGAAACGGAGGCTTTGGTGCAATCATGACCGACCATATGACACGCGGCCACTGTTGCGAACCCGCGCAGGAAGACCGTATCGCTCTCAAAAGGCTGGTGGAGGCCCGCGCAACGGTGGTCGGCTTCAGGCGCGACCGGGTGATCGTCCAGACCGGACGGGAAAGCGCCTGCTCGGCCTGCGAAATCGCCACGAATTGTGGCTCATCATCCCTGCACAAGATGCTCGGAAAAGCCGATACCCGGCTTGAGCTCGCCCATGAGGGGGATCTCGCCATCGGCCAAGCCGTCACGCTTTCGGTCCCAGAAAGCGGATTGCTGACCGCCGCCATGCTGACCTACCTCCTGCCGCTCGCCGGTTTGATCCTCGCGACGGTTGTCGCGGCCTCGACGGGGGCGAGCGAGGATATGACCATTCTTGCCGCAGCTATCGGTCTCGTCATCGGTTTCCTCGCGGCGCGGCGCGTGGCCAGCATGCCAGGCCTCATCACCAGGCTTCTTCCTATCCGCATCGAGGCGCGCTGATGCGACGGCAACGCCTGCTTTCGGCAACCCTTGCCCTGTCGATTGCCGGCGCGGCGGCGTGTTGGGGCTTCCAGCGGGAGACGCCCGACCGGCATTATACGCTCTATGTCTTTGGCACGCTGGTGGAAATCGTCGTGCCGGAAAGCGAACGACGAGCGGCCGAACGCATCCTGCCGGCGATCTCGGCGGAATTTACCGTCATGCACCGCGACTGGCATGCCTGGCAGCCCGGTGAAATGACGCGGCTGAATGCCGCCTTCGCGGCGGGCGAAAGCATGACCGTCTCCCCGCTCCTCGCCGAAGCGATCCTTCAGGGGCAAAAGCTTGAGGCCGCAAGCGGCGGCCTGTTCAACCCGGCCATCGGGGCTCTCATCGGTCTCTGGGGCTTTCACAGCGATGATCTGCCCATCGGCCCTCCGCCAACGGATGAAGCGATCGAGACGCTCGTGGCAGCCCACCCCTCCATGGCGGATATCCACATTGACGGCCAGGAGGTCTATTCGAACAATCCAGCCGTCAGCCTCGATTTCGGCGGCTTTGCCAAGGGCACGGCGCTGGACTGGGCGGCCGGCACCTTGCAGGATGCGGGCGTGATTGATGCCGTGCTCAATGCCGGCGGCGATGTGAACGTCATCGGCCGCAACGGTGCGAAAGCCTGGCGGGTCGCGATCCGTGACCCGAGCGGCTGGGGCGCAATCGCCTCTGTCGAACTCAAACCCGGCGAGGTGCTCTACACCTCTGGCAATTACTTCCGCTACCGCGAAGATGCCGGCATCCGCTACTCCCACATTCTCGATCCGCGCACCGGCCGGCCGGTGGGCGGCGTCGTTTCCGCGAGCGTCATTGCCGAAAACGGCGCCCTTGCCGATGCAGCGGCCACAGCACTTTCCGTGGCCGGATCCGAGCACTGGCGTGAGACGGCCCGCTTGATGGGCCTCAGCCTCGTGCTTCTGGTTGACAGTGACGGGGCCATCCACATGACGCCGGAGATGCGCCAGCGCATCAGGCTGGAGGAGGATGCCGGAACCACCGCCATCTTCATCGAGGACCTGAATGCCCCGGAAGCCGGCAAGCCAGATGCACCAGGTTCGCCTACGGCAATCAACTGAAACCTAATGCGGAAAATGGCCGGCGCCGTAGCACGCGGAGGGGAAACCGTGCTGCGGCATCCGGCCGGTTGGAAGACCCGAAGATGGTCCTGAACTTGGCTCAGGGCTGGTCTTCCGGCATGCGCTCGTAAGTCACGCGGATATCCTCATCGCGCGTGATCATCTGGCATGCGAGCCGCCACTCGCCGGGCAGATCATCGACGATGATCCGTTCCAGTTCGGCGCGCGACATCTTGCCGATTTCCTGCAGGACGGCCTTTTCCTTCTCCGTCATGTTCACACCCATTTTGGTGGGGTTTCCGTCGGCATCGGTGACGTGGATGACGCAGGTACCGCATTCACCGTCCTGACAGTCGAAGTTGATCGGCACCTTGAACTCTTTTGCCAGCGAAAGAATCGTGCGCTTGTGGCTTGCCGCCGGCACGTAGATTTCGATTTCATCGAAGTCCGGATGCTGGAATATGATCTTGGGCATGGTTCTCTCCTTGCCGCAAATGGGCCGTCAGACCGGACGGACCTTGATTTCGCCCTCGCCCAGGATCTGGGCCTGGCACGCAAGCCGCATGCCGCGACCGGCCAGATTTTCCTTCAGCACCTTGTCTTCCAGCGCCGAGGGTTCGGAAACGAACTCCATGCCCTCATCGACCTTCATCAGACAGGAACCGCAATCGCCCTCGCGACAGCCATAAATGATGCCCGCGCCGACCTTTTCGGATATCTCGATCACCCGCGTGCCGGCCGGAACGTTGACCGAGACGTTGATGTCTTCGAACGTCAGTTTGCCTTTCGCCATTTCACTCTCCTTGTTTCCTCAGTGATGCGATGCGGCCACTGCCGCATCTTCGGCAGCACGGCTTTTCGAAGGTGCTGCGGAATTTTGCGCCCTGCGCGGCTGACTAGACCAGCAATCCGGCCGCGAGCCGCTTTTCCGGCGGAATGCCTGTCAGCGATCCGGGCGGATTGGCCATCTCGCCCAGCGGATCGAGGATCGCACCTTCGACCGGACAGATGCTGGCGCATTGCGAAACGGCGTGCGCGCCCTCGCAATGCGTACACTTCTTTTCGGCGATGGTGAAAACGGGGCTGGTTTCCTGAATGGCACCGCTCGGGCAGACGTCGACGCAGGCGAAGCAGGAAACGCAGTGCTCGGTAATCGAATAGGTCATCTTCGTTCTCGCTCGTGAGGGGCTAGGCAACGGAAGGCGCGGCCTCATTTTCCAGAAGGCCGGCGCGCGCCATCTCCCGGTAGATCGCGCCGACCGCCTCCTCGATAGGCTTTTCAGCATGTTCTCCGTTCGGCTGAATGCCGACGCGCTCCAGACGCTGCCATGGCTTGAAGCCGACCTTCGACGACAGCACGACCTCGCACCCCTCAAGCGCGCGGATAATGTCCTCGAGCGCCAGCGCGCCCGAACCGCAGGTCGCGGGGCCGGAGCAGTAGTTGTCGGCACGGCGCGTGCCGATATAGCGCACGCCCGCAGGCGAGGCCTCATAGACGAGAAACTCTCTTGCCGAGCCGAAATGCTGGTTGATGACGCCGCCGCCCTTGCTGGTGACGGCCATCAGCACCGGTCTCAGCGTGGCCGGAAGTGTCGCCTTTGCCGCCGCCAGCGCCCGCGAAGCCTGGACCGCCGCGCGTTGCTTTTCGATCGCGATGCGCATCTTCGCGCGTTTTTCCCGCGCTGCTTCCTGATCGATGCTCATTGTTTCGATCTTCTCCAGCGTGAACTCGTGACCACGGTCCTCGCCGAGCATGCCGACAGCATCGGCCCGACACTGGCGACAATGGCGCATCAGGTTCATGTCGCTGCAATCGTCCTGCAATGCCTTGAGCTCAGCCGCGGTCGGGCCGCGCTGGCCCATCACGCCGTAATAGGTGCCATGTTCCGGAGCCGCGATCAGCGGCATGACATTGTGCAGGAACGCGCCCTTTTCCTTGATGACGCGGCTCACCTCCTTCAGGTGATCGTCGTTGACACCCGGGATCATCACCGAATTGACCTTCACCAGCACGCCGCGCTCCACCAGCATCTCCAGCCCCTTCTGCTGCTGACGGATGAGGATGCGGGCGGCCTTGACGCCGCGAATGCGGCGGTTGTTCCAGAAGATCCACGGATAGATCTTGGCCCCGACCTCCGGGTCGACACAGTTGATGGTGATGGTGACGTGGTCGATATTGTGCCGGATAAGCTCGTCGACGTGATCGGGCAGGTTCAGTCCGTTGGTCGAGACACAGAGCTTGATATCAGGAGCCTCCTCGGACAGCGCCCTGAACGTGTCGAAGGTGCGCTTCGGATTGGCCAGCGGATCCCCGGGACCGGCGATACCCAGCACCGACATCTGCGGAATATTGGCGGCAACGGCGAGCGTCTTCTTCACCGCCTGTTCCGGCGTCAGAAGCTCCGAGACGACGCCCGGACGGCTTTCATTGGCACAGTCGTACTTACGATTGCAGTAGTTGCACTGGATGTTGCAGGCAGGCGCAACGGCCACATGCATGCGGGCGAAATGATGATGCGCCTCTTCCGAATAACAGGGATGATCCTGGACCCGCTTCCTGATGCTCTCGGGCAGATGGGACATCTGATCGGCCGTCGACCCGCAGGAACTCGTCTGACAGCCACTGACGGAAGAACTGGTCGGTCCGGGAAGTATGATCGCCATTTGCAAGTCCCTTATGTGCGCGACATCCTCAAGAGGTTGCCGTGTTGACGGTCGCAGCAGGCCCGGTTTCAGGGGCTGCAGGTGGAGCACCTCGGCGGAACCCGGCTTCCTGACCGGATTTCAAAAACACGGGCGCATGTTTTCCAATCCGGACATTGCAACCACCGTGCCAGTTCCAAACAGGATGACTATCCTTCTGTTTCGATTTACTTTTTCGGCAGAGGAAAACTCAAATCCTCTGTCGCAAAGCCGACAAAGCACTGAAAATCGCGGTGTTCCGTTCGCAACAACCGGGCCGAATATCGCAATGACAAATGACGTCTCCTGGCTTATCCCTGCCAGAAGCCCGTTATGCGCGGAACTGTCAGGCTTCAACCAACGTGACGCACGGATTGTCGCAAAGCCAACAAACAAGACTGTTGGCCTCTGTCCGCAATTTCAACTGCAATTACAAGGCGTTGAGGCGATGTCGCGGAAGTGGCACGGCGCTTGCTCAGTGATCTGGTGAACATCCTTCGCCACGTTCAAGAGGAGCATTTCGATGCTGATGCTGACAGACAAGGCCCGCGACACGCTCATCCGACTGATGACAGGCTCGGATGAACCGCTGACCGGCCTGAAGCTTGCCGTCGATTCCGGCGGCTGTTCCGGACTGCAATATGCCATGGCCCTGATCGGCAAACCTTTCGAAGATGACATCGTCGTCGATTGCGATGGAACGCGGATTTATGTCGACCCGCAAAGTGCCGGCATCCTCAACGGCACCACGATCGATTATGTCGAGAGCATCGGGGCATCGGGCTTTATCTTCGACAACCCAAACGCCGCTCACAAATGCGCCTGCGGAAAGAGTTTTGCAGCATGAGCAGCGAGATCACATTACCCGTCGAGGATCCAGCAAGGATCAACGAAGAAAAGGCCGGCGAAGACAGGCGCCGGGCTCGCATCAACCTCGTCATCGAGAGCCTGCGTCCGACACTTCAGGCGGACCGTGGTGACATCGAGCTGGTCGATATCGTCGGCGACAAGATTTTCGTCAAGATGACCGGCGCCTGCGTTGGCTGTCAGCTCGCCGCCTTCACGCTCCACGGTGTCAAGCAGCGCATCTGCAGCGAACTCGGCGAAGCGGTGCGTGTGATCCCGGCAAGCCAGATCACCAAGCTGCGCGGCAGATGAGGCGATGAACATGTGCCGCCCCATGCCTGCCCGGCCGATCATCATCAACGACACGACCCTGCGCGATGGCGAACAGACGGCAGGGGTTGCCTTCACCGCCGAGGAAAAGCTCGAGATTGCCCGCGCTCTCGATGCGATCGGCGTCCCGGAACTTGAGGTCGGCATTCCAGCGATGGGCGCAAAGGAATGCGAAACCATCCGCGCCGTCGCGGACCTCGGTCTGAAGGCCCGGCTGATGGTCTGGTGCCGCATGCGCGAAGACGACCTTGCCGCCGCCGCGCGCCTGGGCGTCCATCTCGTCGATCTGTCCATCCCTGTCTCAGACACGCAGATGACCTACAAGCTGAAGCGGACACGTGAACAGGCGCTTGCGATCATTGCCGATATGGTGCCGCGCGCGCTGGATACCGGCATGGATGTCTGCATTGGAGGCGAGGATGCCTCGCGCGCCGACCCCGACTTCCTGCTCGCCGTTCTGGAAACGGCGGAGCGGGCGGGTGCCCGCCGCTTCCGTTTTGCCGACACGACCGGCGTACTCGAGCCCTTCGGCACGGCCGATATCTTTGCCCGCCTGAGGGCCCATACCGGCCTCGAACTGGAAATGCACGCCCATGACGATTTCGGCCTGGCAACGGCCAATTCGCTGGCGGCAGCCACCCATGGCGCGACCCATGTCAACACCACCGTCAACGGCCTTGGCGAGCGGGCCGGAAACGCGCCGCTCGAAGAGTTCGTTATGGGCATGCGCCATCTGCACCAGAGCGACACCGGCGTGTCGCTCGCCGATTTCTGTCGCCTCTCCGATCTGGTGGCGGCCGCTTCCGGCAGGCCTGTCGGCTGTCAGAAGAGCCTGATCGGCAAGTCGGTCTATACCCATGAATCCGGGATCCACGTCGATGGGCTCTTGAAGAACCCCCTCACCTATCAGGGCCACGACCCGGCCGAAATGGGCCGGCACCACGAGTTCGTTCTCGGCAAGCATTCCGGCACCAGTGGCGTCATTCATGCCTATGGCGCGCTCGGTCTCACGCTCAGTCGCGAGGATGCCGGTCGGCTCCTCGATGAAATCCGCATGTTCGCGGAAACCGAAAAGCGCGCACCGAACGCCGCCGAACTCACCGGTTTTCACCGGAATCTGAACGGGGCCAAGCGCGAATGGAGCCACGCATGAGAAACGATACGCTCGAAGAAGAGCTCGCCGAACTCAATAGCGCGGAAGAGTTCTTCCAGTTCTTCGGAATCGAGACCGATCCTGCAGTCGTCTTCGTCAATCGGCTGCACATCCTCCAGCGCTTCCACGACTACCTCGAAAAGGAGGACGCCGGACCGGCGGATAGCGAAAGCTGGAACGCCTTCTATGCCCGCCATCTGCAGCGAGCCTATTCCGACTTTGTCAGCTCGGACGCGCACACGGAGAAGGTCTTCAAGGTCTTCCACCATCAGCCGCAGCGGCGTCCCGCCTTCGTGCCGCTCACCAGTATCGTGAAGAAGATCTGATCCATGGAACCGCTTCGTTTCGAATATGGCGACGAGGTGCGCGTGACCCGCAACGTGCGCAATGACGGGACTTTTCCGGGCATGGCCACCGGTTCATTGCTCGTGCGGCGCGGCTCCACCGGTATCGTTCGCGACGTCGGCACCTTTTTGCAGGATCAGACCATCTACACCGTGCATTTTCTCGATGAAGACCGGCTGGTCGGCTGTCGCGACGGCGAGCTGATCGGCGGTGACGACCCCTGGGTCGAAACCCTGATCGAATTCGGCGACACGGTGGCGGCGGCACTTTCGCTCGGCGTGCGTGGCAAGATTGTTGCCGGTCCGGGCGATGAGGGCGAAGTCCTCAAGGTGTTGCGCGATCTGCCCGGCGGCCCTGCCTATCACATCCGCTTTCCCGGCCGCACGCTGCTGGTTCCGGAGACGGCCCTTTGCGCTGCAACTGTATCCGAGGTGGAAGAGGCATGAACGACACCGTCCTCGCCCACCATCGCCTGAAGGCAGCGTTGCATCGCTTTTCCTGCCGCTACGTTGAACTGGACAACCGCTCGCGGCACCAGATCGATGCCGATGTGGCGCGTGCCATGGCGATGGAGGAGGCCGTGCTGCAAAGTACCGAGGCGATCTCGGTTTCCGTCCCGCCCGAAACCCTCGATGACGCCCTGCAGGACATTCGTGCGCGCTACAGCGATGAAGAGGCTTTCCAGGCCGATCTGTCGCTGAATGATCTTTCTCTGTATGGCCTCAAGGCGGCGCTTTACCGCGAGCTGAAAACCGACGCCGTTCTGGAGAAGGTGGCGGCCGCCCTTTCCTATCCCTCCGAAGCCGAGCTTCATGCCTGGTATGACAGCCATCGCGACAGATTTGCCGCTCCGGAAACACGCATGGCGCGCCATGTGCTGGTCACGGTGAACGACGCCTATGTTGAAAACCGGCGCGCCGAGGCGTTTGCGCGGATCACCGATCTGAGGC
Source organism: Martelella endophytica (assembly GCF_000960975.1). Taxonomy (NCBI): domain Bacteria; kingdom Pseudomonadati; phylum Pseudomonadota; class Alphaproteobacteria; order Hyphomicrobiales; family Aurantimonadaceae; genus Martelella; species Martelella endophytica. Next base: position 3,390,805 of record NZ_CP010803.1, on the reverse strand, counting down.
GCCAGCTCGACGGCACGATCGCATCGTTCGAGCAGATCGCCCGCCGACATTCCGAATGTCCCACCGCCATGGAGGGCGGGAGGCTCGGCACGGTAGCTCCCGGCACGCTCTATCCGCAACTCGATATGGCGCTTTTTCGACTTGGCGAAGGCGAGGTTTCGGATGTGCTGGAAAGCGCGGTCGGCTTTCACATCATCCTGTGCGAGGCGGTCCATCCCGCGCGGCAGGTGCCGTTTGCTGAAGCCCGCGAGAAGATCCGCACTGCGCTTGACAACAAGCGCCGCGAACGGGCCAAGGCGCGTTGGCTGGCGGCGCTGATGGCACAGCCGGAAACGGCTTGAATTGAAACGAACTGGAGGTCTTCTTCGATGAGCAGTATCAGCAGACGCCGCCTTCTTGCCACGGGTGCCGGCATCGCTGTTGCCGGTGCGTTTGGCCTGCCCGCCATTCTCGCCCGTCCCGCCCATGCTCGCGTGCTGATCATCGGCGGCGGGCCGGGCGGCGTTGCGGCTGCCCTCGCGGTGAAGGCGAAAAGCCATGATGCCGATGTGCTGGTGGTCGAACGCGACCCCACCCGGCTTTTGCGCCAGAACGAGACCGACATCATCACCGGCAGGCGCGATCCGGCGGACTATCACAAACTTGCCGCAGCCGGCGTCGAGGTCAGTCTTGACGATATTCGCAGTATCGACTGGCAGACGCGGCGGGCCGAAGCCCTGAGCGGACGTTCTTTTGCCTTCGATCATGTCATCCTCGCCCCCGGCATTGCCATGCGCGATGAACACATCGCCGGTTATGACCGCGAGGCGGCCGAGCGCTTCCCCCACGGCTGGACCGATCGACAGGGTGTTGCGGCACTTGCCGCCAATATCCGCGCCATGGCCAATGGCGGCACGGTGATCATCCGCATTCCGCCCGGACGCATGCGCTTTCCCGAAGGCGCCTATCGCCGTGCCGGCGAAATCGCGCGCTATCTGGAAGCCGAGAAACCCGATGCCGTGGTGGTCATTCTGGATCACAGCCAGCCGGGACCTCGTGAGGTAGCGATGCTTGCCCGATTGTCTGCCCGTTTCGGCGAGCGGATCGAATATGTCTCCGGCGAACTCTTCGGCGCGATGCGATCCGTGGAGACGGAAAACCGTGTGCTGAACGGCGAGCGCATGAGCCTATGCGGCGACGTCATCAATTTCATTCCTGCGCAGGAAGCCGGACGTATCGCTCGCGTTTCAGGCCTTGCCGACGACAGCGGCTGGTGTCCGGTCGAAAGCGAGACAGGGGCCTCTCGCCTGCATCAGCGTGCCTACCTCATCGGCGACAGCTCGGCCGTCGCCGGAAACGCCGATCTCGCCGCCATCGATCGCAGGGCGCAGATCATCGCCAACGCAATCGCCTGACCTCGCCGTCTCACGTCGCAAAGCCCCGCAGTTCGTCTGCGGGGCCTTCTTTTTGCGGCGAGGTATCCGGAATGACGCTCAAAGGCCGAAGATCGCCGGCCACCAGCCGATACCGACCACCAGGCTTCCGGCAATTCCGGGCAGCAGCGGAACAAGGCGGCGGTTCAGCGAGACGTTCTGGCGCTCGAGGATCTTGATGCCGAGCCACACGCTCCAGACGACACCGGTGAGAAACAGACCGCCGCGGATTGCGCCCTCACCCGCCTCACCAAGGGCGGTGTAGCGCAGCGGATGGAGCAGTTCGGCACCAAGGCCGATAATGAGGCTCATCAGCGCGACCGGCGCATATTGATAGCCAAGCTCGGTGAAAAGCTGGCGGCGTCCACCGTCCGCGCCGGCCCGCTTCGCCAGCCAGGCACTGACGGCAGTCAATCCCGCGAGCACGGCGGTCAGCAGCGCCATCGTCGCCAGCATGAAGAACACGATCATCAGAAAATCGAGCCAGCGGAAGACTTCGGCACGTGCCGGATGGACACTCATCAGCCATGAGGGACCGATGGACGTGACCCAGTTCCAGCCGTGCTCGATGCTCCAGACGCCGAAGGCCTGACGCAGCTGCTGATACTGCGGCAGCACCAGCCAGAGGAAGCCGCCCAGCGCGACGCCCGTATCGAGAAACAGGAACCAGGCTTCCGCCGGGTTGGCGCGGTTATCGCGGATGGTTTCGACTTCCTGCCCCGGATGGCGGATATCCAGGCGGAGACTGCCCGCTGCCTGCGGATGCACGCAGCGGAAGCAGGTGATGCAGTGCCGGCTTTCATTCTTGCGCGGCAGATCGATCATGGTCGGGCACGCGCCTTTTTCGGTATAGGCATCGCCACCCGCAAGCCTCACCTTCGGCGTGAACTGGACCGCGCCCAGGCGCGAATAGAGTCCCAGAACGCGGCCGATCGGGCAGAGGTGCCGGCACCAGACGCGCTTCTTGCGCCCGTAAATGCCGCCAATGGCAATGGCAAGCAGCATGGTGCCGCCGAAAAGTCCGGCAGCGGCTTCGGGATGGTCGCGCACGCCGATCGTCTGGCCATAGACCGTCATGATGATGAAACTCAGCGCCGGCGTGCCTTCCCAGCGGATCCAAGCCGGGATCTTCCGGTGCAGCCCGTATCGGTTGGCAAGCTCCGAGGCCGCCCCCATCGGGCACAGCACGCCGCACCACAGACGCCCCAGCACGATGACCGACAGAAATACCAGCGGAAACCATATCCCCCAGAGGAGGTATTGCAGCGCCAGCGTCCAGTTCGTCAGCGGCGTCGTTTCCGCTGCGGGATCGGCCAGAAGCACCGGGATGCCGATCACGATGAGAAAGACGATGAACATGCCCGCCTGAACCAGACCGAAACGTCCCCGCGTGGCCACCATCCAACCCTCGAGCCGGACCACCCAACCGGGACGATCCGGCAGCGCCTGCTTCTCCGCCCGCTTCGAAACGTGGGCGTGATGGGCGGTGCTGAGATGGTTATAAATTTCAGTCATGGCGGGCCTTCGGCAGGTTGCTGAATGACCGGCGGAAACAGCTGTGTCGATATTTCGGAGAAATCGCTGGCCGGTTCCGGTGTGCTACCGGTAAATCAAGACAAACACACTCAACTTTAACAGTAATGGCCAAGTAAATAATTGAAATACGTCAACATTTCAGTGAAATAAATAAAACTTTCGTAATTGACTCCAGTTTATTCCAGCAGAAAATAAGGCAGTCGAAACGCTAGAAACGAGGATTGCCCGTGCGTTACAGAACCTCCCTCTCTTCACGCCTTGCCCCCGCGGCTTTCGCCGCCGCTCTCGCCCTCGGCGCTGGTGCCGCCGAAGCGCTCGAATACCCGATCGGAGAACCGCAGGAAGATGGCGGTATGGAAGTTGCAGCCGTCTATCTTCAGCCGATCGAGATGGAACCGGCCGGCATGATGAAACCGGCAGCCGAAAGCGATATCCATCTCGAAGCCGACATCCACGCCACCCGCGACAACGTCAACGGCTTCGCCAATGGCGACTGGCTGCCCGATCTCAATGTCAGCTTCGTTCTGTCCAAGGATGGCCAAACGGTTGCCGAGGGCCCGCTGATGGCCATGGTCGCCTCCGACGGTCCGCATTACGGCGACAACATCAAGCTCGACGGCCCCGGCGGCTACCACCTTGTCTTCTCCATCGCACCGCCCGAAGGCATGACCTTCGGACGCCACGTCGATGACGAAACCGGTGTGGCCCCCTGGTTCACCCCGTTCGAAACCACCTATGACTTCACATTCACGGGGGTCGGGAAAAAAGGTGGCTACTGATCTTGGTGATCGCCAGATCCGGTCGCGGCGCCTTGTCGCCGCGACCGCTCTTGGCCTCGCGATGATGCTGCCGGGTCTCGCCCTTGCCGATGATCCGGTGTTCACTATCACCTTCAACGATGGCGAGATGACCCCGAGCCGCCTGGAAGTGCCTTCCGACAGCCGGTTCGAGATCCGCCTGATCAACGAGGGCAAGACGCCTGCGGAATTTGAAAGCATTCCGCTCAGGAAAGAAAAGGTCATCGGCCCCGGTGTCGAGACATTCATCGTGATCAAATATCTCGATCCCGGCGAATATTCCTTCTTCGACGATTTCCATCCCGATGCGCCGCCGGCCATTCTCGTCGCCGTCGAGCCACAATAAGCTGCAGAGAACCGACATGTTCGCATCCATCGTCTTTGTCGTCTGGCGCGAAAGCGTCGAAGCCCTGCTGGTCATCGGCATCCTCGATGCCTGGCTTGTGGCGCAGAACACCGATACGCGAAAGCCGCGCGCTTATCTCTGGGGCGGTGTGATTGCCGGCCTTGCAGTCGCAGGCGTTCTGGCCGCCGGTCTGCTGATGATCGGCGAAGCGCTTTCTGAAGAGGCGCAGATCATCTACCAGACCGCCATGGTTCTCGTCGCCGCCGGGCTGATCCTGCAGATGGTTTTCTGGATGCGCGGTCACGCCCGCAACTTGCGGCGCGATCTGGAAGGCTCGATGGCGACCGCAGTCAGCGCGCAAAACTGGTGGGGTGTCTTTGCTCTGGCGTTGATCGCTGTTGCGCGCGAAGGCAGCGAAACCGTCATCTTCCTTTATGGCATCCTCTCCGCCGGCGCCATGAGTTCGACCTCTGCCGGCGTTTTCGCGGGCCTTGAAGGTCTGGCCGCGGCAGCAGTCACCTATGGCTTGCTGATGGCCGGAAGCCGCATCGTGTCCTGGTCGGTTTTCTTCCGCATCACCGAAATCATGCTGCTGCTTCTGGCCTGCGGCCTGTTCATGACCGGCATTGACGGGCTGATCGATCTTGGAGTGCTGCCGCGTCTTTCGCGCGGGCTCTGGAACAGCAACTGGCTTTTGTCGGACGGTACGCAGACCGGCGGCTTCATCGCCTCGCTGACCGGTTACCGCGCCCGGCCAAACCTGATGGAGCTATTGGCTTTCACTGCCTACTGGATTGCCATCATCAGCCTCTTCACCCGCTCCCGATGGACGGCAGCCAGGATTGCCGCAAGCCGCGGGTAACATCGCCCGCATACGATTCTGCCACATCTCTGCCGCCGGACCGCTTCAGGCGGCGCCGGTCGTCAGGCATTCGTTTGCCTGCAATGTTCGTTCGCTTGACCATGCAGAGGCAATGGCCAGCCAACCGCGCCTGCTTGCCACAGCGAAATAACATGATAATTATACTCACATTTAACTGCGCCCGACCTCCCGCTGAGCGCTGCAGAACGACGAAACGGTTTCGGTTTGAACTATCAGCACTCGATGATCTGCCACACCGAAGGCATTCGGCCGGTTGCGCCGGTGAAGTGGCGTGGGCTGGATGGGCTTGTCGGCGTCTTCTGGGATGCCGAGGGAGAGGCTGGCGCCCATGCCTATTACCTTTCGCCTGATCCGCGCATCGTCATCTTCTTCAACGATGTCTCGCCGCATATCCGCATGACCAATCATGACGGCGGGATCGGGCGAAAGGACCGGCCGATGACGCGGGCGATCTTCGTCCCGGCCGGCACGCCGATGTGGACCAAGTTCACCTCCTGGCACCGCTTCTCGCATCTCGACCTGCACCTCCATCAGGGCCGGCTGCTGCGACTGCTTGCGCCGGCGGTCGGCAGTTCGGCGGCGCGCGCGATCTTGCGGCGGCCGGTGGAAATCCAGGATGTCGGGCCGATCGCTGCCCTTGCCGACATGATCGTGGAGGAACTCGCGAACCCGATGCGGCATCCGCTTTATGCCGAAAGCCTTGTCGGCAGTGTCGCCGCAGCCCTTCTCGATATCCCGCGCGAACAGGAAAAGGCGGCTGGCGGGCGCATTACCCAGGGGCAGATGAACCGACTGCTTTCAAGCTTCAATACCCGCGCCGACGGCCGCATGTCGGTTGCCGAAATGGCGGGCACGGTGGGTCTGTCCGAAAGCTGGTTCGCCACCGTCTTCCGCGAGACCACGGGCAAGACGCCGCTGCAGTGGCAGCGCGAGAAACGCATCGAGCGGGCACAAGCGCTGCTGGTGACGACCGGCCTCAGCCTTGCCGATGTCGCCGCCAAGCTCGGCTTTTCCGATCAGGCGCATCTGACAAAAGTGTTCCGCCAGGTCGTCGGCGAGACGCCGGCCGCCTGGAAGCGGGCGCAGCCGACGGATTTGATCAAGGGCCCCGCCCGGTAGCACCGGACGGGGCCTTTTCCTGTTACCAGGTCTGCCGCAGGGTTGCGTAGACGGCCCGGCCGGGATTGTACCAATCCGCACCATAGCCGCCGTACGAGACGTGCTTCTCGTTGAAGAGGTTGCTGACATTCACCTGGAAGGTCGTGTGTTCGGCAACGTCATAGGAGAAGGCAGCGTCGAAGACGATCGCGGCATCCGATTTCAATGTGTTCGCATCATCGAAATAATAGGAGCTCTGATAGCGCGCGCCGAGACCGAAGGTCATGTCGCCGCGGCGGCCCTCGCCTTCCCACTCGTAATCGACCCAGAGCGATGCCGAATTGTTCGGCACGAAGGAGAGCTGGTTGCCGACATTTCCTGCCGTGCCGTTCTCCAGGATGTCCGACATCATGTAGGAATAGGCGGCGGTGAAGCTGATGTTGTCGATCAGCTCGGCCTTGGCCTCGAGATCGACACCGCGCACGCGCACCTCGCCGATCGCTTCCTGCATGTTGGTTGCCGGGTTGGTGCGGGTAATGTTGTTCTTGGTGAGGTCGTAGACCGAAGCGCTAAACGTGCCCGGGAAGGCCTGCGGGGCGTATTTGACGCCGATCTCATACTGCTCGCCGCGCTCCGGATCGACGCCGAGCGTGGGCGGTGCGACCGACTGCGAATAGGCGGCATAGGTCGAGACCTCGTCCGTGAGCAGGTAGGTCAGGCCGCCGCGGCCGGTGAATTCGCTGAAATCGCCGAAGGTCTCGACGCCCGAAAGGTTGTTGAGCGAGGAAAGATCGAGCCAGTCGTTGCGCAGGCCGAAGCTTGCGATCACCTTGTCGGCGAAGGTCAGCTCCTGCTGCATGTAGAGCGCCGTCGTCTTCTGCTCGCTGTCCGTGCTCGCATAGGGGCCGGTGTAGTTCGGGCCGCCGGAATAGACGGGATTGGTCCAGTCGATCCCCGGAGCAAGGTCGTAATAGCTGTCATTCGTGCCGGAATAGTCATTGTACATGACGCCGGCGAGCGTGCGGCTGTCGACGAAGTCGAAATAGGCGTCGTACTGCAGATGCGCGTCGAAGATGAAGTTCTTGTCGGTGCTGGCATTGCCGAAATAGTAGCGGTCGGCAATCGTGTCGCCGTTGTCGACCGGCTCGTAGACATAGGCATAGCCGAATCCGGTATCCGAATCGCTGTAACGCGCGCTGGCGTTCACCGTCAGGCCGGAGCCGAAGTCATGATCGAACAGCACGGTGTAGGTGCTGCGCTTGGTCGTGTCGTAATTGTAGTCCGGCTCGCCGAGGAAGACGCTGCGCGGGAAGTCGGAGCCGACCGGATGGCCGCCGCCGCCCGGCACGCCGTCGAGGTCGAGATAGTCATAGAGGAAGGTCAGGCTGGTCGCATCATCCGGGCGGAAGGTCAGACCGCCCATGATGAAGCTCTCATTGTCCTGCGAATAGTCGTATTCGGCGTCAGAATTCTGGAACTTACCGGTCAAGCGATAGGAAACGGTGGCGTCATCGGTGATGTTGTCACCGAAATCGAAGCCGACCTCGGCATGGTTGAACGAACCGCCGGTGACATAGGCCTCGCCGAAGCGCTCTTCCTTCGGCTTTTTCGATACGTAGTTGACCATGCCACCCGGGTCCGAAACGCCGAAGACGGTCGAATTCGCGCCCTTCAGCACCTCAATACGTTCAAAGGCGTAAGGCTCTTCGCGCACGCCGCCAAAGGGGTCTCCGAGCGTCAGGCCATCGCGATAGGCATAGGCGTCGAAGCCGCGGATCTTGAAATAGTCGAAGCGATCATCGGAACCGTAGAAGTCGGTGGTAACACCGGCGGTATATTCGATCGCCTCCTCGACACTCTGGACATCGCGGGCCTGCATCTCCCGCGAGGTGATCACCGAGACCGAGGCAGGCGTATCGAGGAAGTCATTCGCCAGACCGACACCGCTGGTGCTGGTGAAGGAGACGATGGAATTGGCGTCGTCGTCGCCCGAAAGGCTGACGGTCACCGGCTCGAGCACGGTGGTTTCCTGCGCCCTGAGGGCAGCCGGTGCGGTGGCGGCAAGCGCTGTGCAGCCAAGAAGGAGCGCGGTTCTGTAGCCAAGCGTTGTGGCCCGTCGGCGGGTCGAATGCATATCCATTGTCGAGTTCCAGAATGTCAGGATTGGCGGGCCCGCCCGCCCCTTCGGCCAGACGCCTTGCGAGGTTGACGAACCGTCGATGTCACAACCTCTTTAACTTGATAAAAATAATCCAGTATTGTAGCTTTCCCCGGAATTGTACAAATCCCCGGAAAGTTAAGCCCGTCCCGAAGCGGTCTCGCAGCGGTGTGCTTGACCTCTCCTGATGAACATGAAAATAAAAGTCAACTTTTATCCCACACGGAGAGCTGGCTCATGTTCCGCCTTTCCGGCTTCTTCCTTGCCGCACTGCCTGTTGCCGCGCTGGCGGGGGAAAGCCTGCCGCAGCCGATCACCATCCACCATGCCTTCGGCACGACCGTCATCACCGAAAAGCCGGACCGCGTGGCCACAGTCGCCTGGGCCAACCACGAAGTGCCGCTGGCCCTCGGCGTCGTTCCGGTCGGCATGGCCGCCGCCAATTTCGGCGATGACGATGGCGACGGCATCCTGCCATGGGTCTCCGAGCGGCTGAAGGAACTGAACGCGACACCACCGGTCCTCTTCGACGAAGGTGACGGCATCGATTTCGAGGCTGTCGCCGCCACCCAACCGGATGTGATTCTTGCCGCCTATTCCGGGCTCAGCCAGTCGGACTACGACACGCTGAGCCAGATCGCCCCGGTCGTTGCCTATCCGGAATCGCCCTGGTCAACGAGCTGGCGCGACATGATCCGGCTCGACAGCGCCGGGCTCGGCATGCCGGAAGAAGGCGAAGCGCTGATCCACAAAATCGAGGGCGAAATCGCCGACGAGGTCGCAAAGTACCCTGTACTTTCCGGCAAGACGGCGATGTTCGTCACCCATCTCGATCCGACCAATCTCAGCGTCGTGAACTTCTATACGACGCAGGACACACGCGTTCAGTTCTTCGGTGACCTCGGCCTTGCGATGCCGCAGAGTGTTGCCGATGCCTCGCAGAACGGCAGCTTCTCGGGTTCGGTCAGCGCCGAGCGGATCGACACGTTCGATGATGTCGACATTCTGGTGACCTATGGCAACGGGCTGTTGCTGACGGCGATGAAGCTGAACCCGGTCTTTGCCCACATGCCCGTGGTGCAGAATGACGCGATCGTGCTGCTTGGCCGCAATCCGCTTGGCACGGCCGCCAATCCGACGCCGCTGTCGATCAGCTGGGTGCTTGAAGACTACGTCGCGATGCTCGCGGACGCCGCCGCCAAGAGCGAATGATTTCCGCCGCTCCCCCTGCCCCCGGTTTTGCGGCCGCCCGTTCGCGCCGTATGGTCTGGCTCGCTTCGATGATCGGCCTCGTGCTCCTGCTGATGCTGGCATCGCTCGCGATCGGTACCCGAAACGTGCCCGTCTCCGATATAGTGTCCGCGCTTGCCGGCCATGATGAGACGATCGGCGAGGCCGTCGTCGCGCTCCGCATACCGCGCACGCTGCTCGCAGCGCTTGCCGGCGCGGCACTTGGGCTCTCGGGGGCGATCATGCAGGGCGTGACCCGCAACCCGCTCGCCGAACCCGGCATTCTCGGCGTCAACACCGGCGCTGCGCTCGCCATCGTCATCGGCGTCGCCTGGTTCGGGATCTCCTCCGCGGCCGCCTATATCTGGGTCGCCATTCTCGGCGCAGGCGTCAGCGCCGCCTTTGTCTATACGATCGGATCGATGGGGCGCGGCGGGCCGACGCCATTGAAACTGGCGCTCGCCGGAACCGCGACGGCCATCGCGTTTTCATCCCTCGTCACCGCCATCGTGCTGCCACGTAACGACATTGCCGGCGGCATCCGGGCCTGGATGATCGGTGGCGTCGGCGGCGCGACCTTCGAGCGCCTGCTGCCGGTTCTGCCTTTCCTGCTCGCGGGCTTCGTGCTGGCGATGCTCTCGGCCCGCAAGCTCAATGCCATGGCGCTTGGCGACGAGCTCGCCCGTGGCCTCGGCGAACGCACCGCTCTTGCCCGCGCCGTGGCGGCGCTTGCCGCCATCCTGCTCTGCGGCGCAACCACCGCCATCTGCGGTCCCATCGTCTTCGTCGGGCTGATGGTGCCGCATGTCTGCCGGCTGATCATCGGCATCGATCAGCGCTGGCTGCTGCCGTTCTCGGCGCTTGGCGGCGCGGCACTGCTGCTTGCCTGCGACATTGTCGGCCGCATCGTGGCGCGACCGGGCGAACTCGATGTCGGCATTGTCACCGGCCTCGTCGGTGCGCCCTTCTTCATCTATATCGTCAGACGGCAGCGGGTGCGCGAACTATGAGCGAAGTTGTGCTTCATGCGGTGAAAGCCATCCGCGTGCACCGCCGGCAACGGCTGACACTGCTTGTCGGGGCGCTTCTTGCTGCCGTGTTGGTCCTGTTTGCCCTGTCGCTGACGCTCGGCCAGTCGTTCACCCCGCCGGCAGACGTCATCGCCGTGCTTCTCGGCCATGATGTTCCCGGCGCAGGCTTTACCGTCGGGCAATTGCGGTTGCCGCGAGCGGTGGCGTCGATCCTCGCCGGGCTTTCCTTCGGCCTCGGCGGCGTCACCTTCCAGACGATGCTCCGCAATCCGCTGGCAAGCCCCGACATCATCGGCATCAGCGCCGGCGCCAGTGCTGCCGCGGTCTTTGCCATCGTCGTGCTGTCTATGACGGGAACGGCCGTCTCGATCTTCGCCGTCGTCGTCGCCCTTGCCGTCGCGCTTCTGGTTCACGGACTGTCCTTCAGCCACGGCGTTGCCGGCACGCGGTTCATCCTCGTGGGCATCGGTGTCGCCGCCATGCTGGAGAGCGTCATCGCCTATATTCTTTCCATCGCGCCCAACTGGAACCTGCAGGAGGCGATGCGCTGGATGACGGGAAGCGTCAACGGCGCCCGGCTTTCGGAAGCCCTGCCGATGCTGCTGAGCCTCGCCGTCTTCGGCAGCCTGCTGCTGCTGCGCCGGCGCGACATCGAGGCGCTGCGTCTCGGCGATGACACCGCGGCAGCGCTTGGCGTGGATGTGGCCCGCACCCGGATGCTGGCGATGGTCGCAGCCGTCGGCCTGGTCGCGATCGCGACCGCGATGACCGGACCGATCGCCTTCGTCGCCTTCCTCTCCGGTCCGATTGCCGCCCGGATCGCCGGAAACAGCGGCTCGCTGCTGCTGCCGGCCGCCCTTGTCGGGGCCGTGCTGGTGCTTTCCGGCGACTATATCGGCCAGTTCCTGCTGCCGGCGCGCTATCCTGTGGGCGTCGTCACCGGCGCGCTTGGGGCGCCCTACCTTCTCTACCTCATCATCCGGGTCAACCGCAGCGGAGGCTCGCTATGAACGTTCACGCCCTTGTCGCGGAAAACATTTCGGCCGACTATGGCGACAAGGCCGTGTTCGAGAAGCTGTCGGTTGCCGTTCCGCCCGGCCAAATCAGCGTCATCGTCGGCGCCAATGCCTGCGGAAAGTCGACGCTTCTGCGCACGCTCTCGCGTCTGATCGCGCCCCGCGAGGGCCAGGTCCTGCTCGATGGCAGGTCCATCCACAGAATGCCGACCCGGACGCTTGCCCGCACGCTCGGTCTGCTGCCGCAATCGCCGATCGCGCCGGAGGGCATCACCGTCGCCGATCTCGTCAGCCGTGGGCGCCATCCGCACCAGGGGATGTTTTCGCGCTGGAGTGCAGATGATGACGCCGCCGTCGCGGCCGCGCTTCAGACCACCGGAACCGCAGATCTCGCCGAACGCCCGGTCGACGAGCTTTCCGGCGGGCAACGCCAGCGCGTCTGGATCGCCATGGTGCTGGCGCAGCAGACCGGCCTGCTGCTGCTCGATGAGCCAACAACCTTCCTCGACATCAGCCATCAGGTGGAGGTCCTCGATCTCCTGACCGACCTTAACCACCGCGACGGCACCACCATCGTCATGGTGCTGCACGACCTCAACCTCGCCGCCCGCTACGCCGATCACCTGATCGCCATGGAGGGTGGCCGCATCCGCTGCTCCGGCAGCCCGGAGGATGTGCTGACGGAGGAGACGGTGCGCGCCGTGTTCGGGCTCGAAAGTCGCGTCATCGCGGACCCGGTCTCCGGCCGGCCCATCATGCTGCCGATCGGCCGCCACCACAGCAGGGAGCACGCCAGATGAACGCACCTTACAGCCTCTCCGGAACCGCAAAGCTTGCCGGCGTCGACGCCATGCTGGCCGAAATCGCCGAGCACTTCGTCGAACATGCCGCTGTCGCCCGCGACGACGACCGGGTGACGCTGACGGAGGAACACGGTCAAGCCGTCATCGCTGCCAGCGACGGCGGGCTTTCGATCGCGTTGTCCGCGGTCAGCGCCGAAGCGCTGCAGATCTACCGGACGATGCTCGCCGAACATCTCTATTATTTCGCCCGCAACGAACCCTTCGAGCTGCACTGGACCAACCCGCCGCCGCCCGCCGTTCCCGCCAATCTTTACGAAGGCTCCGTGGTCAGCACCGCCGAAATCACGCCGCACATGCTCCGCGTCATCGTAGCGGTTGACGATGTGACGCCGTTCATCGGCGGCGATATGCATGTCCGGTTCATCGTGCCGCCGCCTGGGCGCGCACCGGTCTGGCCGGTGATCGGCGATGACGGCCGCATCGTCTGGCCGTCCGGCGATGATGCCCTTCTGGTGCGGGCCTACACGATCCGCGCCGTTGACGCCGAGCGCAACCAGCTTGCCATCGACTTCCTGCAGCACCCGATGCCCGGCGTCGATACGCCTGGCGCGGATTTCGCTCAGAATGCGAAGCCGGGAGACCGAGTGGCGCTGATGGGACCGGGTAGCGGCGAGGTGCCGAAGGCGCAGTCCATCCTTCTGATCGGCGACGAGACCGCTCTGCCCGCGATCGCCCGCATTGCCGCGGAGGTGCCGGAAGGCACCCGGCTTGAAGCGATCATCGAGGTCGAGAACGCAGCGGAAGAACAGCCGCTACCCACAAGGGGCGAGCTCTCCGTATGCTGGCTGCACCGCGCCGACTATCCGCAGGGCGCCGAAACCGTGCTTGCGAATGAGGCCATCGCGGCCATTGCGCAGTCGGAAACCGATCGTTTCGTCTGGGCCGCTTGCGAAAAGGCCGATATCCGGATCATCCGCCGCGTGTTGAAGGAGCGCGGCCACGAGCGTCGGAACATGTACGTCGCCTGGTACTGGGCCCGCGGCATCACCGGCTGAGACGGCCAAGGCTTCAGGCGTCGCGCGCCGCCCATAACAGGCCGCGGGTCAGGATCGTGCGCACTTCGGGCAGGTCGAGCTCATCTGCCGTGTGACCGAGCGAGGAATAGAACACCCGCCCCGCCCCATGCGTGGTCGTGAACACGACCGGCATGACGACATCCTTGCGCCACGGATCATGGGCGCCCGAAAACCTGGTCGTCGCCAACACGTCGACCGCCGGATCGTAGTTCAGATAATATTGCTCGGAGGTATGCGTGAAGCTTTCGATGCCGGCCATGATCGGATGGTCCGGCCGGGCAATGTCGACGCGGTAGGTGATGATGTTTCCAGGATGCGCCACCCAGTAGCAACTGGCGGCATAACGAAACGGCACGCTTGCGCGGAAGCTTGTCGCAAGCCCCATATGGTAGCCGGCAAGGCCGGTTCCGCAGCGCACGGCGGCGATCAACCGCTCCATCCGGTCCGACGCCAGTTCGCCGCCGGTGATGACCGGAACGATCAGCGCATTCTCGCCGACATCTTCGGCGCCGAGCGCATCATAGTCATCCGTTACGGTAACATCGAAACCGTGCTCAACGAGAATAGAGCGCACCGTCTCCGCGCCGCGCTCCGGCGTATGCAGTTCCATGCCGCCATAGACGACGAGCGCTTTCCGTTGCTGCATCGTGCTGCCTCCCCGGCGTCGCTCAAAGGCCGAGCCCGACCGCTTCCGTCCGGTGCACGCCCCTCGGAACGAAGGCGAATTCGTGGTCGCATTTCAGCAGCTTCGCCGCCAGATGGATGACCGAAAGCCACATCTCCGTTCCCTGCAGACCGGGCTCCTGGCCATCGGCAAAGGCGAACCCCCTGCCCTCAACCCAGCGCTCCGGCGCACGGTTGATGATCGCGCGGGCAATCGCCTCGGCCTCGGCGCGGCGGTGATCGGTCTGGCGCTGGCAGATCAGCAGCGGGTGGATGGTATCGAGCAGGTTGCAGGCGGTGTAGGTGGCGCCGGCGAAGCCATCATAGTTGCGGACATTCGCCAGCACCGAATTGATCGCAGCCTCGGCATGGGGCACGGGCAGGCCGAACTGGGCATAGGTGCCGCGGGTGAGCCGATAGAAGCCGTTGACCGGCTGCAGCAGGCCCTCCGCTGCCGTCGCATGGCCCCAAAGACCGGTCGAGCGATCGGCGTTGAGCGCAAGCCAGCCTAACAGCGTTTCACGGGTCCGGTCGGTTTCGAAATAGCGCGCGTTGAAATAGAGCGCCGTGCCGATGGCATCGACAGCCGCGCCGGCGCCCCAGGCATTGGTTTGCCATGGCAGGCTCTCCAGCCAGCCGCAAAGTGCCGGCGCATCGAGCTCGACCGCGGAAATCCGGTGTGCCGGCCGGCTTCCGAGCACTTCCAGCGCATAGCCGACAGCCAGAACGTTATAGAGCGCCAATCCGTCATCGCGCTGCGGCTTGTCCGGCGCGGGCGGCTGGGCGGGATCGGGAAACAGCCCGGTTTCCGGATCCTGAACAGCCTGAAGGCACGCAACCGCGGGCTCGAGATCAAGCCCTTCGGGTCGCGCGCCGAAGCCGCCGGCGATCTCGATCGCATCGCAGAGATGGCGGATGCTGGCACGTGCCTCGCCATCGGCCTCGCGGGAAACGTAGTCGCCGTCGCGGCGGTTTGCGGCGAGCACGTCCCGCCACTCTGCCCCGGCGCGTTCGCCAAGCGCCCTAAGGCTCGCCTCGACGCCCGCTTCAGGCTTGGCCCGGCTTGCGCCGCGCCTGCGGATCGGCTTTGCCGGAACGCCGCCGGCAATCATATAGGGCGGGATATCCCGCGTGACGGTGGCACCGGCGGCGATCACCGCCCCTCGGCCGATCGTCACGCCATCGAGAATGACGACATTCGCGCCGATCCAGACATCATCCTCGATGACGATGCCCCGGCTCTCGTGCGGCTGGCGCGAGATCAGGATATCGGGATCTTCATAGCCGTGGTTGAAACCCATGATCGATGTATGCGAGGCGATGCGCACATGCGAGCCGATGCTGATCTTGCCGGCAAGATGCGCATAGGAATTGACGCTGCAATTCTCCCCGATCTCGACATCGCCGCGCACGATCGCATAGGCCGCGATATAGCTGTCGGAACCGATGCGGAAGCGCTCGGTATAGATCGCCGCATGGTCGGCGATATAGGCGCTGGGATCGATCTCGGCGCCGGCCTCGCGGGCAAGACGGGCGCAGCGGGCGCGATGCGCCGGCGCATCGATATCCTCCTGGGTCCGCTCCCAGGTGACAAACTGCAATCGGTCCGCGCGCCGCGCAATCTCGTCGTCCTTGATGGTCACATTCATCCCACTCACTCCCAAAGGCATGGCTTGCATCGCACATTCCCTCAGCCGCCGCAAACGGTTCGCTGTTCTCATCTGCCGGGACAATGCGCTGAAGGTGTGGCGCAGCGGAAACCGGTGAAAAACCTGTCAAAAGGCGGTGTTTTTCCGTTCTCCGCAGCAATAAAACCCGACAAATATGTGGTAACAAATTACCGTATTTTTATACCATTGATTTTAAACGACTATTTTGAACAACGGCACGTTTTTGGCGCTTGACCTAATCTGAGCCTGTCTCTATACAACCGCGAGCATTTCCGGTCCTGCCGGGCGTGCCCCATGTTTGGCATCCTTGCCAAGCAAAGCAACAAGAAAAGTCCGGCCTTCGGGTCGGAATGAAACCGAGAGTATCTGAACAATGGTTACCTTCTCCCAGAAGCCCGCAGAGGTGGAAAAGAAGTGGATCGTGATCGACGCCGAAGGTCTCGTCCTCGGCCGTCTCGCCTCCCTCGTTGCCATGCGTCTGCGCGGCAAGCACAAAGCCACCTACACCCCGCATGTTGACGACGGTGACAATGTTGTCGTCATCAATGCCGAAAAAGTTGCCATGACCGGCAAGAAGTACACCGACAAGATGTACTACTGGCACACCGGTTACCCCGGCGGCATCAAGGAGCGCACTGCGCGCCAGATCATCGAGGGCCGTTTCCCGGAACGCGTCATCGAGAAGGCTGTCGAGCGCATGATCCCGCGCGGCCCGCTTGGCCGCCGCCAGATGAAGAACCTGCGCGTCTATGCAGGCACCAACCACCCCCATGAAGCCCAGCAGCCCGAAGTTCTCGACGTTGCCAAGCTCAACAAGAAGAATGTGAGGAGCGCATAATGGCTGAGCTTTCCGATCTCAAGGCCCTCGGCGACGCTGCCACCACCGAAACCGTTGCTGCCCCCGTGCATGAGCGCAAGGTCGACGATCTCGGCCGCGCCTACGCCACCGGCAAGCGCAAGGACGCCGTCGCCCGCGTATGGGTGAAGGCTGGCACCGGCAAGATCACCGTCAACGGCAAGGACTTCACCGAGTACTTCGGTCGTCCGGTTCTGCAGATGATCCTGCAGCAGCCGATCGTGCTGACCGCCCGTGACGGCCAGTTCGACATCGTCGCAACGGTTACCGGCGGCGGCCTTTCCGGCCAGGCCGGTGCTGTTCGCCACGGCATCTCCAAGGCGCTGACCTATTATGAACCGGCCCTGCGCTCGGTCCTGAAGAAGGCTGGCTTCCTGACCCGCGACAGCCGCGTTGTGGAACGCAAGAAGTACGGCCGCGCGAAGGCTCGCCGTTCGTTCCAGTTCTCCAAGCGTTAATGGCACGACGGGCCCTGCCCGCCACGCTATCGCAGAACACAAAAAAGGCGGAGCCTCGCGGCCCCGCCTTTTATTTTTGCCTGACGGTTCAAGCGAGCGTCCTTGTTGGGAGACCTTGCTGCAGCCGCGCGGCTCAGCTTGACATCTGGAGCAACCTGAGGGCTGAATTGCTTTCAACACCCGGAAACAGCATCAGCGGCGTTTTACGCAGCAGTTCTGATCTGGATCCCTGTTCAGGCTTTCCTCTGGTACAACTTCATTGCCCTTATCCTGTCCGGCGACGTGCTACTCAGGCAATATCTTCGCATCGAGACGTCGCTGAACCGCCTCGCAGGCGGCATCATGATCGTGCTCTCGCTTCACATCATCAATCAGGCCCGCAAAGCCTGAAGTGCGGAGCGCCATTCAGCGCCACTTGCCCATCGCTCCTGAAAATCGCACACTTCAGCGGCGCCCTGTCAGGCGCGATCAATCCCGCATCCAAACACCACCGGAGATGACAATATGACCAGTCTCGACCGATTCCTGCTGACCGACCGCGTGGCGATAGTGACCGGCGCGGGTCGAGGGCTTGGGTTCGAGATTGCCAGGGGCTTTTGCGACGCTGGCGCTCATGTGGTGATCACCGGCAGGAACAGCGAAACGCTGGCGCAAGCCTGTGCCGAACTGAAAGCCAATGGCGGCAGCGCCGACTATACGGCCTTCGACATTGCCGACCGGAAAGCCAGTGCTGACGCGCTGAAGGATATTCTCGCGACGCATGGCGGGATCGACATTCTCGTCAATAACGTCGGAGCGCGGGACCGCCGCAGCCTCGACGCCTTTACCGATGATGAAATCGCGACCTTCATGGAGACCGATCTGCTCGCAGCCATTTCTCTTTCGCGCGATGTCGCACGTTCCATGAAGGCCAGCGGCTATGGTCGCCTGATCTTCCTGACCTCTATCCTCGGCACAGTTGCACTGCCCGGTGACAATCTCTACCCCGTCGCCAAAATGGGGCTGACCGGTCTGACGCGGGCTCTTGCCGTCGAGTACGGACCCTATGGCATTACCAGCAACGCCATCGCGCCCGGCATGTTCGCCACAGAGACCAATGCGCACTTGGCAACCGACGCGCAAATGCTGGAGTTCACCAAGATGCGTGTCCCTCTACAGCGCTGGGGCAGACCCGAGGAAATTGCCGGAGCTGCGCTGTTCCTGGCAAGCGAGGCAGGCTCCTTCGTCAACGGCCAGACCCTGACCGTCGACGGTGGTCACTCGATACGGATGTAAGCGCGCGAGGCCCTAAACAAAAAAAAGGGCGGCGCCTCGCACAAAGGCACCGCCCTTTTCTGTAATCGGCTAGAAATCAGCCGGCCTCGGCCACCCGCGTCAAGGCGACGGCGAGTTGCTGGCGCTGGTGCTTCAGTTCCTCGAAGCGCTCGCGCTCGGTCTCGACCACTTCCGGATCGGCATTGGCGATGAACTTCTCGTTTTCGAGCTTCTTCTGGCTGCGCTCTATATCCTTGTCGACCTTGCCGATCGCCTTCTCCAGACGAGCGGTTTCGGCTGCGACGTCGATGAGGTTGCCGAGCGGGATGCAGGCCGTTGCCTCTCCGAGGATCACCTGAGCCGAGCCCTTGGGCGCAAGCTTCTCGAAATCGAGCGAGTCGACGCGGGCGAGCTTTTCGATCGCTGGATAGTGGCGGGCGCTGCGCTCACGCGTTTCGGCATTGGCGCCAACGAAGACCAGCGGTGCCTTGGCCGACGGCGGCACATTCATCTCGGCGCGGGCCGAACGGATGCCGGTCACGAGCTCGACCAGCCAGTTGATCTCGTCCGCCGCCTTGTCGTCGCGGAACGCCGGAACATGCCAGTCGGCATGGCAGCAAAGCCCCTCGCAGCCGATCTGCGACCAGAGCTCCTCGGTCATGAACGGCATGAAGGGATGGAGAAGCTTGCAGGTTTCGGCCAGAACATAGGCAACGCAGGCCTGGGCTTCCGCCTTCGCCTTCTCGTCGTCGCCCATGAAGACCGGCTTCAGGAGTTCCAGATACCAGTCGCAGAGTTCGTGCCAGACAAACCGATAGAGCGCATCGGCCGCCTCGTTGAAGCGATAGCTTTCGATGGCCCGCGTGACGTCCTCGGCGGCCTTCGAAAGCTCTGTCAGGATCCAGCGGTTGATCGTCTGCGTCGCACCCGACGGACGGAAATCCGGATCGAGCTTCATGCCGTTCATCTCGGCAAAGCGGGTCGCATTCCAGAGCTTGGTGCCAAAGTTGCGGTAGCCGGCGATGCGACTTTCGTCGAGCTTCACGTCACGACCCTGCGCCGCCATGATCGCAAGCGTGAAACGCAGCGCGTCGGCGCCATATTCGTCGATCAGGTCGAGCGGGTTGATGACGTTGCCCTTCGACTTCGACATCTTCTGCCCGTTCTTGTCGCGCACCAGCGCGTGGACATAGACAGTGTGGAACGGCTCGACCGGCGTTCCGTCCTCATCCTTCATCACATAAAGCGCATCCATCATCATCCGGGCGACCCAGAAGAAGATGATGTCGAAGCCGGTGACGAGAACGCTCGTCGGATAATAGCGCGCGAGTTCCGGGGTCTGTTCCGGCCAGCCGAGCGTCGAGAACGGCCACAGGCCGGAGGAGAACCAGGTGTCGAGAACATCCTCGTCGCGGGTCAGGATATTGCCCGGTTCGAAGTTCTCGAGCTGCTCCTCGACCCAGGCCTTCCAAGGGCCCTCATGCGAGATGTAGTGCTGGATAGCGGCGTCGAGCGCCTCTTCCTCTGTCTTTTCAACGAAGACCTGGCCGTCCGGGCCATACCAGGCCGGAATCTGATGGCCCCACCAGAGCTGGCGTGAAATGCACCACGGCTCGATGTTTTCCATCCAGTCGAAATAGGTCTTTTCCCAGTTCTTCGGCACGAACTTGGTGCGGCCTTCCTTGACCGAGGCGATGGCCGGCTCGGCAAGCGTCTTGGCGTCGGCAAACCACTGGTCGGTCAGCATTGGCTCGATGACGACATTGGAGCGGTCGCCGAAGGGCTGCATGATCTTCTTGTTCTCGACGAAGGGGACGTCGTTGCCCTCCCCGTCCTTCACCGTGACGGCGAGGCCTTCGGCGTTGATCGCTTCGATGATCCGCTTGCGGGCGGCCATACGGTCGAGACCGCGATACTCGTCGGGAACAAGGTTGATGTCGTCGACCTCCGCCTCGCTCGGCAGCTCACCGGACTTCGCGATCTTCATCGCCTGTTCGGCGCAGAAGGCATAGGGCTCGCCGTCTTCGCGCATCGCCGCCTTGGTGTCCATCAGACGATAGAGCGGGATATGGTTGCGGCGGGCGACCTGATAGTCGTTGAAATCATGCGCGCCGGTGATCTTGACCGCACCGGAGCCGAAGTCCTTGTCCGGATACTCATCGGTGATGATCGGGATCAGGCGACGGTGTTCCTTGGGGCCGACCGGGATTTCACAGAACTTGCCGACGATCGGCGCGTAACGCTCATCCGTCGGGTGGACGGCGACGGCGCCATCGCCCAGCATGGTCTCCGGACGGGTGGTCGCGATCGAGATGTAGTTGCGCTCCTCTTCGAGGATGACGTTGCCGTCCTCGTCCTTCTCGACATAGGTGTAGGTCTCGCCGCCGGCCAGCGGATATTTGAAATGCCACATATGGCCGTCGACTTCACGGTTTTCGACTTCGAGATCGGAAATCGCGGTCTCAAACGCCGGGTCCCAGTTGACCAGCCGCTTGCCGCGATAGATCAGGCCGTGCTTGTAGAGCGAAACGAAGACCTCGCGGACGGCCTCGGAAAGGCCCTCGTCCATGGTGAAGCGCTCGCGCGACCAGTCGCAGGAGGCGCCAAGGCGCTTCAGCTGATTGAGGATCTGTCCGCCGGACTCTTCCTTCCATTCCCAGACCTTGTCGATGAAGGCCTCACGGCCCATCTCGCGGCGCCCCGGAAGCTGGCGCTCCATCAGCTGACGCTCGACGACCATCTGGGTGGCGATACCGGCATGGTCCATGCCGGGCTGCCAAAGCGTGTCCTTGCCGCGCATGCGCTCGAAGCGGATCATGATGTCCTGGAGCGTGTTGTTGAGCGCGTGGCCCATGTGCAGCGAGCCGGTCACGTTTGGCGGCGGGATCACGATGCTGAAAGACTCCGCTCCCGGCCGCGCATTTGCGCCAGCGCGGAAGGCATCGGCCTTTTCCCAGCGCTCAGCGATTTTGGGTTCAACGCTTCGGGCATCATAGGTCTTGTCGAGCATGTCTGTGCCAATTCCTGACTGGAACAAAGGTTCATTGCGGGGCTTGTTACCGCTGTTTCTTCCACGAAACTGCGGCCCCTTGACGGCCTGACGTTGTTAAGCGCTTGGCTTCCGGCCTGTCAATAAAAAAGCCGCCCTCCATGGGGCGGCCCGAAAGGTGAAAATCCCCCGATTTTCAGCGCTTGCGCATTCTTTCGATTTCCTTCGCCACCATCGTTTCGACGATGGACGGCATGTGCTCCTCAAGCCATTCCCGCAGCAACGGACGCAGCTCTTCCGCGACGATTTCCTCCATGCTGCGCGCGCCCTCCTGTTCCAGCGCCGCGGAGAGCTCACGAAGGGCATCGCCGATACGCCGTTCGGTATCCGAAGAAAGAAGGGCGTCATCGTCGGCGGACGGAACTTCCTCGGCTTCCGGCTCGGAGGCGGAGGCCGCGCGCACCTGGGCGGCGACTTCGCTGAGCGAGCCCGGATAGACCGCCTGCGACGTCTCGCGCATCTCCGGCTGATCGGCAACCGCAGGCTCCTCGGCCTCAGGCGCTGCAGGCATATCCACTTCGCCGGAATAGGTCCGCGAGACCACAACGGGATCACGATTTGCAGGCGTCTGCCACTCGTCAGCTTCCGCTTCGGGAAGCTCGGCGGCGGGTTCTTCATAACGCGAACCGCGCGTCCCGCGTTCGGCTCCCTGCTCTTCACCGCTGTCGATAATCCGGCGGATCGAAGCGAGGATCTCCTCCATGGTGGGTTCCTGCTGCATCTTCGGCTGCGCCATTCCTGACCTTCCTGCGCCTTGCGGCGCGCGACTCAAACACACTTGGAAAGAATAGGCTAAACCAAGCCTTCACCCGAGGGAATCCCCCGCATTTTCAGCGCTGTACACAGCTTTCTGAACAGCAGGCGACCATCACATTCGGCTCTAGAAGACGAATTCCTTCGGGCGGACGAACCCCGGAAGAGGCTTGACGGCGGCGTTGAAGAAGGCGGTATCGGAGAAAATGTCGTCCTCGCGACGGAAGACCTTTGCCCGGGCGGCGTGGCCGAAACCTTCGACGCAGACAAGTCGCCCACCTTCGCGAAGCTGCTCCAGAATGGCCTCGGGTACATATTCGACGGCGCCGTTGATGAAGATGACGTCGTAAGGCGCCTCGGAGGGACAGCCCTCCTCCAGCGGTCCCGTGACCACGGCGGCATTGTCATAACCGAGTTCGAGGAAATTCTGGCTTGCTGCTTCGGCGAGGTCCGCGTCGCTTTCGACAGCGACCACCGAGCCGGCAAGCAGCGACAGAATCGCCGACGCATAGCCCTCGCCCGCGCCGACCACCAGGACCACGTCTTCCTTGTCGACATCCATCAGCTGCACCAGCTTCGCGAGCGGCGACGGTTCCATCATGTAGCGGGCCGGGCTTTCGGGCGTTGCGGCCTTCACCGGGATGTCTTCGTCGATATAGGCAAGCGCCTTCATTTCAGGCGGAAGAAAGGCTTCGCGCGGAACAGAAAGGAATGCAGAAATCACGGGGTGCGATGTGACATCCGTGGTGCGTATCTGGTTTTCCACCATCTTGATACGCGCCGTTTCGAAATTCATCATGGCCATCAACCTCTAGAAAGCTCTTGCTGCGCCGCATGCCGGATGAACCGGCTTTGCCTTTTCATAAATGCGCCGAACTTCCAAGGCAAGGCGGGAGTGGACATCTCGGAGATTTTGAGACGCCTCAATGCGACAAACCAAAAAGGCGCGCCCTGCGGCACGCCTCTTCGGTTTCCTGATTTTCCGGATCAACGATAGCGGTTGACCAGCTGGCAGAGCCGCTGCAGTCCCGAATCGTAGGAACCGGGCGACTGCATCACGCGACCGCACTGCTGACGGACGACCTGCTTCTCGCCGCTCGACAGATTATCGAAGGCAAGGACCAGACGACCGTCGTTGCGGTTCGGAGGCATCTGGCCATCGCCACCGCCGTTCGAGCCACCGCCGCCAACAGCACCACCGCCGTTCCCGCCGCCGCCCATGCCGCCGCCGTTATCGCCACCGCCAATGCCGCCGCCGCCGTTTCCGCCGCCACCGCCATTGCCGCCGCCGCCGTTTCCGCCGCCGATGCCAACATCAACATCCGCATCGATACCGCTGCCGCCGCCAATACCAAGGCCAACGTCGGCACTAAGGCCACTGTCGCTGCCGGTGTTTGCCGAGACATCCGCGCTGACACCCTGACCACCGCCGACATCGGCAGAGGCATTGGCGTTCACGCCGCTCGAACCACCCACGCTCGCACTGGCATCGGCATCAACGGCCTGGCCGCCGCCGACGCTTGCATTCGCATCGGCGTTGACGCCGTTCGAACCGCCTACCGAAGCATCAACATCGGCGCCGACTGCCTGGCCGCCACCGACGTCGGCGCCCACGTCGGCATTCACACCGTTGCTGCCGCCAACACTGGCGCCAACATCGGCTCCCAGGCCGCCGCCTTCATTCTGACCGACATTGACGCTGGCACTAATGCCGTTTTCGCCACCGATATTGACGTCAAGCGCCCGCGCCGGGGTCGAAGCAACGAACATCACCGAGCCGCCCAAAAGAACGCCGGCGAGAAGTTTGGATTTCATGGAACGCGTAATCATTATGTCCTCCGTTCGACCGCCTCCGAGGCCGGCCCCTGTTTTGTTGTCTCGCTTGCGACCAGAAAAATTGATCGGGTCGCGTGTACAACAACGAAGGAAAAATGCCGGCGGTTCCTTTTTTTTCAGAGGCTTGCGTGATAGAGCACGATGACAGCGCGATCATATTCCAAAACCGAAATATGTAAAAAGTCCACACTTATTTGTTTAGATGCAACCTTTTAATCGCGCTCGGCAGGCGTCGTAGCCGCGCCCGCGAGATCCAGACTTCCGCCGCCAATGCACCGGATATTGACGATTGTTAAGATTGAGGCACATGCTCCGATGCGAGCACGCGCTTCGCTGAAGCCCAAAAGGGAAATGCAGCAAATTCCGGGCAACTGCCCATGACACCCGACAATGGCTCGAACCGCCACCGCGTCAGCAAAAAATGCTCACTTTTTTGTCAGAATCGGCCCAGGGCCTCCCTCAGCTCGCGGCGCCGGTGTCTAGAATTTCGCGTTTGCCGACGTGATTGGCGGGTCCGACAAGTCCTTCCAGCTCCATTCGCTCCACCAGAGAGGCGGCCCGGTTATAGCCGATCGACAGACGACGCTGGATATAGGATGTCGAGCACTTCTTGTCACGCTGGATGATGCGTACGGCCTTTTCGTAGAGATCGTCGCCATCGTCCCCCGCCGACCCCATGTCCGTTGCATCGAACACGGCGCTGTCGTCCTCGCTCTCGCCTTCTTCGTCAACGGTGACGCTGCCGAGATAGGTTGGCGTACCCTGGCGCTTCAGATGAGCGACGACCTTTTCAACCTCGTGGTCCGAAACGAAGGGGCCATGGACGCGCGCGATCCGCCCGCCGCCTTTCATGTGCAGCATGTCACCCTGACCGAGGAGATATTCGGCCCCCTGCTCGCCGAGGATGGTGCGGCTGTCGATCCGCGAGGTTACCTGGAAGGAAATCCGCGTCGGGAAGTTCGCCTTGATCGTGCCGGTGATGACATCGACGGAGGGACGCTGGGTGGCCATGATCAGGTGGATGCCGGCAGCGCGGGCCATCTGCGCCAGCCGCTGGATCGTGCCTTCGATCTCCTTGCCGGCAACCATCATCAGGTCCGCCATCTCGTCAACGATGACGACGATATAGGGCAGCGCCGAAAGATCGAGCTCCTGCTCCTCGAAGGTCTGTTCGCCCGTGCTGCGGTCGAAGCCGGTCGGCACGCTGACCATGATCGTCTCGCCGGAGGCCCGCGCCTCGGCGACGCGCTCGTTGAAGCCGTCGATGTTGCGCACGCCGAGGCGCGACATCTTGCGATAGCGCTCCTCCATTTCGCGCACGGCCCATTTCAGCGCCAGCACGGCCTTCTTCGGGTCGGTCACGACCGGCGTCAGCAGATGCGGAATGCCGTCATAGACGGAGAGCTCCAGCATTTTCGGGTCGACCATGATCAACCGGCATTCTTCCGGCCGCAGATGATAGAGCAAGGACAGGATCATGGTGTTGATCGCCACCGATTTGCCCGACCCCGTGGTGCCAGCCACCAGAAGATGCGGCATCTTGGCCAGTTCGGCGACGACGGGCTCACCGCCGATCGTCTTGCCGAGGCAGAGCGGCAGCCGGAAATCGGTTGTCATGTAGGGCCGGCTTTCGAACAACTCGCGCAGATAGACCGTCTCGCGCTCCTCGTTCGGCAGCTCGATGCCGATCACGTTGCGACCGGGGATGACCGCGACGCGCGCCGAAAGCGCCGACATCGACCGGGCGATATCATCGGAGAGATTGATGACGCGCGACGACTTCACGCCGGGCGCCGGCTCGAATTCGTAAAGCGTGACCACCGGTCCCGGGCGGACATCGATGATCTCGCCCTTCACGCCGAAATCTTCGAGAATGCTCTCAAGAAGACCGGCACTTTGTTCCAGAACCTCCTGGCTGAGCTCGCTCACCTCATCGTGGCGTTGCGACTGCAGCAGGTCGATCGAGGGGAAGACGAAGTCCGTTACCGGCTCCTGCACGAAGACGCGGCGTTGCGGCTCAGCCGGCGTCTCGTCGTCTTCATCATCGATTTCATCTTCCGCCGCTTCGTAAAATTCCACCTCGGCCGGGTCATCCTCGTCGAAGCCGTCCTCTTCCTCGACCAGATCCTCCACCGGTTCCTCGGGAACGGGCGCTGAGGCAGGCTCGGGCGCACGCAGGGTGACCTGGCGATAAAGCGATACCGGCGATGGCGCCTCAGGCGCTTCCGGGGCTGCGGCTGGCGCCGGCTCGACGGGCACCGGCGCGACAAGCGCCGCAGCGGGGCGAGGCTCTTCCGCTACGGGCTCCGGCGCCACCTCATCGGCTTCGCCGATCAGGCCGAGCCCCATCATTTCGAAAGCCAGCCCATCGGGAATGAAGGCGAAGGACCGTTCGGCCTTTGCCGCCTTCTCGACGGGGGCGACCGATTCCGCAGCGTCAGGATGACGCTCTTCCACGATTTCCAGCTGTTCGGTTCTGGCTTCGGCTATTTCGGTCATGGAGGCATTCTGCTGTGGGCGGCGGATCGGGCGGCAAAGGAAATCGACAGGCGTCGGATTTGGTGGCGGTGCTGCCGTCTCAATGTCTTGAGGCGGCGAGATTTCGACCGGGTCACTTGCCGTTTGCTCCGCTTGCCCCTCCGAAAGCGCCTCCGCCAATTGCGTCTGCAGCGCGACCGCCGGCGAAGTGACCGCCCCGGAGGGGCCAACATCGCCGATCGGCTGGCGCTTGTGCGGCGTGCGCGTGAACCGGACATTCGGTCCGAGCACGAATGGCCGCTGCCAGCTCGGCAGCTGATCGGGATCCAGTATGGCTGCACGCTGCTCAGGCAGATTAACCTCCGCCGTCTTGTCGTCGGAGGTTTTGCCAGCGGCGCTGGAATGGAGGCTTGGATAACGCGAAAAAGGCATTCTTTCAGGACCATTCGAAGGGCTGTCACACACCCGTATTGAATAGAAAAGAAACCTTAATCAGTGGTTGCCGAGCCCGCTCCCGTTGCCCAAAAGACGCCCCCTCCCCGCTTCCGGTGGCTGCGCTCAGCCCAACATTCCGGGCAGTTTGCGACATTCAAGGGCGGGTGGAAATATTTTGCAGAGGCAACATCTCGCCAACTCGTCTGCAAGGCAAGCTGAAGCGACTTGCTGCGCGTGGCGCAAGGCAAGGGAACAAGCAATCAATGTGGGGGGATTTGGAGGCCTCGGCCGGAATCGAACCGGCGTGCAAGGATTTGCAGTCCTCTGCGTCACCACTCCGCCACGAGGCCCCGCGTCCGTTTCATCGAACGTGGGCTGCGAGTTAGCGATTTTATCCGGGCCGCGCAAGAGGAATTTCTGAAAACCGCAGCTGGTTTCGCGATTTGGCGCTCCGCCGCTGTCATGCGACCCGATCCAAGTTTTTGCAGAAATCTATCCGCCCCTTGCCGAATCACGTCGGAAATCGGTTAGGCTTGTTTTAGGCGAACGTTATAAGGCGCCAGGGTGGGAACGTCAGGACAGGATGGGGCGAGATGGAAATTGACAGAGAGAGAGGAAGCCGGCGCGTGCGCACGGCGCTGATCGTGGTCGTGATAGCGCTGGCCACCCTTTTGGTCGCCGTTCTGCCACACGTCAGTCTGCCGACCGTCGGCGCCGAGCAGGCTGCGGCCGGGCGCAGCACCACGGCCGATCTCGTCGAAAGCATCATCGACGAAGCCCAGGACGATCCGGGCATCAGGGAACGCTATGGCCGGCTTGTCAGCAATCCGATCTCGCCGCCCGACACGCGCAGCCCGCGGGCGACGCTGGAGAGCTTCCTGATGATACTGGAAGCGGCTAACAAGCTCTGGCTCAACGTCCGCGACGGCTATTTCGACGGCGACACCTTCTTCATGACGAGCCAGCAGAAGAAAGACCTCGTTCTGGTCCAGTCGCTTCTGGAAAAGGCTGCGCGGACCTTCGACATGTCCAACATACCGGCGGCCTCGCGCGAACGCGCGAGCATCGAGGTCGTGCTGCAGCTCCAGGAAATCCTCGACCGCATCTACCTGCCGCCGACTGCTGACGTCCCGGGCCTGCCGGCCGGCGCCATTTCGTCCGATGACGAAAGCCTCATCCCGAACCGGTGGATCATTCCCGGCACAAGCCTCACCATTGCGCGGCAGACGGAGGGCCCGCAGGCGGGCGAGTACCTTTTCACCGCTGCCACGGTCGATCAGATTCCAGATGATTATGAGGCGGTGAAGGCCCTGCCCCTCGTCTCCGACCGGGGTGAGGACCTCTTCCAGTACTATATCTATACGCCGGGCAATCTCGTCGCGCCGCGGTGGTACGAGTTCATTCTCGATGGCCCGCTCTGGCTGCAACTCAATTTTGCCGGCCAGGCCTATTGGCAATGGATCGCCCTCATCGTCACCACGTTGGTCTTTGTCTTCGCCTTTGCCGTCTACGGCCGCTGGAACGCGCGCCGGTCCGTGCCGCTCGATCCTGCAGCCCGGCAAATGCGCCGCATTGTCGCGCCTCTTCTGGTAATTCTCGCGGCCAACCTGTTCCACTTCCTGTGCGAGGAGCAGATCAACATCACCGGCGACCTGCTGCAGATCGTCACGACCGCGATCAGCGCCGTCATCTGGTCGGCCGCCGCGTGGCTCACCTATCAGTTGCTGCAGACCATCTATCTTCTGACGATCCGCAGCCCCAATCTCGGCCGCGCGAGCCTCGATGCCAGCCTGGTACGCACCGGCTTCAGGGTCGTCTCCTTCGTTGTCGCCATCATCGTGCTCGGCTATGGCGCGACCCGGATCGGCATCCCGATCTACGGCGTTGTCGCCGGTCTCGGTGTAGGCGGCCTCGCCATCGCGCTCGCCGCCCAGCCGACGCTGGAAAACTTCATCAGCGGCCTGATCCTCTATGCCGACCGGATCGTGCGCGTCGGCGACTTCTTCCAGTTCGACGACACCGCCGGCACGGTGGAAGAGATCGGCATCCGCTCGACCCGCATCCGCGCGCTTGACCGGACGCTCATCATCGTCGCGAATGCCGACCTGGTGAAGCGCAAGATCACCAATTTCAGTCAACGCGACGTATTTCTGTTCCGCCACAAGATGGGCCTGCGCTACCAGACCGACAAGGCGACGCTCAACAGC
Organism: Martelella endophytica; assembly: GCF_000960975.1. NCBI lineage: Bacteria > Pseudomonadati > Pseudomonadota > Alphaproteobacteria > Hyphomicrobiales > Aurantimonadaceae > Martelella > Martelella endophytica. The sequence goes on along the minus strand of NZ_CP010803.1, from coordinate 3,361,760 downwards.
GTCATGGACGGTATCCGGGCGATGCTCGAAGCGCATGAAAGCGTGCTCGAATCGCCGCTGCGCGTGCGGCTGGTGGAATATGGCGATTCGGCAATGCTGATCGACATCTATGCCAATATCGCCGCCGCCGACATCAACGTCTTCCTCGCCGTACAGGAAGAACTGCTGATCAATATCCGCGATATCATCGACGACAATGGCGCCAGCTTCGCCTTCCCCTCCTCCACCGTCTACCTGTCCCGCGACGACTTGCCGGAACCGAACGCGCCGCATCCCGTTGGAAAACAGGGGGCGGAAGTCAAAAGCGAGCCGGAGGCCTGAGAAAGCCCACCTCCGCCGTTCGGTAGCCCTTGGCCAGAGGAGCGAAACGATGTGGAGCTGGATCAATGAATATTCGGGCGCGCTGAGCGCGCTCGGTAGCCTTGCCACCATTGTCATCTGGGCGGTCTACCTGCAACTGCTGTTCGGCAGCTACCGTGAGGGGCGCCGGGCGAAAATCCTGATCAACAGGGGCGCCGGTCCGACGCTTGATGGTCATTGCCTGGTCGCCAACATGAGCGCAAGGCCGATCTATATCGACGCGGTCCTGCTCGATTTCACCGTTCAGGAGGAGGACGGTGAATGCAAGCAATTGAGCTATTCGCTGAGCAACCTCAACATTGATGACGAAGATACGTCCGACTCGCGAACCCGACTGTTCCAGGGGCCGCTCCAGTCCGGTGAGCACATCGATATCGGTACGTTCCGCCAGCTCATTGGAAAGATGTCGCCGCCCGATTTCGATGCGTTTGAGACCATCGACAGCGTCCGCATTGTCATCGTCGCCACCTATACGTCGGAGGACAAGCCCGCGGCGGCGGAACGAATTTTCGACGTCATCAAAAAGGATGACAGGTTGCTGTTGTCCCCGCGAACCTATTCCGCTCATCAGTTAAGAGGCAGGCGCGCGCGAAAAGGAATCGAACAGACGATGCGCGATCTGCAACGCGGCGAGCGCAACGGCGACGGCGGCAATATCTTACGCCGCTAGACCGCCCCTTATCGACGTCAGAGCGTCATCGCAGCGGCTCGATTTCCGCCGCCACAAAATTCCTATGTTTTTTTCGAGAAAGGGCTTGGCAAATCGTCCCGCCATTTGTATTAACCCGCTCACACCGCAGCGCCCATCCGGCGCGAATGTTCCCTGGTAGCTCAGCGGTAGAGCACTCGACTGTTAATCGATAGGTCGTCGGTTCGAATCCGACCCGGGGAGCCACTTTTCTTCAAGACCGTTCCGACCTGCCATCATCGCGCCCTTGGCGAATGATGTTTGTGATTTTGGGATGGCACGATATGGTCGCGGCCAGCCTTCCCTTTCCCGGTTCTGGTGCCATGCCGCTCGAAATTTCCGTCACTGCCACGCCCGCCGACGCCGATGTCGCGGTCATCGATCAAAACCTGACCACCTTCAACGAAGCCGAGGTCGGGCCGCAGCAGCGCATGCTGCTGACCGTGCTGGTGCGCGACGGGAACGGCGCGGTTGCGGCGGGAATCAACGGCATGACCTCCTGGGGCTGGCTCTATGTGCAGCGGCTCTGGGTCGGTGAAAGCCTCCGCGGTCAGGGCGTGGCCGCCCGCATGCTCGCGGCCGCCGAGGCCGAGGCGCTGAAGCGTGGCTGCCATTCGGCCTATATCGACACCTTCAATCCGGTGGCACTGAAGACCTATCAGCGCCACGGCTTTGTCGAGTATGGCCGTCTCAAGGACTTCGTTGCCGGCCGCGACCGGATCTTTCTGCAGAAAAAGCTGTAAGCGTTTCCGCTTCCCCGAAATCCGCAAACCATCGTTCCATGATTTTTCGCAATTTCGGGCGGCGGTCCCTTCATTCATTTTCAACTTAAATCGCGCGCCAGAAAGGCGATCGGTTTCCTGCGGGCGACGAGCATCACAGCGGCCATCAACGGTCACCCTCGGCCTCTCTTCCAGCGCGGGAAAAACCGCTCGCCGGATGGCTGAGCAAATTTGTCGAAAAAGAGTTTAATCAGTTGATTGACATTCGGACCGCGCGAACCTATCTGTTGCGTAACGGGGCACTACGCCCCTTGTTCCTTCATCGTGATGCGGGTCACGCACGTCTCTGCGCCTCGCTCTTGTTTCTACGTTCACGATGACCTCCGGAAACACCCCGGCAGTTCCCATGCCGGGGTGTTTCTTTATCCGGACTTCAGTCTGACCAAGCCGATTTGCTCAGTTGCTGGCGCACATGTTGCTGTGCACGGTGCAGCCTTCATACTTTCCGCCATCTGCGCATTGCTTCAGCGCTTCCGCAACGGTTTCCTGGATGGTGTCCTCCATGCCGTAGCCGAGGCTCGATCCCGATGCGTTGCGCGACAGCGCCAGGCAACCGCCCTCGCGGGAGACCACCGTGCCACATCCCTTGGCGCCTTCCTTGAGGCATTCGCTCTTCGCCAGCGCCTCGGCCGCCTCCTTGGACGGCTGGTCGACCGCCATGCCGACAGTCATGGTGTCGTCGTCGATGGCGAGCGCATTCCAGTCGTCGGCCGCCGAGGCGACGGATGCCGACAGAACCATCATCAATGCTGCAAGTGTTGCTTTCATCATTCCCTCCTTCGCGCCCCTTCGCGCATTCTGAGGAAAGCACAGCGCGGGCCCGGAGGGAACTGGCCCGTTAACCTAAAAACGAATCAGAATCGGCGGGCTATAGAAATTCACAAATCCTTAACTATATTTGGAACATCGCAACGTGCTAGACGTTGAAATAGCATACCTCAAGTGACCCCCGAATAAGCACCCCGGCATTCCCCTGCGCCGGGGTGTTTTCGTTTCGCCAGCCCACCTTCACGCAAGCGTCTCCGCCTCCTCCCGGTCAAAGCTCAGCCGCGCCGCGCGGATTTGTGCGTGGTTGTTGCGCGCCCAGGCGACGAGCGCCTGAAACGGATCCAGGAAGGAGCGGCCGGTCTCGGTCAGGGCGTAGACGACCTTCGGCGGCTTGGTCGGATAGACGGTGCGGGTGATATAGCCGTCACGATGCAGATCGCGCAGCGTCTTGGTCAGCATGCGCTGCGAGATATCGGGCGTGAAGCGCTTCAATTCGGCAAAGCGCAACGGCCCCTCCGAAAGCGCCATCAGCAACAGCGTCGCCCATTTTCCCGAAACCTGGTTCAGCACGTCGCGGACCGGGCAGTTTTCGATCAGGCCATTCGTGAGAATTCCGGCGAGTTCCGCCCTGTTCCAGGCGGGTAAGGGGTCGGTCATGGCTGGCTCCTGCGCACATCTGTGTAACCAGGGGAGATTATAAACCCTTCTTTACAGCGGCGCCAATCTTCCTAGATGAAGTATGATCTCTTTTCGAGACTACGTTTAGAAATTTCATGCCGCTCGGCAGAAGGATACCCAATGAACCACCAGACCGTCCTCGTCACCGGAGCGTCCGGCAAGCTTGGCTGCGAAACGCTCGATTTCCTGCTCCAGGCTGGCAAGAAGCCATCAGAAATCATCGCCACCACCCGTGATGTCAGCAAGCTTGCGGACTATGCCGCAAAGGGCATTGCCGTCCGCCAGGCGGATTTCGACGCGCCTGAGACTCTCGCGGCCGCCTTTGCCGGTGCTGACCGGGTCGCCATCATCTCCACTGACAGCCTTGCCCCGGAAGTCGACCGCGTGGCCCAGCATACCTCCGCCGTCAATGCCGCCAAGGCAGCCGGTGCCACGCACGTCGTCTACACGTCCCTGCCCGGAGCCGAGGATTCGCTCATCAGCTTTGCTGGCGATCACCTGGGGACCGAACAGGCGATCAAGGCAAGCGGGCTCAACTACACCCTGCTCCGCAATGCCTGGTACCAGGAAAACCTGTTCATGAGCCTGCCGAGCGCTTTCCAGCATGGCGTCTGGCTGACAGCGGCCGGCAACGGGCGGATCAACTACATCGCCCATGAGGATTGCGCACGCGCGCTCGCCGCTGCCCTGCTCTCAGACACATCCGGCAAGGACACCTATACGCTGGTTGGGCCGACCACCTATACGATCGATGAGGTCGCGGCACTGGCGCACGATTCCACCGGCAAGCCGCTCGAGGTCCGGCACGTCACCTCGGATGCGCTCCGCGAGACGCTTTCGGGCGTGGGTTTGCCGCCTTTCGTGGTCGATCTCATGGTCAGCACGGATGAAAATATCCGCTCGGGCCGCTTCGATATCGTCAACAACGATTTCGAAAAGCTGACAGGCCGCAAGCCGAAGCCGCTGGAAGTGTTCTTCGAAGAGAACGCAAAGGCCTTCTGAACGAGGGCCCTTCGCCTCAGACAGTCTCACCGCAGGCGCGCCGGAAGCGACGCACGCTTTCGGCCATGCCGAATTCCAGCGCATCCGCGGTGAGGCCATGTCCGATCGAAACTTCGGCCAGATGCGGGATCTGCTGCGCCAGAACCGGCAGGTTCTCGACCGTCAGGTCGTGTCCGGCATTGACGCCAAGGCCGAGTTCGGCCGCGATCGCGGCGGTTTCGCCCAGCCGCGCTGCGATCTCGACCTCGCGTTTCGGATCGTCGTAGCAGGCGCCGTAGGGGCCGGTGTAGAGCTCGATCCGGTCCGCGCCGCTGTCGCGGGCCGCTTCGAGCTGGCTGCGGCTGGCATCGCCATCGGCAAACAGCGAAACGCGGATATCGCGCTTCTTCAGACGGATCACCGCGCGCTCGATCACACCGGCATCGGCAATGAAATCCCAGCCGTGATCGGACGTCGACTGGCTCGGACTGTCGGGCACCAGCGTCACCTGCTCAGGCTCGCTCTCGAGACAGAGCCCGATGAAATGGTCGCTGGGATAGCCCTCGATGTTGAATTCCGCCTGCGGGAATTCGTCATCGATCAGGTTTCGGATCACCGCAAGATCGGTGAAACGGATATGCCGCTGGTCAGGACGCGGATGCACGGTAAGGCCATAGGCGCCGGCCTCGAGCGCGATCTTGCCCAGATGCCGAACGCTCGGCCAGGGAAGGTCGCGACGGTTGCGCAATTGCGCCACCGCATTGAGATTGACAGACAGCCGCGCGGTCATTGGCGCCCCTTTCCCTGCCTCAAAACATGTTTCTATCTGGCAAGAAATAACACCAAATAGCTGTATTTGCGCGATTTTGTACCACTATCACCTTACGATCGTCAATCGCTCAGCCGCGCGGGTGATCGCGGTATAAAGCCACCGCTCCCGGGTGTCCCGGAAGGCCCAGCTTTCGTCGAAAAGCACCACATTATTCCACTGCGAACCCTGCGCCTTGTGGACGGTGAGCGCATAGCCGTAGTCAAAATCATCGAAACGCTTCTTCGTTGACCACGGAATTTCCGTCTCGCTGTCTTCGAAGGCGGCCTTCAGCAGCTTGATCCGTGCCGCGCCCCTGTCGGGATCATCCTCTTCCGGATTGACGAGCAGGTTTATGCCCGGCTTGACGGTTTCCTTTGACGACGACATCACCTTCCACAGCGAGCCGTTGAGAAGCCCTTTCGACGGATCGTTTCTGAGGCAGACCAGCTTGTCGCCGGATTGCGGATAGGCCTGGGTGAAGCCCTTCAGTTCCCTGAGGCGCTGATTGTAGCGCCGTCGCGTGCGATTGGTTCCGACAAGCACCTGGTCGGCGCCCAGCACCAGATCCTGCGTCACGTCGTGCCGGGAGATGACCTGCGCCTCGCCATAGTCGCCGTGCGGTATCTCTGCGCCTTCGCGCACCCGCATGGCCAGATCGATGATCGCATTGTCGCGGGCCTGGCGATGGATTTCGGTCAGCAAGAAATCCGGATCGTGGTTGGTGAAATAGCCGCCTCCGGAGACCGGCGGCAACTGGCCCGGGTCTCCAAGCACCAGAACCGGCGTTCCGAAGGAGACGAGATCCTGGCCAAGCTTCTCATCAACCATCGAGCATTCGTCGATGATGATGAGCTTTGCCTTGGCGAGCGGGCTCTGGCGGTTGATCGAGAACATTGGCGCGACCGAGGTCTTGCCCGTTTCCTCGTCCTCGATCATCTCCTCGCCCTTCGGGCGGTAGATGAGCGAATGGATCGTGCGGGCGTTGCTGGCGCCGCGCGAGCGCAGCACCTGGGCGGCCTTGCCGGTGAAGGCGGCGAACAGCACATCGCCATCGACATGCTCTGCGAAATAGCGCGCAAGCGTGGTCTTGCCCGTGCCGGCATAGCCGAACAACCGGAACACCGGCGAACGGCCTTCCTTCAGCCAGTGCGAGACCGCCTTCAGCGCTTCATCCTGTTGCGGTGAGAATTCCATGGCGCCGACTTGGCAGGATTCGCCGGCAAAGGGCAACACAAAATCGTGAGGCGGGGAATAAAACCGGGTCCTCGCGTGTCTATCCGGTGACGTGTCGCGATGAGCGCGACATACCAACAGAACGGATAGCATCGAAATGAAAACCACCCTCCTCGCCGCAGCCGTGCTCGTGGCCTTCACCGGCATGGCCCATGCGGGCACCAATACCTTCCAGACCGTCAGCAGCAACAGCGGCCCCGTCCTCGCCGGGCAGAACGGCAGGACGCTCTACACCTATGACCAGGACGCACGGGACGTATCCGCCTGCTACGGGCCATGTGCCGCAAATTGGCCACCATATATCGCCAATTCAGCCGCGCAACCCTTCGCACATTACACGTTTGTGGTGCGGACGGATGGTCAACGACAGTGGGCTTTGAATGGCAAACCCCTCTATTTCCGGGCTCAGGACCAGAAGCCCGGCGACACGACCGGCCAGGACGCCGCCGGCCACTGGCAGGTCGCCCGCCCGGCCTGACGCACGTGTCGGTCCAGGCGTCAGCCATGGCCGCCTGCGTCCGGTGCGGCAAACTTGTTGCGCGGCGCCGGATCCGCAATTCGAGGCCGAGGTCCTCGCCGCAATGCCGCGGCTGCGACGCATTGCGGCAGCACTGGCCGGTTCGGCAAGCGATGGCGAGGATCTGCTGCAGGATACCGTGCTGATGGCCCTGCAGCGGCACCATCAGTGGCATGGTGAAAATATCGGCGGCTGGCTTTACACCATCATGCTCCATCTCAATGCCAACGCCCGGCGGCATCGGGACACCCTGCCGCTCCTGGCGCTCGATGGCATTGAGGATTGGGGAGAACCCCAGCCGGATGCCCTGATGCGCGCAAGGCTGATAAACGCGCTCGAAGCGCTCGCGCCGGACTTCCGCGAGGTCGTCCTGCTCCACGATGTCGAGGGCTATGGATATGAGGACATCGCCGAGAAACTCTCCATACCGCTCGGAACCGTGATGTCGCGTCTGCACCGCGCCAAGCGACATCTCGCCGAAGGCCTGGTCGGAGAAGCCTCGGAGCGCGGGAACGCCTGACAGCTCCAACGCAAAAACCCGCCACGAGGGCGGGTTTTCGCAATCGATTGTTCTGACAGGATCAGAAATGGACGCCGAGGCCGACCTTGACCGTGTTCTCCTGGAAACCGCGCTTGTAGCGGCCGGAATTCAGGTTGAAGTCCTGATCGCCGTAGTCGGTGTAGCGGTATTCGACGCGGGCCGAGATGTTGTCGGTGACCATCGCCTCGACACCAGCGCCGAGCGTGTAGCCCCAGGCCATCTGCTTGTCCTTGTCGCCGCCCTGCTTGGCCTGCAGCTTGGAACCGGCAAGACCGCCCGTGCCGTAGACCATGACCGGATCCATCGCATAACCGATGCGGCCGCGCAGCGAGCCGTTGACACCCTGCTCCATCTTCAGGTTCGGGTCGACATATTCATGCTGATTGGAGGTCGCCAGATCGGCTTCAACGCCGTAGACGATCGAGCCGGACTGCATGTTGTAGCCGCCGAACAGCGTGCCACCCCAGCCGTCGGCGTCGAAATCGCCCTTCTGGAAAGTACCCCAGTCCCAGTTGGCGGCGCCACCGAGGTAGAATCCGCTCCAGTTGCTGACCTTGACCGGCGCAGCATAGGTAACCGGGCTCGGCTCATAGGGAGCGCTTACGATTGCATCTGCGGCCTGAGCCGCGCCCGCACCCAGCACCAGCATGGTGGCTGCCGTCAGCGTTTTGTTCAAGTTCCGCATGTTATTCTCCTTAACGATATCCAGCGAAACGCATTGAGGTGCGTTCTTCGCATCAAGATTGCGCATAGGAATGAAATAGGACTATGGTTACTGCTTATCAATACTATATATACGACAGATAAATTGCTGGTTAACTGTCGATTAATTCGTGATAATGGCGTGTATATTTTGGTTAAGATGAATTTAAATTATAAAAACAACAGACGTTAACTTAGCGTCTATAACTTCTATCGTCGTTTCCGGTCAGCAAAACCCGCCTCCGCCCGTTGGCGAAAGATTGTTAAACACCCTATATGGCTCAAGTAACCGATCTCTGGGACTCGAGAATGCAGCAGAACAGGCCGATCAAGACCGCACTCGTCACCGGCGGGGCAAAAAGACTGGGGCGATCCATCGTCGAAGACCTAGCCAATTACGGCTTCAATGTGGCAATTCATGCCAATCAATCCCTTGCGGAGGCCGAAACGCTGGCCGCCGCAATGTCGAAATCGGGCGTGCGGACAGTTGCGCTCGCGGCCGACCTCACTGATCCCACCGCCGTCGATGGCCTCGTCGAGCGAGTGCAGGCCGCGCTTGGGCCGCTCGATCTCCTCGTCAACTGCGCCTCGGTGTTTCATGCCGACAGCGCCGGCGATTTCGACATGGACACCTTCGACCGGCACTTCGCCGTCCACGTCAAGGCACCGGCAACGCTTGCCGGCCGCTTTGCCCGGCAGGTGGAGGGAAACGGGCTTGTCGTCAACATGATCGACCAGCGTGTCTGGGCGCTGAGGCCCGATTTCTTTACCTATACGCTTTCGAAAAGCGCGCTCTGGACGGCGACGCAGACGATGGCACAGGCCTTCGCACCCAAAGTGCGCGTCAATGCGATCGGCCCGGGCCCGACGCTTAGGAACGCGCGCCAGAGCGAGGAGGATTTCCAAAAGCAGATCGATGGCCTTATCCTGAAGCGCGGCCCCGATCCGCGCGAAGTCGGGTCAACGATTCGCTATCTCTACGAAACACCCTCGATCACGGGTCAGATGATCGCGCTAGACGGCGGCCAGCATCTTGCCTGGGAAACGCCGGATGTGACAGGTATCAACGAATGACGCAGAAGACGCCGCTCGATGGTGGCATTGTTTATGACGACGACAACGATGACGACGTCACCGAAGCGCCCATGGCGCTGCCGGAGACGGAGAAGATCGTCTGGAATGACGGCGAAGTCGCAAAGCACGCGCTGAAGGGCGCGGAGCTGATCGCCGAGTTCGTCAAGCATCTGCCGAACAGCCCCGGCGTCTACCGCATGTTCAATGCCAATGGCGACGTGCTCTATGTCGGCAAGGCCCGCTCGCTGAAGAAACGCGTCACAAACTACGCCCAGGGGCGCGGCCATTCGAACCGCATCACCCGCATGGTCACGCAGACGGCGCATATGGAATTCGTCACCACGCGGACGGAAACCGAGGCGCTGCTGCTGGAAGCGAACCTGATCAAGCGCCTGCGTCCGCGCTTCAACGTGCTTCTGCGCGACGACAAGTCGTTTCCCTATATCCTGATCACCGGCGATCACGAGGCGCCGGCGCTGTTCAAGCATCGCGGCGCCCGCGCCCGCAAGGGAGACTATTTCGGCCCCTTCGCCTCAGCCGGCGCCGTCGGCCGCACCATCAACGCCATGCAGCGCGCCTTCCTGATCCGCTCCTGCACCGACAGCGTCTATGAAAGCCGCACGCGGCCCTGCCTGCTCTACCAGATCAAGCGCTGTTCCGGGCCCTGCACCGGCGAGATCTCGCCTGACGGCTATGCCGAGTTGGTGAACGAGGCGAAGGCGTTTCTTTCCGGCCGTAGCAAGCAGGTTCACACCGAACTCGCCGCAGCGATGAACAGCGCCGCCGAAGAGCTCGATTTCGAGCGTGCCGCGATCTATCGCGACCGGCTTTCGGCCCTGTCGCATGTTCTCGGCCACCAGGGTGTGAACCCGGCCGGCATCGAGGAAGCGGATGTCTTCGCTGTCCACAATGAGGGCGGGCTCTGTTGCATCCAGGTGTTCTTCTACCGGACCGGCCAGAACTGGGGTAACCGCGCCTATTTCCCGAAGACCGACCCGTCGCTTTCCGGCGCCGAAATCCTCAACGCCTTCCTGGCGCAGTTCTACGACGACAAGCCGGTTCCACGGAATATTTTCCTCTCCGAGGAGATCGAGGAGCTGGACCTGATGCAGCTCGCGCTCTCCGAACGCGCCGGCCGCAAGGTGTCGATCTCCGTGCCGAAGCGTGGCGAGAAGCGCGAAGTGGTGGACCATGCGCTCGCCAATGCTCGCGAGGCCCACGGCCGCAAGCTTTCCGAAACCGCGACGCAGTCCCGGTTGCTCGCAGGCTTTGCCGAGACCTTCGGCCTCGACCGGCCACCGCGCCGCATCGAGGTCTACGACAACTCCCACATCATGGGCACCAATGCCGTCGGAGGCATGGTGGTCGCGGGGCCCGAGGGCTTCGTGAAGGCGCAGTATCGCAAGTTCAACATCAAATCGACCGAGATCACCCCTGGCGACGATTTCGGCATGATGCGCGAAGTCATGACCCGCCGTTTCACGCGGCTGATCAAGGAACATGGCATCCCCGACCACGCCGCAGCGCCGGAGCCCGATGACGATGCCCCCTTCCCCGCCTGGCCCGATGTCATCCTCATCGATGGCGGCCAGGGGCAGATGACGGCGGTGCGCGCCATTCTCGATGAACTCGGCATCCGCCAGGCGGTGACGGCGATCGGCATCGCCAAGGGCGCCGACCGCGAGGCGGGACGCGAGCGTTTCTTCATGGATGGAAAGCCGGATTTTTCGCTGCCGCCGCGCGATCCGGTGCTCTATTTCATCCAGCGCCTGCGCGACGAAGCGCATCGCTTCGCGATCGGCTCGCACCGGGCACGGCGCAAGAAGGAAATGGTGAAGAACCCGCTCGACGAGATTGCCGGCATCGGTCCCTCGCGCAAGCGTGCGCTGCTGCAGCATTTCGGTTCGGCCAAGGCCGTCTCGCGCGCCGGCCTCAGCGACCTTGCCACCGTCGAGGGCATTTCCGAGGCCATGGCGAAATTGATCTATGATCATTTCCACGAAGGTGGCGCAAATTGACGCGCACCGCTTGCGGCGGCGCGTCAAAGGTTTATGTGTGACGGAAAGCGCATCGGCCCCGATCCGGCGAGATGCGACAGGACGGAAGACGCCATGGCATCGAAAGCTTACAATCTCCCCAATCTCCTGACCTATGGGCGCATTCTTGCCGTGCCGCTCATCGTGCTGTGCTTTTTCCTTGAGGGAAAGCTCTCCAGCTCCGATTTCGCCCGCTGGGCGGCGCTGACGATCTTTCTGATCGCCTCGATTACCGACTTCTTCGATGGCTATCTGGCGCGCGCCTGGAATCAGACCTCGAATATCGGCCGGATGCTCGATCCGATTGCCGACAAGCTTCTGGTATCCACCTGCCTGCTGCTGCTCGCCGCCGATGTCGAGCGCACCATTGCCGGCTGGTCGCTTTGGGCGGCAATCATCATTCTCTGCCGCGAGGTGCTGGTCTCCGGCCTTCGGGAATATCTCGCGGGCCTAAAGGTCTCCGTGCCGGTCACCCGCATCGCCAAATGGAAGACGACCTTCCAGATGATCGCGATCGGCCTGCTGCTCGCCGGTCCGGCCGGCGACAAGGTATTTCCGTACACGACAGAGTCCGGCATTGTTCTGCTCTGGGTCGCGGCCGCGCTGACCATGTATACCGGCTATGACTATTTCCGCGCCGGGCTGAAACATGTCGTGGAGGCCGAACGATGACCAAGCTCGTCTATTTCGCCTGGGTTCGCGAACGCATCGGCACGGCCGAGGAAGAAATCGCCCTTCCCGACGATATCGAGAAGGTGAGCGATCTTCTGACCTTCCTACAAGCCCGCGGCGACAACTACGCCGTGGCGCTCTGCGAGCCCGACGTCATCCGCGTTGCCCTCGACAAGGTCCATGCCGAACATGACGAGAAGCTCGGTGCGGCGCGGGAAATCGCGCTGTTTCCGCCAATGACGGGCGGCTGAGCCATGACCGTCACCGTCAGGGTGCAGCCCGATGATTTCGATATCACCGCCGAACTGCGGGCCATGACCGAAGGCCGTACCGACATCGGCGCGACCGTCAGCTTCACCGGCCACTGTCGCGATGAAAAGGGCAAGCTGTCCGCGCTCGAGCTTGAGCATTACCCAGGCATGGCGGAAGCCGAAATCACGCGGATCTCGGAAGAGGCCGTGCGCCGCTTCGACCTTCTGGGCATCACCGCCATTCATCGCTACGGCCGCATCCTGCCCGGTGACAACATCGTGCTGGTCATCGCCGCGGCAAGTCACCGACAGGCCGCCTTCGACGGCGCCAGTTTCGTCATGGACTTCCTCAAGACCGTCGCCCCCTTCTGGAAGAAGGAGCATCTTGCTGCGGGTGGTGACGGCGGCTGGGTCGACGCGCGCGAGGCGGACGAGACCGCCCGCAAACGCTGGCAATAAAAACGTCGCGATTGCCGTCTATCGTCGACCTTGCCCTTCAGAACGGAAGCACTATCCTTGTTCAAAACGATTTGATGCTCCACACCGAAAGAGAACCATCATGCCAGCCAGCGCCGCGTCCTGCACAGTCGGCTTCATCCTCTATCCCGGTTTTACCCAGCTCGACCTGTTCGGCCCCGCGGATGTGCTGAACCGGATGCAGGGTGTCGAGGTGAAGCTCCTGTGGAAGAACCTCGACCCGGTCATCGTCGATCGTGGCCTCAGGATCCTGCCCAACATGACCTTCGGCCAGTGTGAGAGCCTTGATATCATCTGCGTGCCGGGCGGCCCCGGCCAGATCGCGCTGATGGATGATGACGAGACGCTGAACTTCCTGCGCCGCATCGCGCCGGGCTGCAAGCTCGTCACTTCGGTCTGTACCGGTTCGCTGGTCTTGGGGGCTGCCGGTCTGCTGAAGGGCTACAAGGCCACCAGCCACTGGACCTCGCTCGATCATCTCTCCCTCTTCGGCGCGACGCCGGTGGAAGAGCGCGTCGTCATCGACCGCAACCGGATCACCGGCGCCGGCGTGACCTCCGGCATCGACTTCGCCCTGAAGGTGGTCGAGGAACTGAGCGACCGCGAGACCGCGCAGCGCATCCAGCTGCAGATGGAATACGACCCGCAGCCGCCCTACAATTGCGGCTCGCCGAAGACCGCCCCGCCGGAGATCGTCGACAGCGTCCGCGCTCGCCTGCACATGTTCCAGTCGAGCCGCCGCTCCGCCAGTGAGCGCGCCGCCGAACGCCTCAACGCCCGCAAGGGCTGACGAAAAAACCCGCGGCAGAACCGCGGGTTTCAAAGGGGCAGAAATGCCGGAATGAATGGCTTCAGCCGACGATTTCGGTTTCGGAGAACCAGAAGCCGATTTCGCGCTTGGCGGTTTCCGGAGCATCGGAGCCGTGAACCGAGTTCTCGCCCATGGAGAGGGCAAAGGTCTTGCGGATCGTGCCTTCGTCGGCCTTTTCCGGATTGGTGGCGCCCATGATCTCGCGGTTCTTCAGAACGGCGTTTTCGCCTTCCAGAACCTGCACGATGGTCGGGCCCGAGCACATGAATTCGACGAGTTCGCCGAAGAAGGGACGTTCCTTGTGCTCGGCGTAAAAGGCCTCGGCCTCGCGCTTTGCCATCCACACGCGCTTGGAAGCAACGACGCGGAGGCCGTTGTCCTCGAAGACCTTGGTGATGGCGCCGGTCAGGTTGCGCTTGGTGGCGTCAGGCTTGATCATCGAGAAAGTGCGTTCAATAGCCATATCAATTGTCCTCTGGCATTCGGGGAAATTTCGCCGCTGTATAGAGGGCTTTTCGGCAAAATGGAAGCGTCGGAACAACCGTGATGTCCAGGTTTTCGCCCTTCCGTCAGCCTTTTTCGGTGAAAGCCTCCACCCGCTCGTACCAGTTGGTCACGGGATCGTTCGGATCCAGCAGTTCGGTATTGCCTGTCTGGCTCGCCCACTTGAACGCACCGAAGACGATATAATCTGAGAAAAGAGGTTCACTTCCGCCGATAAACGGCTGAAATTTTAGCATATTGCGGAGCGGAGTTAGTTTCTCCGGGAAGGCCGCAATGGCGGCCTCGCGGCCGGTCGCCACCTCTTCCAGCGTGGCGCCGAGGCGCGCCTCACGGCTTTCGCGGAAATAGGCCTGGTCGGCGGGCGCCAACCGGTCGTGGATGTTTTTCAGCGCAATCCGTGTCACGGCGGGATGGAGCGTCGATAGCGACCAGGCTTCCACGAAACGCGCCATGGCAAGCCCGCCCTCGCCTTTGAACAGGGAAGGTGCGTCCGGATAGGTCTGCTCCAGATAAAGCGCGATCGCAAAGCTGTCCGATATCAGGGCGTCGCCGTCCTTCAGAATTGGCACCGTCTTCGAGAAGCCGTTCTCGACTTTCGGAATTTCGGTGAAGCCGACTGGCCTTTCTGTGAACTCCAGCCCCTTGTGCCTGAGCGCCAGAACGACCTTCCAGCAATGCGGGGAAAACGGCGCCGAGGCATCGGCGCCACAGAGCGAATAGAGGATACGGCTCATGGTAAACTCCCTGTTGTGGGCAAAGAGTGTCGCGCATTCCGATCAAATTCAAGCAGCAGGGGGCATATTGCCCTGGCAAATGACGCTGCATCAGCACAATGAATGTCACCATCTGCAGAATTCATGAGCGCCCTGCATCAGCTTGGGATTATCATGATCCCAGAATGGAGGGACTATGATGTCGTCGCATTACCGCATGTTTGCCGCCTACAACACCTGGGCGAACCGCCTTGTCTATGACGCCGCCGCTACACTTTCCGATGAGGAGTATCGCCGCGATCTCGGCGCGTTCTTTCGCTCGGTTCACGAGACGCTGAACCACGTTCTCTTTGCCGACCGGCTGTGGCTGGCGCGCTTTGCCGGCGAGAACCCCGCGCCGGGCGCGCTCGACACCATTCTCTACGACGATTTCGCCGGACTGCGGGCAGCGCGGGAACAGACTGACGCCGACATCGTGGCGTTCATTGGCGGGCTGGGAGACGCCGTCGAAGGCACGTTCTCCTACAAGCGCGGCAACCCGCCCCAGCTCTACACCGACCGCTACGCGATCACGCTTTCCCATTTCTTCAACCACCAGACCCATCATCGCGGCCAGATCCACATGATGCTGACCGTCCTCGACCGCCCCTCTCTGGCCCTCGATCTCATCTATTTCCTGCGAACCGATGAAGGAAAGCCGTTCGCGCAAGCCGCCGCTTGAAAAGTCCCGCGGTTTCAGACAAAACCGCGGTCATGATTTCCATATCCGACCTCTCCGTCCGCATCGCCGGACGCCTGCTGATTGAAAACGCCTCCGTCTCCATCCCCGATGGCATGAGGGCGGGCCTTGTCGGCCGCAATGGCGCCGGCAAGTCGACGCTGTTCAAGGTGCTGACCGGCGCGCTGTCGCCGGAGACCGGTAGCGTCTCGCTGCCGAAGAAGGCACGCATTGGCCAGGCGGCGCAGGAGGCGCCGGGTACCGAGGACGCTCTGATCGAGATCGTGCTCGCCGCCGACAAGGAGCGCGCCGCCCTGATGACGGAGGCGGAAACCGCCACCGATCCGCACCGCATTGCCGATATCCAGACCCGGCTCGTCGATATCGGCGCGCATTCGGCAGAAGCGCGGGCCGCAAGCATCCTCTCCGGCCTCGGCTTCGACGAGGACGCGCAGAAGCGTCCGGCCTCCTCCTTTTCCGGCGGCTGGCGGATGCGCGTCGCTCTTGCTGCGGTGTTGTTTTCCGAGCCCGACCTTCTGCTCCTCGACGAGCCGACCAACTATCTCGATCTCGAGGGCACGCTGTGGCTGGAGGACTATATCCGCCGCTATCCCTACAGCGTCATCATCATCTCGCATGACCGCGACCTTCTGAACACGGCCGCCAACGCCATCATCCACCTCGATCAGCGCAAGCTCACCTTCTATCGCGGCTCTTACGACCAGTTCGAGCGGCAGAAGGCGGAAGCCGACGAATTGCAGATGAAGGCGCGCGCCAAGAATGAGGCGCAGCGCAAGCACCTGCAGAGTTTCATCGACCGCTTCAAGGCCAAGGCCTCCAAGGCCCGCCAGGCGCAAAGCCGCGTCAAGGCGCTGGAGCGGATGGGCACGGTCGCTGCGGTCATCGAGGACCATGTCCAGGGCTTCTCCTTCCCTGAGCCGGAAAAGCAACCCGCCTCCCCGATCATCGCTATCGAGGATGGCGCCGTCGGCTACACGCCGGGCAAGCCGATCCTGACCGACCTCAACCTGCGCATCGACAATGACGACCGCATTGCGCTGCTCGGCGCCAACGGCAACGGCAAGTCGACCTTCGCAAAGTTCATTTCCGGCCGGCTGAAACCGGAATCGGGCACGCTGAAGCTTGCCCCCAACCTTTCGACCGGCTTCTTCGCCCAGCACCAGATCGACGACCTCGTGCCCGATGAAAGCGCGGTCGCCCATGTGCGCAAGCTGATGCCGACCGTGCCGGAGGCAAAGGTGCGCGCCCGTGTGGCGCAGATGGGGTTGGCGACGGAGAAGATGGATACGCCCGCCCGCGATCTGTCAGGCGGCGAGAAGGCGCGGTTGCTGATGGGCCTTGCGGCCTTCCATGCGCCCAACCTGCTGATCCTCGACGAGCCGACCAACCACCTCGACATCGACAGCCGCAACGCGCTGGTGCAGGCGCTGAATGACTATCCGGGCGCCGTGATCCTGATCTCGCACGACCGCCACCTGATCGAGGCGACCGTGGACCGGCTGTGGCTGGTGCATGGCGGCACGGTGAAGACCTATGACGGCGATCTCGAGGATTACCGCACGCTGATCGTCTCCGGCGGCAAGCAGAAGTCCGCGAAGGTCGAGCCGGAGGAGCCGAAGTCGAAATCGGTCCAGCGCAAATCCGCCGCCGACCGCAGGGCGGCGCTGGCGCCGCTGAAGAAGAAGATCGACACGGCCGAGCGCAAGACCGCCAAGATCACCGAGATCGTCGCCAAGCTCGACGCCGATCTCGCCGATCCGAAACTTTACGCAAAGGCGCCGGAAAAGGCGAAGGTGATGCTCCAGGCCCGCGCCAACGCGGTCGCGGAACTCGCCAAGGCCGAAGAAGAATGGCTGACGCTTTCCGCCGAATACGAGGCCGGAATGGCCGATTGAGGCATAGAATCCGGGGCCGGCCCTCAGGGCCGGCCGACATTTTCCAGTTCCGAACCCGCTAGACGGCCGGGGACCGCAGCTCTGCCCCCGCAACGCCGCCGGCAATCCTCGGCCCGATGCCGAGCCGCTCGAACACCGCTTCCATCAGCTTCGAACGGTTCATCGTGTAGAAATGGAATTCGGTAAGCCCGCGCTTCTGCAGGTCGAGCACCTGTTCGGCCGCAAGGTCTGCGGCGATCTCGAAATGGGCCGTGGCATCATCCTCGTAGCCCTCGAAACGACGTGCCATCCAGTCGGGAATGATAGCGCCGCAACGGCCCGCGAAATTGCGCAGCTGGCGGATGTTCTGCACCGGCATGATGCCGGGCACGACCGGGATTTCGATGCCGGCCCGGCGGACGTCACCGAGATAATCCTCGAACGTGTCGTTTTCGAAGAAGAACTGGGTCAGCGCCCGGTCGGCGCCGTTGTCGGCCTTGGCCTTGAGCATGGCGATATCGGCGGCGCGGTCGGCGCTTTCCGGATGCTTCTCGGGATAGGCGGAGACGGAAATGTCGAAGTCGTCGATCGCCTTCAGCCCGGCAACCAGCGCCGCGCCGTTTTCGTAACCGCCCGGATGCGGCTGATAGGCTGCGCCAACGCCACCGGGCGCATCGCCCCGCAGCGCCACGAAGCGCTTCACGCCGGCGTTCCTGAAGCTGTGGACCACCTCATCGACCTCTGCCTTCGTCGCCTTGACGACGGTGAGGTGCGAGGCGGTGACGAGCGGGGTCTCGTCGAGAAGGCGCTTGACGGCGGCAAAGGTCGGGGCACGGCTGGTCGCGCCGGCGCCATAGGTCACCGACACGAACTCGGGCTCATAGGCCGTCAGCGCCTGAACCGCGCGCCACCAGCCAGCCTCCGCTTCGGGTGTCTTCGGCGGAAAAAACTCGAACGAAAAGCCGATCGCGCGTTCGCGCGAGGGGTTCAACTCAGACATTGGTTCAGACACTCCTCGAAAATGTGTTCTCGTCCGCAGCCGCCATCAGCACGCGCGGATCATGGGCGAGCCAGACGGTCACCGTCAGCGACCGCTTGGCATCGCCCGCAAAGGGCAGATCGACCACCTGATCGACCTCAAGGCCGGCCGCCCGCATCCAGTCGGACATCGCCTGATGGGAAAAGCCGAGCCGCAAATGGGCGTGTTCGGCGCGCAGGTGCTCCAGATCGTGGGGCGCGAAATCGATAACCGCGAGCCGCCCGCCCGGCCGCATCACGCGCGCCGCCTCGCGGATCGCGACCTCTGGATTCTCCAGGAAATGCAGCACCTGATGAACGATGACGAGATCGAAATCCTCGTTCTCCAGAGGCAGATTGAGAATGTCGCCGAAACGCACCACGGCCCGCGTCAGGCCGGCGGCGTCGAGATTGGCGCGAGCAACGGAAAGCATGTCGCGGCTCGCGTCGACGCCGACAGCGCGGCGGTAGACATCCTTCAAAAGCAGCAGCATGCGGCCGGTGCCCGTGCCGAGATCGAGCACGCTTTCGACCCTCTTGGTGCCGATCAGCTTCACAAGACAGGCTTCGACTTCCGCTTCGGAAATATGCAGCCGCCGCATCTCGTCCCACTCGCCGGCGTGGCGGGCGAAATAGGCCTGCGCCTTTTCCGCGCGCGCCTCCTTGACCGCCGCAAGCCGCGCGGCATCGCGGCGGAGCGCGGAATCATCCTCGGAGGCATGCTTCAGCAGTTCACGCACCAGGCCCGCCGCCCCGCCCTCTTCCTTCAGCCGGAAATAGGCCCAGGCGCCCTCCTGATAGCGATCGATCAGGCCGGCCTCGCCGAGGAGCTTTAGGTGGCGGGAAATGCGCGGCTGCGACTGGCCGAGAATGTCGGTGAGATCGGAGACCGTCAGGTCGCCCGCGGCGAGAAGTGCGATCAGCCTCAGCCGCGTGGGCTCCCCCACCGCCTTCAGCACATCCACCAATGTCTCCAGCCCAAACTTCGCCATCCCGCTCCGCCTTCATCAAGATATAAAGATATGTTTATATCATTAGGCACAGTCGCGCAAGCCTGGATGCAGCATACCACAGACGAAAGTCGGAGCCGAAACGCCAGAGGCCGCCCGCATGCGGCCTGGATCCTCGGGTCAAGCCCGAGGATGACGCTCGTAAAATGGATAGGTTTGTCAGCAGCCCGAGACGCTTCAAAGGCGGGCTCCAACCTGTTCAAAAGCCCGTCGCCCACGCTCCGGGTCATCCTCGGGCTTGACCCGAGGATCCAGGCCGCGAGACGTGCGCTCGCTAAGCCTTTTTTGCTCGACGGCCGAGGCGGACTAGATGCTCCGGCAATGTCCGCCGGAGACAAAACCGAAGCGCCTTTGGTTTTGACAGAAGCCTGAGGCCGCCCGAAGGCGGCCCCTATAGCAATTCGACGATCAGCGCGTCAGCCGCTTGTAGGTCACCCGCTTCGGGTTGACGCTTTCCGGGCCGAGGCGACGGATCTTGTCGGCTTCGTAGTCTTCGAAGTTGCCCTCGAACCATTCCACATGGCTGTCGCCCTCGAAGGCGAGGATGTGGGTGGCGAGGCGGTCGAGGAACATGCGGTCATGGCTGATGACGACGGCGCAGCCGGCGAAGTTTTCCAGCGCATCCTCAAGCGCGCCCAGCGTCTCGGTGTCGAGGTCGTTGGTCGGTTCGTCGAGGAGGAGAACGTTGGAGCCCGACTTCAGCATCTTGGCGAGGTGGACGCGGTTGCGCTGGCCGCCGGAGAGGTTGCCGACCTTCTGCTGCTGGTCGCCGCCCTTGAAGTTGAAGGCGCCGCAATAGGCGCGCGAGTTCATCTCGAACTTGCCGAGCTTGATGATATCGTTGCCGCCGGAAATCTCTTCCCAGACATTCTTGCTACCATCAAGCGAATCGCGGCTCTGGTCGACATAGCCGAGATCGACGGTGTCGCCGACGCGGATGTCGCCGGCGTCGGGCTTTTCCTGGCCGGTGATGAGCTTGAACAGCGTCGATTTACCCGCGCCGTTCGGACCGATGACGCCGACAATGCCGCCGGGCGGCAGCTTGAACGACAGGTCTTCGAACAGCACGCGGCCATCGAAGGACTTCGACAGGTTCTCGGCCTCGATGACCACATTGCCAAGTCGCTCGCCGACCGGAATGATGATCTGGGCATCGCCGGGGCGACGGTTTTCGGCGGAGGCGACCAGTTCGTCATAGGCACGGATACGGGCCTTCGACTTGGCCTGACGGGCCTTGGGGCTGGAGGCAATCCATTCCTGCTCGCGCGACAGCGCCTTCTGGCGACTGCCCTCTTCGCGGGCTTCCTGCGCCAGACGCTTGGCCTTGGCCTGCAGATAGGCCGAGTAGTTGCCCTCGTAGGGAATGCCACGGCCGCGGTCGAGCTCGAGGATCCAGCCGGTGACGTTGTCGAGGAAGTAGCGGTCGTGGGTGACCATCAGGATCGCGCCCGGATATTCGCGCAGGTGCTTTTCAAGCCAGGCGATCGTCTCGGCGTCGAGGTGGTTGGTCGGCTCGTCGAGGAGCAGCAGGTCGGGCTGACGCAGCAAGAGCTGGCAGAGCGCGACGCGGCGCTTTTCGCCGCCGGAGAGGTTTTCGACATTGGCGTCGCCGGGCGGGCAGCGCAGTGCGTCCATCGCCATCTCGACCTGATTTTCCAGATCCCAGAGGTTCTGTGCGTCGATCTCGTCCTGAAGCCGCGCGCCCTCGTCCGCGGTCTCGTCGGAATAGTTCATCATCAGTTCGTTGTAGCGGTCGACGATCGCCTTCTTGTGGGCGACGCCTTCCATCACGTTTTCGAACACGGTCTTGCTGGGATCGAGCTGCGGTTCCTGCGGCAGGTAACCGAGTGTCGCGCCCTCGGCGAGCCAGGCTTCGCCCGTCCATTCCTTGTCGAGGCCGGCCATGATCTTCAAGACGGTCGACTTACCGGCGCCGTTCGGGCCGAGAATGCCGATCTTGGCGTCCGGGTAGAACGACAGATGGATGTCTTCGAGAATCTTCTTGGCGCCATAGGCCTTCTTGAGCCCGGCCATGTGGTAGATGAACTGTCGTGCCATGTCTTTCCTGCTTCCCGTCAATGGATGCTTCGGCGGATGCTTGGGCCGCTATTTATGCGAAAGCCGCTCCGGAAACAATGGAAGCACGGCCAAATGCCACTTTCACGATCGATTTTCTGGACCACGCACCTGTGGCTGAACATTTCAGCGCCCCAGACGTTGATTTGCCAAGACGATCTTTTGGAAGGATATGACAATGCTTCAGAAGAAACCCGCTTTCTTCGGCCGGCCGGTCGAAAACACCGAGGAATGGAACGCTGAGGCCCGCAAGGAGGACGCAGTGGCCTCGGCCCTTGCCGCCTCGGGCCTGGTGGACGCCACCGAAGTCAAGGTCGCGGTCGTCGGCAGTGAAGCGCGGCTGATGGGCGAAGTGGCGCTCGAAGAGGAAATCGCCACCGCCGGGACAATCGCGCTTGCGGTCGAAGGTATCGACCGGGTGCGCAATGTGCTGAGGGTGAAGGACCAGCAGCTCAACGCCGAGGGCGAGAGCCGCTCCCTTTGATCCTTACTGATACCCGGCGGCGTCCACGATGCCGCCGGGGCAGCCGATCGAGGTGCTGCCGGCCCCTTGTATCAGGTCCTCAAGAGACGTTCCCGGCGCATACTTGTCGGAGAGGCCGATCGTGATCTCGTCGATCAACTGCCGATCACCGTCGGTGACGCAGCTGATCTTGATGCGATCCTTGGCACCGCGCCCGTAAGCACCGTTGAAAGCCTTGGCGATCTCGTCGGCGGAGAGTTCCTTGCCAATGCTCGATTGAAACAGCTTGGCGACATCCGAGCCGTTCAGTTGCTCGAGAAGGTCGACCGACGTCTGGAAATAGTTTTCCGGCGTGAACCGGGTGCAGGTGCCGTGCTTCACCCATTCATGGCGCTGAAGATTGGATTGCGTGCCCGGCATCACCTTCGCAACCGTTTCCCGCAGACCATCGCTGAGCGACAGCGCCGGCAAGGCATTCCAGTTGCCGTTCTCGTCTTCGGCGCGGACGTCTGCCGCGACATCGCAATAATTGTCGCCAAGCGGCCAGAGGCCATGCAGCGAGAAATGGCCGGCATCGTAACGGCTGTCCGTCTGGCTCTTGCATTCAGGCTTGTCCTGATGGCCTTCGCAAAAGGCCGGCTGCCAGCTGACGGCCAGGATTGCTGCGGTTTCGCGGGCCATCGCCGGCACCGCCGCCATTGCCGTCAGCGAAATTCCGATTATTGCTGCCTTCAGTTTCATGCTCGCCCCCCCGATTCCCTGATATAATTCCGACGCAGACTAGCCTTTCGGCCGCACAGTTTTAATACATTTCACGGAAAAATGGCCCGGATATGCTCCGGGCCATTTCGGCGGCAAATGCTGCCGCTGATCAGTCGAGAGCGGCCGTAACGGTGAATTCGACGAGAATTTCCGGTGCGGCAAGGTCGGCCTGACTGGTAGCGCGCGCCGGCGTATGGCCGGGAACGACCCAATCCTTCCAGACGGCATTCATCTCGGCAAAGTCCGACATGTCCTTCAGATAGACGAGCGTCTGCAAAAGCTTCGACTTGTCGGAACCGACTTCGGCGAGGAGCGCATCGACCTTGGCCAGGCAATCCTTCGCCTGCTCGGTGACCGTTGCGCCCTTGCCGGTCTGGCCGGCGAGATAGACCGTGTTGCCATGGACAACGGCAGCCGACATCAAAGGACCGGAATTCACGTATTTTACAGACATTTATGCGCTCTTTTCAATGTTAAATATAAAGATATCACAGCCCGCTGATATGCGGACTGCGGAGGAAGAAGACCAAAGGCGGTGTCAGCCGCGCAGCCGCTCGGCGGCCTCATAGATGCGCGTCGAGCGGGCGCCTGAGCGGCAGTAGGCGAGCACCGGCTTTTCCATCTCGTCCAGCGCATCGACCATGCCGGTGACAGCATCCGGCGTCAGCCCCATGCCGCCGACGGGCACATGCGCGGTGTGCAGACCTGCGGCTTCGGCTGCGGCGGAGATCTCGGCGAAGGACGGCTGACCAGCCTCTTCCTCGTCAGGGCGGTTGCACACGATCGAGCGGTAGCCAAGTTCCTTGATCTCGGCAATTTCGTCTGCGGTAATCTGGCCGGTCACGGCGTAGCTGTCATCGATCTGACGGATATCCATAGCGGGACCCTTTCTCTGATTGTGGCCCGAAGGTAGGCGAAGCGCGCGATATTGCAAGGTTCGCCTCAGGCGAACCAGATTCTGAGTGCGAAGCTTTTGCTTTCGCCCGGGGCAAGCAGCGCAAGTTCGCCGGCCTCGAGAAGCTTGCGACGGCTCGTCCAGCGATGCGAGGCTGGCTCGATGCCAAGAATGTGCGCTGGCTCCTGCTGATTGCGCCAGATCTGCAGGAAGGGCAGTGTCCGGGTGTCGGTCGCAAGGTGGAAGGAACGTCCGCCCAACGCTTCGAAGGGCCCAAGCCGGACTGCGGACCAGTCCGCATCCTCGGCCACGGCAGGCACGCAGAAAATGCCGTGCTCGCCCTCGCCGAAGCGCCAGGGCAAGCTCCCCTCCTCCAGCGACGCACTTTCAAGTCGGACGCCGTCGTCGAAGTGCTTCGCGCCGAAGTTGATATGATACATCATCATCGCCGGCAGCGGCACATCGCTCTTGTTGATCACGGTATCGGTGAGCGACAACACGCCGGTGTCGGCATCAATGGTCCAGACACGCTCGATCAGCATGTCGCCGCCATTCGCCGTCTTCACCGGGATTGCGGCAACGCACTCGGCGCCCTCGTCGCCGGTCTCGAATGATTTGACGATGGCCGGGCTGGCCGAAGCCGAGCCATGCAGCGGAAAGAACCGGTCTTCATCCCCCTCGATCGGCTCGGGATGACGGATATGGTCCGGGCCGCAGGTGAACAGGAAACCTTCGAGCGAATGATCGATGCGCGGATCGCCGTCATCCGGAATGGCGCGCTTGGGGGAAAGATCGACCCCTGCGACGACGCAGGCACCGATATCCATGACGGAGGTCGGGTCGAGGGCAATCCTCGGACCGTTCCGGGTGAAAAAATCAATCATCTCGCATCTGCCGTAAAGCTAAATTTAACCATGATTTGGGCCTAATGAAACAAGCGCGTTCAGCGGACGTTCAGCCCTTAGACGACAGCCTGTCGAAAGCGAAACTAGGCGAAAGGGCGCTCGGAAAACAGCAGCAAAACGACCATGACCATTCGAAAAGCAACGTTGTACACGATTCCGTTCCTTCTGGCGGTGGCAGCTCCGCTGGCCCCAGCCGACGCGCACGAGCCGATCTACCGAAACGGCGTCGAGATCTTTCTCGTGCGCCCTGATGGCACGCTCCTCGATTATATCCCGGAATATGGCAGCGTCGTCATGGGACGCGATGCCTATGGTCGTCAGACGCTGCTCGATGCGAATGGCGACCTTGTGGCCACCGAGATGACGGCCCGCGATTATCAGCAGGTTCGTCGCCAGCCCCCTGGCCAGACACCGGAGAGCCGGGGCTGGCAGCGCGATTCGCGCAATGCCCGCTGGCAGGTTCCGCAGGGCGGCTACGGGGCCTACACCTATCCGAATAATGACAATTACGGCAATGGCGGCTGGAATGGCTCCGCTTCCGGCAACTTCGGCGGCGAGCCGCTGCCGCAGGCCGCGCCGCAGACCAGCGAAACCCGCCAGGCCATTGCGCCCGCCAAGCTCGACATGAACGTCGCGGCGCTGCAGGTCTATCTCGATCGCGCCGGCTTCTCGCCGGGCGTCATCGACGGCCGCATGGGCGACAACGTGCAGAAGGCGCTTGCTGCCTACGAGGAAGCGACCGGCACGACGCTCGACCCGAACGCGGACAGCGAGAAGATCCTCGCATCCCTGTCGCTCGATGGTGGCCTGCCGATCACCACCTACACCATCACCGCCGAGGATGCGGCCGGCCCCTATGTCGCCAGCATCCCGAGCGACTACGGCGAGAAGGCCCAGCTTTCGGCCATGTCCTACACCTCCGTGACCGAAATGCTGGCGGAGAAGTTCCATATGGACGAACGGCTGCTGAAGTCGCTCAATCCGGATGCCGATTTCAACCGGCCGGGCACGACGGTGAAGGTGGTCAATCCCGGAGCATCCAAGAAAGGCAGCGTTGCCCGCATCATCGCCGACAAGGCCAAGAAGCAGGTTCTCGCCTATGACGAGGCCGGCGCGCTGATTGCCGCCTATCCGGCAACGATCGGCTCCTCGGATACCCCCTCGCCTTCCGGCACGGTGAGCGTGGAACGGATCGCCATCGACCCGACCTACACCTACGACCCGAAGAAGAACTTCAAGCAGGGCAACAATGACAGCGTACTGACCATCAATCCCGGCCCCAACGGCCCGGTCGGCAATGTCTGGATTGCGCTCTCCAAGCCGAGCTACGGCATTCATGGCACGCCGGATCCGGAAAAGATCGGCAAGACATCGAGCCACGGCTGCGTGCGACTGACCAATTGGGATGCGACTGAGCTCGCGCATATGGTCAAGCCCGGGGTAACCGTCGAATTCGTCGACTGAAGCCCGTTCACGCGGCGGTATCATCTTTTACGTGCAACTGACCTAATGTCTCTTCGCAAATCCTTCTTCATGGGGTAGGTTTTACAAGAAGACCTCGCCTTTTTTGAGCGTCAGATACTCCGATTTTAGCGATTTTGACGGGCCAAGGCCCACCGGTTTCCTCCCGAACCAAACGAAGAAGATGAGCGACATCACCTCCTTTGACATTATCGGCATGTTTTCAGAAATAGCCGTTTCCGTTTCCCGCCACGCCCTGTGGCTGAGCCGCCTCGACACGATTTCAGGTGACGGCGATCACGGCGAAGTCATGACGGCGGCCTTCACCGCGATGGAGCGCAAACTCGCCGCGCTCGATCCCAACGGAATTACGCCTGCCGGCGTCTTCGACATGGCGGCAGAGACCTTTCTGACCATCGATTCCCATTCGGCGCGGCTTTATGCCTCGGCCTTCCGCCGCGCCGGCAGCACGCTTCCGGGCCGCAAGGTCATCCAGGAGAGCGATTTCGACCGCGCCTTCGAGGCGATGGCCGGCGGCATCCTCGCCCACGGCGAGGCCCATGATCCGGACAAGAACATGGTGGATGCCTGGCAGCCGGCGCTCGATGCCTACCGCGCGGCTAAAAACGCGGGAGAGAGCCTCAACGACTGTCTTTGGGCCGCCGCCGGCGCAGCGCTTGAAGGTGCAGAGCCTGAGCATGACGGTAGCCCCTCCGACGCCCTGCCCTTCGGCCATCCGGACAAGGTGATGAATGCGGGCGCGGCATCGGCGGTTCTGGTCATTCGCGCGATGCGCTACGCGCTCGCCGAAGAGGAGTAACCTCCACTTTTCGGTGGTGCGCCCTAGATCATGGGCAGTTGAAACGGACTGCCCGAAACCATGCCAAAGCCTGCCATTCTCTGGATCCGCAAGGATCTCCGCATCGCCGACAACCGCGCCCTGCTCGCTGCCTGCGAAGATAACCGTCCCGTCATCCCCGTCTATATCCGCGAGGATGACGGCAACGGCCCCCTTGGCGGTGCCCAGGCCTGGTGGCTGGAGCGCTCGCTTGCGCGGCTTGGAGAGGCTTATGAGAAACGCGGCGCGCCACTGCTGCTCAAGAGCGGCGCGCCGCTCGCGGTGCTGCGGTCGCTGATCGCGGAGACCGGCGCCACCGCCGTCTATTGGAACCGCCGCTACGAGCCGCTGGGCATCAAGACCGATACGGCGGCGAAGAAGGCCTTGCTCGGTGACGACATCGAGGTCGCAAGCTTTGCCGGACAGATCCTGCATGAACCATCGAAATTCATGACCAAGACCGGCGGTTCCTACAAGGTCTATACGCCTTTCTGGAAGGCCTTCGTCGAGACTGTGCATGTGCCCGATCCGGCCGATGCTCCAAAGAAGCTGACGACGGTGGCCAAGCCCCCGGCTTCGGAAAACCTCGCGGACTGGAACCTCTATCCGGGAAAGCCCGACTGGGCCTCGGCCTTCGGCGAGATCTGGACGCCCGGAGAAGACGGCGCCCGCGAACGCCTGGCCCACTTCATCGATGCCGTCGCTGACGACTATGCCGCAGGCCGGGACCAGCCGGCGAAGGAAGCGACCTCGATGCTCTCCGCGCACCTTGCGCTCGGCGAAATCTCGCCGGCGACAGTCTGGCATGCCGTTGACGGAACGAAGGGTCTTTCGGGAGAAAACCGGAAGAAATTCCTGCAGGAGCTGGTCTGGCGCGACTTCTGCCACCACCTGCTCTTCCACTCACCCGATCTTGCCGACAAGAACTGGAACGACCGCTTTGATGCCTTTGAGTGGAAAAGCGACGAGAAAAGCTTTCGTGCCTGGAGCCGCGGGCAGACCGGATACCCGATTGTCGACGCCGGCATGCGCCAGCTCTGGCGCGAAGGCATCATGCACAATCGGGTCCGGATGATCGTCGCCTCTTTTCTGATCAAGGACCTGATGATCGACTGGCGCCAGGGCGAGAAGTGGTTCCGCGACACGCTGGTCGACGCCGACCCGGCGTCCAACCCGGCCAACTGGCAGTGGGTGGCCGGTTCCGGCGCCGATGCATCACCTTTCTTCCGGGTGTTCAACCCGGTACTGCAGGGCGAGAAATTCGATCCTCAGGGCGATTATGTGCGCCGCTATGTGCCGGAACTTGCCAAGATGCCGGCAAAGCACATCCACGCCCCCTTCGATGCGCCCGACGACGTCCTCGACAAGGCAGGCATCATGCTCGGCAAGGACTATCCGAAGCCGATCGTCGATCACAAGCAGGCGCGCAAGCGCGCGCTTTCGGCATTCGAAGCGGTGAAGGGCTGAAAAGCCTTTGCGCAAAACCGGCGCGGCGTGAAATGTCATGCCTTGCCGACGCGCGGGCGAAGCGCTCAAAGAAAGGCAGCAAAAAGGATCATTATGACCATGAACACCTCTGATTCGGTGATCGGCCTGATCGGCAACACCCCGCTGGTGAAACTGAAGGCGGCCTCCGAGGCCACGGGCTGCAACATTTACGGCAAGGCCGAATTCCTCAATCCCGGCCAGTCGGTCAAGGATCGCGCGGCGCTCTACATCATCCGCGACGCGGAAAGGCGCGGCCTGATCGCGCCCGGCGGCACCATCGTCGAGGGCACGGCCGGCAACACCGGCATTGGCCTCACCATGGTTGCCAATGCGCTTGGCTACAAGTCCGTCATCGTCATTCCGGAAACCCAGGCCGAAGAGAAGAAGGATGCGCTCCGGCTTCTCGGTGCCAGGCTTGTCGAGGTGCCGGCCAAGCCCTATCGCGACCCCAACAACTACGTGAAACTGTCCGGCCGGCTTGCCGAGCAACTGGCAAAGAGCGAGCCGAACGGCGCGATCTGGGCAAACCAGTTCGACAATACCGCCAATCGCGATGCCCATATCGAGACCACCGCCGAGGAAATCTGGCGCGATACCGGCGGCAAGATCGACGGCTTCATCTGCGCGGTCGGCTCCGGCGGCACACTCGCCGGCACGGCGATGGGGCTAAAGGCAAAGAACAAGGACATCAAGATCGGCATCGCCGATCCTGATGGTGCGGCGCTCTTCGAATACTACACCAACGGCGAACTGAAGAGCGAAGGCGGCTCGATCACCGAGGGCATCGGCCAGGGTCGCATCACTGCCAACCTCGAAGGCTTCACCCCGGACTTCGCCTTCCGCATCCCCGACAGCGAGGCACTACCGCTGATCTTCGACCTCGTCGAGCACGAGGGCTTGTGCCTTGGCGGTTCATCGGGCATCAATATAGCCGGTGCTATCCGCCTGGCGCGCACGCTCGGTCCCGGCCACACCATCGTCACCGTACTCTGTGACTATGGCAACCGGTATCAGTCGAAGCTTTTCAACCCCACCTTCCTCAGGGAAAAGGGGCTGCCCATTCCGGGCTGGATCGCCGCCAACACGGAGATTGCCGTCCCGTTCGAATAGAAAGTGTTCCATGCCTGTTGATGCCCTCTACCGCGACGACTTCTATCTCCAGAAATGCGATGCGGTGGTTACGGCAGTGCATGAAGACGGAACCTTCGAAACGGACCGGACCTGCTTTTACGCCACCTCCGGCGGTCAGCCGGGGGATACCGGCGTCGCACACAGCGCTGACGGCCGCTCGATCAGGCTCGACATCACCCGCCACGGCGCAGCCAAGGACACCATCCTGCATGTGCCGGCGGACGGCGAAACGCCGCCCGCCCTTGGCGATGCCCTGACGCTCGAGATCGACTGGCCGCGCCGCGAAAAGCTGATGCGCATGCATACCGCCTGTCATCTTCTTTCCGTCGTCTGTCCTTGTCCAATCACGGGGGCGTCCGTCGGCGAGGACGAATCGCGCGTCGATTTCGACATGAGCGAGACCATCGACAAGGAGGCGGTGACAGCCGCGATGATGCGCCTGGTCGAGGAGGATCATCCGATCTATGTGCAATGGATCACCGATGCGGACCTCGCCGCCAATCCGGACATCGTCAAGTCGAAGAACGTCCGACCGCCGATGGGGCTCGGGCGGGTTTCGCTGATCTGCATCGGCGAAGACGCTGCCGTCGACAGCCAGCCCTGCGGCGGCACGCATGTCCGCTCGACCGCCGCCGTCGGCGCGGTTCATATCGGCAAGATCGAAAAGAAAGGCCGTGAAAACCGGCGCTTCCGTATCCGCTTCGGTGCGTGAGACGAGGCCGGGGTCATGTTGAGGAGTTTTGCAAGATGAGTTCGAAAAGCCGTTTCGTGGTGTCGCCGGACTGGGTCGCCGAGCGTCTCGGTTCGCCCGGCTTTGCCGTCGTCGATGCGTCATGGTACCTGCCCGCCCATCAGCGCGACGCCAAGGCGGAATATGCCGCCGGCCATCTTCCCGGCGCCGTGTTCTTCGATCAGGACGAGATCGCCGACAAGGAATCCGGCCTGCCGCACACCCTGCCCGCACCAGAATTCTTCGCCGCTGAAATGGGCCGGCTCGGCATTGGGGAAGGCGATACCATCGTCGTCTATGACGGCCCCGGATTCTTCGCCGCGCCGCGGGTGTGGTGGATGCTGCGGATCATGGGCGCCGAGGACGTCTACGCTCTCGACGGCGGCCTCGACGGCTGGAAGGCCGAGAGCCGCCCCCTCGAAACCGAGACGCCGGCGCGACCGGCCAAGACCTTCATCCCTGCTTTCCGCGACGAACGCGTGACCTCCTTCGAGGCCATGCGCGACATCGTCGGCTCCGGCAAACGCCAGATCGCCGATGCGCGCGGCGCCGGCCGCTTCGAGGCCGTCGAACCTGAGCCTCGCCCTGGCATGCGCTCCGGCCATATGCCCGGCGCCCGCAACTTGCCCGCCGGCAGCTTCTCGAAGGATGGAAAGTTCAAGACGGTGGAAGAGCTTCGCGCCATGTTCGACGAGGCCGGCATCGATCTCGACCGCCCCGTCGTCACCAGTTGCGGCTCCGGCGTCACGGCCGCCATCATCACGCTCGCGCTTGAAAGCGTCGGGCACGCCGACAACACGCTCTATGACGGTTCCTGGTCGGAATGGGGCAGCCGCGACGATACCGCCATTGTGACCGGAAAGGCCTGAGTATGCAGGAAGAAGAGAAGCCCGGCCCGCTCCGTGTTCATGTCACCCGCCTGGAAATGACGGCGCCGCCGAAAGCGCACATGATCGCGCCGTCGAGCCTGCATATCGCGCTGATGCGCGTGCCGGAAATTCCGCTGCCCTTCTATCGCTTTCTCTACCGCCAGGTGGGCACGCGCTGGGAGTGGGTCGACAGACTGCGGATGAGCGACGAGACACTCTCGCAAACCATCCACAACGACCGGACGACGATCACCGTCTTCTACCTGGAGGGCGCACCGGCGGGCTTCTACGAATACCATCGCAAGGACGACGGCATCACCGAACTGGTGCATTTCGGCCTGTTCGAGCGCGCGCTCGGCTTCGGCGTCGGCAAATGGTTCCTGCTGCAGGGGCTGAAGGCGATCTGGTCCGACAAGCCGGAAAAGGTTGTGACCGAGACCAACAATCTCGACCATCCGCGCGCACTCCAGCTCTACCAGCAGTTCGGCTTTTCCCCGGTTTCGACCTATGAAAGCGAGATCACGCCGCTGAGCGACGCCGAGCTCCTGGCGTTTGCACGCAAGCTTTAGGTTGGGCGCCCGAAGAGGGCCGGCAGAACTTTGCCATCATCGATCTCCCCCCAAGGGGAGAGATCGATGATGTTTGCTTCCCGCTTCAGCTTTCCCGCGGCGGCGCGAAGCCTGACGGGAGGTCGTCGTCTTCGAGCTTTTCGGCGAAGTCGAGCAGAGCGCGCACGATGGTACCGGCGGCAGCCTCGTCTTCTTCCAGCTTGCGGTCGACCACCTCGCGGAGGTTCAGGAAGGCCGCTTCGACGCTCTTCGGCAGATTGCCGCCGCCCCTGGCGCGGTCCCACTTCTTCTGGCGGAACTTGAGCCGCTCGGCGACCATCTGCAGCGCCTTCACCGCCATCGCCGCTTCCGGCTCCTGTTCGTCGAGGTAGGTCTTGCCCTCTTCGGTGATGGAGTAGCGTTTCTTGTTGCCCTCGCTTTCGGCGACCACATAGCCGCCTTCCTCGAGATAGGAGAGCGTCGGGTAAATGACGCCCGGGCTCGGCGAATAGAAGCCGCCGCTCATTTCCTCGATCGCCTTGATGATCTCGTAGCCGTGCCGCGGCTCCTCCGAGATCAACTGCAGCACCAGCACGCGAATGCGCCCCTGGCCGAGGAAGCGACCGATGCGACCATTGCCGTCATCATCGCCGAAACCGCGCCCGCCGGGTCCGCCGCGCCCATGGCGATGGCCTGGGCCCCGCCCCATGGCGAGAAACTCCCGCATGTCGAAATGTTCAAATCTGCCACGCATGTGACAATCCTTCCGTTATGTTTTCGATATATCTAAACATAGTCCGACTTCTCAGATCCGCAAGTGGTTTCGATATATCTAAATCATATTTTTGCGACAGATAAGGATCGGTAACGCACACCGCCGGATTGATGTTTCCTTGCGGAAAACACCTTGTATCGGACGCAAATTCGTATATTGCTCGACGATAAAGAGAAAAAATCGAAGGGAGTTCGAAAGATGGAACTCGACGACATTGATCGTGCCATCCTGCGGGCGCTGCAGAGTAACGGCCGCATCACCAATGCGGAACTGGCCGAAACCGTCGGGCTGTCGCCATCGGCGTGCTCACGCCGGCTCGACATACTGGAAAAGAGCGGCGTGATCGAGGGCTACACCGCGAAAATCTCACCGGAAGCGCTCGGCTACAAGATGACGGCGCTGGTGCACATTTCGCTTTCCGGCCAGTTCGCCCGAACGCTTTCCGAATTCGAGGAAGCGGTGAAGCGCTGCCCCAACATCATCGTCTGCTACATGGTCTCGGGCGAATATGACTATGTCATGCGCGTCGCGGCCAAGGACCTCAAGGATTACGAGCGTATCCACCGCGACTGGCTCTCCGCCCTGCCGCATGTGGTGCAGATCAACTCGTCCTTCGCGCTGCGGCCGATCATCGAACGCTTCAATGTAGGCGTCGATGACGATACCGTCGAACCGCCTGGCGCGGCGGGGTGAACGATCACCCCTTCTTGACGAGGAGCAGCCAGTTTTCGCCTTCCGCCTGCCAGTCGTCCGTGGTGACGATCGGAAGACGGTCGGCCTCCTCAAACCCCAACCGCGCGTAGAAGCGACGCGCCGGCCCGTTCGCATCCGAGAGGATCAGGCTGAGATCGCGGCCATGCGACAGCCGTTCAGCCTTGTCGATGAGGATAGATCCGAGCCCGCGGCCACGATACTCGGCGTAGGCTGCAAGCACATGCAGATGAAAGGTACCGGCCGCCCTCACCTTCAGGGCTTTCAGCGGCGCAAAGACCGGATGGTCGCGCTCGGCTCCATAGCCCGGCGCGTCGCCGTCGAGATGAAAGGCGATCAGCACCGCGGCAACGTCCGAGCCGAGCGTTGCCACCGTGCCGTTCTTCCAGGAGATCGCCTTGTCCTCGCGCGCGACGAAATCGCGGCCTGCCTGCCAGGCATCCTCACCACCGCCATCGAGCCGGCTCCAGCACCAGAGCGGCAGGCCGTGCCCGGCAATGTTGATGAGCCTAACGATGTCCGGCGCATCCTCCCGCCTTGCATCCCGAATTGTGAAACTACCGACCAATGCCACCCTCCTTCATGACGCCTGCCAAGCTCTCGCCCGGCCGGCGCATGGCGATTTCTTCCTCCGCGCGAAAAGCCATTTGGATTTTCCACCCGATGAGCTAGCCTGTCACAAAGTCGCAGCTCATACCATGGGCTGTGTCAATCGCCTGTCACACACGCGGTGCAAACCAGCCTGATATTCCAGAACTCCGGAGCCGACGCATGAACCCGAATCCCGCTCTACCGCCGATCTCGCGCCGCAGCCTTCTGCGCGGCATGACCGCAGCCTCCGCCCTCGTCATGCTGCATCCCTTCTCGGCGAGGGCCGCCGCCAACCAGGCGCATCTTCGGCTGATGGAGACCACGGACATCCACGTCAATGTCTTCCCCTACGACTACTATGCCGACCGACCGAACGACACGATGGGCCTCGCGCGCACGGCGACCATCATCGATGGCATCCGGGCCGAATCAACCAATTCGATGCTGATGGACAATGGCGACTTCCTGCAGGGCAACCCGATGGGCGACTACATCGCCTATGAGCGCGGCATGAAGGTCGGCGATGTACACCCCGTGATCAAGGCGATGAACGTGCTCGGCTATGATGCCGGCACGCTCGGCAACCACGAATTCAACTATGGCCTCGATTTCATGGACAAGGTCGTGAGCGGCGCCAACTTTCCTTACGTCTGCGCCAATCTGACGTCCGGCGAGCTCGCCGACGATCCGACCAAAGACGCGTTGATGTTCAAGCCGTACATCATCAAGGAAAAGATGATCAAGGACGGTGACGGCAATGAAAGCCCCGTCAGGATCGGCTTCATCGGCTTCGTGCCGCCGCAGATCATGGTCTGGGACGAGAAGAACCTGAAGGGCAAGGCCAACACCCGCGACATTGTCGAAGCAGCCGAGGCCTGGGTACCCGTGATGAAGCAGGAGGGCGCCGATATCATCGTGGCGCTGTCGCATTCCGGCATTGATGGTACCGGCCCCGCGCCGATGATGGAAAACGCCTCGCTTTATCTCGCCGATGTCGACGGCATCGACGTCGTCTTCACCGGTCACCAGCACCTCGTCTTCCCGGGCTCCGACGATTTCGCCGGCGTCGAGGGCGCCGACATCGGAAAGGGCACGCTGAAGGGCAAACCGGCCGTGATGGCCGGGTTCTGGGGCTCGCATATGGGCCTCGTCGACCTGCTCCTCGAAAAGGATGGCGACAGCTGGACGATTGCCGACTTCACGGTCGAGGCACGCCCGATCTACCACCGCAACGAGGATCGCCAGGTGGTCGCCGACGTCGAGTCCGACCCGGAGGTCGTTGCCGCCGCGGAAGCCGATCACCAGGCGACGCTCGAATATGTCCGCACCCCCGTCGGCAAGACCGCGGCGCCGCTGCAGTCCTATTTCGCTCTGGTCGCCGACGACCCCTCGGTGCAGATCGTGTCGCAGGCCCAGACCTGGTACACCAAGGACATGCTGAAGGACGGCGAATACAAGGATTATCCGGTGCTCTCCGCAGCCGCCCCCTTCAAGGCCGGTGGTCGCGGTGGTCCGGACTATTATACGGAAGTTCCCGCCGGTGACGTCGCCATCAAGAACGTCGCCGACCTCTACCTCTACCCGAACACCACGCGCGCCGTGCTGATCACCGGCGCACAGGTCAAGGAATGGCTGGAAATGTCGGCCGGCATGTTCAACCAGGTGGCCGACGGCGCACAGGATGCACCGCTCCTCAACCCGGACTTCCCGTCCTACAATTTCGATGTCATCGACGGCGTGAACTACCGCATCGACCTGTCACAGCCGGCGCGGTATTCGAAGGGCGGTGAGCTTGCCAATCCCGACAGCCATCGCATCGTCGACCTCTCCTATGCCGGCAAGCCGATCGACCCCGAGCAGAAATTCGTTGTCGCCACCAACAACTACCGCGCCGGTGGCGGTGGCAACTTCCCCGGCATCAACGGCGATGTCGTGATCTTCGTCGGCCCCGATACCAATCGCGACGTCATCGTCCGCTATATCGTCGAACAGGGCACGATCAACCCGACCGCCGACTTCAACTGGACCTTCGATCCGATGCCGGGCACCACCGCCGTCTTCGAGACCGGCCCACGCGCCGCCCAGTACATCGACGACGTCAAGGGCGCCAAGATCGAGACCGCCGGCGACGGCGAGAACGGCTTTGCGCTCTACCGCGTCGTTCTCTGATCTCGCCGATAGCGATCCCCGAATGCAAAAGGGCGGCCCTGCGGGGTCGCCCTTTTTGGTGTGCGCTAAGCACCGCAAGCTGCGATCGGCGCCTCAGCCCTCGCGCAGCATCTCCCAGACGGCCGCGACAAGCTGTTTCAGGTTGTAGGGCTTCGGCAGGAAGCCGAACTTAGCGTCGTCAGGCAGGTTCTTCGCGAAAGCATCGTCGGCGTAGCCGGAGACGAAGATGAACTTCAGCTCCGGATAGTCCTTGCGGGCCTCCCGCAGCAGCGTCGGGCCGTCCATCGCCGGCATCACCACGTCTGAGACGACGATATCGACGGCGCCGTCGAGCTTCTTCAGGATTTCCATCGCATGCACGCCGGTATCGGCCTCGTGCACGGTAAAGCCGCGCATTTCCAGCATGCGTTTGCCGGACCGGCGCACCGCGTCCTCGTCCTCGACGAGAAGGACCACGGCCGACTGGCCGGTCAGATCCATATCCTCTTCGCGCGGCGCTTCGGCATCACCCTCGTTCGCCTCGGTGAAGGCAGCGGCGATCGGCTGGCCCTTATGATCCTTCGGTGTCTCCGCCTGCTCGACCGCCTCGCCGCGCTCGTGACGCGGCAGCAGGATGAGGAAGCTCGTGCCCTTGCCCACTTCCGAGATCGGATGCAGGTAACCGCCGGACTGGGTGACGATGCCATAGACCATGGCGAGGCCGAGGCCGGTGCCCTTGCCGACGTCCTTGGTGGTGAAGAAGGGCTCGAAGATCTTGTCGAGCACTTCGGGCGGTATGCCGGTGCCCGTATCCTTGACCTCGACCAGCACATAATCGCGCTCCGGCACTTCGCGCAGGCCAAGGTCAGAGACTTCGGATGCCGGCAGGTTGCGCGTCTTGACCGTCAGCGTGCCACCGTCCGGCATCGCGTCGCGGGCATTGACGCAGAGATTGGTGATCACCTGGCCGAACTGCGCGGCGTCGGTTTTCACCGGCCACAGGTCGCGGGAAAAATCGGTCACCAGTTCGATGTCGGAGCCGCTTGTCATCCGCACCATCATGAACCGCATCTCATCGATGACGTCCGTGAGGTCGACGACGGCCGGGCGCATGGTCTGCTGGCGCGAGAAGGCAAGCAGCTGCCGCACCAGCAGCGAGGCGCGGTTGGCATTGCGCTTGATCTCGACGAGATCGGCAAATTCCGGATCGGAGGCACGCGACTGCAACAGCAGGTGGTCGGCGGAGAGCAGGATCGCGGTCAGGACATTGTTGAAGTCATGGGCAATGCCGCCGGCAAGGGTTGCCACCGCATTCAGCTTCTGCGTCCGGCTCATCTGCGCCTCGAGCGCCTTCTGTTCGCTGATCTCGATGACATAGACCAGCGCCATCGCATCGGCGCCGGCAGCGGCATGCACGAAGAAGCGGAAGTGGCGGTCATCGGCCGAGGCATGGCGCGCCTCGAACGGGGCAATCTCGGCATGCCTGTCGGCCGCCTCTGCGAGCGCCTCGTTCATCTTCTCGCGGTCGGCGTCGTCGATGATCGAGGCGATCTTCATGCCGCGGCCGACATCCTCGCGCCGCACGCTGTCGGCGAACATCGACAGGAAGCGGGTATTGGTGCTGGTCAGCCGGCCGGCGCGATCTACGATGGCAATCGCCATCGGGGTGTCGTTGAAGAAACGCTCTTCCCCGCCCGTGCCGGATGAGCGCTCGTCCGCATCCTCGCGGCGCAGCACCACCGTGCGGCTCTCGCCAGGGCGGCCATCACGTCCGCCGGAGACGTCGTGTAGTAGCCGAACCGCAAAGTTCCGGCCGGACGCAAGACGCATGGAGACGTCGAGGGTCTCGCTCAGCCGTTCGCCGGGGCCCGCCTGCAGCGCATCAAGGATCGCATTGCCATCCCCCGCAACGAGATCGGACAGCGCCACCGTGCCCGGCACGAAGGAGGCAAGGTCGATATCGAGCCAGCCCGCGAGCGTGGCGTTGATGTACCGGATCCGGTCTTCGGCATCGGATGTCATGAAGCCGACGGGGGCGTGATCGAGATAGTCGATCGCCTTCTGCAGTTCGCGGAAGTATCGCTCCTGCTCCTGCCGTTCTTCGGTGATCTCGGAGATCTGCCAGATGTGGTAATTGTGGGTGCGACCGCGGCTGTCGGCGATCGGGACGAATCGGGCCTGCAGTCGATACCAGTGGGCGCTGCCGTCGCTCTTGCCGGAAAGCGGCTTCGACAGACGGAATTCCTCCTGACCGTTGACGCCGCCGCGCACGATCTGGCTCAGACGATAGAGCACCTCGGAGCCTTCCGGCTCTTCCGAGAGCAGCGTTTCAAGACCGGACGGCGTCGCCTCGTCTCCGGTCAGCCGCGCATAGGCCGCATTGGCATAAACCATGCGATCGCGATGATCGGTGATGAGAACGGCTTCGGGATACCGATCGAGAAAGGGACCGGCGAAATCGTTGGTGGCGTGAGAGGGGAACAACCGCACGAGCCCGAGCAGCGCCGCCAGCACGAAGAAAACGCCGAAAATCGCGAAGAAGCCGAGCGCCGCCATCAGCCAGTCCGCCGGCAGGTAGCCGCGATACTGATAGCCGAGCGCCACGATTGCCGCCAGGATCAGCAGCACCATGGCAAGCCGGCCGACAGTGCCGGCACGCAAGCCGCGCTGAATCGCCGGTTCGAAGCTCTTTCCGCCCTCGTCTGCCATCAAACCCTCGTTTTATCTGACCGGTCGTGACCGAACCGTCGGGATCGCCCGGTCGTGCCGTTTGCGCCCCTCTGCGACGCCCGATGTCGTTTGTTTGTCGCGGTTTCGCCGGGAAACCGTGCCTGATCGCTTTAGCGCCCCTTTTCAGGCCGGGCAATGCCCGCGACATGCCAATCTGGAGCCGCAATGTTAGGTTCAAAAGCTTAAGATTGGGTTTTGTGCCGCAATTCGGCCCGCAAAGGCGCGTTCGGGTGAGCGGACGGTGTTCTCGCAGCGCCGCGAGTTGACAAATCGGCAAGAAACACGTGCTACTCTGACCATACATGCTTCGCCCGTGCCACACGGGCAGGCGGTGGTAAATTCGAAGAAGCACGATGGCATTGGCGGTTGCGCACCTCCCCGAGGATGAGCGCCGCATGAAAGAGAAGAGGAATAGCGATGGGAAGCCTGGACTGGAGCGGAGCCATTTTCGATTTCCCGACGCTTGCGATCGGGGTCATCATCCTGGCCGTGCTTGCCATCTGGTTCCTGCTGCGCCACCGGCCGCCGTCACCATTCATCAAGGGCGGCAAGAACCGCAGGCCGCGGCTCTTCGTCGTCGATGCCGCAGCCGTCGATGCGCGTCGACGCATCGTGCTGATCCGACGCGACAATGTCGAACATCTGGTGATGATCGGCGGCCCGAACGATCTGTTGCTGGAAACACGGATTCCCGCACCGATCGGCGCCCGCCATCCGCGCGCGGAAGGCCAGCCGGCCGAAACAGCCACACCGAAAACCAGTGGCCCTCAGGCCTGAAGCCGCAAAGGCAACGATGCAAATCAAAAGGCCGCGTCAGGTGACTGACGCGGCCTTTTGATGTTCATTCGTCGCGATAGACTTTTTCGCGTCGCTCGTGGCGCTCCTGCGCCTCGATCGACAAGGTCGCGATCGGACGCGCATCAAGCCGGCGAAGACCGATCGGCTCACCCGTCTCCTCGCAGTAACCGTAAGTTCCGTCATCAATTCGGCGCAGCGCCGCGTCAATCTTGGAGATCAGCTTGCGCTGACGATCGCGTGCTCGCAATTCGATGGAACGGTCGGTTTCGGAGGAAGCCCGGTCGGCAAGATCCGGGTGGTTCGCGCTTTCGGCTGCCAGATTTTCGAGCGTCTCACGCGCCTCACGCAAAATGTCGTTTTTCCAAGCGATCAGTTTTGCGCGGAAATAGGCCCGCTGGTTGGGATTCATGAACTCTTCGTCATCGGAGAGAACATAGCTACTAAGATCAATGTTCTTGTTCAAAGCCATTCTCCTGAACAACACCCCACGCGCGGTGTATATCCCAAACAAATATCGCGATTCAAGCCTATGATTGAAAATTAAGCAGTTACAAAACTGTCAAAAAAATAGGCCCCGCGACTGGATTTTATGCAATTTTGCCGCAACCGGGGCGAAATCCACGCCGATTCCGCGCAACCGCGCTCATCAAGCGCTAAAATCGTTTCGCAAACGGCCGAGGGCGCCGCATAAATGATCATTGTGGAAAACCTAAAAAGCGCCCGCAGACCGCCGCCCGAGCCAAAAAACCGGAAGGGCTTGCGCGACATTCATGCTAAGGGCATGTTCAGCCCGCAGCAGAACAGCGACGCGCCGCCTCGAGTAGAAAGATGTCGACAATCAGCCCGCCACCCGAACGGATCTATCTTGTCCGGCACGCCCAGGCCGTGTGGCCGGAGCCGAACATTCGTGATTACGAACGCCTGCTGTCCAAGCGCGGAGCAGATGATGCCGAGGCCATGGCCAAGCGACTGAAGCAGAACGGATTCGTGCCCGACCTGATCCTTTCTTCATCCGCCATGCGCTGCCGGCAGACGGCCGATGCCGCCTACCGCGCGCTGGGCCGCTCGCCGACCTGCCGGTTCCTCGATGACTTCTATCAGGCGGCTCCCATCACCTATCTCGAAGCCATTGAAGAGTGCGACGCCGCCGCAGTGATGATCGTTGGCCATAATCCCGGCATCGAGGAAGCCCTGCTGATGCTGGTCGGCTACGAGGCCTTCAATAAGGCCTGCCCCTATGGCTACCCGACGTCAGGCGTTGCCGTGCTCGATTATGCGGGCACCGGTGAAGGCGGCGACGCCCCTTCATGGCATCTGACCGAATTCCTCGCCCCCTGATTGCCTTTCATACCCGGCCTGCCTTGCCTATATTGCATCAACAAGGTGCCGCTTCCCGAGCCGCACCCTTGAAAATGCGCGAGGAAGCCAGACTTGACGCCCATCCATACGTCGCTCGGCGACAATGCCAGACTGACGCTCGACAACATCACCGACCGTGCCGCCGATCTTGTGCAGCCGACCTTGCGCCTCGGCGTCACCGGGCTTTCGCGCGCCGGCAAGACCGTGTTCATCGCCTCGCTGGTTCACAACCTGCTGCATCGCGGGCGGCTGCCGATGTTCGAAGCGATGCGTTCGGGTCGACTTTCGACGGTCCGCCTCGAGGACCAGCCGGACGACCAGATCCCGCGCTTCGACTACGAAACCCATATCGACCGGCTCGTTGACGACCGTATCTGGCCCGATTCGACGCGCGCCATTTCGGAGCTTCGGCTGACGCTCGAATATGAAAGTGCCAGCCGCTGGAACCGCCTCTTTTCCCGTGGCAGGATTTCCATCGATATCGTTGATTATCCAGGAGAATGGCTACTCGACCTGCCGCTGCTCGGACAGGATTTCGCAAGCTTCTCGAAAGAGACAGAAGAGCAGGCAATGGCGGGAACGCGGGCGAAGCTTTCCAACGACTGGCTCACCTTTGCCAGATCGCTCGACTACGATGCGCCGGCGGACGAGAAAACCATGAAGGCGTTGCATGAGCGATTCGCTGCCTACCTGACCGCCTGCCGCGCCGACGAGCACTCGCTTTCGACGCTGCCGCCGGGACGTTTCCTGATGCCGGGCGACCTCGAGGGCTCGCCCGCCCTCACCTTCGCGCCTTTGCCTGGCCTTGGGTCCGACAAGCCGAAGCGCGGCTCTCTCGCCGCCCAGATGGAACGACGCTACGAGGCCTACAAATCGGTCGTCGTCAGGCCTTTCTTCCGCAACCACTTCGCCCGGCTCGACCGGCAGATCGTGCTGGTCGACACGCTGCAGGCGCTGAGCAGAGGTCCCGAGGCGGTCGCCGACCTCGAGCGGGCGCTGACCGAGGTGCTCGCCTGCTTCCGACCCGGCCGCAATTCCTTCCTCTCGTCGCTGGTGCGCCGGCGGATCGACAAGGTGCTGATCGCCGCCACCAAGGCCGATCACCTGCACCATGAAAGCCATGACCGGCTGGAGAAGCTCACCCGCCGCCTGGTCGATAACGCCGCAAAGACTATCGGTGCCTCGGGCGCCGGTATCGAAGTGATGGCGATCGCCTCGGTCCGGGCGACGCGAGAGGCCACCGTCGAAAGCGGCGAAGCCACCCTGCCCGTCATCGTCGGGACACCAATATCCGGTGAGAAGATCGGCTCCGAAATATTTGACGGTAAACGAAAAACCGCAATTTTTCCCGGCGACCTTCCCGCCAATCCCGAAGCGTTTTTCCGGCTGCTGCGCAAGGGCGGTGCGGCGCCGAAGGAACTCGCCGACGTCAACGCCGTGCGCTTCCGCCCGCCCGAGATCAACATCGATGCCGAGGACGGCATTTCGCTGCCGCATATCCGGCTCGACCGCGCCCTGCAATTCCTTCTGGGAGACCGGCTGGCATGAGCACCAACGATCCCCGACGCCCCGCCGCTTTCGATGTCGGCGATGACCGGCCGCATCGCAACGAGGAGGCGCCGCGGCAGCCGCGGCACTTCGACGATCCAAGCATTCATGTCACACCGGATGACGAAGATCCCTTTCTCAGAGGTGACACCGAGATAGCCGCCGACGAGCTCGATCCGCCGGTTGCGGTGATGAAGAAGCGCGGCTTTTCCTTCACCAAACTCGCCATGGCCGCGTTCAGCATCGTGCTCACGCTCGCGCTCGGGCTCTGGATCGACGACCTGGTGCGCAGCCTGTTCGCCCGT
The DNA here is from genome assembly GCF_000960975.1 of Martelella endophytica. NCBI lineage: Bacteria > Pseudomonadati > Pseudomonadota > Alphaproteobacteria > Hyphomicrobiales > Aurantimonadaceae > Martelella > Martelella endophytica. The sequence continues at coordinate 3,319,390 of NZ_CP010803.1, read as the reverse complement.
GCCCCCTGGCTCGGCTGGCTCGCCCTCGGCGCCGTCGGCGTCGGTGTCTTCGCCGGACTTGTGGTTGCCGCGCGCGAGACGATCGCGATCCTGCGGCTGGGCGCGATCCAGCATATCAAGGTGAAAATCGCCGAAGCCCAAGCCGGCAACGACGCCAGGCAAGCGCGCAAGGCGGCGGCAGAGCTTTCCGCCTTCCTCGCCGGCAAGGCCGAGACCGCGCGCGGCCGCAAGCGGCTTGCCGAGCTGGACGACGAAGTGGTCGACGCACCGGAACTGATTGGCTTTTGCGAGCGCGAGATGATGGGGCCTCTTGACCTCAAGGCCAGGGCACTCATTCTCAACGCCTCGAAGCGGGTCTCGGTGGTCACCGCCATCAGCCCGCGGGCCGCCGTCGACCTTATCTATGTGTTCTATGAATCGATCCGGCTGGTGCGCAACATGGCAGAGCTTTATGGCGGCCGGCCGGGTTCGCTCGGCCTGTTCCGGCTTGTGCGCGACGTGCTCGCCCACCTCGCGGTCACCGGCTCCATCGCTGTCGGCGACAGTCTTGTGCAGCAGGTGCTCGGTCACGGGCTTGCTTCGAAACTCTCGGCCCGCTTCGGAGAAGGCCTCATCAATGGCCTGATGACCGCGCGGATCGGGATTGCCGCGATGGATCTCTGCCGGCCGATGCCGTTCAACGCGCTGAAGCGGCCGAGCATGGCCGATTTCATCTCCGACCTCGGTCCCGGCACGAAGCGAGATCTGTCGAAACCCTGAACGGCGGGGCGGATCTCGCCGCCGAAACCGAACATTAACCATTCCGCCCCATCCTGCGGCTTCCACAACCATGGATGACCGCACGATGCCTCGCTCCGATGCCCGCCTCATCAGCACCGCTGCTCTCTTCGCCGCGCTCATCTGCGCATCGGCGCAATCCGCCACGGCGAACGACCGTGCCGATCGCGATTTCTTCAACGACGTCGCCGGCAAGTGGTCTGGCCCAGGTGAAATCGTCGAGGGCAAGATGAAGGGCACCCGCTTCCGCTGCGAGCTCGACGGCCTGCCGCTCGAAGATGGCGGGACCGGCTTCCGGCTCGACGGTCGCTGCCGCACCGGCATGTTCTCCCACCCCGTCACCGCCGTCTTCATCCGCGAAGGCGATACCTATCGCGGCCAGTTCCTGGACGGCAGCGAAGGCGAAGGCCTCGATGTGACGGACGGTGTGATCGAGGATGGCAAGGCGGTGATTCAGCTGAAACGCGACAAGGTGACCGGCGCGCTAGTCGCCAACCTGCTGGATGCGGAGAATTTCAACATCACGCTCCTGATCAAGGGCGGCACCCGCTTCGTGCCCGTCATTGGCCTTTCGCTGAAACGTGAAACCGACGCGCTCGCTGTCGGCGCCATCAAATAGCTATCGCCACCAGTGCCCGTCATCGGTGAGCAGCTCGATCCCCGTGACATCCGTCGCAGAGAGCCAGTCCCGGATCGTGCGGCCCAGCACACGCAGTTCGGGCGCGATCTCGGCGAGTGGCACCAGCACGAAACCCCGCTCGGTCATGCGCGGATGCGGCACGGTGATGAGCGGTGTATCGATCACCTCAGCTCCATAGGTCAGAATGTCGATATCGATCACGCGTGGCCCCCAGCGGACGTCGCGGACACGCTTCAGCCTCTTCTCGATGTCAAGGCATAGCTGCATCAGCGCGTCGGGGGCGAGCGTCGTGGCAACCAGCGCACAGCAATTGATGAAAGGCGGCTGTTCCACCGGCCCCCAGGGCGGCGTCCGGTAAAGACGAGACACCGTGCTGACACGAACATCCGCAACGGCGTCGAGCGACACGAGCGCGGCCGCCATCGTGCTCTTTGGATCGCCCAAATTGGCACCGAGGCTGAGAGTAGCCTCAACCCGCGTCATAGCTGACACGCGCCTCGGCATAGTCGAGCAGGCCGTGCACCGGGGCGGACGGCTTGCGCACGACGATCTCGACCGAGCGGATCGGCGCATACCGGTCGCAGACAGCAACAGCGATCGCGTGGGCAAGCGCCTCGATCAGCCGGAAGCGACGCTTCGTCACCACTTCGGAAATGACCTTGTAGACCTCGCCGTAATCGACGGCGGCGGAGAAGTCATCGTTCAGGACGGCATTTTCATCGATGATATTCAGCGTCGCATCGACATAGAAGCGCTGGCCGAGCGTCTCTTCCTCCGGCATCACGCCATGGGTGGAAAAGAAGGCGCAATTCTTGAGCACGATGGTGTAGCGGCCGTTCATCGCTGGTCTCCCTGGACGCGAAGGTTAAGAAAGCGGGTGCGGCTTCCGAGCCGGCCAGTTCTAGGCCGCCATTGGCCCATGCGCAACCTGATGGATGCGAAGCCTTCCGAATAACGGCCTCAGTCGGCCTCACGCGCGATCATCGCGTCAGCGAAAGCAAGTGCCGCCCGGTTGGCGCTGACATTATGCACGCGGAACACCGCGCCGCCGGCCATCCGGGTGATCACGGTGGTCGCCGCCGTTCCGAAGTCGCGGGAGAGATTATCGCCGCCGCTCAGCGTCGCGACAAAGCGTTTGCGCGATGTGCCGATGAGGAGCGGAAGACCAAGGCGGTGCAGCACATCGAGATGTGCCATGATGTCGAGATTTTCCGCGCCGTCCTTGCCGAAGCCGAAACCGGGATCGATCAGCAGCTGGTCGTCGGAAATGCCAGCCGCTCGCGCAGCGGCAAGCGCCGGCTCCAAGAAGGCGAGCTGATCTTCCAGCGGATCGGCCCGCTTGTCGGCGCGCCTGCTGGTGTGCATCAGGCAATAGGCGGCTCCCATCCTGGCCGCCACCCGCAGTATATCCGGCTCGGCCGTGCCTCCCGCAATGTCGTTGATGAGATGCGCACCGGCCGAGATCGCCATCTCCGCCGTCTCGGCCCGATAGGTATCAACGGAGATCAGCGCATCGGTCTTCCGCGCTATCGCCGATATCACCGGAAGGATGCGGGCCTGTTCTTCTGCGGCGGAGACCGCGTCCGCGCCGGGCCGGGTCGATTCGCCGCCGATGTCGAGGATCGAAGCACCGTCTGCCACCGCCGCGAGCGCGAAGGCAACGGCCTCGTCGACGCTCACGAACTGGCCGCCATCGGAAAAGGAATCCGGCGTGACGTTGACGATCGCCATCAGGACGCCGGTCGGGCCGAGCGTCAGCGTGCGTCCGTGCGCAAGTCGCAATCGGCGGGGGGCGAAAACTGACGGCATCAGACGGTCCACCGCGGCGTCAACCCTGACGTTCGGGAATGCGCACGGTCAGCCCGTCAAGCTCGTCACGCATTTCGATCTGACAGGAAAGCCGCGAATTCGCGCGGACATCGATGGCGAAGTCGAGCATGTCTTCTTCCATCGGCTCGGGCTCGCCAACTTTCGCCATCCAGTCTGGATCGACATAGACATGACAGGTGGCGCAGGCGCAGGCGCCACCGCACTCGGCTTCGATGCCGGGTACGCTGTTGCGCACGGCATTTTCCATCACGCTGGAGCCGGGGCTGACCTCGAGGTCATAGACCGTCTCGTCATTGCCGATGAACTTGAGTTTGAGCATGTCGGGAAGCCTTGCATTCGTCTGCCGAAGCCCGGTGTTTCGTTCATTCCAGCGCCTCAGTCAATATCGGCGGGATCACCATCGATTTACCTGCCCCCTGCCCCGCCGGCGGTCGATTTGCAAAGCGGGTGAAAAGGCGCATTATGGTTAATATTCGCTAAACGCCGGAATTTGATTGCTTTTTGCAGGCCATTTTGGCCGCGTCGTCCACCATTGGCGGGGGACAGAAGCAGGCGGCGCGGCCGAGCGTGTTGTATGGCAAAAGCGAATATGCGATGAAAAATGTGGGTAATCCTTTGAAAAAGAAGACATTTGCCTGCCTCTCGACACGATTGTGAGCGAGAAAAGGCCGATACGGCAAGGCATTTGGGGTCTATTTCAGGGGCTTTGGCGGGAATCGCGGGGACACTTCGCGGTTTGAACCATTGAGAGAGTATCAGGTCCGCCTTCGCGACAGGAATGTGGCGAAGCGGGCCGTGTGGCACGAGGCGTACCATGGCGAAACAAGTAAGCGGTTCTTCGCTCGACGAGCAGGCAATCAACGCACTCGAAGATGCGCTGGCGCCCGATGTCGACGGCGACGCTGGTGAGAAGACGGCGACGGAAACCCGTGCGGAACGCCCGGCAGACACCCCTGCCCGTCCGCCGCGCCCGGAAAACGACCGCGCCACCGCGGCCCGCCCGAAATCGCCGGAATTCCGGCCCGCCAACGATCCTGGCCGGTTTTCCAACCAGCGCGTGCTGCGCGCCTTCGAACGCCGCTCCACCATGGAAGCGCTGCGCAACTCAACGATCATGTCCGCCGGCTGGCTCGGCCTCGGCATTGCCGGCACCCTGGTCGTTCTCGGCTCGAAGATCTTCAATGCAAGCTCCTTCGCCGAAATCCTTGGGATCGAGGGCATCGGGGTCGCGGCCACGCTGACGCTTGCGCCCGTCTTTGTCATCTATGCCTTCAACATGATGCTCGCCCGCGCCCGCGACATGCAGGAAGCCGCGCGCTCGATGGCCGAGGTCGCGCTGCGTCTGTCGGAACCGGACGAGCATGCCGCTCAGCAGGTCCGCAGCGTCAGCCAGGCTGTGCGCAGCGAAGTCTATGCCATGAACGAAGGCATCGAGCGGACCATCGCCCGCGCCTCCGAACTGGAAAACCTCGTCCATTCCGAGGTGAATGCGCTGGAACGCAGCTACGCCGAAAACGAGCTGCGCATCCGCAACCTGGTGCAGGAGCTTTCCGCCGAGCGCGAGGCCGTGGTCAATCACGCCGCGCGCATCCGCACATCGATCCTCGGCACCAACGACCAGCTCAAGAGCGAAATCGGTACGGTGATGGACGATCTGACCCGCAAGGTCACGACCGCCGGCGCCGGCGTTGCCGAGATGATCGAGACCCGGGCCGCCATCATCGACGAGAATGCCAGCCGCGCCGCCTCGAACATCGGCGAGCTCCTGGAGAAGCGTACCACCACGCTGCGCGGGGAATTCGACCGCAGCTACGGCGAACTGACCGAGCTTTTCGACAAGCGCTTCAACGACCTCTCCAGCCGTTTCGAAGAACGCGGTCGCACCCTGATCGAGGATTTCCACGGCTCCGCCTCGCGCCTTAACGACGACACCGAACGCCTGACGGCCGCTCTCGCCGAAACGGGTGAGAACCTTTCGGAAACCGTTGGCCGCCGCTCCGAAGCGCTGCTCGAGGCCGCCTCTTCGAGCGAAAAGACCATGTCGGAGGCGCTCGACCGCGTCACCACCGGCCTGTCGGCGACCATCGGTGAAACCGAAGCGCGCTTCACCAGCCGCCTCAGCGAGACCAACGAGGCGATGGCCCGCCAGTTCGAGGAGCGCAGTGCCGCCGTCGATCAGCGTATCGAAACCACCGTTTCCCGCCTTGGCGCCAGCCTCGACAGCACGCTCGATGGCTTTGCGAGCCGATTCGAGGAAAGCGGCAACACTATCGAATCGCGCCTCGACGGCAGTCTTGGCCGCATGCAGCAGGCGCTGGGCGAAGGCGAAGCCAGCATTGATGCGATGCTGTCGGAAGCCAGCGACCGCTTCAACGAACGCATGGGCGACCATACGCTGACGCTGGCGGCGACGCTTTCGGCCAGCACCGAGATGCTCGACCAGACGATCACCAGCCACACCGATACCCTCGGTGCGACGCTTGGTGCTGAGAAGAGCGCGCTTTCGGGCATTCTTGGCGATGCCGAGACCAGGCTTGATGAGCGGCTGCAGCGCTTTGGCGCCCAGATCACCAGCGGCGAAGCAACGATCAGTTCCGCTCTCGACGATGCAGGCTCGCGGCTGAACGAGCGTATGAACGACCAGGCCATCATGCTGGCGACGACGCTTTCGACGAGCGAAGAAACCATCGGCCAGACGCTCGAGGCCGGCACGGTGCGCCTTGAGGAATCGTTGCGTGCGGGCCATGAGCGTCTCGGTGGCTCGCTCTCCGGCGCAGCCGACCGCATCGATGCCCAGCTTTCCGATTTCACCGACAGGGTCGGAAACGGCGAGAGCGGCATTACCGCCACCATCAGCGGCGCAGCCGACCGCCTGCAAGACAGCATGAACGAACACGCGATCATGCTTGCCGCAACCCTCTCCGCCAGCGAGGAAACCTTCGGCGCGACGCTGAAGTCCGAGACCGAGCGGCTCGATGAAACGCTGAAGAGCGGTCATGAGCGCCTCACGGGTTCGCTCTCCGGTGCATCCGATCGGCTTGAAGCCCAGCTCGAGCGTTTCAACGAGCGCGTCGGCACGGGCGAGAGCGGTATCACTGCCGCCATCACCGGCGTCACCGAGCGCATCGACGAGCGCCTCACCGAACAGGCGATCCTGCTGACGGCTTCGCTCTCGACTGCGGAAGAAACCCTCGGTCAGACCCTGCAATCCCATACGGAGCGGCTGGAAGGCGCGCTTTCGACCGGTCATGAACGCCTCGCCGGTTCGTTCGACAACGCTTCCGAGCGCATCGACGCCCAGCTTGCGCGCTTCAACGCCCAGATCGGCGACGGCGAGAATGGCATCAACACCGTGCTGTCCGGCGCCGCCGACCGGCTCAACGAGCGCCTGAACGAGCAGGCAATCCTGCTCACCGCGACGCTTTCGACCGCCGAGGAAACCCTCGGCCAGACCATCGAGGCACAGACGTCGCGTCTCGAAGGTACCTTCACGGCCGGCAATGAGCGCCTCACCGGCTCGCTTTCGAACGCCTCCGAACGGCTCGACGCCCAGCTCGCGCGCTTCAATGCCCAGATCGGCGATGGCGAGAACGGCATCAACACCGTTCTTTCCGGCGCAGCAGACCGTCTGGGCGAGCGTCTGAACGAGCAGGCGATCCTGCTCACCGCGACGCTTTCGACAGCCGAGGAAACCCTCGGCCAGACCATCGAGGCACAGACGTCGCGTCTCGAAGGTACCTTCACGGCCGGCAATGAGCGCCTCACCGGCTCGCTTTCGAACGCCTCCGAACGGCTCGACGCCCAGCTCGCGCGCTTCAATGCCCAGATCGGCGATGGCGAGAACGGAATCAACACCGTTCTTTCCGGGGCAGCAGACCGCCTCGGCGAACGCCTGAACGAGCAGGCAATCCTTCTCACCGCGACGCTTTCGACCGCCGAGGAAACCCTTGGCCAGACTATCGAGGCACAGACGTCGCGGCTGGAGGGCGCCGTCAACAATGGTCAGAGCCGGCTCGCCAGCGCCTACGATCAGGCCGCCGAGCGGCTCGAGGGCGCCATCGACAACCGTACATCCACGCTCGACGACAAGTTTGCCGACTTTGACGGCCGCATCACCGCGACCTTCACCAGCCGCGAGGCGAGCCTGCGCGATATCTACGCCGACGGTCACCGTCGTCTGGAAGAAAGCTTCGGCGCGGGCGCCGTTCAGCTCGGTGACGCCATCGAGAGTGGCCGTTCGACGCTTTCCGAAACCCTCTCCGAGGCTGGCACCAACATTGCCACCACGCTTGCCGCCTCCTCCAGCCTGCTCGAAATGTCGCTGGAGACGCGCGAGGATTCGCTGCGCCACACGATCGAGAAGTCGAGTGTCCGCCTGGATGAAAGCCTGCGCGATTCCGCCGGCGCGATTGCCGACAAGGTCACCCGCGCTGCCGGGCTGATCAACCAGTCCGCCGATGCGATGACCGGCCGGGTGGAAACCTCCTTCGGCGCCCTCAACGAAAGCCTGGGCCGCCATGCCGGCGAGATCGAGAGCGGCACCAACCGCCTCGCCAATCTTGCCAACGAAACCGGCGAGCGTCTCGACGGCACGCTTTCTCGCTACGCCGCCGAGATCGAACAGTCCGGCAGTGCCTTGCAGGGCCGGCTTTCGGCCTCGCTTGCCGAGCAGCGCAGCGCTTTCGAGCGCGCCGGCAACGACACCGCGGATCGCATGCGCGTCGCCGGCGAAGAGGCCGAGCGTCGCATCTCGGAGGTCCTGCACGACAATGCCACACGCTTCGAAGCCACCGCTGAGAACGTTGCCGGCCGACTGCACGAGACCCTGTTGACGCACGAGAACTCCTTCGCACTTTCCGGCGAGCAGCTCGACGAGCGGCTTTCCGGCATGCTCGACGCCAAGGCGCAACGCATCGATGACGCCAGTGCCGCAGCCGCAGATCGCCTGGCCCAGTCGCTCGACAGCCGCCGCGATGCGATCGCCGGCGCCCTCGATGATGGCAGCGCGCGTATCGAGGAGCGCTTCGGCAAGTTCGAGCGCGCCATCGATGCCGGCCTCGAAAACGTCAACGGCACGATGGACCGCCAGGCCGGCAACCTCGCCGGTCGTCTGCGCGAGACCATTTCCGAGGCCGCCGCCGCGATGAACCGCGACGCCGAGGACATGCGCCAGAAGCTCGAGGTGACCGGTGAGACCTTCACCCGCCAGGTCGAAGCCTCATACGCCAATGTCCGTGCCGGCCTGGAAACCAGCAGCTCGGAAATCTTCGAACGCGCCCGTGCCCTGCAGGGTGAACTCACCAGCCAGGCCGAGGCTGCCGGCCAGAGCGCCAGCGAAAACAGCGCCCGTATCTCCGAAATCATCACGGCGACCAGCGCTCGCATCGACAACCAGATCGCTGCCATCCGCGACACGATGAGCGAGGCGGAAACCCTGCTCGCCGAGCGCGGCGCAAGCATCAATGTCGGCCTTTCCGGTGCGGCGGATGCGCTGTCGGAAAGCCTGGCCGAGAACGAGCGGATGATGACCGAGCGCGCACAGTCGCTGCGCGACAGCCTCAGCGGCCAGTTCGCCGCGCTTGAGGAAACGCTTGGCGCCGTCGACCGCGCCATCGCAGCCCGCAGCCAGGCCGTCAACGCTGCGCTTGACGAACGCGCTCGCGGCATGAATTCGATGCTCTCCGGCCACACTGCCGAACTCAACGCGCTGATCGATGAAAAGGCGCGTCCGCTGATCGAGCGCTATGGGGAAACCGGCCGCGAGGCTGCCGCCGAAATCGCCGCTGCGACCGAACGCAGCAGCGAGCAGCTCCGCAGCGACAGCCAGAACCTCACCAACCACGTGCAGGCGCTGGGCCATCGCCTCGGCGAAAGCCATCAGCAACTTGCAGGCGTCGTCGACGAGGCCGCCTCGCACCTGTCGACGCTTGACGAAAATCTCTCCGCCACCGCGCGGTCCGTGCGCGACACGGCCCAGCGCTCGGCTGAGGCGATGTCCGAGACCAGCGCGCTTCTCGACGGCAAGGTTGAGCGGCTCGATGCCTCCAGCCAGAACGCGCTCAGCTTCGTGCGCGGTCTCGTCTCCGAAATCGAGAGCCATGCTGGTATCCTCGATCGCGCCTCGAACCTCATCGATCAGGCCCAGTCCGGCCTCGCGGGCACGCTCGACGAGCGCCAGCAGGCCCTGGGCGAGCTCTCCACCGGTCTCGCCGAACGCTCGAAGGAGATCGAGAGCGGCCTGAAGGCGGTTGCCGCGACGATCACGGCAACGATCGACAAGACGAACCGCGAGGCCGAGGACATGTCCGCCCGCCTGAGCGAGACGATGCGCAGTTCCGTGGAAGACGCCGCATCACGCTTTGCCGGCGCAACCCGCGAGATCGAACGTGTCGCCACCGAGATCCGCGCCGAGTTCGACAACACCCGCGATGCCGTCAAGCGCGGCATTCACGAAATGCCCGAGGAAGCACGCGAAAGCGCTGCCGCCATGCGCCGCGCCGTTGAAGATCAGGTGCGCGCTCTGCAGGACATTTCCTCGATCATAGGCGCCACGCGCGCTCAGGTCGCGCCACCGGCCGAAAAGCCGGCGCCGGCCGCGGCAGAACGGCCGCGCAGCGAGGCCATCCGCCCGTTCTCGGCTCCGCCGGCAGGATCCCTCGCCGCTGCCATGCCCAAGGTTGACGACGACATTCCGAGCCTTCGCGGCACGGCCGGCTCGGCCACTGCCCGCGAAACGCGCCAGGCCGTGACCCGTGCCCAGCCGGCAGCTGCCCAGGGCGGCGAAGGCTGGATCAGCGACCTGCTGCGCGCTGCGGCCCGCGAGGAAGCCGGCCAATCGGCCCGCGGCGCGGCAAGCCGCCCGGCCCAGCCGACAGCGCCCGATCGCAAGCCGAAGCAGGTGGTCGAATCGCTGAACTCGCTCTCGGTCGACATCGCCCGTGCCATCGATCACGACGCTTCGGTCGAGCTGTGGCGCCGTTACCAGCAGGGCGAACGCGACATCTTCACCCGTCGGCTCTACACCCTGAAGGGCCAGCGGACCTTCGACGACATCAAGTCGAAGTATGAAAGCGACCGCGAATTCCGCACGGCGGTCGACCGCTACATCGCCGACTTCGAAAAGCTGCTTTCAGACGTGATGAAAAACGGTCGCGACCGCGCCGGCGTGCAGGCCTACCTGACGTCGGATACCGGCAAGGTCTACACCATGCTCGCCCACGCATCCGGGCGGCTTAAGTAAAGTCGTTGTCAGAGGCGTCCCCGTCGGGACGCCTCGGCGCGACATCTGATCTCAAGAAAATCTGGAATACCCGGAACCGGCCGAACATAGGCGGGCGGCTGCAGGAAACCCGCAGCCGTGTAAACGGCGTTCGCTTAAAGGATGCCGGCGATCCAGGTGACGATCTCGCTTTGGGTCCTGGCAAAGGCCTCGTCCAGCGCCGCAACCAGCGTGCCGTTGGAGCCTGACGCGTTCACGGGAACGCTTGCGGAGAACAGCCGCTGGGCGCGCACGACGCCGTTGCGGTCATCAAGCAGCTTCACCGACAGCACCACATTGGCAGCGCCCGGGCCTACGGCGTCGATCGCGAATTCGCGGATTTCGACAACGACCTGGTAGTCAATGGCCAGACCCTGCCCCGGAATGCCGACACCGCCGAAATGGCCGGTGTTCTCAAGCCCCGCGACAAGGCGGGACTGGATGACGGCTGGAAGCTGATCGCTCCACTGGGCGCCGCCGAGATAGCGCAACTCGGAGCCGCCGAGACGCACGACGATGTTGCGGTTGCTGAGCGCTTCGATGGCGCTCGGCGTTGGCACCAGAAGCTGGGTGCGGACCGCCGGCCGTGCGGCCTCTGCCGTCAGCGCCGTCGTCTGCATCGTCAGGTCGAATGTATCGCGCGGTGCACGGGCGCAGCCGGTAACGGCGGCAAGCGCAAAGCCGAGACCCAGCACCGGCAGCACCAGTCCCTTCGCCCTATCCATCGCCGCACTCATCATGACCAATACCCTTCCCGGCATACCGAACTCAAAAACCGACAGGCTTCATCAACCAAGCCGGAGGCAACGCGACAGCACCATGATGATCCCGACCGCCAAGGCGGTGCGTGATGCCAGGGCAAGGCCTGGCCTACGCTATACATAGGACAGCAGTCCCTTCCGGACAGTCGCGTTTTAGCCACTCAATAGAAAAAACGTCAAAATCTCAACCCCTTTGGCGAAATCGCCGGCTGGCCCGCCAGGAACCGGCCAGCGTTCGCCATCAGTAGCGGTTGCGGCCGTCGTAGGTCTTCACGCCCTCCGGCCCGAAGAGCAGCTGCTGCGGATCCTGGCTGAGCGATTCGATGGTGCGGTTGAGCGTATCGACGGTTCGCCGCGTATCGGAAACCAGGCCACGGACGTCGCGCAGGCCCGAGCCCGAGAATTCCTCGAGATTAGCCGTGATCGGTCCGATCCGCGCCTGCAGCGTCTCAGCCGCATCCTTGACAGCCGCCAGCGTATCGCGGGCCTGATCAGAAAGCGAATTGACGTTGTCGGAGCCAAGCAGCTTGTCGACCTTCACCAGGATGGTGTTCACGCGGGTCGAGGCGTCGTTGAGCTTGGTTGCGATCTCGCTGACATTGTCGATTGCGGTGTCGATGTTCTCGGTGCGCGCGTTGACGCTGTCGGCCACTTCCTTGATCGACTGCACCGCCGCGCGCGCATCCGCCATCGTCGCCGAGAAATCATCGACCGAGGAGCCCACCTTGGCGGCATCGACAGAGCTGATGATGGTGTCGACCTTGTCGAGCGCATCCTGCGCCTTCTTGGCGAAGCCGGCATAGGTCTCGACCGCGCTGTTCAGGTTTGCGGCGATCTCGTCGAAATTGCCGGATGCATTGGCGACGTTGTCGGTAATCCGGTTGGCATTGGCAACGATGTTCTTGATGTCTTCGGGATTGATCGCTGCGACCACGCCGTCGATCGTCGAGATCGTCTGGTCAAGTTTCTGGGTCAGCGATACGACCGTATCGGACAGGTCTCCGACGGAGGCCAGGAACTTGCCGATTCCATCGGAATTGTCGGCGAGCGCCTTCGTAAACGTATCGATGTTCGAAATGGTGTCGGTGAGCGGCGACCGGACGTCCGAGACGATGTTCTGGACATCGGTCACCGTGCTGTCGATGCGCTGCATGATCTGGTCGGCGGTTGCGAGCAGGTTCGACAGGCTGGACTTGTCGGCCGTCAGCTCGGCCGGCTTGTCGTCTTCCAGCGCTTGCTGCAGGATATTCGGGCCATCCTGACCGTTGGCCGAAAGCTCGATATAGCCAGTGCCCGTCAGTCCCTGCAGCTCAAGCTTCGCCTTGGTGGTGTCATGCACCGGCGTATCCGCCTTCACCTCGGTGCGGGCGATGGTATAGCGCGGATCGGCGGGATCGATCTCCAGCTTGCGGATCGAGCCGACCTGGATGCCGTTGAACCGCACCGCCGAACCGACGCTCAGCCCGTTGGCGGAGCCCGGTATGCGCACCACGAGCTCGGCGATCGGCCCCTGGCGGCCATATTCGCCCATCCAGTAGATGAAGCCGGCGGCCGCGGCGAGCACGAGCAAGATAAAGAAGCCGACGATTGAATAATTTGCCTTGGTTTCCATGTCTGCCCGCTATTGTTTCTGGCCGTCGCCGGCCTCGTTGAACACGGCGCGGGACCGCTTGCCCCGGAAGTAGCTTTTGACCCAGGGGTCATCAAAGCTGAGCATCTTGTCGAGTGTGCCTTCGACCAGCACCTTCTTGCGGCCGAGCACCGCGATGCGGTCGCAGACGGCGCTGAGGCTGTCGAGGTCATGCGTGACCATATAGACCGTCAGGCCGAGTGTGTCACGCAGCCGCGCGATCAGTTCGTCGAACTCGGCAGCACCGATCGGATCGAGGCCGGAGGTCGGTTCGTCGAGAAACACCAGATCCGGATCGAGCGCCAGCGCCCGCGCCAGCGCGGCGCGCTTGATCATGCCGCCGGAAAGCTCCGAAGGGAAACGGTCCGCCGCTTCGGGCCTGAGCCCCACCAGCTCGATCTTCAGCCGCGCCAGATCGTCCATCAGCGGCTTCGGCAGATCGAGATATTCACGCATCGGAACCTGCACGTTCTCGAGCACGGTCAGGCCCGAAAACAGGGCGCCCTGCTGGAACAGAACGCCGATGCGCATGTCGACCGCCAGCCGCTCCTCATAGGTCAGTTGGTCGAAATCCTTGCCGAGAATGGTGATCTTGCCGGCCTGGCGCTGCGTCAGGCGCAGCACGGTGCGCATCAGCACCGACTTGCCTGTTCCCGACCCGCCGACAAAACCGAGGACCTCGCCGCGATAGACATCGAGATCGAGGTCTTCAAGCACGGTTGGTCCGCCGAAACCGACGGTCAGCCCGCGGACCGTCAGCACGCTCTCGCGTTCACCGGTCTTGGCCTCAGCACCGTTCTCCTGGCTTTCGTCGATTGTCTGGTCGTTCAAACCGTTCCCCTCAGAAATCGATGGCAGCATAGAACATTGCGAAAATGCCGTCGACGACGATCACGACGAAGATAGACTTCACCACCGAGGCCGTGACCTTCTGGCCGAGCGATTCCGCGCTGCCACCGACCTTCATGCCTTCAAGCGAAGCGACGATGGCGATGATCAGCGCCATGAATGGCGCCTTGGCCATGCCGGAAACGAGCGTCGAGAAATCGACCGCCTCGTGCAGACGCTGGAGGAAGGTCTCCAGCGTAATGCCCGAATAGACGTCGACGACGAGCGCCGCACCGGTGAGCGCTGCGAAATTGGCGATGATGGTCAGCAGCGGCAGGGCGATCAGGAGCGCGACCATACGCGGGAAGACCAGCACGGCGACGGGATCGAAGCCCATGACCCGGAGCGCATCGATTTCCTCGCGCATCCGCATAGCGCCGATCTCGGCGGTAATTGCGCTGCCGGAACGGCCGGCCACCATGATCGCCGTCAGCAGCACGCCGATTTCACGCAGCTGGAGAATGCCGACGAGGTCGACGACGAAGAGCTCCGCCCCGAAATAGGAGAGCTGGAAGGCGCCCTGCTGGGCGATGATGCCGCCGACGAGGAAAGACATCAGCGCGATGATGGGTACCGCGCGAACGCCCATATGATCGAGTTGGGAGGTGATGGCCGCCATGTTGACGCCGCCCTTGCCCGTCACCAGATCGAACAAGCCCACGAAGACCGAACCGAAAAAGCCGACGCCGGCATAGATGTCCTTGCCCGCGGCAACGGCCGAACGGCCGACCGCCGACAGGACCCGCTCGATTATGCCGACATGCTTCTGCTCCGCCCGTTCGGGCTCCGGCAGGGCCTCGGGTATCGATTCGAGCAGTTCGTCGATGCGCGGATTGGTGCCGACGAGTTCCGGCTCCTTCTGGGTGGTGCGGCGGCAGCTCTCCTGAAGCTGGCGCAGCAGCCAGGTGCCGGCGGTATCCATGATCGTGACCTCGGAGAGGTCGATCACGATATCGCCGTCGGGAAGATCGAGCGTGCGGGCGGTTTCCGAAAGCGCGGCCGCGTTGAACACGGTCCATGCGCCGGCAAGGCGCAGGGTCGTTGCCGCCCCGCCTTTTCCGGGTTCGCTTGTCAGCGAGGCTTTGGGTTCGTCCGCGTTCTGCAAAAGCCAGCTTTCCGTTGTCCAGGCCTTCAGGCGCTGGCCCGGCGGGCGGGATGCAGCCCGGCCGCAGAGACCTGCAAGAAGCACCGCGAAGCCATCCGACTGGCAAAGGCGCTGCAGCACTTCGAAATTGCGCATCCGCGCCCGAACATCGATTCCGATTTTCGGGCCGATGCGCTAGGCTTTCCATGCAACGGGCATAATTGCAAGTCTTTTGAAGAGGTTCGAAAGTGCTCCTGCCCTCAGGCCGCGCGTTTTCCGCTGCGTGGCGCAGCAAGGAAGGGCGGCAGGGCTTCGTCGTCAGTCGGCTCCGCCGCAGGCGCCGCTTCCTCGATCTTCTGCCAGGTGATCAGTTCGAACGTGCCGTCGAAATGCTCGGCAATCGCCGTGCAGCTCTCCACCCAGTCGCCGGTATTGATGTAGCGGATGCCGTCCAGCTCCTCCATCACGGCGTGATGGATATGACCGCAGATCACGCCGTCCACTTCATTGCGACGGGCCTCCTCAACGACGACGCGCTGGAACTCGCCGATGAAATTGACAGCGTGCTTGACCTGCAGTTTGGCCCAGGCCGAGAACGACCAGTATGGCAGGCCGAGCTTGCGGCGAACGAAGGCCAGAACCTGGTTGATGGCGATCGCAGCGTCATAGGCCCAGTCGCCGAGATAAGCGACGATACGGGCATGGCGGACGACGACATCGAACTCGTCGCCGTGAATGATGAGATACTTCTTTCCGTCGCCGGCCTCGAAGATCATCTGGCGGGCGACTTCGACACCGCCGAAATGGGTGCCCGGAAACTCGCGCAGGAACTCGTCATGATTGCCGGGGATGTAGACAATGCGGGTCCCCTTGCGGGCCTTGCGCAGCATCTTCTGGATGACATCGTTGAAGGCCTGCGGCCAGTGCCAGGAGCGCTTCAGCCGCCAGCCATCGATGATATCGCCGACGAGGATGATCGTATCGGCTTCATGGTGACGCATGAAATCGAGCAGGAAATCGGCCTTGGCAGCCTTCGAGCCGAGATGAACGTCGGAAATGAACAGCGTTCTGAATTTTCTGGGTTCCATTGCCTTAAACCCGCCCCCGCGCGGTCCCTGTGCACCTATGGATGATCCCTTAAAAACAGAGTCGTATTGCATCTTCATGACAGCACGGCACAGCGGGCGCCGCTCACGGCCCGCAATCGCCATGTCAGCGTCTCAGCGCAGCATCGGCCAGAGGCTTGCCACCAGCACGACCGCCATCGCGATGTTGAACCATTTGAGGCGGTTGCCGTGGGAGAGCCAGTCCCTGAGGCCGGAGCCGAAACCGCCCCACACCGAAATGCTGGGAATGGTGACGAGGCCGAATATGCCGGCAACAAGCGCCACGGAGAAAACGTAGTTGCCGGGATCGGTATAGACCGACATCGCCGTCAGCGACATGATCCACGCCTTGGGGTTCACCCACTGGAAGGCGACCGCCTGAAGGAAGGAGAGCGGCCGGCCGCTCGCCTCGCCCGTCGAGGCGAACTTGCGGGTGGTGCCGATCTTCCAGGCGATCCAGAGGAGATAAAGCGCACCGGCGACCTTTGCGACCAGAAGCAGCGCCGGAAAGGCGGTGATGACGGCGCCAAGCCCGCCACCGACCGCCGCCATCAGCAGGACAAAGCCCGCAACCACCCCCGCCATATGGGGCAGAGTACGCAAAAAGCCGAAATTCACCGTGGAGGCGAACACCATCATGTTGTTCGGCCCCGGCGTAATCGAGGCCGCGACCGCGAAGCCGATGAGCGCAAGCAGAGTCTCGTGGGTCATGCGAAAGGCTCCGGTTTGACGATGGGATGCAAATTCGGGCAAGAGCGTCTCTCGAGGCGATAGACGAACACGAGAACCTCTCCGCAATCAATCTCCCCCCTCAAGGGGGAGATCGATGTCGACGATAGCCCTTCTTACATCCCCTGCGGGCCGCGGTTCATCGAGGCCGGGCCCGTGCGGCAGATCTCGACGAGGCCGAGCGGGCGCATGATGGCGATGAACTGGTCGACCTTGGAAACCTTGCCGGTCAGCTCGAACAGGAAGTGCTCGACCGTGGCATCCACTACCTTGGCCTCAAAGGCATCGGCCAGCCGCAGCGCTTCCTGGCGCTGATCGCCATTGCCGACGACCTTGACCAGCGCCACCTCGCGCTCGACCGGCGCGGCCTGGCCGAGCTCGCGGGCACGCACCGAAAGATCGACGACCTTGTGTACAGGGACCTGCCGGTCGAGCTGGGCCTTGATCTGCTCCAGCACATCCGGCGTGCCCTTGGTGACGATGGTGATGCGCGACAGATGCGCCTCGTGCTCGGTTTCCGAAACGGTGAGGCTCTCGATGTTGTAGCCCCGGCCTGAGAACAGGCCGATGACGCGGGCGAGAACGCCCGGTTCGTTGGCGACCACGACGGAAAGCGTGTGGCGCTCCGGCGGAATGTGGGCGTCGGAAATGAAATAGGCGGAGCCGGTCGGCTGAAGTTTGGCGTTCATAGTTTTCTCTCCTCAGACGAGCTGGCGGCCAGCGGCATCGATGGCGGTGGCGACGGCCTCGTCATTGGCCTCGTCCGGCAGAAGCATTTCGTTGTGCGCCTTGCCCGACGGGATCATCGGGAAGCAGTTGGCGAGATTGGCAACCCGGCAATCGAAGATCACCGGCTTGGGACTGTCGATCATCCGCTGGATCGCATCGTCCAGTTCGGCCGGATCGTCGCAATAAATGCCCTCTGCGCCGTAAGCCTCGGCGAGCTTGACGAAATCGGGCATCGCCTCGGTATAGGAGTGCGACAGCCGGTTGCCGTGCAGAAGCTGCTGCCACTGGCGAACCATGCCCATGTACTGATTGTTCATGATGAAGATCTTGATCGGCGCATTGTGCTGGATCGCCGCCGACATCTCCTGAATGCACATCTGGATCGAGGCATCGCCGGCAACATCAATGACAAGGGAGCCGGGATGGGCGATCTGAACGCCGAGGGCTGCCGGCAGGCCGTAACCCATCGTGCCAAGGCCGCCGGAGGTCATCCACCGGTTCGGCTCCTCGAAATCGATGAACTGTGCTGCCCACATCTGGTGCTGGCCGACTTCGGTGGTGATGTAGAAATCACGGCCCTTGACCGCTGCATTCAGCCGCTCCAGCGCGTACTGGGGCATGATCACGTCCTTTGACGGCGTGTAGGCGAAACAGTCGCGGCCGCGCCAGCGCTCGACATTATCCCACCATGCGGCCAGCGACGGACGCTCACCCTTGAGCGCACGGTAGCGGCGGACCATCTCCTCCAGAACCAGACCGACGTCGCCCAGGATCGGCACGTCAACGTGGATGGTCTTGTTGAGCGACGACGGATCGATATCGATGTGGATTTTCTTCGAGTTCGGCGAGAAGGCGTCGACGCGGCCGGTAATGCGGTCATCGAAGCGGGCGCCGACACAGACCATGACGTCGCAGTCATGCATCGCCATATTGGCCTGATACGAGCCGTGCATGCCCAGCATGCCGAGCCAGTTCTTACCGGAGGCCGGATAGCAGCCGAGGCCCATCAGGGTCGAAGTGATCGGGAAATTGGTGATCTCGACCAGTTCACGCAACAGGCGCGTCGCCTCGGGGCCGGAATTGACGACGCCACCACCGGAATAGATGACAGGACGGCGGGCATTGGCCATCAGTTCGACGGCTGCCGCGATGGCGTCGCTGTTGCCCTCCGTGGTCGGCCGATAGCTCTCGCGGATCGGATGTCCGGCGAGCGGCGAATAATGGCCGCGGGCAAACTGGATGTCCTTCGGAACATCAACGACGACCGGACCAGGACGGCCGCTCTGCGCAATCCGAAATGCTTCATGAATGACATTGGCAAGTTCGTTTACGTCTTTGACCAACCAGTTATATTTTGTACACGGACGCGTGATGCCGACGGTGTCGCATTCCTGGAAGGCGTCAGAGCCGATCAGTGTCGTCGGGACCTGGCCGGAGATGCAGACCAGCGGAATGGAATCCATCAGCGCATCCTGCAGCGGCGTGACGGCGTTGGTGGCGCCGGGGCCGGAGGTGACGAGCATGACGCCGACCTTGCCGGTGGCGCGGGCATAGCCTTCGGCAGCATGCCCGGCGCCCTGCTCATGACGCACGAGGATGTGCTGGATATCGTCCTGCTGGAAGATTTCGTCATAGATCGGCAGCACGGCGCCGCCCGGGTAGCCGAAGATATGCTCGACCCCGTTTTCCTTCAGCGCCTGCAAAACGATCTCAGCGCCTGTCATCATGTTTTCCGTCGCGGTCATCTCATTTTTTCCGTCTGATGGTCCGTGTTTCGTGCGGGCATAAAAAAAGGCCCCTTCGAGGAGCCTGTTCGTCGCGCATGGGTGGCTACTGCCGGATGGTTACACCATCCTGCCCATGCGCGATCCCACCACAATAAGAAGTTCTGTCTTGATCATGCTCGTCTGATAGCCGCTAACGCCGCCAGCGTCAACAAAGTTGTGCAAGAAAAATAGCCAGAAGCGGTGCTGGGTGAAATAAAATTATGCAGATCTTCGTAAGTCTCGACCGAAGCGGGTGGCAAGTTCGGCATTTTGCAGGCACATTGCGTGCGGCCATGAATTTTGAGGGTGCTTTGGCCGATGATGAATTTGCATATCAGGGGGTTTCATATGCTGAAAGTTTTCGCCACCGCGCTTGCGGCGGTTTCCACCACGGCTCTGCTGATTGCGGCACCAGCGCGTGCCGACATGCTGATGGACGAACTGGTCGAATTCCCGGCGACGATCTTCTTTCTGAGCGCCGGCGTGCCCGGCGCCGTGGTCGCCGTGGTCAAGGGCGATGAGACCGCCGTGTACGGTTTCGGCGAAACCAAGAAGGGAAGCGGCATCGAACCAACCGGCGATTCCACCATCCGGATCGGCTCGATCACCAAGGCCTTTACCGGTCAGGTACTGGCTCACGCGGTGGCTGAGGGCGAGGTGGCCTTCACCACGCCTGCGGCCGATCACGTTTCCGGCGAGCTCGGCGAGGCTCTGAAAGGTGTGCCGCCGCTGCTGCTCATCGATCTCGTCACGCATTCGGGAGGCTTTCCGCGCGAGGTCCCGCGTGATCCTTCTGACGACCCAGCCGATCCCTTTGCGACGATTACCTATGACGCCTTCGCCGGCTGGATCGCGGAAAACGGGCTTCTGTTCGAACCGGGCAGCGCGGTGCTTTATTCCAACTTCGGTTTCGACATTCTGTCAGCCGCGCTGTCAGGCGCCGCCGGCAAGCCCTTCGACACACTGGTCGAGGAAACGATCACCGGGCCGCTTGGCATGGAAGATACCGGCTACGCACGCTCCGAGCGCTATCCGGAGCTTGCCATGTACGGCCACGGCTTTGATGGCGAGCCCCTGCCCCATATCGTGACCGGCGATGTGATCACCGGCTCCGGCGGCCTGACGACGACGGCGAACGACATGGTCAAATGGATGCGGTGGCATCTCGAAAAGGACGGCCCCGACGCCGAGGCCCGACTGCTCGACCATGCCGTCTACCGCTCCCGCGGCGACTTTGACATGGTCTCGGGCATGGACGAATCCGGACGCATGAGCGGCATGGGGCTCGCATGGGTGGCCATGAACGCGACAGAGGGCAGTCCCTTCATCCTGCAGAAGGCCGGCGGCATGCAAGGCGAACTGTCCTATGTCGCGCTTGCGCCCGCGCACGGCGTCGGCGTTTTCGTCAGCATCAACGCCTACAACTTCAGCGCTGCCGCAGCCATGGCCGAGTTCGCGAACGAACTTAACGCCGAACTTTCCGGTTACTAGAGTTCGGAAGGAGCCCGGATCAGTCTCTTCCGGGCTCAACCCGCCGCCAGTCCGGCCCCATCTGGTTGCGGAACCAGGTCATCTGCCGCTTGGCATATTGCCGGGTTGCCGCCGAGGCCCGTTCGATCACCGTTGCCCGATCGATCTCGTCGCGCAGCATTGCCGCAATCTCGCCGACGCCGATCGCCCGCATCACCGGGGCGGATAGCGGCAGCTTCAGCGCCAGAAGAGCCTCCACCTCTTCAATCGCTCCCGCGTCCAGCATGGCTTCGAAACGGCGATTGACACGATCGTGGAGTATGGGGCGTTCGGGCAAGACGACGATCTTTTCGGCGCGCTCGGCCTTCAGCAACGGCGGCGGCGTCTCGGCCTGGAAGTCGGCAATCGACCGTCCGCTTGCTTCAAAAACCTCAAGCGCACGAACGATACGCTGGCCATCGCCTGGTTCAAGCCGCGCGGCCATTACGGGGTCCCGCTCGGCCAGAAGCGCATAAAGCGGTGCGGCGCCCTCTTCCTCCAGCGCTGCACGATATTTTGCCCGCACCGCGTCGGGTATATCCGGCATTTCGGCAAGCCCTTCGGTCAGAGCCCTGAAATAGAGTCCAGTCCCGCCGACGAAGACCGGCATGCGGCCTTCCAGCGTCTCCAGCAGCCCTGCGACGTCGCGCAGCCAGGTGCCCGTCGAATAATCTCTCCCCGCCGGAACATGGCCATAGAGGTAATGCGGAACGCCATCCATCTCGTCCTCGGACGGCCGTGCGGTGAGCACACGCAGCGTGTCGTAAACCTGCATGCTGTCGGCATTCACCACGACACCGCCCGACGCTTTCGCAAGCTCGAGCGCCAGCGCGGACTTGCCGCTGGCCGTCGGCCCCGTTATCAGGATCGCACGTCTGTCTTCATTCAGGGAAATCGCCATGGCTCTGGTTGCCACGCTTATCGCCGATCCGTCAAACCCGATTTTGGATATCGCTCTTGCCGGAACGCTGGCCCGTGCCGCCGCCGCCTCCCGCACGGACGTTCTCGCCGAGGGTATTGCCGCCGACCTGCACTTTTCCGAAGACGCCGAACTGGAGAGGATCGAGGCGGCGCTGCTGACGGTTCTCGGCGAGGCGCCGGTCGATATCGTCATCCAGGAAGCCGGGACGCGTCGCAAGAAGGCGCTGCTGGCGGACATGGATTCCACCATGATCGGCCAGGAATGCATCGACGAGCTTGCCGCCGAAGTCGGGCTCAAGGACAAGGTCGCCGCCATCACCGCCCGCGCCATGAATGGTGAGATCGAGTTCGAGCCGGCGGTGCGCGAACGCGTCGGCCTGCTCAAGGGCCTGCCGATCGATATCGTTGACGAGATCATCGAAAAGCGGATAACGCTGACGCCGGGCGGCAAGGCACTGATCGCGACGATGAAGGCCAATGGCGGCTACACCGCGCTCGTTTCCGGCGGGTTCACCGTCTTCACCTCACGCATCGGAGCCATGATCGGCTTCGACGAAAACCGCGCCAATATCCTGCTCGAAGAGGGTGGCAAGCTGACGGGGCACGTCGCGGATCCGATCCTCGGCAAGGCCGCCAAGGTGGCGGCCTTGCACGATATCGCCACCAAGCGCGGCATCGGCGAACATGACATCATGGCCGTCGGTGACGGCGCCAACGACCTCGGCATGCTGCAACTCGCCGGCGCGGGCGTCGCGCTTCACGCCAAGCCGACGGTTGCCGCGCAGGCGAAGATCCGCATCAATCACGGCGACCTTACCGCCCTGCTCTATATCCAGGGCTATCGGCGCGAGGACTTCGTCATTCCACCGGAGGCCCCATGATCATCGCCGAAACCGAACGCCTCATCATCCGCAACTGGGAGGAGCGCGACCGCGCCCTGTTCCACGAGATCAACTCGGACGACCGGGTGATGGAATTCTTCGCCATGCGCCGCGACCGCGCCGAATCCGATGCGCTTCTCGACGTCGTCCGCGACCGGATCGCAGAAACCGGCTACGGCTTTCCCGCCGTCGAGCTGAAGGCGAGCGGCGAGGTTATCGGCTTTACCGGCCTCAACGACCACTACAGCGCCGACGTCAAACCGGAAGGGGTGCCCGAAATCGGCTGGCGTATGGCCACGCGCTACTGGGGCAAGGGCTATGCGAGCGAGGCAGCGAAGGCGATGGTCGACGTTGCGTTTAATGAGCGCGGCCACGATCAGGTCGTTGCCTTTGCTGTCGCCAACAACCATCGCTCGACGGCCGTGATGGAAAGGCTCGGAATGCGCCGCGATCCGGAGGGCGATTTCGACCACCCTTCGGTCCCCGATACGCATCCGCACCTGAAGCGGCATGTGCTCTACCGGCTCATGCGCGCCGACTAGCGCCTATTCGAGCACCAGGCTCACCACCTTGAGGTCGCCATTCGGGCTCGCCACCATCAGAGAAACGCTTCGCCGTCCATCCGAAATCAGGCGCACAATTCGCGAGCGCACGTCCTGCGGCGTGGCGACCGCATCCTGCGCGACCTCGGCGATGACCATGCCCGGCAGCAACCCTTCCTCGGCCGCAGCGCTGCCCTCCTCGACCTCGGTGATCAGAACCCCTTCGACATCCGCGCCGATCTGGTAGAGCGCTCGGCCGTTGTCGTCGAGCTGGCCGAGCGTCATGCCGTAAAGCCGCACGGGAATGTCGGCCGTATCCGGCATGTCGGCGCCGTTATCGGGCGTTGCGAGTTCGGGCGGCGCGATGGTTTCCGCATCGCCACTAACGACCGCCGGCTCGTCCAGGAGCTCCGGCGTCGCCTCGACTGTCATGCGCATGCCGTCGCGCAGGATCTCGACCTCGGCCGGCTCGCCGATCCGGCTTTCGGCGACGAAACGCGGCAGATCGCGGGGGCTTTCGATCGGGTGGCCGTCAAAACGCAGGATGATGTCGCCTTCCTCGAAGGGACCGCCATCGGAGGGGCCTCCTTCGATGATCGAGCCGATGGCAACGCCGGCGGGATCATCATCGCCGAGCGAGGCAGCGAGCTCGTCGCTTACCTCCAGCACCCGGATGCCGAGCCAGCCGCGCCGCGTGCGGCCATATTCGATAAGCTGGTCGATGACGTTTTCGGCCAGTTCGCTCGGCACGGAGAAGCCGATGCCGATCGAGCCGCCCGACGGCGACAGGATGGCGGTGTTGATGCCGATGACCTCGCCTTCCATGTTGAACAGCGGCCCACCGGAATTGCCCTTGTTGATCGCCGCATCGGTCTGGATGAAGTTGTCGTAGGGCCCATCAAGCGTTCGTCCGCGCGCAGAGACGATGCCGAGCGTCACGGAGCCGCCGAGGCCGAAGGGATTGCCGATCGCAACCACCCATTCGCCGATCCTGACCTTGCGCGAATCGCCGAATTTGACGGCCGGCAGAGGTTTGTCAGGGTTGACCTTGAGCACGGCGAGATCTGTCTGGTCGTCGACGCCGAGCAGTGTCGCATCGAGTGAGGTGCCATCCGACAGCGTCACCTCGATCGTATCGGCATCCTCGATGACGTGGTTGTTGGTGACGATGATGCCATCGGGATCGACGATGAAGCCCGAGCCGAGCGCGCTCACGGGATGCGGCCGCCCGCCCGGGCCGCCATTGAAGAAGTCGTCGAACAGGTCCTCGAACGGCTGCCCCTCCGGGACCTTGGGCACTGGCCGGGTATCATCACCCGAACCGTCATCCTGCGAGATCGAAATATTGACGACGGAGGGTAGCAGCTTCTCGGCCATATCGGCGACGGAGACATCGGCGAGGTTGACGGCCTCGGCCCGATTCACTGGTCCCGAGAGCGGTGTGGCAAGCGCCAGTGCCGCGATGAGGCCGAAGCCGGCGGCGCGGCTCACCAGAGGGAAATCGACTGCCTTCGACATGGAGCCTCCGTGGTTGATGGTTCCAGAATAGTGCGTTCGCACGCAAAGTGGAGAGCCTCGGTCGCCAAAACGCAAAACAAAAAGCACATTGCCGTGAACGGCAGGCACCTTCCCTGCTAATAGCGCACCCTCCGGTGCCAGGACCTAGCCGTGAACCAGGAAGACCAGAAGCACGCCGAATGCGATCGCGACGAGGCCGGTCAGCCTGAGTGCGCCTTCGGAGACCGTCGGCAACAGCTTAGCCATCGCCACAAGAAACGAAGGGGCCAGTGCATAGACCAGCCCCTCGATAATCAGAAAGAATGCAAATCCGATAAGGATATCCTGCATCAGCATGGATCAGTTGCTCCCGGCGGGCGCTTCCGTCGTCTCATCTTCCACCGCCGGAGCGGTTTCCGCGGGAAGATCGCCGCTGCCGCTGGAACCGAAATACTGGAAGAATTCGGAATCCGGTGACAACACCATCGTCGCATTCTGGTTGATGACGTCCTTGTAGGCGTTCATCGAACGATAGAAGGCGAAGAAGGCAGGATCGCGGCCATAGGCATTGCCCAGGATACGGTTGCGTTCACCATCACCTTCACCGCGCAGGATTTCGGCTTCTTTTTCCGCCTGCGAGGTGATCTCGACGACCTGTCGGTCGGCCACGGCCCTTCGGGTTTCGGCCTGTTCGCGGCCGTTCGCCCGGATCGCCTCGGCCTCTGCAAGACGCTCCGACTTCATCCGCTCATAGGTATCTTCCGAGACCTCGGGCGTCAGGTCGGTCCGCAACACGCGGACATCGACGATCTTGATGCCGAGCTTTTCCGCATCATTGCGCAGAAGCTCCTGCACTTCCTCCATCATCGAAGCGCGTTCGAAGGAGAGCGCCGCCTGGAAACCGCGCAGGCCGTAGACCCGGCGCAGGGCCGAATCGAGCAACGACTTCAGCTGCGATTCGGCTTCCGTGCGATCACCCGAGACAGCCTCGCGGAAGCGTTCCGGATCATTGATGTTGTACACCGCGAAAGCGTCAACGATGTAGAACTTGCCGTCCGACACCTGAATGCGCAGGTCGCTCAGATCGAAGCGGAGGTCCTGCCTCGACACATACTGAACGCGGTCCGCATCGATGAAGGAGAAGGGAAGCTTGAAATAGATTCCCGGCTCCGATTCGACGCGCTGGATTTCACCGAACCTTATGACGATCGCCTGCTCGCGCGGATTGACCACGAAGAACGAGCCATAAAGAACCACGAGAACGACGGCGATGCCGGCGAGGGTAGCGATAAGACGATTGGATGACATTACTGGCTCGCTCCCTGTGTCAGGTTCTGCGTCGAAGAGGATGCCGGAAGCGTCCGCTGCGTGCGCTGGGCCGCATCACGGTCGATCTGGTCGAGCGGCAGATAGGGAACGACCCCCTGCCCCTCGTCATCAACGATGACGTTCTTCGACTGCGACAGCGCATCCTGCATGGTCTCGAGATAGAGACGCTTGCGGGTCACGTCAGGTGCGGTGCGATAGGAATCGTAGATGGAGATGAAGCGTTCGGCCTCACCTTCGGCTTCCTTGACGACACGGTCCTTGTAGGCGGCCGCCGCTTCGCGGACCACAGCCGCGTTACCACGTGCAGCACCCAGTTCCTTGTTGGCGTACTGGTTGGCTTCCTGCAGGAAACGGTCCTCGTCCTGTCCGGCGCGCTGCACCTCGTCGAAGGCATCGGCCACCTGTTGCGGCGGCGAAGCGTCCTGAAACGATACGGCGTTGACGGTAATGCCGGCGCCGTATTCGTCCATCGTTTCCTGGATGATCGACTTCACGTTGACGGCAATCGCCTCGCGCTGTTCACGGTAGACGTCGTTGGCGGGCCTGCGGCCGACAACCTCGCGCATGGCGCTTTCCGATACCTGGTCGAGCGTCTCGATTGGCGATTCGACGTCGAAGAGGAAGCCCTTCGGATCGGTGACATTGTAGATCACCGAGAAGCTGAGATCGACGATGTTTTGATCGCCGGTGAGCATGATGCCTTCCGGATCGCCGCGGCCGCCGCCAATGCTCATGCGGCGTTCGGTGATGTCGACCTTCTCGACGGTCTCGAACGGCCAGAACATGAAATGCAGGCCTGGCTGGGAGACTTCCTGCTTGGGCTTGCCGAAGCGCAGCTCGACGCCGCGCTGGTCCGGCTGGATGGTGTAGATGGACTGCATGAGCCAGAAAGCAGCGACCACGAGAACGATGATCGCGATCAGGCCGAAGCCGAAGCCGCCGGGAAACATGCCCTTGAACTGATCCTGGCCCTTGCGGAAGAAATCCTCGATATCGGGCGGGCCGCCATTGCCGCCGCCGTTACCGCCACCGGGCCGGCGCGGCCCCTGGCCCCACGGACCCTGATTATCGCCGCCGCCTCCCCAAGGGCCGCCGCCATTCTGATTGCTCCAGGGCATTCACACCTCATCCACAAAAGAAAACCAACAGGCCGCGCAACCCTTAGGCCCGGCCCAGCGTTAACACCAATTGGCGTTCCGTCCGTTATAGGGATGCGGAGGACCGCTTTCAACGCGATCCGCTCGTTTGCGCAATGAAATCGCAGTAAATTCCTGTTCAGAGGCCGCGCCGCTCATAAACAACATACCGCGTAGGATAGTCATCCTTCTCGCCGGCGGGCACATCTTCGCTGCTGACGACCCGCCAATCGGCGTCATCGATAGACGGAAATATCGTGTCGCCGTCGAGCTCGGCATCGACATGGGTGATGTGCAGCCGGTCGGCGATCGCCATGGCCTGCGCATAGATCTGGCCGCCGCCGATGATGGCGATCTCGTCGGCTTCGCCCTTGGCCTTGCGGGCGGCATCGAGCGCATCGGCTAGGCATGTGACGGCAATTGTCCCGTCCGCCGCAAAATCCGGATCGCGCGAAATCACGATATTGGTGCGGCCGGAGAGCGCCTTGCCCATCGACTGGAAGGTCTTTCGGCCCATGATCACCGGCTTGCCAAGCGTCATGGCCTTGAAGCGCTTGAGGTCCGTGGAAAGCCTCCACGGCATACCGCCATCGCGGCCGATGACGCCGTTGGACGAGACGGCGGCGACGAGAATGATCCAGATCTTGTCGAGGGAAACGGTCACGTCTTACACCGCAATCGGCGCGCGGATCGTCGGCGCGGCGCGATAGTTTTCGAGGGTGAAATCGTCAAAGGTGAAGCCGAAGAGATCGGTGACCTCGGGATTGAGATGCATGACCGGGAGCGGTCCCGGTATCCGGGTCAGCTGCTCGCGCGCCTGCTCGAAATGATTGCTGTAAAGGTGGGCATCACCGAGCGTGTGGACAAAATCGCCGGGCTCCAGCCCAGTCACCTGCGCCACCATCATTGTCAGCAGCGCATAGGAGGCGATGTTGAACGGCACGCCGAGGAAGATATCGGCCGAGCGCTGGTAGAGCTGGCAGGAAAGCTTTCCGTCAGAGACGTAGAACTGGAACAGGCAGTGGCAGGGCGGCAGCGCCATGTCGTCGACCTCCGCCGGGTTCCAGGCAGTGACGATATGGCGACGACTGTCGGGCTTGGTGCGGATGCTCTCCACGACCTTGGCAATCTGATCGATATGCCCGCCATCGGGCGTCGGCCAGGAGCGCCATTGCGCGCCGTAGACCGGGCCGAGATCGCCGTTCTCGTCGGCCCATTCATCCCAGATGGTGACGCCGTTCTCCTTCAGATAGGCGATATTGGTATCGCCCTTCAGGAACCAGAGCAGCTCGTGGATGATCGAGCGCAGATGCAGCTTCTTGGTGGTTAGCACCGGGAAGCCGGCGGCAAGATCGTAGCGCATCTGGTAGCCGAAGACCGAGCGCGTTCCGGTTCCGGTGCGGTCGGTGCGGTCGGCGCCGTTTTCGAGGACGTGCTGCAGCAGGTCGAGATAGGTGCGCATGGCTTTCTTCCCAGTCTTGTAAGACACCCGATATGTAGCGTCCATCGTCGCCGACGGCAAACCATGCCGCCCGCTTTCCCCGGTTTTCCGCCCCTCCCCCCTTTGCAGAAGCATTTGAAAGACTTATATCAGTCTTGCCGGCTTGACCGGCTATGGCGATAAACGGCGATGCAATAAGCTCATTGGACCCGGGGGCGGTACCCGGCGCCTCCACCACAAACAGGCGGAAAGGCCTGCTTGTGATGGGGGCGAAACAGGATCGACAAGAGTGTAAAGATCGACCTTTTGCCCGGCATGATACCACCGTTATCGGGTCAAAAGAGTAGTTGCAAATGACAACAAAGCTCAGGGTTACGCTGTAGCTGCCTAATGGCGGTTCCAGAAACCCAAATTAAGTCCTTGCGGGTAGCACTGTAAGGCGGGGTCCGGAGGCACCTGGCAACAGAAGCCTCCACCTTAATTTGTTCAAAATCCCGCTTGATGATTGCGTATCGGCAAAAGCACCCTTAAGCCTTCACACCATTACGCAAGAAAACGGGCGAGAAACGGGAAGAGAGATGGCGCAAGACCATATTCGCTACGACATCCTGGCGCAGGACGCACTTCGCGGCATGATCCGCAAGGTGCTGGCCGAGGTTGCCGCAACGGGTCATCTTCCCGGTGACCACCACTTCTTCATCACCTTCCTGACCGGCGCGCCTGGCGTGCGGATCTCGCAGGCGCTGAAGGAAAAATACGCCCAGCAGATGACCATCGTCATCCAGCACCAGTTCTGGGACCTGAAGGTGGCCGACAGCCTGTTCGAGATCGGCCTCTCCTTCTCAGATGTGCCGGAACGACTGGTGATTCCGTTCAATGCCATTGTCGGCTTCTACGACCCTTCGGTGAATTTCGAGCTCGAATTCGACGTTGCCAACCTCGAGCTCGAGGAAGAGCGCCCTGTCGAGCCCACCGTCGATGATGATGACGACGGCCCTGGCGGCGATGACGGCGCATCGGTCGTCTCGCTCGATGCTTTCCGCAAGAAGCACTGATAATGGCGGCCGAACTCATCAATTTGCGCCGAGCGCGCAAACAGAGGGAACGGCAGCAGGCGGCTGACAAGGCCGCCGAGAACAGAGCGCTTCACGGCAAGACGAAGTCCGAAAAAGAACGCGAGACCATCGAACGCGGCAAGGTCGAACGACTGTTCGAACAGGGGCGACGCGAGCGCGACGAGCAGTGATTCGCAAGCACTCCGTCAGTCTCCACGGCCATCGCACCAGCTTCTCGCTTGAAGATCCCTTTTTCCTAGAACTGAAAGCCATAGCCGAGACGCGCGACATCACGCTGGCGGCGATGTTGCGCGAGATCGACGATACGCGGGATGCCGACGTCAATCTGTCGTCGGCAATTCGGCTGTTCGTGCTGGCCGATCTGAAGGCGAAGCTCGCTTCTCAGGATCGATAGAAGGCCGCCTACTCGGCCGCATCCCGACGTTCGACGGTCTCTACCGGCGCGTCCGGATCGCCGCCTTCGGTCTGGCGGTCGAGATCCGGGAAGGCGACGATGCGCTTGCCGCCGGGTTCGGTGTGGAGCACAACAAGGCCCTGCTCCTCGAACCAGTCGAGAAAGCGACGGGCGCGGCGGGTGGAATGGGTGCCATAGGCCCGCGCGATCATCGGATCGGAAGGGCAAGGCTCACCGGCTAGCGCCGCCTTCACCAGCATCAAAAATACGCCCTGCAGGTCGTCGGTCACATGGTCGAGCAGCGTCAGCGCCATCTGCCAGGCCTCGCTCTCCACCATGGCTGCATCCGCGCCCGATCGGGCAATGGCGAGTCGCCGCCTGAAGGCCGACATGGAGAGCGGCGCGCCGGAAATCCGCTTCATCCGACCACGCATCAGGAAATCCTGATAAAGCTCTGAATCCGAACGGAAAGCCGAATCCGGGTTTCCGGTGATTTCCGACAGGGTCATGGCTATCCAGTCTGCCTTTTCCTCGTCCGACATCACGGCGACCCGTGGACCGCGCGGCTCGTGAACCTCTGAAGTCTCGGAGGATTTCGACAGCTGATCAATGATCTCGACGGTCGGCCGCGGCCGCGGCGTGACCCGGCGCGGCGCCGTCGCCTGACGCGCAAGATCCTCCGGATCCGGTGTGAAGATCAGGTCCTCGACATCCTCCGGCTTGTCCGGCAGCGGCATCAGCTTCGGGCTCGATGATCGCGCCGACGTTTCAACCGGGCCGATGGTGACCTTCTGCGGCCGGCGGCTCATCGCCGGGCCGAGCGCAACAAAATTGCCGCGCTTCAGGTCACGAAACTGTTCCGCCTGGCGCCGGTCCATGCCAAGAAGATCGGCGGCGCGCGCCATGTCGATATCAAGGAAGGTACGGCCCATCAGGAAGTTCGAGGCTTCGGCTGCGACGTTCTTGGCAAGCTTCGCCAGCCGCTGAGTCGCGATCACGCCGGCCAGCCCGCGCTTGCGGCCGCGGCACATCAGGTTGGTCATCGCACCGAGAGACTGGCGGCGGACCTCCTCGATCACATCGCCGCCGGCGGTCGGCGCGAACATCTGCGCTTCGTCGACCACGGTCAGCACCGGGTACCAGTAGTCGCGATCGGCATCGAACAGTGCATTCAGGAAGGTGGCCGCGGCGCGCATCTGGTCTTCGAGCTCCAGACCTTCAAGCGTCAGAACACAGGAAACGCGATGCTGGCGGATGCGGTTGGCAATACCGATCAGCTCGCCTTCGGAGCGCTCGGCATCCACGACGATATGCCCAAAGGCATCGGAAAGCGTGACGAAGTCGCCCTCGGGATCGATGACGACCTGCTGCACCCATTTCGCCGATTGTTCGAGAAGACGCCGCAGAAGATGCGATTTGCCCGAGCCCGAATTGCCCTGCACCAGAAGACGGGTCGCGAGCAGCTCCTCGATATCGAGTTTGGCCACGTCACCCGTCGATGTCGTTCCCATATCGATGTCGACTTGCACTGCGTCATACCCTTTCTGTGGATTGCATCCGTTCTATCAGGTCGGAGCGGCGGCGGTGGAGACACGGAAGGCGTTTCCACAGCTTTCCGTTATCAGCTTATGTGACGATGCGCAGCACCTCTTCGCGCAGGCCAAAGACTTCGGAGAACCCCGCCTGCCCGGCCCGGGTGAGGCGCAGCGCCCTGCTGTCCTTGACCGGGCGAACCCAGTGCAGTTCCTCGCACCGCAGCAGCACCGCAGCGCCAAGCCAGCCGCCGAGATGATAGCGCCGCTCGCTCCAGTCCATGCAGGCGCGGCAGAAGACACGGCGGCTTTCGCCGGCGCGGTCCAGCGGAATGCCGAAGCCCTGAAGGTAGGCTGACCCCTTTTCTGTCACGATCCCGGAGCGGCCCTCGATTTCGACGTGGCCGCCTTCGACAAGCGCATCGGTCAGCGCCACCGCGATGGTTCCCGCCATGTGGTCGTAGCAGGTTCGCGACACCCGCATCGCCTCGTCCTTCGGTCCGGTCGGCCGGTAGCGGCGCGGCCCTGCGGCGGAAACGGCGCTCAGTTGCTCGAGAAGGTCGGCAATTTCGTTCGAGGCAAGGCGGAAATAGCGATGCCGGCCTTGCTTGTCGGCGCTGACCAGCCCGCCGTCGACAAGGCGCGCGAGATGGCCGCTTGCCGTCTGCGGCGAAACGCCGGCCGCTTGTGCAAGCTCGCCCGCCGTCAGGGCCCGTCCGCCGAGAAGGGCGGAGAGGATATTGGCCCGCGCGACGTCACCGATCAGGGCGGCGACGGATGCGAGCGTATTGGCTGAGACCATGTTCGTCATGGCCGCAATCTAGCACCCGCCAGCCACCACGTCAGCGCCCGATACTTCGGTGGCGACCGAAACACTGAAGCGCCTATCCGGCCTAGATCCCTCGTCATCAACCGATGAGGAAAACCATGACCGAGATCGATTCAACCGCATCCCCCATGCTTTTGTGCACACTCCGGCGCGCTTCGGCACGGCTGATGCGGACAGTCTTCGTCCACTGGCCACAGCGGCGACGCCAGCGACTGGTGCTGCTCCAGCTTTCCGACGACCACCTGCGCGATATCGGCGTCACCCCCGACGAGGCGCGGCAGGAAGCCGGGAGACCGTTCTGGGACTGATTTGGTTTGCGGTCAAACGGGCTCACCTGCTGTCGACGGAGATACGCCTAAACCAGAATGTCGGGCAGCTAAGTGCCGCTACCATCACACGATATAAACCGGAGCCGGTTTCAGCTTGCCGGGTTGTACATGAAGGCGCGAAGCTCCTGCGGGCAGCGACAGGCTGCAGCGATCTTGGCAGCCCATTCAATGGCAGCCTCGCGAGAGGGCAGCTCCAGAACTGTAAATCCGCCATTGAGTCGGCTTCCCGGATAGACCGAAACGGACACGGTGTGGTCGGCTGACACCAGAACGGGGTCGACCTGCTCGTCGATCCCTCCGCCGAAGACATAGACCCCCGCGGCCTTGGCTTCCTCGATCACAGCATGCGAATCGACGACGGCGCGCTCGAGATCGGCGTCGCTGAGGACCATGGCCTCGGCCGGAAAGGAAATCAGATACTTGGTCATGATCGGATGATGAACCATCGGACATCAAACCGCAAGCAGGCGCGAACTCAGTTCTTGCGTTCGAGAAAGGCCGCGAAAGCCTGCAGCGTATCGTGCGAGACGTGGTGTTCGATCCCCTCCGCATCAAGTTCGGCCGCTTCAGCCGGAACGCCGACGGCCAGAAGCAGGTCGCGGACGATACCGTGGCGTTGACGCGCCTCCTCCGCCATGGCCTCGCCGGCGGGTGTCAGAAACACGCCGCGATAGGGCCTCGAGGTCGCGAGCCCTTCCCGCTTCAGGCGCGCCACCGCCTTGGTTGCGGTCGGATGGGCCACGCCCATGGAGCGGGCGATATCCGCGATGCGGGCCTCGCCATGCTCGGCCATGAGATCGGCGATGAGTTCAGTATAATCCTCCAGAAGCGCGCTCGCCCGCTCCGAGCGAACCTTCGAAAATCGGTCGGCCGCCTCTGCGTCCGCCGTTCTGTCATCTTCCGTCATCCGCTGCCCTCTTTCCCAGCCGGGCGAATCTGTAGCCGTGGCTAAATTCTCTTCGTATCGTTCTATCCTGAGGGTCCGCGCAAGGCAAACTTTTCGTTGGAACAGAGACGCCGATAACGACGTTTGACAAATATGTAGCCTAGGCTATATTTCGAATAATTCTACAATACCGGTGTGCCCCGCCCCATGTCAGATCTGCCCTCCAAGCGCCCGTCACTGACGGACAGGACCAACACGGCCATCGAGCAGGCGCTCGCATCCGGCAAGGTGAGGCCGCGCGCGGCGCTGCTCTTTGCCGGCCCTGCCGTGATCGCCTCGATTGCCTATGTCGATCCTGGCAACTACGCGACCAATATCCAGGCCGGCGCCGGCTATGGCTATGCCCTGCTTTGGGTGGTGCTGTTTGCGAACCTGATCGCCATGCTGTTCCAGGCACTGTCGGCCAAGCTCGGGATCGTCACCGGCCGCAATCTCGCAGAAGTCTGTCGCGACGAATTTTCCAAGCCCGTGGTCATCATTGCCTGGATCGTCAGCGAGATCGCGGCGATGGCCACGGATCTCGCGGAATTCCTCGGTGGTGCCATCGGCCTCGCGCTGCTGTTCGATATGCCGCTGATGGCGGGCATGGGTGTCACGGCGGTTGTCACTTATGGCATCCTGCTGTTTGAAAGTCGCGGCTTCCGCCCGATGGAGCTGATCATCGGCAGCCTCATCGGCGTCATCAGTCTTTGCTATGTCGTGGAGCTGTTCATTGCCCCGATCGCCTGGGGTGAGGCCGGCTTCCACCTGGTGCGGCCGGACATTCCGGATGCGACCGCGCTTGCAATCGCCGTCGGCATTATCGGCGCCACCGTCATGCCGCACGCCGTCTATCTGCATTCGGGGCTCACCCAGCATCGTGTGGCCGTCAAGAACGACAGCGAAAAGCGGCGCGTGCTGCGCTTCTCGAACGTCGAGGTGGTGCTGGCACTGGCCGTTGCGGGCGTCGTCAACATGGCGATGGTGATGATGGCGGCGAGCGCCTTCCATAACGGCCACAGCGAAGTCGCCGAAATCGAAACCGCCTACCACATGCTGACACCACTGCTCGGCGGCGCGGCGGCGGCCGCCTTTCTGATTTCGCTGATTGCCTCGGGCATTTCCAGTTCGGTCGTCGGCACCATGGCCGGCCAGATGATCATGCAAGGCTTCATCGGCTTCCGCATTCCGATCTGGCTGCGGCGGCTGATCACCATGGTGCCGGCCTTCGTCGTCGTGGCGCTTGGCGTGAATGCCACCGAGGCACTGGTGGTGAGCCAGATCATCCTGTCGATCGCGCTCCCCGTGCCGATGATTTCGCTGGTGATCTTTACCCGCAGCCGCAAGGTGATGGGCGAATTCGCCAATGGCCGTCTCATTGGTGCGCTCGCCATCATCGGTGCAGCCGCCGTTCTTTCGCTGAACCTGGTGCTGCTCGCCCAGACCTTCGGCGTGCCGATCCCCGGCCTCGACTGAGGCTAGGCAGGCGGGGCGACGGAAAGGCCGAAGCCCTGCATCAGCCGTTTCATCGCCGGGCTGGCATTGCCCGTGAAGACGGCGAAATCCGGATTGGGGCCGCTGATGGCATCTGCGCCGCCATGCCGGCCGATCACCCGCCGGGCCTGCAGGGCAATTGCCTCTGCCGGGTTGATCCAGTCCACCGGCCACGGCGCGAGCTTGCGAAACCGGTTGGCAAGGAAAGGATAGTGAGTGCAGGCGAGCACGACGATGTCGGTGCGCCGCCCCTCCTCCTCGACGAAGCACGGCGCAATCTCGTCCCACAATGCCTTGTCTGAAACCTCGATGCCGCAGATATAGTCCTCGGCAAGTGCGGCCAGATAGCGGGAGCCGACAAGCCGGGCGTGGCAATGGCTGGCGAAGCTTTCGATCAGCGTCCGGGTGTAATCGCGCTTGACGGTGACCGGCGTAGCCAGAACCGAGATCAGACCGGACACGGTGCGTTCGGCGGCCGGCTTGATGGCGGGAACCGTCCCGACGAAATCCATCTCGGTGAACCGCGCCCGCAATGCAGCGCCCGCAAGCGTGAACGCGGTATTGCAGGCGATGATGACGCAGACGGGCCGTATATCCTCGATCAGCCGTTCGAAAAGCGCAAGGATGTGCGCCAACAGCGCCTCCTCGTCCCAGTCGCCATAGGGGAAGGCCGCGGTGTCGGCAACGTAGACGAAGCGGCGCTCCGGCATCAGCATCCGCGCCTCGCGCAGCACGGTGAGCCCGCCAATGCCCGAATCGAACACCAGGACCGGGCCGGCAGCCTCAGTCATTGTCGTCGTTCTCCTTGCGCCGGTAGCGATCAAACGAGGAGATAACACCCCTTAGAACATGGATTTCCTGCAGGCTCATGGCTCGGCGCGTGAAGACTGAGCGGAGGTTCTCGATCATGCGCGGTCGCTTGTCGGCAGGGCGGAAATAACCGCGCGCATCCAAGGCATCCTCAAGGTGGCCGAAGAAGCCGAACAGGTCCTCCTTGGTGGCCGGCGTCTGCTCGACCGCCTGGAACGGCGTCTCCGCCTCGTCCGCCATACCGGATTTCATCCATTCATAGGACATCAGCAGCACGGCCTGGGCAATGTTGAGCGATGCAAAGGCCGGATTGACCGGGAAAGTGACGATCTCGTCGGCAAGCGCCACCTCCTCATTGCTGAGCCCCCAGCGCTCACGCCCGAACAGGATGCCCGTCCGCTCGCCGGCGGTGAAACGCTGCCGCAGTGTGCGCGCGGCAACGGTCGGCCCACGCACAGGCTTGAAGCCGTCACGGCTTCGCGCCGTCGTCGCATAGACGAAGTTCAGGTCGGCGATCGCATCTTCGAGCCGGTCGAACACTCGGGCGCCGTCAATCACGTGATCGGCCTTGGAGGCGGCGGCCCGCGCCGTCTCGCTCGGCCAGCCATCGCGCGGGTCGACAAGGCGGAGCTCCGCCAGTCCGAAATTGGCCATGGCGCGCGCCACCATGCCGATGTTCTCGCCAAGCTGCGGATTGACCAGAATGACCACCGGTCCTTCGGCAATCATGGTGCGCTCCGAATTCGTTCCTGCCATCGTCTCTTCTTCATTCTCCGGAAAAGAGGCTCGCAACCTGATGGTTTCTGCACCATTTGCCGACGAACCTGACTGACCGACTGATTAGGGCGTCGGCGTCGCCAAATCAATCCGGCGCGATGGAACTTCTGCCGAATCGCGCCCGGAAGTGCGCCGCCAGCCGCTGGTGCTGATCGTGAACCCGGCTCCCTCAATAAAGCACTCGGCGGCGGGAACAAAACTGCCTCGCAGGCAGTTCCCCTATCATAAATCGATGCCCTTCCCGACCAAGACAAGGATATCCACCATGACCCGTCTCATCGCCTTTTGGACGTCCCCGGTTCACATTCGCGCCAAGGATGGCCACACCCTCACGATCGAAGGCCCTAGCCATGCTGAGGATGTTCTCAAGAGCAGATGGCCGGTCAAACAGGGTCCGCACTTCGAAAACGCCCTTGAGCTTTGCGTGCGCGCTGGTGAGCAGCCCGGCCATCTGGGCCAGGCCCGCGATGCATTTGTCGCGGCCGCTCTCGAAGCCGGCATGCTGCAGACGTCGCGGAAGCAGACGCTCAAGACGATGGCCAGAAAATTGAATCTCGGCCTCCCTTCAGCCGCCAGCGCCTGAGCTCACAACGCTGGAAATTTGCACCGAATGTGCGCCGCCGAAAGCCAATGCTTTCGGCGTCGGTTTTGTATGACTATCCCGAACACGGATGCCACAGCGCACTCTTGCGGAACATGTTAAGAACATATATAGTTCGTTCTGTATTTGTTTCTTATACTATGGGTTGCGAAAGGGTGCGGGATGCTGACGCGTAAACAACAGGAACTCCTGTTCTTCATTCACGAGCGAATGAAGGAGTCCGGAATTCCCCCTTCCTTCGACGAGATGAAGGAGGCGCTTGATCTTGCTTCCAAATCCGGCATCCATCGGCTGATTACGGCTCTTGAGGAACGCGGCTTCATCCGCCGCCTGCCAAACAGGGCCCGAGCGCTGGAAATCCTGCGCATGCCGGACAGTTTCGTCGCCCAGCAGCCGCCGCGCCGCGGCTTCTCCCCCAGTGTCATCGAAGGCAGTCTCGGCAAGAAGGCAGAGGTCGCCGCGCCCAAGGCTGTGAGCAGCGACAGCGGCTCCACCGAAGTTCCGGTGATGGGCCGGATCGCGGCCGGTGTGCCGATTTCGGCCATCCAGGAAAACACCCATAACATGGCCGTTCCGGCCGACATGCTGGGCGCAGGTGAGCATTACGCGCTGGAAGTCCAGGGTGATTCGATGATCGAGGCCGGGATATTCGACGGCGACACCGTGATCATCCGCAACATCAACACGGCGGCTCCAGGCGATATCGTCGTTGCACTCGTCAATGACGAAGAGGCGACGCTGAAGCGCTTCCGCCGCAAGGGCGCATCGATCGCGCTCGAGGCTGCAAACCCGGCTTACGAGACCCGCATCTTCGCCGCCGATCAGGTCAAGGTTCAGGGCAAGCTGGTCGGCCTGATTCGTCGCTACCACTGATCACCAGCCTTTCCGGCAAGGCGATCGGCGACCTGAAGTCGCCGCTTCGCCAGTCGTAGAGACGGTGGCGGCTCCATTCTCGTGCAAGCGTCGTGACCGAGGGTGCTATGGTGACGACGGTGCATGCGTGTTTTCTCGCCCCCTCCCCCGATAGCGGCCTGACCGTGGTGATCCCGTCGTGAACCTCGGCCTTTTCCGATAAGCCGAAAGCCGGTGCCAGCGTGAAGACGATGGCACCGGCCTCGCGTCGCATTTGCGGGGTGACCAGAAAACGGCCGCTTCGGCAGGTTTGGTAGCCGGTACGATAGAGGCTGATCACGATATCGCCGACGTCGCAGGCAAGGCCGACGAGGGCTGGATGCAGCGCCTGGACCACGACAAGGCCGTCCGGTGCAGCCACACACCATAGATCTTTCTTGCAGTAAAACCGGTCAGGCGTCAGCAATGCCTCGCTGACCAGGCCGGCAAGTTCGGCGCGCCCGCGACGCCAGGCAGCGTTATCGTCCAGACGTGCGCGGCGATCGGTGGCGTCAATGAAGGGCTCGCCGGGTTCGACCATGATTGGCGGAACGGTTTCTTCAAGCGCGAGCGCGGTCTGCCATTGCTCGTAGATGAAGGCGGGCGGCCGTTTGTCGCTGACGGCAGCGCTGGTGTTCCTCACGATGGCGACGAGATCACCATCTTCGGAGACGAGGATGCGGACCGCGCTGTGATCGCCAGCCCGGGCGAAAAGCCCGAATGCCAGCAGCATCGGCACGACCCCGACATAGCGCAGGCGCGTGCGCAGGAGCACGAAGGGCACGAAACCGGCGGTGAACAGAAGCAGGAAACCCGCCGGCGCCTTGCCCGTGGAAAATGCCCCGCCGAGCTGTTTCACCCAGTGGGCGGTGGCCATCACCCAATCGAGCCCTGCCCCCATGACATGAAGGAACGGCCCGTGCAGGCCAAGCGGCATCGTCAGCATCGCGGCAAGCCCAGCCGGCATCACGATAAAAGTGATCACCGGCATCGCCAGAAGATTGCCCAACAGGCCATAACCGGCAACGCGCTGGAAATGCGCTATGGCGAAGGGCGCGGTCGAAAGCCCCCCAATCAGCGCGGTCAGCACGATGCCGGCGGCAAACAGGAACAGGATGCGGATCACGCCGTTGCGCCGCGACTCGGCATGACGCCGGGAGCCCGAGCGTTGCCAGAGGCTGTACCCCGCGATCAACGCCGCC
The DNA here is from genome assembly GCF_000960975.1 of Martelella endophytica. NCBI lineage: Bacteria > Pseudomonadati > Pseudomonadota > Alphaproteobacteria > Hyphomicrobiales > Aurantimonadaceae > Martelella > Martelella endophytica. The sequence goes on along the minus strand of NZ_CP010803.1, from coordinate 3,280,076 downwards.
GTGGCGGCAAACGACATCTGCATGCCGGGACCCGAGGCCTCAGAGGGCGACAGCGCCAGAATGACGAGCGCCGAGACCGCAACATTGCGCAGGCTGATCGCCGGACGGTCAAACAGCGCGGCAATCAGCATGATCGCGAGCATCAGGAAGGCGCGCTGGGCGGAGACCTGCATGCCGGACACGAGAAGATAGAAGAACGCCGCCGCCAGCGCGGCGATGGCCGCCACCTTTTTGGTCGCGAACGCCTCGGCGCCGTGCACGGAAAGCGCCAGCAGCAACCGAAGGCTTGTGAAGAAGATGCCGGCGGCGAGCGCCATATGCAGTCCGGAGATGGCGATGACATGGGCAAGGCCGGCGTTGCGCAGCGCGTCGAGCGTTTCGGCCCCCATTGCCCTCCGTTCGCCGGTGATGATGGCATTGGCAAACGCACCGGATTCGCCCGGCAGCACAGCACGGATCCGGGCAGCAATCGCCTCGCGCAATTCCGCGATCGCAAGCATGACCGCCCCCGGCTTCGGCGCGTTTGCGGCCATCGCCGCCGGCTCCGGCGGACCATAGAAATAGCCGATCGCGCCGATGCCATCGAAATAGGAGAGGAAGCCGAAGTCGACGAGGCCGGGCAGCGCCGGTGCGGATGGTGGCGACAGGCGGGCAAGGCCGGAAATGCCGCCGCCGACCGCAACCGGCGGCTTGTTCCCACGCGCCACAAGCGCCACCCGCTGCGGCGGGCGGTGGATGACGGGATCGTCCGTCGCTGAAACATCGACGACGTAGCGCCAGCCGGAGGTCGTCTTCTCGCGCTCGGCGACAATGCCGGTGACGTGGGTTACCACCGGCGAATCCAGCATCACCGTCGAAAGCCGGTCGGTCTGCAGCGCGGCAAAGAGCGCGCCGGCGAAGAACAGGGCGCAGGCAGCCGTGGTGAGACGGATCAGCGCGCGCGCGTGTCGCAGCAAGACTGCGGCAATGATGAAGAGCGTGCCATAGAGCATCAATGCCCAGAAAGCGGGCGCCTCGGCTCGCGAGAACCACCAGATTGCCCCCGCTGCAATCGCGACCGGCGCAAGCAGAAAGGCGCGGCCAAAGGCGAGTTCCTCTTCCATGAGCCGCGTCAGATTGCCGCGGGCAGTGCCCAGGAACCGCTCGGGCGCTGCGGCTGCATCGTCTCCCGACGTCGGCGTTTTCAACCTGCTTCGGAGCAGCCGGAGGCGCCGCAACGCGCTGCCGCTTCGCGCCCTCTGCCGCCTGCCGGCGGTTCCTGCTGCATTATCCTCCACTTTCACCGGCCACGCCCCATGCAACCCTGAGTATCGTGGAACGGTTGTAGAGGGAATGCAATCGCCGCCGCTTGAAAGTGGTGCAGAATTTCCTTTCCACGCGGCCAAAAAACTTGCTAAACGCAGGTATCAACATTCGACCGCATCGCAACAACGCCCATTCTGCGGCTTGGCAGCGGCGCGTCGATCCTATACCAAGTTGTTAAAATTCATGAATACTCAATCAAGCGTCTCGCGCCTGAACATTTGGAGGACAGCATGACGGAACAAGGCAAACTCACGCTCGACGGCAAAGAACTCGAGCTGAAAGTCGAAGCAGGCACCTTCGGTCCCAAGGTGCTCGACATTGCCTCACTTTACAAAGAGTCGGGCATGTTCACCTATGACCCCGGCTTCACCTCGACGGCATCGTGCAAGTCGAAGATCACTTTCATCGACGGCGACCAGGGCATCCTCCTGCATCGCGGCTATCCGATCGACCAGCTTGCCGAAAACGCAAGCTTCCTGGAAACCTGCTACCTGCTTCTGTTCGGCGAACTGCCGACGGCGACGCAACTCAAGGATTTCGATACCCGCGTTACCCGCCACACGATGATCCACGAGCAGCTGACGCGGCTCTTCACCGGCTTCCGCCGTGATGCCCACCCGATGGCGATCCTCTGTGGCGCAGTCGGTGCAATGTCGGCCTTCTATCACGACTCGATCGACATCTCCGATCCCTACAAGCGCGAGATTGCCAGCGTTCGCATGATCGCCAAGATCCCGACGATCGCGGCCATGGCCTACAAGTATCATGTCGGCGAGCCCTTCGTTTACCCGCGCAACGATCTCGATTATGCGGCCAACTTCCTGCACATGTGCTTCGCCACGCCGTGCGAGGAATACAAGGTCAATCCGATCCTGGCCCGCGCGCTGGACCGCATCTTCATCCTGCACGCCGACCACGAGCAGAACGCCTCGACCTCGACCGTTCGCCTCGCAGGCTCATCGGGTGCCAATCCTTTCGCCTGCATTGCTGCCGGCATCGCCTGCCTCTGGGGCCCCGCCCATGGCGGCGCCAACGAGGCCGCACTCAACATGCTGCAGGAAATCGGCTCGGTTGACCGCATTCCGGAATATATCGCCCGCGCCAAGGACCGCGACGATCCGTTCCGCCTGATGGGCTTTGGCCACCGCGTCTACAAGAACTACGACCCGCGTGCCAAGATCATGCAGAAGACCTGCCACGAGGTTCTCGGCGAACTCGGAATCAAGGACGATCCGCTCCTCGACGTCGCCATGGAACTCGAGAGGATCGCGCTCACCGACGAGTACTTCATCGAGAAGAAGCTCTACCCGAACATCGACTTCTATTCGGGCATCACCCTGAAGGCGCTGGGCTTCCCCACGACGATGTTCACTGTTCTCTTCGCGCTCGCCCGCACCGTCGGCTGGATTGCCCAGTGGAACGAGATGATCGAGGATCCGGAACAGCGCATCGGCCGTCCGCGCCAGCTCTACACCGGCGCCGACCATCGCGACTTCGTGCCGGTTGCCGAACGCTGAGCAATCACTGCACACAGAACAGGAAAGGGCCGGTCATTCGCCGGCCCTTTTTGCATTCAGACTTTGTCGTGGTTCAGCGCGAAAGCACATCGAGCACCACCTGAGCGGCCTTGCGCCCCGGCGGAACGTCGGTCTGCATCAGATCCCAGACGCGATCAAAGCCCTCGACCATGGCGCGGCGCTGCAGCGTGTCGGCGCTCAGCAACTCAAGCCAGCGGGCAAGCGCGCCGGCGCGCATCGTGTCATTGAAATATTCGGGCACCAGCGGCGCATCGGCGATGATGTTCGGCAGCGAGGCTGACCAGATGGTGATCTTCTTCAGCATGAACCGCCCGATGAAATCGGCCTTGTAGGCCGAAACCGCAGGAACGCCGCTGAGTGCCAGTTCGAGCACCACCGTGCCGGAGGCGGCAACCGCCGCATGGGCCTCGCCGAAGGCTCGCCACTTGCCCTCTTCGCCAAGCACGATCTCCGGTTTCACCGGCCAGTCGGCGATCGCAGCCCGGATATCCGCCTCGCGATGACGCACCGTCGGCATCAGGAAGCGCACATCGGCATTGCGCGCGGCGAAAATTTCGGCGACTTCGCGAAAAACCGGCGCAAGAGAGCGGATTTCACCGGCGCGCGAGCCCGGCAGCAGCAGGATGGTCGCCCGCTCGCCGGGCTCTGGCAGTGATCGATGGTTGCGCGCGGCCTGAACGCCCGGCACCTCGGTCAGGCGATGGCCGACGAACGTGGTCGGCGGACCGCCGAGACGCTCCATTGCCGCCGGCTCGAAAGGCAGCACCGCCAGCACATGGTCGACATAGGCCGTCATCGCCGCTGCACGATATTCCTTCCAGGCCCAGACGCTCGGGCAGACATAGTCGACGATCGGCAGGTCCGGCAGCGCCCTGCGGACGCGCCGTGCGACACGGTGGGTGAAATCGGGGCTATCGATGATCAGAAGCAGCTCCGGCTTTGCCGCAATCAGCGCGTCGGCCGTCTGGCGAATGCGCCGAAGAAGGCGCGGCAGCCTCGCGATCACCTGGGTGAAGCCCATGATCGATAGCTCAGAATAGTCGAACAGCGAATTCAACCCCTCGGCCGTCAGCGCATCGCCGCCAACGCCGACCAGCTCGACCGGCCCGTCATACATGCCCTTCAGCGCTGTAATGAGATTGCCGCCGAGGAGATCGCCGGAAACTTCACCGGCGACGACACCGATCCGGAGTGGTTTAGCCATGGGCTGATCCCCCCTCTGTCTCCGCCGCCGTCAGGCCGAAAATGAACAGTCCGGCCGCATCGGCGGCGCGGATGGTCTCCGCGCGGTCGAGAATGAGCGCACGGCCCGCCTCGATGGCAATGCCGCTGAGCCCGGCGGCAATCGCGGCGCGAACGGTTTCCGGGCCGATCGATGGCAGGTCCGCCCGCTCTTCCTGTTGCGGCTTGCAGAGCTTGACCAGCACACCCGGCCGCATCGGTGATACCCGGTCAACCTCGCGCATCCAGCGCACCCTGTCCAGCATCTGGTCGGTCCCTTCGGCGCCCTCGACGGCGACCACACGGCCGCCAACGCTGACGGCCCCCTGGCCGATGTCCAGAAGGCCGATGGCGCGCGCCGCCTCGCAAGCCGCGGCGATATCGGCCCGCGCCTTCTCGTCGGGTGTCACCGCGCCGAGCGCGCCCTCCCCCACCAGAAGCTCACCGGCAATCGCCTGCGCGCCTATAATCTCGAAACCGTGCTGCTCGAAAAGCGCGATCACCATGCGCAGCACCTTGTCGTCACCGCCGCTGCTAAGCTTGCGCCAGATGGCGGGCAATGCCAGGAGAATGCGAAACGTCGGCCGAAGCGACGACCACTCGGGCCGAGTACGCACGCCACCGGAGAGCACGACCTTGCTGATCCCGCGCTGCTTGAGTGCGGCAACAACGGGCGCGAAGGCGCCGAGACCGGCCTCCATAGAGGAATAACCGGTCCAGTCATCGCTGCTCTCGCCTGAAAGGCGGATGATGAAGGGTTCGTTTCCCGCGCGCCTTGCGGCCTCAGCCACATAGTGTGGCAGGCGGCCATTGCCGGCGACGATCGCGATCGGCTCTCCGGCCGCTGGCGATGCCGCCCCGCTGGTCACGCCGTGCTGCCTCGCCGGCGCGATCCCGGCGTCGTCAGCGCGCGATCACCATCGCGGTCGAGGATAAAATCGAGGATCTCCCGCACGGCTGCGCTCTGGTCCGCAAATTCTTCACGTGCCGCCTTGGCATTCTCCAGCACCTGGCCGCCGCTGAAGATCGCCTGATAGGCCTTGCGCACGACATGGATCTCATCGCGCCCGATACCGGCGCGCTGCATGCCGACGACATTGAGGCCGCCCATGAAAGCGGGATTATCGACAACCATGGCATAGGGAATGATGTCGTTGACCACGCCGGCAAGTCCGCCGACGAAGGCCTGGCGGCCGATCTGGACAAACTGATGGATGGCGGCGCCGCCGCTCAAAATCACCCGGTCATGCACTGTCGCGTGGCCGCCAATCATCACATTGTTCGAAAGAATGATGTTGCTCCCCAGTCGGCAGTCATGACCGACATGGGAATTGGCAAGCAGCAGATTGTCGTCCCCGAGAATCGTCTCAGCCCCACCATGCGACGAACCGGTGTTGACGGTAACGCCCTCACGGAAGGTGCAATTGCGGCCGACGATAAGTCGTGTCGCGCTGCCATCGTGGCGCACGCTCTGCGGCGCACCGCCGATGACGGCCATCGGAAACACCGTGCAGCCAGCGCCGAGCTCCGTGACGCCCTCTACAATCGCATGATGCATCAGCGTGACGTTGTCGCCAAGCACCACATCGGCCCCGACATAGGCGAGCGGACCGATCTTCACGTTCTCGCCAATGGTCGCGCCGTCCTCGACAACAGCACGTTTGTCGATGACGGCGGAACTGGCTATTCTGGTCATTCTTCTTCCTTGCGCACCATCATGGCGCCGATATCGGCCTCCGCGACCATCTGTCCATCGACGAGAGCCTCGCAGTGAAACTTCCAGACGCGGCGGCGCTGCTTCTGCTTGACGACCTTGAAACGCACCTGGTCTCCGGGAACGACGGGCTTGCGGAATCGAGCATTGTCGATGGTCATGAAGTAGACGAGATTGTCCGTCTCAGCGGCCTTGCGGGCACAAATGGCGCCCGCCGTCTGGGCCATGCCTTCGACCAGAAGAACACCCGGCATGATCGGCATGGTCGGGAAATGCCCGACGAAATGCGGTTCGTTGGCCGTAACGTTCTTGATACCAACCGCGCTGTCGTCCCCGTCGATGTCAACGATACGGTCGACCAGCAGGAACGGATAACGATGCGGCAGGAACTTCATGATGTCCAGAAGTTCCATATGCCCCATCGTTTCTCTGAGCTCGTCATTCACCCTTGTTTTCTCCCGCTTTCGCCAGTCGCTTTTCCATCTCGGCGACGTCGCGCAAATAGTCACGGATCGGTCCGGCCGGATTGCCGCCAATCCGCGCGCCCGGCGCAATCGATGTCAACACACCGCTCTTCGCCGCAATCTGCGCCCCGCTGCCGATTACGATATGACCGTTCAAACCGGCCTGCCCGCCGATCATCACACCATCGCCAATGCGCGTGCTACCGGCAATACCAACCTGGCTTACGATACCGCAATGACGGCCGATCTGCACGTTATGCCCAATCTGGACGAGATTATCGATCTTGGTCCCCTCGCCGATCACCGTATCGTCCATCGCACCGCGATCGATGGTCGTGTTCGCGCCGATCTCGACATCGTCCTGAAGGATGACACGGCCGACCTGCGGCAGCTTCACCATGCCCGTCGGGCCCGCAGCATAGCCAAAACCATCTTGGCCGATGCGGGCACCGGTGTGGACGATGACATTGTTGCCGATCAGGGCGTTGGAGACCGATGTATGAACACCGATGGTGGAATTGCGGCCGATCTTGACGCCGGGGCCGATAACCGCGCCGCAAAGAATGCGGCTGCCCGCGCCAATCACCGCCCGTGCGCCGACGACGGCAAAGGGGGCGATCTCGGCGCTCTTTTCAATCACTGCGGTATCGTCGACGACCGCCTGAGGCGAGATGCCGGAAGCTCGACCCAGTGCAAGCTGCGGGCGCATCGATGCAGGATAAAGCAGCGCTGCAGCACGGGCAAAAGCCAACTGCGGCGCATCGCTGACCAGCGTCGGCAACGAAGACGGAACGAGCGGCTTCAGAGCCGGCGCGCAGATCACGGCGGCAGCCCGACAGGTCTCGAACTCCTTCACACCGCGCTTTGACGAAATATAGCAGATGTCGAACGGTCCGGCCCGATAGATCGGAGCAATGGTTTCCACCATCCGCTCGCCGGCCGACTTCGTTGACAATTCAGCGCCGATGCGAGCGGCAAGGTCATCCAGACGGATGGACTGCCGCGCACCGAAAAACTGATTTTGATCCATCAGGTGCCACTCCAGAACGGTTATGACGTCAGCTCTGGAAGCGAGATCAGAACGTGTTGGCAATTCCGAAACGGAAACGCTGCGTCTCGTCGAAATCTTCCTTCACGAACGGGATCGCGTAGTCGAAGCGAAGGTCACCGAAGGGCGAGTTCCAGATCAGCCCGACACCGGCCGAAGCGCGGAGCGAGAAATCGGTCCCCTCGATCGCCGTATTGTCGACATCGACCTGATTGCCCCAGAGCGAACCGGCGTCAACATAGGCCGCGCCGCGCAGCGCGATATCTTCCGGAATGAACGGAACCGGGAAGTTCGCCTCGGCAGAAACAACGGCATAGGTCTGACCGCCGAGCGCATCGCCCTGCTCGACCGTGCGCGGGCCGATACCATTCTGCTTGAAGCCGCGGATTTCCTGGCCACCGATCGTGAACTGGTCGAAAACGTTCAGATTGTCGTCGAACGGCGCAACGTAACCGCCACGAACCGTCAGCGAGCCGACGATGTCTGCCTGGTCCGACAGCATCTGATACCAGCGCGCCTTACCCGCAATCTTGTAATAATGCGAATCGCCACCGAGACCCGCAATCGTGTTCGAAAGCTGCGCCAGCGTTCCTTCACGCGGCATCTTGCGATCATCGACCGTCGAATAGCTGAAGGTCTGCTCGAGCGAAGACACTGTCCACGGGCTGCCGTTGACGAGGTTCTGGTAGATCGGCGACAGATTGTTCGGATCTTCCCAGTTACCCTCACCAGTGTATTCGAACTGCTGGTAGTTGTACTTGAAGGTCGATGCCAGATCGTCGGTGAGCGGCGCCGTCACGCGCAGCGTACCGGCGGTCTCGGCATAGCTGTAATAGGTCTGCGTCGACGACGTGGCGCGATAGAGATCGAAACCGGCCGCCAGACGATAACCCAGGAAGAAGGGCTCGGTGAACGAGAAGTTGTAGATCTGCGAGTCGTCATCGCCAAGACCGGCGGATGCGCGGACATACTGACCGCGACCGAGGAAGTTACGCTCTTCGACCGAGAGTTCCAGCACCAGCGAATCGCCCTCGGCATCGTAACCGGCGCCGATCGAGAACGAGCCGGTCGGCTCGTCGGTCACATCGACCACGAGAACGACGCGATCGGGCGCGCTGCCCGGCTGCGTCCGGATATCGACGGACGAGAAGTAGCCGAGAGCCTCAAGCCGACGCTTGGTGCGGGCGATCAGTTCGCGGTTATAGGCATCGCCTTCCGCAAGATCGAACTCGCGACGGATAACGTAGTCGCGGGTACGCGTATTACCAACGATTTCAATGCGTTCGATGTAGGCCTTCACACCCTGGTCGACCTGATAGTTGACGGCGACCGTATCGGTCGAGAAGTCACGGTCGAGGCGCGGGTTGACCTGCGCAAACGGATAACCCTGCGACGAGGCCGAAGCGGCGATCGCTTCCGAGGTCTTCTGGATATTGTCGGCATCATAGTACTTGCCGGACTTCGTATCGATATCGCCCTTGAGGTTATCGACATTCATGCCGGTGATCGTCGTGTCGACACCAATATCGGAGAAGCGGTAACGCGCACCTTCGTCCATGGTGAAGGTGATCGAATAGCTATTGTCGACGTCGTCATACTGAACGTCGGTCGACAGCAGACGGAAATCCGGGAAACCGTGATTGTTGTAGAATTCGCGCAGCAGATCGCCGTCGTGACGGACCTGGTCCGGATTGTAGATATCCTTGCGGGTCAGGAACGAGAGCGGCGTCGAGCGCTTGGTGTCGATGACAGCAGCAAGGCGCGAGGCACCGTAGGTATTGTTGCCAACGAAATTGATGTGCTTGGTCTTCGTGCGGCCACCTTCATCGATAACAAAGGCGACGTTGATGCGGTTGTCCTGCACCGTCGCGGTGTCGATGGTAACCTCGACATCGGAACGACCGATCTGGGAATAGGCATCCTTGATGCGCTGCGCATCGAGCTCGGCCTGCGCCTGACTGTACGGGCCGAGCGAGTGCAGCTGCACGACGCCCTGAAGCTTCTTGTCGTTGACCTTGCGGTTGCCGTTGAAGACGACCTGGTTGATCAGCTGATTCTCGGTGACGTTGACGATCAGGGTAGAGCCCTGGACGGAAATCTTGACGTCAGAGAAGTAGCCGGAACCGTAAAGCGTGCGGATCGACTGGTTGATATCGGCATCCGTGAAGCTCCTGCCGGGAACGATGGAGAGCTTCGACTTGATGGCATCTGCCCCCGTCGCGCCAGCACCGTTTACAACGATGTTGCTGACGGTCGCGGCTTCAGCGGACTGAGGCAAGGCAATGGCGGTGACCACTCCTCCGGAGACGGCGACTGCCAGAGAAAGCGCCGCACCTGAAACTGTGTTCAAAAATCTCGAACCGGCCATGCTATAATCTACCCTTTATACTCGCTCGGTATCAGCGGTTTTCAGCACTGCGGCTTTACGTTCTAAAGACTTCGTAACCGCGCGCAATAGAAAGACCCCTTCAAACCGCAACTTCCGCCCCAAGCGTGGCGGATTCGCCACGATAATTATGAATCATCGTAAATGAAGCGTAACAGCGTTCCGTGACAGGGTATGATCCCGCCACCTCACGCGCTTCCTAGCATCTCTCACGTCAAACGCAAGGCTACATTCGCACACTCGTCCGCTTGCCACAAGATGGCGCAGGCGCACTGTAAAACGAATAGTGTCAAAGGGTTAAAAAAGTCACGGTCAGCCCATACGGCCGATCGTGTCGTTCCATGTGGCAAACACCATCAGCGCCAGCACCAGGAAAAGCCCGACGCGGAAGGCGAATTCCTGCACCCGCTGCGACAGCGGCCGACCGCGCAGCGCCTCGATCGCATAAAACAGCAGGTGACCGCCATCGAGCATCGGAACAGGCAGCAGATTGAAGAGCCCGACCGACACGGAGAGAATCGCGGCGAAGTTGGCGAAGGCCACAAAACCGAGCGATGCCATCTGGCCCGCCATCGACGCCACCCTGACCGGCCCGCCGATCTGATCGGCCTTCATCCGACCTGCAAAGACATTGGTGATATAGTCATAGGTGGACACGACGATGTGCCAGCTCTGCAGCACGCCCTGCCACACGGCATCGACCGGACCGTAGCGGACGACGCGGAAATTGCCCGAATCGCGCGTCGCAACGACGCCGATCCTGCCAAGCTCCATGGTGTTGCCGAACCGATCGGAATCCTCGACGCGCTCCGGCGTCACCGTCAGGTCCACCGGCGCGCCGTCGCGCTCGACCGTCATCCTGATCGGCAGACCGGGCCGGACGCTGACATAGCGCACCACCGCGTCGAACGTATCGACACTATGGCCGTCGAGCGCCTTCATCACGTCGCCGGGCTCGATACCGGCCTCCGCCGCCGGGCTTCCCGGTTGCACCTCGGCGACCACTGGATCGGAAACCGTGCGGCCATAGACAGCGAAGATTACCGCGAAGATTGCGATGGCGAGCAGGAAATTGGCGATCGGACCGGCCGCCACCGTCGCTGCGCGCTTCCAGAGCGCTGCACCGTTGAAGGTCTTGGCGCGCTCTTCAGGCGGAAGCGCTGCCGTGCCCTCGAAATCCGGCCGGCTTGCGGCATCTTCATCACCGTAGAAGCGCACGTAGCCGCCAAGCGGCACGGCGCAGATCTTCCAGCGCGTGCCATGACGATCAGTCCGTCCGATCAGCTCCGGGCCAAAGCCAAGCGAAAAGGCGAGTACGCGAATCCCGGACCAGCGCGCGACCAGATAGTGCCCGAGCTCGTGGAAGAAGACGAGGAAGGAAATCGCGATGATGAACGCCACGAGCATGCCGGGCGCGTTGGTGAAACCCATACTTGTCAGTCTCCGTCGACAGCGGAAAAAATGCCGCTCCAGGCGCGAAGTGTGTCGCCCACCTCCGAATTATGGCCGCCATCGGCAAGTCCGGCAACGGCTACGACGACAAACAGCAGGAAAGCGGCGGCAACGAGGCCGTCAACGCGGTCCATCACACCGCCATGTCCGGGAATGAGATGACTGGAATCCTTGACGCCCGAACGCCGTTTGAGCGCCGATTCGAACAGATCCCCCATTTGGCTGACGGCGGAAAGCAGGAGCGCCAGCAATGCGAAGGCGACGTTCGGCACACCACCGAAGCCAAACACAACGCCGATTGCGGCAAGCACGCCGAATATGGCGCCGCCAATGGCGCCCGACCATGTCTTGCCCGGGGAAATCGAGGGGGCCAGCTTGGGGCCGCCAATGGCACGCCCGGTGAAATAGGCCATGATGTCCGTTGCCCACACCAGGGCGAAGACAAACAGCATGGCATAGAGACCACCTTCCGCCCCGCCCCTGATGGCGGCAAGCGAAACCATCGAAGCACCGGCATAGAAGACGCCGCCGGCGATCCACCGAATGGCAGGCTGTCTCAAGCCGACAAACGCAACCAGAAGCGCCAGGATGCAGATAGCGAGCGCCGGCAGAAACAGCTTTGCGGCCACAAGTGCAGCTATGACCACAAGCAGGATCCAGCCCGCTGCCGTCAGGAAAGTCAGGCGCGTGTCCGCACCCACCGTCGGATGCGAACGTCCCATCGCCGTCCATTCATGGAAGACCAGCAGCCCAATGAGGATCGACAACAGCGCGAAGACGAGCCCGCCCGCCCAGGTTGCCGCCAATACGACGATGGCGAGAATCAGTCCCGAGACGATGCGCAGCCTCAATTCACGCGACATTACGACCCCGTCAGAACCGACGGTTCTTCCAGGAGCCCGCCAAAGCGGCGGCTGCGCCGCGCATATTCGTCGAGCGCTTCGAAGAAGATGTCGCGGGAAAAGTCGGGCCAGAGGCAAGGAAGGAAGACCAGTTCCGAATAGGCCCCCTGCCACATCAGGAAGTTCGACAGCCGCTGTTCACCGCTGGTGCGGATGATCAGATCGGGATCGGGGATGCCGGCCGTGTCGAGCCGACCCGACAGCATCGCCTCGTCGATCTCATCCGGCGCGATCAGACCGGCGGCCGCATCGCGGGCCAATGCCGCCGCTGCCCGCGCAATTTCCGCGCGCGCTCCGTAGTTGACGGCGACGATGACAGTAAGGCCGGTATTGTCGCGCGTGCGCACCTCGGCGCTTTCGAGCGCGTTCAGGACCTTGGGACCAAGGCCCGAACGCTCGCCGATCATGCGGAACCGCATGTTCTTGCGGTGGTAGTTCTCGAGTTCACGCTGAATGAACAGCGCGATCATGTCCATGATATCGTTGACTTCGTCTTCCGGACGCTTCCAGTTCTCGGAGGAGAACGCAAACATCGTCAGGTAGCCGATACCGGATTCAGCGGCGGCATCCACGGTGCGCCGCACCGCTTCCACGCCCTTGCGATGGCCCAGAATCCGACGCAGCCCGCGCCCCTTCGCCCATCGGCCGTTGCCATCCATGATGATGGCAACATGTTCCGGCCTGGCAGAATCGGGAAATCTGGTCATATGGTCTCTCGGAATAAATCAGTAGGTGCTAAAATTAGACCTGCATGATTTCTTTTTCTTTCTCCGCAAGCAAGTCATCAATACGCGAAATCGAGGTGTCCGTCAGCTTCTGCACATCATCGGAGAGCGAACGGCTGTCGTCCTGGGAAATATCGCCATCCTTTTCGGCCTTCTTGAGGCCTTCCATGCCGTCGCGACGAACATGGCGGATCGCCACACGCGCCTTTTCGGCATACTCATGGGCAACCTTGACGAGCGATCGGCGACGCTCTTCGTTCAGCTCCGGCAGTGGAATGCGCAGGTTCTGACCGTCCATGATCGGATTGAGGCCAAGATGCGATTCGCGGATGGCGCGGTCGACCGCATTGACCATCTGCTTGTCCCAGACGTTCACGGAAAGCATGCGCGATTCTGGCACGGTGATGTTGGAAACTTGGTTGAGCGGTACGCGCGAACCATAGGCCTCGACCGTGACAGGGTCGAGAATGTTGGCGGAAGCGCGACCGGTGCGCAGCGAGGTAATGTCCCCGACGAATGCGTTGACGGCACCTTCCATACGGCGTTTCAGATCGTTCAAATCGGTCGGATCGCTCATTTCTTCATTCTCCCACTTCGCGGACCTGCCGTCAAAGGCGGCCCGCCACTTTCTAGCTTTCGGTTACAATCGTCCGGCGACCGGCGCCGGCCATGATCTGGCCGAACCCGGCACGCTCGTGAATGGAAAACACGATGATCGGAATGTTGTTCTCGCGGGCGACAGCAACAGCCGCGACATCCATGACCTGCAGGCCACGCTGCAGCACCTCGTGATGGGTCAGGCTGTCGAAACGCGTCGCATCCGGCACCTTCTTGGGGTCGGCGGAATAGATGCCGTCGACCTGGGTGCCCTTGAAGATCGCTTCCGCGCCGATTTCGGCAGCGCGCAGGGCGGCGGCGGAATCGGTGGTGAAGAACGGGTTGCCGGTGCCCCCGGCAAAGATCACCACACGGCCGGCATCAAGATGGGCGCGCGTCGCGCGCTGGGAAAAGCTCTCGCAGATCTCGGGCATGGCGATCGCCGAAAGCACGACGGTATCGACATTCAGCTTGCGCAACGAGGTCGCAAGCGCCAGTGCGTTGATCACCGTTCCGAGCATGCCCATATGGTCGCCCGTCACCCGCTCGCCGCCCTTGGACGCCACGGCGACACCACGAAAGATATTGCCGCCGCCGACGACAATGCCGATCTCCACACCCATGGCGCGCACATCGGCGATATCGGACGCGATGCGGTCTGCCACCGCCACGTCAATGCCGAAGCCCTGATTGCCCATCAGCGCTTCGCCGGAAACCTTTAGCAATACACGTTTGAAAATCGGATTCGTCAAAGCCGTAAACTCCTGAAAGCAATGAAGTCCGGATACACGAAGGGCGCCGCGTTGTCACGCGGCGCCCTCGTTTTTAACAGGCTCGGCCGATCAGCCGCGTGCCGTGGCGGCAACTTCAGCGGCAAAGTCGCTTTCTTCCTTCTCGACGCCTTCACCAAGGGCGAGACGGGCGATGGCGACGACCTTGATCGGCGCGCCGGCAGCCTTTTCGGCTTCCTTGACGGCCTGTTCGACAGTCAGGTCGGGGTTGATGACGAAAGCCTGCGACAGCAGCGCGACTTCCTGGAAGAACTTGCGCATGCGGCCTTCGACCATCTTCTCGGCGATCTCGGCCGGCTTGCCGGATTCCTTCGCCTGCTCGAGGAAGACGTGACGCTCGCGGTCTGCGATGTCCTTGTCGACTTCGTCGGCGCGAACGGCAAGCGGGTTGGTCGCGGCAACGTGCATGGCGACCTGACGACCGATGGCGTTCAGGGCTTCCTTGTCACCGTCCGATTCCAGTGCGACCAGCACGCCGAGCTTGCCAAGACCGTCGGCAACCGCGTTGTGGACGTAGGTCGCGACAACGCCCGAACCGACCGAAAGCTTGGCGGCGCGGCGCAGCGTCATGTTTTCGCCGATCGTGCCGATCGCGTCCTTGATGCTGTCCTCGACCGATTTGCCGGTCTTCGGGTAGGTCGCTGCCGAAATAGCCTCGACCGAACCGTCGGTGGAAAGCGCAACACTGGCGACACCCGAAACCATTTCCTGGAAGGCTTCGTTGCGGGCAACGAAATCGGTTTCGGAGTTGACTTCGATGACGACGGCTTCCGTGCCGGCTTCGGCGATGCCGATGAGACCTTCGGCAGCCGTGCGGCCGGACTTCTTGTCAGCCTTGGAGATGCCCTTGGCGCGCAGCCAGTCGATGGCAGCTTCCATGTCGCCGTCGGTTTCGGCCAGCGCCTTCTTGCAGTCCATCATGCCTGCGCCGCTCTTCTCGCGCAGTTCCTTCACCATTGCAGCCGTAATCGTGCTCATAACTTGCCTCTCGTCCATTCGCTGGCAGCGCTTGTCGGCGCCTGATTTGGGCAACGCATTGTACCCGTAACATAACAGGGGTATGAACCCCGCGGCCACCCGTCGGGCGGCCTCCCCTCGCCTGTCGCGCCTTGCTGTTGGTCGACTGCGCCTCCGGCAGAACCGGAACGCATCAAACGCACTAGCAGGCGCGAGACCGACAAGAGGTCTTCATAGTCCACGCGGCGCCTCAAAAAAGCGCCGCGCCATTCGTGCAGAGATAGGGATGATGACGCCGCGGTTCAAACCACGGCGCATCTCTTACTTGGAGGCTTCTTCCGAGGAGGTTCCCTCAGCAGCAGCTTCCTCAGCCGGGGCTTCCTCTTCGAGGGCCGTTTCGACCGGCGCGTCAACGGCGCCGAGGTCGATGCCGGCAGCGCCCTGCTGGCGTGCAATGCCGTCGATGGCGGCGCGCGAGATCAGGTCGCAGTAAAGCGAGATGGCGCGCGAAGCGTCGTCATTGCCGGGGATCGGGTAATCGACTTCATCCGGATCGCAGTTCGAGTCAACGACAGCGACAACCGGAATGCCAAGGCGCTTGGCCTCTTCGATGGCAATCTTTTCCTTGTTGGTGTCGATGATGAAGATCAGGTCCGGAACGCCGCCCATGTCGCGGATACCGCCCAGCGCACGGTCGAGCTTTTCGCGCTCACGGTCGAGGTTCAGGCGTTCCTTCTTGGTGAAACCCTGAGCTTCGTTGGCGAGGATCTCGTCGAGCTTGCGCAGGCGCTGGATCGAGTTCGAGATCGTGCGCCAGTTGGTGAGCATACCGCCGAGCCAACGCGAGTTGACGTAGTACTGCGCCGAGCGCTGTGCCGATTCGGCTACGATCTCGGAGGCCTGACGCTTGGTGCCGACCATCAGCACGCGGCCGTTGCGGGCCACGGTGTCGGAAACGACCTGAAGGGCACGCGACAGCATCGGTACCGTCTGGGCGAGGTCGATGATGTGGATGTTGTTGCGGTCGCCGAAGATGTAAGGCTTCATCTTCGGGTTCCAGCGGTGGGTCTGGTGACCAAAATGTACGCCTGCTTCAAGCAGCTGGCGCATGGTAAAGTCTGGCAGTGCCATGCTTTTTCTTCCTTTTCCGGTTGAACCTCCGCAGGCCTGAGACCAGACGAACAATCGCCTGACACCGGCGGAACGGCCCGGATTTCTCCCGGAACGCCCCATGACCTGCGTGTGGAATGCCGGCGCGATAGCCTGTTTCAGCGCGAATTGCAAGAGGCGCCGGCGAATTGTGGCGTTTTGAGACTTAGGGCGCCGACGATGCAGTCGAAGCGCGGTCGCCACACGGCGCGGCCTTGAGCATCTTCAGACTGGTCAGCGTGCCGGCAATCTTGAAGTCCCCGAAATCCATCATCAGATCGCGGCTCACGCCATCCTCGCTCAGCACCATGGAAACGGTATAGGATGGCGTCTGGTCGCCGGCGCCTGCATCGAGATCGTAATAGGCCGTGGTGATCGGCCAGTTGCGTGCGGCCTTCTCGCCTTCGGCAGGGTTTCTGATGACACCCGCATCCCCGATCAGCGTCACCGCCCGCATCGCCTTTTCGCCCGAGCCATCGAAGGAGATCGAGGCATAGACGCGCTTGCCGTGGTCGGCCGCGCGAATGACATGGGCAAGATACTCCGTCGGGAACTCGGCCTTCTTGAGCTCGACCGATGTCGGCTGATCGCCGCCAAGCGTCACGTCGATGACATCAGAGGCCTTCCGCAGCGCCTCGCCATTGGTCTGGGATTGCAGGGCGAAATCGGAATAGAGCGTATTGGAGAAGGCGAAGGAGCCTTCGGCAAGGTCCTCGTAGCTCGACGAGGACTGATCGGTCATCAGCGAGCCATCCTCGCGCGTGATGTCGGTCACCATTCGCATGTCCGTGCTGTATCCGGAACAGTCGCCACCGGTGAAGGAATAGACGAAACGACCGTCCAGCGCCTCGATCCCCGAATTGCCGGACGCCCAGCCGAGGGACAGATCGTAGATCGCCTGGTGCGGTGCGAGCGATACGCCCGCCGCCGCAGCACTCCCCGCCATCAACACAACACATATACCTGTCGCAGCAATTGTCCGCATCGCCATATTCCCCTTGGTTTTGAGAGACGATGGTATAGAAAAGGCTCGGCACTGCCAATTGTTTCACGATGTTATTTCATCTGCCGGAGTTTTTCATGTCGGCCACTATCACCCAAAAGCTACAGTCGCTTGGCATCACCCTGCCGGAAGCCGCCGCGCCTGCCGCGAATTACCTGCCCTACGTCATTTCCGGTAACATGCTCCATGTCTCCGGCCAGTTGCCGACCGAGAGCGGCAAGCTCATTGCCGAGGGACGGCTCGGCGACACGGTTTCGCTCGAAGATGGCGTACGGGCGGCGCGTGCCTGCGCGGTCAATATCATTGCCCAGGCCAATGCGGCGCTTGGCGGCGATCTCGGCCGCGTGCGCCGCATCATCAAGATCAACGGCTTCGTCGCATCCACGCCGGATTTCACCAGCCAGCACCTTGTCATCAACGGCGCCTCGGATCTCTTCGCCGAGGTCTTCGGCGAGGCCGGCCGCCATGCACGCGCCGCCGTCGGCATGGCATCCTTGCCGCTGAACGCCGCGGTCGAAATCGATGCCGTGCTGGAGATCGCATGATGTGGCTCACCTCTGCGCCGATTGCGCATCGCGGCTATCATGACCCGAAGAAAGCCGTCTTCGAAAACACCATGCCGGCCTTCGAGGCTGCGATTGCGGCCGGTTTTGCCATCGAATGCGATGTCCGGCTGACACGTGACGGCATTCCCGTGATCTTCCACGACGACGATCTTCAACGCCTCGCCGGTCGCGGCGATACCATCGAGGCCCTGACGGCGGCGGAGACCGATGCGATCGCCATCGGCGGCGCGGACGCGAAAATTCCGCGTCTCTCTGCCCTGCTCGCCGCCACCGACGGCAAGGTTCCGCTGGTTGTCGAACTGAAGCGTGGTGCAGCACCCGATCCGCGCTTCGTACCCGCCGTGCTTGATGCCATTGCCGGCTATGACGGCCCCCTCGCCCTGATGAGCTTCAATTCCGACCTGCTGGCAGAACTCAAGGCTGCCGGCGCCACCGTTCCGGTCGGACTGACTGCAGAGGGTGCGGAAAATTTCGATGAACACGAGGCCGCGATGGCGCTCGGGCTTGATTTTGTCTCCTATTATTACCAACATCTGCCCAACGACTTCACCACCGGCCTGCGCGACAAGGGCATTCCGGTCATTACCTGGACCATACGCGACGCTGAGGCCCGGGAGATTTCAAACCGGCATGGCGACCAGATGACGTTCGAGGGGTTCGACCCGCGGTCGGCATAGCCTGATCTGGACGATTTTCTTGAGCGAAAACCTGCAAATCCGCATTGAAAACAGCTTCGCGAACATCACACGCGAAGAATGGGACAAGCTCTCCGCAACCATGCCGTCGCTTTCGGGCGACGGCTTCTACAGCCCGTTCCTGTCGCATGCCTACCTCTCGGCGCTGGAAGAATCGGGATCGGCGACGGCGGATACCGGCTGGCTCGGCCACCACCTGCTGCTGGAAACCGAAGAGGGCCGCCTCATCGGTGCCATCCCCTGCTACCTGAAGAACCACAGCCAGGGCGAATACGTCTTCGACCACGGCTGGGCGGATGCTTTCGAGCGCGCTGGCGGACGATACTATCCGAAGCTCCAGGCATCGGTGCCATTTACTCCGGCAACGGCGCCGCATCTTCTGGTCCGCGAGGGCTATGACCGCGAAACGGTCGCCAAGGTGCTCGCCGAGGGACTGCAGACCGTCAACGACCGTCTCGGCGTTTCGTCCACCCACGTGACCTTCGTGCCCGAGCGGGAGATCGAAACCTTCGAGGCGGCCGGTTATCTCCACCGCACCGACCAGCAGTTCCATTTCCTCAACGCCGTCTATGACAGCTACGACGCCTTCCTCGACACGCTGGCCTCACGCAAGCGCAAGGCCCTGAAGAAGGAGCGTCGGACGGCACTTGAAAACGGCATCGAGATCGACTGGCTGACCGGTGATGACCTCACCGAAGACATCTGGGACCAGTTCTTCACCTTCTACATGGATACAGGCAGCCGCAAATGGGGCCGGCCCTACCTGACGCGGGAATTCTACTCGCTGATCGGCGAACGCATGGCGAAGGACATCCTGCTGGTGATGGCAAAGCGCGAAGGTCGCTATATCGCCGGCGCCATCAACTTCATCGGTTCCGACGCGCTTTACGGCCGCCACTGGGGCTGCATCGAGGATCACCGTTTCCTGCATTTCGAGGTCTGCTACCATCAGGCCATCGACTATGCCATCGCCCATAATCTGAAACGGGTCGAGGCCGGCGCTCAAGGGGAGCACAAGCTCGCCCGCGGCTATCTCCCTGTCACGACCCATTCCGCGCACTATATTGCACACGAGGGTCTGAAGCAGGCGATCGCGGAGTTTCTGGAGCACGAGCGCGAAGACGTCGCACATTTCAATGATATTCTCACCGATCACGGCCCCTACAAGAAGTCCGGCGGCAAACCCGCCGAGGAGGAATGACCCATGGCAGACTATGACGACAGCAACATCTTCGCGAAGATCCTGCGCGGCGAAATCCCGTCGATCCGCCTTTATGAGGATGACGATGCGATTGCCGTGATGGATGTCATGCCGCAGGCTCCCGGCCATGTGCTGGTCATCCCCCGCGCCCCCTCCCGCAACCTCCTCGATGCCGATCCTGCGGTGCTGTCGAAAGCCCTGCCGATCGTGCAGAAGATGGCGCGCGCGGTGAAAGCCGCCTTCGATGCCGATGGCGTCTACATTGCCCAGTTCAACGAACCGGCGGCCGGGCAGACCGTATTCCACCTGCATTTCCACGTCGTGCCGCGCCACGAGGGCGTCGAGCTGAAGCGTCACAGCGGCCAGATGGAAGACATGGATGTGCTGAAGGCCAATGCCGAGAAGATCCTGGCCGCCCTCAAAAGCTGAGGCCCCGAATGATGGACGGTCTGTCCGAGCCATTCGCAACCGCGTTCTCCCATGACCATCTGACGATGTTCGTGAGACTGATCGGTGCGTCTGTGTTCGGCGGGCTGATCGGGCTCGAGCGCGAGTTGCAGCATCATTCGGCAGGCCTCAGGACCCATATCCTCGTCAGTCTCTCCGCTGCCCTCTTCGTCATCGTATCGACGCAGGTGCCGGACCTGCTGTCCGGTCACTCCGACGTCCTCAGGATCGACCCGACACGCGTCATCCAGTCGATCACGGAGGGTGTGGCGTTCCTGGCGGCCGGCATCGTGTTCTTTCAGAAGGGTACCGTGAAGGGCCTGACGACGGGCGCCGGGCTCTGGCTTTCCGGCGCCATCGGCCTGACGATCGGTCTCGGGCTCTGGAGCCTCGGCATCTTCGCCTCGATCCTCGGCCTCGTCGTGCTCTTCCTGCTGCATAAGGTCGAGCATCGCAGCCGGCGCATGCATACCGGCAAGCAGGAAGACGAAGACACGCCGAACTAAGCCTGTCAGCGCTCCAGTCTGATGATGTCCGCCTGCCCTGCCAGTTCCCGCTGCGCGATCTCGACGACACTTGCCTCATGGGTGAAGAGGATCGTCTGAATGCGGCCGAGCGCCGAGAGCGCCTTCAGGCCGGCAGCGCTGCGGTCGTCGTCGAAGGTCTGGAAGATGTCGTCGACAATCAGCGGCGCCGGCTCGTTGCGGCTCGCATAGTCTTCGAGGAAGGCGAGCCTGAGGGCGAGGTAGAGCTGGTCACGGGTGCCATCGCTGAGGCCACCGACCGGAACCTCCTCGCCGCCAGCGCGCAGCGCCGAGAGCACCAGCGTATCCTGTTCGCCGTAAGCCTGCGTCAGCCCGTCGAAGGCGCCGCGCGTCAGCGCGCGGAAATGCCGGCCGGCGGCTGCAAGGATAGGATCGGCGCGGCCCTCGCGATAGCGATCGAGCGCACTGTCGAGCAGCCGGCCGGCAAGTTTCAGCACCACCCATTCGCGAGCGAGATCGCGCGCTTCGGCCTCGGCGGAAACCCGCTCGAAGGCCGCGGCCTCGGCGCTCTGCCCCTGCCCCATGGCCTCCTTGCGGTGCCTGCAGCCCAGCCGTCGCTCACGCAGCGTCTCGAATGCTTCGTTATCGTCGGCCTGATCGGAGCCGAGGGTTTCGAGTTCCTGCCGGCAGGCGGCGATATCGAGCCCCGCCGCGAGCGCGCGGGTCTCGGCCTCGTCCGCACCATCGCTGCCCTCGTCAAAGCGCCGGCGCGCCTCGCGAAGCTCCTGGCGCAGCCCCGCCCGCATCTTCAGCCTTTCGGCGAGCCCGGCAATACTGACGCCCTCGGGCAAGCTTGCGGCGATCTCGCCGATGCGGGCCTCGCAGTTTTCCTGCCCCACCCCGAGCGCATCGATCTCGCGCTGCAGGACGGCGGCATTCTCTTCCAGCGTTTCGCGACGGGTGGCGCGCGTTGCGTGAATTTCGACGCGCTCGGCAAGGCGACGGATGATTTCGGCCGGCGCGTCTGCCGCCATTTCCGGCGCCACCGTCTCGGCCAATGCACGCGCATCGTCCTCGAACCGCGCAATCCGCGCTTCGTCGGCCGCCGTCTCGCGCGACAGCCGTTCGCGGGAGGCAAGGAGCGGCGGCACGCGTTCCCGCAGCGCGAGTGCGGCGCGGGCCGCGGCGAGACCGGTATCGGGTGCAAGGCCGAAGCGGCCGAGTGCCACCGTGTACCGCTTCTGAAACTCGGCTTTGCGCGTCTCCAGCACGGCGAGCTCGGAAACCCTCGCCTCGATTGCCTGCCTTGCCGCTGCGCGCTGGCCTTCGCGCTCGCGCGCGCCTGCCCAGCGTTCTGAGAGCCTGTCGAGCGCCGTCCCGATCTGGCGGCAAAGCGCCAGAGCCGGGAGTTCGGCGTCGATGCCGAGATCCCGGGCAAGTGCCCTCAGCGCCGGCAGCAGCTCGTCCCGCCTGCGCAAGGCGGCGCCATGCTTGTCCCGAAGCGATTGCACCGCCTCTCGTTCGACGAAAAGGGTTTCGACGGCGCGCAGCCATTCGATCATCTCGTCCGGCTCGGCGGGCGCGATCGCAAGCCGCGAAAACAAACCACGGTAATCGGCGGTGGCACGCTCCAGTGCCGCAGCGGCTTCGTCGCGGCGCAGGGCCATCGTTTCTCGGCTCCCCTGCGTCTGCGTCAGCCGTTTCACGATTTCGCCGAGGCGGGCGACCCGTTCGGCGTCATCCAGCGCGCCGTCGGCAAGCCGGTCGGCCTCCTCGACCGCGTTGATGTAAGATTGCGCCGCCGACGCCCCCTCGGCAAAGGCGCGAAACAGCCCGTCGCGGCGGGTTCGTGCCGCAACGATTGCCGCACGGGTCGGCACGGGACCGCGCTCGCCCTCCGTGGCAAGCTGCGTGCTGAGCCGCGCCTCCTCGTCCATGAGCTCGGTCAGGGCGCGGGCGCTGTCGCCGTCAGCCTTGCGTGCAGAGGCCACGGCATCGCGGTGCCTGCGCAACTCTGCCTGGTTTGGCAGCTCGGCCTGCGAGAGCGCGAAAATATCGACGATGGCGGGCCTGAGCCCGGCCGCGGAAGCGCCAAGCGACCGCTCCCGCCGCGAGATCTCGGTTTCCAGGGCCTCCATCTCCTCGAGGCTGAGGATATCGGGGCGCAGCGCCTCGTAACGCCGGCGCAGGGGTGTCGGGTCGACAAGATGACCTTCGCCGCGGTCCCCCTCCAACGCTGACAGGGCCTGCCGGCCTTCGGCCAAAGCCTTCTCAGCCGCCGCTTTTTCACGCGCAAGCGCGCCGCCTTCCTCGACAAGCTGCTCGAGCTCTGCCCGCAGCATCGCGTTCGGGCTGCTGCTTTCGAGCTCTTCGACCGATGAGAGCCCCAGTTGAGCCGCATAGCCGGCAAGCTCTGCCATGGCGTCATCGCGTGCCAGCCGGCGCGCCGGCAATGCCTCGACAGCCTGCGCATAAAGCCCGCTCTCGACGCCGAGGCGGCTGACATCGCCGCGCCTTTCCAGAAGTGCGTCATCGACCTTCAGCGCCTCAAGGTCCCGCCTGAGGCCGCCAAGGCGCCCGCCCTTTTCCGCGATCGTTGCCTGAAGCCGCTGCCGGTCCGCCTCCAGCGTCTCCAGCGCCAGTCCGGTTTCATCGGCAACACTGGCGACATCTTCCAGTTCGGCCAAGGCCGCGACATGACGGTCGATCTCGAGGACGAGGCCGCGCAGGCGCTGCAACCGTTCGAGCTCCGCAATCCGGGCGGCGCGCTTGCGGCAGCGATCCTGAACGGTGTCGATTTCCTCATCGATCTCGCGCTCTTCCTTCAGCAGCGCCTTCCAGTCGCTGGCGTTGAGTTCAAGCGCGCGTTCGGCCTTGCGGGCCTCGTCGTGACGGTCGAGCGCCTGGTAAAAGCTGCGGGTTTGCGAGCGGCGCGGCGCGTAGATCGCATCGGCATCGGCGGCGAGCCTTTCGCTTGCGATCCTTAGCCCGGTGAGCCCAGAGGCGGCGGAGAACAGCATCTGCCCGATCTCGCCACCATCGGCGAGCATCTCGTCAGCCCCGGCGCGCAGCCGCTCCGAATCGAGCCCAAAGGCGCGTTCGAAGACCGGCCGCTCCAGACTGCCGAGAAAGGCCGCCAAGGCGTCGTCATTCAGCGCCGTCTCGGCGGCTCCCTCCAGCAGGGTATTCTTCCGTCCCTTGCGGCGGCGAAAGGACAGCCGGGCGCCGGATCGCGCCGCGATTTCGGCGCCGATGCGCAGATCGCGCGCCTCATGCAGGAAATCGAAGCCGACATCGCGATCGGGAAAGCCGAAGAGCAAGTCGGAAAAGGCGGACAGCGCCGACGATTTGCCGGCCTCGTTCGGGCCGTAGACGATATGCAGCCCGGCTTCCGGCCGGAAGAGGATGGAGCGATCGGTGAAATGCCCGTAGCGGATCAGGTCGAGCGAGAGAAAACGCATATCGTCAGTTCTCCGCAGAAAGGCGAGCGCCGAGAATGGCCCGGGCTTCGGCCAGAAGAGCGGATGCACTGTCGCCCAGCGGCTCGGCTTCGGCCGCAGCGCCACCGGGCAGCTTTTTGGCAATCTCCTCGATCAGCGCATCAAGCGCCTCGCCAATCTCGGGTTCGCCGGCGATGGCGTCGATCATGCGCTCGATATCGAGCGTGGTTTCGTCCTGCACCGGCCGTGGCGCATCATCGGGCGGCAGGAGGTCGAGGACCAGCTTCTCCAGCCAGAGCTCGGCATGAACGCGCTGCAGAGCCGCCTGCAGGTCGTCATGCCACTCGCCGCGCGCCGATTGCAGCCGCGCCGATCCATCGTGACGCCCCGAAAGGCTTAACCGCAACGCCAGCGGACGTTCGTCGGCCGCCTCAGCGAATTCCTCGACCCTGTGCTCGACCGCGGAGAGGATGTCGCCATCCTGCATGTCCGGCGTCACTGTAACGGTCACGGCCTCGAAGCGGGCGCAGTCGAGCGAAAGCCGCTCGTAGCGCGCCCTGCCCTCCTCGACCGTCACCAGCACTGCACCCTTTTCACCCGTCTCGCGGATATTGCGGCCCTGCAGGTTGCCGGGAAAGATCGTCAGCGGATCGGCGGAGACTTCCTCGAAGCTGTGGACATGGCCAAGCGCCCAGTAGTCATAGCCGCGCGAGGCAAGATCCGCCGGGGTGCAGGGTGCATAGACGGCATGCGGCGGCCGGCCGGAGAGCGAGGTGTGCAGCACGCCAATGTTGAAATGGCCGGGCACGGCGGGCGGATAGGCAAGCGCCAGATTGTCGTTCGCCACGCGCTCGGCAAAGCCCTGGCCATGCAGCGCCACCTTCAGATGGTCGATGACGAAGGTTTCGGGCTTGCGGGTCGAGAACTCGTGCACGTCGTCGGGCATCGCAATGGTGCGGGTGACGATGCTCTCGGCGTCGTGATTGCCGCGCAGGAAGTAGACCGGGATGCCGGCGCGGGCGAGCCGGGCGATCTCGCGGTTGAAGAACAGGCCGATATGGTTGTCCTTCCAGGCGCCGTCATAGACGTCACCGGCAATCACCAGGAAATCCACCTCAAGCGAAAGCGCCCGGTCTATCAGCGCCGTGAAGGCATCACGCCCGGCCGCGGCAAAACGCTCGGCAATACGCTTGTCCTTCAGCCGGAGGCCCGAAAGCGGGCTTCCAAGGTGCAGATCGGCAGCATGGATGAAGCGGAAGCTGGACACGGATCACGTTTCCCTGTTTTCCCATCGGCCTTCGACGGGTAAAAGAACTCCGGACGCTATTTCAAGTCAAAAGCGCCATAAGCGGCGCTTTGCTTTCCAGCGACGATTCTACCGGAGGAACACATGCATTATCACAATTTCGGCCGCACGGGGCGGCCCGTATCGAACATCGGCTTCGGCGCCTGGCAGATCGGCGGGTCCTGGGGATCGGTCACCGAGGAGGACGGCCGCGCCGCGCTGAACGCGGCACTTGATGCCGGCATCAACTTCATCGACACCGCCGATGTCTATGGCGACGGCCGCTCGGAAAAGATCATCGCCGATGTGCTGGCCAGCCGTGGCGGCCAACGCCCTTTCGTGGCGACCAAGGCCGGGCGCCGTCTCAACCCGCATACGGCGGAGGGCTATAACCGCGAGAACCTGGAAGGCTTTATCGATCGCAGCCTGAAGAACCTGAAGATGGAACGGCTCGATCTGGTGCAGCTCCATTGCCCGCCGACGGAAGCCTTCTACCGGCCTGACGTGTTCGAAGCGCTCGACGCGATCAAGGCCAAGGGCAAGATCGCCAATTACGGCGTCAGCGTCGAGAAGGTCGAGGAAGCGCTGAAGGCGATCGAGTTTCCGGGCGTTGCCAGCGTCCAGATCATCTACAACATCTTCCGCCAGCGCCCGGCCTCGCTGTTCCTGCCGGAGGCAAAGAAGAAGAACGTCGCCGTCATCGTGCGCGTGCCGCTGGCAAGCGGGCTGCTATCGGGCAAGATCACCCGCAACACCGCCTTCGCCAAGGATGACCATCGCAACTTCAACCGCAATGGCGACGCCTTCGATGTCGGCGAGACCTTTGCCGGCGTGCCGTTCGAGATCGCGCTCGATGCCGTCGAGGAAGTGCGCAAGCATGTGCCGGGTGGCGAAAGCATGGCCGCTTTTGCGCTACGCTGGATCCTGATGAACGAGGCTGTCACCGTCGCCATTCCGGGTGCGCGCAATGCCGAGCAGGCAAAGGGCAACGCAGCGGCTTCCGATCTTCCGGTCATCGGCGCCGACGTGATGGCGGCGATGGAAGAGCTCTATCGCTCCCGCATCGCTCCGCATGTGCATCAGCGCTGGTAGGTGTATCTCGGACCAAATAATCTCCCCCCTTAAGGGGGAGATCGGTAGCGGCGGGCTTTGGGCCATAAAACACGGGCTGATTGTGCCGGCAGGGCTCCTCCCTCAGGCCTCGCGCCGCCGCTCGATCAGCATGATCGAAAGCGAAGCGCCGAGGATCATCACGCCGCCCACCCAGAACAAGCTGTCCGGCGCATAGCCGAACACCAGCCAGCCTCCGAGAACGTTGAGCGGTAGCTTCAGGTCGTCGAAGGGCTGCACATAGGCGGCATCGGCGGATGAATAGGCAAGCGTGAGGAAATACTGCGCGAGGACGGTCACCAGGCCGAGCGCGATCATGACCCACAGCATGTCCCCGGTCGGCACGGCGAAGCCACCGCCGATGGCGACCAGAAGGTTGATCGGCGTCAGCAGCATCAGCAGCCAAACGGTGATCGATTCCGGCGCTTCGTCGGCGGTCAGGTTCTTGGTGATCAGCGAGGTTCCCCCCCACAGAAGTGCCGAAGCGACCGGCAGCAGCGCCGCCCAGGTAAAGGCCTCGGACCACGGCTGGAGGATGAGCACGGCGCCGGTAAAGCCCACCGCCGTCGCGATCCAACGCGAGGCGCCGACGCGTTCATTGAGGAAAAGCTTCGCGCCGACAATGATGAAGAACGGCGAGGTCATGACCAGCGCAATGGCCTGGCTGATCGGAACCGAGGCAAGGCCGATCGCCCAGGCCTGAACGCCAAGTGCCGAAAGCGCCACCCGGATGACATGGCGCCACGGATGCTCCGTGCGCATAACCTTCAGCCCGGTGCGGAACAGATAGGGCAGTGAAAACAGGAGCGCGATGCCATATTGCCAGAAGGCAACCGAAGACGCGGCAAAGCCCATGTTCATGGTGATCTGCTGAATGAGAATGTTGCCGGCCGTATAGACCACACCGGCAAGCACCATCCAGAACGCCCCGACAAGGGCTGGGGAACGGCGAAGTGTCGCGTTCATGACCGTCTCGAACCTTTCTCGCCTCACCCGGAGGCAGTGTGGACGGGACGACGCGACGGGCCAGCAATCGGCGCCAGCGCCGCTGCCATGCTCGACTGTTCTCTTTCATCCGGACTCTAACCGTCGGCTCCGGAGTTGCACCGGATCTGCTGACCCCGGTCCTTGCGAACCGGGCGCTCGCGGGCTTGCGCACAAACCGCGCTTACCGCCGGTGGGGAATTTCGCCCCGCCCCGAGAACCTGCCGGAAAGATATCCGGCACCAATACCCATCAGTTAGTCGAGCGCCGGTGAAACGGCAAGTGGTTTCGCCGGAGTGGAATGGTTACTGAGCGTCAACGAAACGCGCACAAAAAAACCCGGAGCAATGCCCCGGGTCTTGTCGCTTAGGAAAGCGGCGGAACTTACGAGTTGC
Source organism: Martelella endophytica (assembly GCF_000960975.1). NCBI lineage: Bacteria > Pseudomonadati > Pseudomonadota > Alphaproteobacteria > Hyphomicrobiales > Aurantimonadaceae > Martelella > Martelella endophytica. Next base: position 3,252,216 of record NZ_CP010803.1, on the reverse strand, counting down.
AAGCTTCCTTGAGGCCTTTGCCGGCCGTGAACTTCGGAACGTTACGGGCCGGGATATCGACCTCAGCGCCCGTCGACGGGTTGCGGCCCTTGCGAGCTGCGCTGTGCGAAACGGTGAAGGCGCCGAAACCGGCGAGGCGGACTTCGCCGCCATTCTTCAGTTCGCCCTGGACGGCATCAAAAACAGCGTCGACAGCGGAAGCGGCGTCGGTCTTCGACAGGCCAGCCTTTTCAGCGACGGAGGCTACGAGTTCACTCTTGTTCATGTTTCCACCCTTTCTCAAATGGTTCGAAACGAATCTCGGTTCAGTCGGGCTCAGATAATCAACACCGGGACCCGCCAGCAATTCAAAAGCCCTGCGTTTCAACGAATTGCAATAGCAATACGACGATTTGTGAAGAAAGGCCGGTCAGAGACCGGCCTTCAAGGCTTCTTTTCCACAGGAGCCCCGGAAAAGTGGCTATTTTTCGGCGTTAGTGAGCCATTGTCTTGCCCGAGTCGGCATCCTTGTCGTCGGTGGAAATCGCCACGTTTTCAGCCGCGGGATCCCATTCGATCGGCTGCGGCACCTCCAGCAAGGCGTGCTGCAGAACCTCACCCATGCGCGAAACCGGGATGATTTCCAGGCCGTTCTTGACGTTGTCCGGAATGTCGGGAAGGTCCTTGGCGTTCTCTTCCGGGATCAGCACCTTCTTGATGCCGCCACGAAGAGCCGCAAGCAGCTTCTCCTTCAAACCACCGATCGGCAGAACCCGGCCGCGAAGGGTGATCTCACCCGTCATCGCCACGCTCTTGTCGACCGGAATACCGGTCATTACCGAGACGATCGCGGTCGCCATCGCGACACCTGCAGACGGTCCGTCCTTCGGGGTCGCCCCTTCCGGCACATGGACGTGAATGTCGTTCTTGTCGAACATAGGCGGCTTGATGCCGAAGTCGACGGCGCGCGAGCGGACATAGGAGGCCGCTGCCGAAATCGATTCCTTCATCACGTCGCGCAGGTTGCCGGTGACCGTCATGCGACCCTTGCCGGGCATCATCACGCCTTCGATCGTCAGCAGCTCACCGCCGACTTCCGTCCAGGCAAGACCGGTGACAACACCGACCTGGTCCTCACCCTCGGCCTCGCCGTGGCGGAACCGCTGGACACCGAGATAATCCTCAAGATTATCGGCAGTGATATGGACTTCCGTCTTGTCGCCCTTGACGATCTCGGTGACGGCCTTGCGGGCAAGCTTCATCAGCTCGCGCTCGAGGCTGCGCACGCCCGCTTCGCGGGTGTACTGCTGGATGACCCGCGTGATCGCCGCATCATCAACCGAGAACTCCTCGGACTTCAGTGCGTGTTCGCGGATCGCCTTCGGCAGCAGGTGACGCTTCGCGATCTCCAGCTTTTCCTCTTCGGTGTAGCCGGCAATGCGAATGATCTCCATGCGGTCCATCAGCGGGCCCGGAATGTCGAGCGTGTTCGCCGTGGTGATGAACATCACGTTGGACAGGTCGTATTCGACTTCCAGGTAGTGGTCCATGAAGGTCGAATTCTGTTCCGGGTCCAGCACCTCAAGCAGAGCCGAGGACGGATCGCCGCGGAAATCGGCGCCCATCTTGTCGATCTCGTCGAGCAGGAAGAGCGGGTTGTTCTTGCCCACCTTCTTCATCGACTGGATGATCTTGCCGGGCATCGAACCGATATAGGTCCGGCGATGACCGCGGATCTCGGACTCGTCACGGACGCCACCGAGCGCCATGCGCACGTACTCACGGCCGGTTGCCTTGGCAATCGACTGGGCAAGCGAGGTCTTGCCGACGCCGGGCGGGCCGACGAGGCACAGGATCGGGCCTTTCAGCTTCTTGGCGCGGGCCTGGACGGCGAGGTATTCGACCACACGGTCCTTGACCTTTTCGAGACCGAAATGATCTTCTTCGAGCACCTTCTCGGCAGCCTTCAGATCGCGCTTGACCTTGGACTTGTTGTTCCAGGGCAGGCCGACAATCCAGTCGAGATAGTTGCGGACCACAGTCGCTTCTGCCGACATCGGGCTCATGTTGCGCAGCTTCTTCAGCTCGCCCTCAGCCTTTTCGCGGGCTTCCTTGGAAAGCTTGGTCTTCTTGATCTTTTCTTCAAGTTCACCGACTTCGTCGCGACCGTCCTCGCTCTCGCCGAGCTCCTTCTGAATGGCCTTCATCTGCTCATTCAGGTAGTACTCGCGCTGGGTCTTCTCCATCTGTCGCTTGACGCGGGTGCGGATGCGCTTCTCGACCTGAAGGACCGAGATCTCGCCTTCCATGAAGCCGAGCGCCTTTTCAAGGCGTTCCTTGACGCTGGTGGTTTCCAGCATCTCCTGCTTCTCGGTCAGCTTGATCGCGAGATGCGAGGCAACGGTATCGGCAAGCTTCGAGTAATCCTCGATCTGGCCGGCAGCGCCAACGACTTCAGGCGAAACCTTCTTGTTGAGCTTCACATAGTTCTCGAATTCGGAGACGACCGAACGGGACAGCGCCTCGATCTCGACGGCATCCTCTTCGGGCTCGGCAAGCACTTCGGCTTCGGCTTCGTAGAATTCATTCTCGACACGAATGTCACCGATAGCAGCGCGCGACTTGCCTTCGACCAGCACCTTGACGGTGCCATCGGGCAGTTTCAGCAGCTGCAGCACATTGGCGATGGTGCCGATACGATAGAGCGCGTCCGGAGCCGGATCATCGTCGGCCGCATTCACCTGCGTGACCAGCATGATCTGGCGGTCGGCATTCATCACCTCTTCGAGCGCGCGGATGGATTTCTCGCGACCGACGAAGAGCGGGACGATCATGTGGGGGAAGACCACGATGTCGCGCAGGGGCAACACGGGAAACGCAGCGTTTTCCGCTGCTGGCGCGTTCTGCGTCATGTTCTTTTCCTTTCCGACACCCGGCAGAAACCGGGCAATGGCTGTTGGGAGGCAGCCTTGTTGTCAATTGTTAGCGAACAAGTGGCGCTTTGGAAGGAAGATTTCAACCTTTGGCGGGTTTTCCCTCGGAACAATGCGCCGGCTCGATCGTTTCATGCCGAATGCGCGTTCGAAAACGCAGAAAGGCAGGACCGCGGTCCTGCCTTTCCGTCAGACCGAACTGACTTTCATCAGGCCGAGGCGTTGGCCTTGTCCTCGGTGCGATTGGCATAGATGTAGAGCGGCTGCGACGTGCCGTCGACCACCTCGTCGGAGATGACGACCTCGCGCACGCCCTTCAGCGTTGGCAGATCGAACATCGTGTCGAGCAGGATCTTCTCCATGATCGAACGCAGACCGCGTGCACCCGTCTTCCGCTCGATCGCCTTGCGCGCAATCGCAAGCAGGGCATCCTCGTGGAAGGTGAGTTCGACATCTTCCATCTCGAACAGGCGCTGATACTGCTTGACCAGAGCGTTCTTCGGCTCGGTCAGGATCTGAACCAGGGCCGGCTCATCGAGGTCTTCCAGCGTCGCGATCACCGGCAGACGGCCGATGAATTCCGGGATCAGGCCAAACTTCACCAGATCCTCCGGTTCCAGATCGCGCAGCACATCGCCGACGCGGCGATCGTCCGCCGCCTTAACCGAGGCGCCGAAGCCGATCGAGGTGCGCTCGCCACGGGCGGAGATCACCTTGTCGAGGCCAGCGAAGGCGCCACCGCACAGGAACAGGATATTGGTGGTGTCGACCTGCAGGAACTCCTGCTGCGGATGCTTGCGCCCGCCCTGCGGCGGCACGGAGGCGACAGTGCCTTCCATGATCTTCAACAGCGCCTGCTGAACGCCCTCGCCCGAGACATCGCGCGTGATCGACGGGTTGTCGGACTTGCGCGAAATCTTGTCGACCTCGTCGATATAGACGATGCCGCGCTGGGCGCGTTCAACATTGTAGTCGGCAGCCTGAAGCAGCTTCAGAATGATGTTCTCGACATCCTCACCGACATAGCCTGCTTCCGTCAGCGTCGTCGCATCGGCCATGGTGAAGGGCACATCAATGATGCGCGCAAGCGTCTGCGCAAGATAGGTCTTGCCGCAGCCCGTCGGACCGACCAGCAGAATATTCGATTTCGACAGCTCGATATCCGAACTCTTGGACGCATGGGAGAGGCGCTTGTAGTGGTTGTGCACGGCCACCGACAGGATGCGCTTGGCATGGCCCTGACCGATAACATACTCGTCAAGCACGCCCATGATTTCCTGCGGCGTCGGAACGCCGTCGCTGGACTTCACCATCGAGGTCTTGTTCTCCTCGCGGATGATGTCCATGCACAGTTCGACGCACTCGTCGCAGATAAAGACGGTCGGACCAGCGATCAACTTGCGGACTTCGTGCTGACTCTTACCGCAAAAAGAACAATAAAGCGTGTTCTTCGAGTCGCCGCCATTGTTCCCGCTGACTTTGCTCATCATCACTTCCTTCCAGCAAACCATTCCGGAAACGCCCGGAACAGATACTTACTTTCGTCGCCTGTTACCGATTCCCTTATAGAGAATGCTCGCAAACCAAAAGGGCAATAACACGACATCAACGTTCCTTACGGTCAGAACGTCATAACGGATTTGACTTTTCAATAGTATTAACGGCTCGCGCGCCTGAGGAAACCCCAAAAAGCGCGCGAGGCCGCCATGCATCACGATCAGGGCGGAAACCGCCGTGGCTCTCGGACGATGAAGACCAGCCAGAGGGCCGGCAAATCAATGCTCTCGATCGAACCGGTTTCAGTTGCCACCCTCGATTTCGCTGCGCGACGTCATGACCTTGTCGATAACGCCCCATTCCCTTGCCTCGTCGGCATCCATGAAATGATCGCGGTCCAGGGTCTTCTCGACTTCCTCGTAGGTCTGGCCGCAATGCTTGACATAAACCTCGTTGAGACGACGCTTCATCTTCAGGATGTCGCGGGCGTGGCGTTCGATGTCCGAGGCCTGGCCCTGATAGCCGCCCGAAGGCTGATGCACCATCACACGGGCGTTCGGCGTTGCAAAGCGCATGCCCTTCTCGCCGGCAGCAAGAAGAAGCGAGCCCATGGAGGCGGCCTGACCAATGCAAAGCGTCGACACAGCCGGACGGATGAACTGCATCGTGTCGTAAATCGCCATGCCGGCGGTCACGACGCCGCCCGGCGAATTGATGTAAAGCGCGATTTCCTTCTTCGGGTTCTCGGCTTCGAGAAACAGGAGCTGCGCGCAGATCAGCGACGCAAGGTGATCTTCCACCGGGCCGGTGAGGAAGATGATGCGTTCCTTGAGAAGGCGCGAATAGATATCATAGGAGCGTTCGCCGCGATTGGTCTGCTCCACGACCATCGGAACGAGGGCCATCGCGGTATCTACGGGATTTTTCATGTCCATCCTTTGACCGGCCGAAATGCCGGAACCAATCGAATCTGAATTTCCTCTCCTACATAGAGTGCCAAACAGGGTCACTTCAAGAGATGGCTTGAAACGAAAGCCAATGCTTTTCGATGACAGATATGACTTCCGCAAAGTTAGCGTTATCAATTGGACGGGAATTCCCTGCAGAAACTGGCGGTTTCAAATCGATTATAACCAATTTTGGTCCGGCGCGGACATGGCCTTTCCGCATTGCTCAGACTATCATTCGCAACCCCAAGGGAAATTCAGCAACAGTCGAAACGAGAGATCGCTCGCCTTGGCATACAACGTGACTGCTGTCGTCGCCTGGGCGGCTGATTGCTTCTTGTTATCAATCCTGATCTTTCCGCTCTGGCTGCGAGACCGAAGCCGGACCTTTGTCCTGTTATGGTTTGTTGCGTTGATGACCAAAGCCCTGGCGCTCGGCGCAATGGCGTACTTCGCCGGCTATGGCCTACAGGCACCGCCGGTCTGGGTCGCGGGCTTGTTCATGCTGACCGAGGGGCTGATGGCCGCCGGCCTGATTTCGGTCTATGGCGAAAGCCGTCCCTGGCAGCTGGTTCTCATCAGCTTCGCGATCTGGCTCGCGGCGACCCTGCTCCTGAGCATCGCCGGCTTCGGCGCCCTTGCCGCTGTTGCAGGCTATTATGTTGGTTCCATTGCTGTCGCAGTCTACGCGCTCTATTTCTTCTACCGCTCCGCCGATTTCGGACGGGTCCGTGCTTTCCGGGCCGTGCCGCTGCTGTTTGCCGTCGAGGCAGTCGCTTCGGTCATCGTACCGGTTGTGATGATCCTGGTGGTTGGTAATGCCCGCATGACCGCCCATGTCACGTCGGTGGCACTGGTCATCAGTTTCCTGGTGTTTTCCGGCAAGATCTTTCTGGGCGTCTGGCTTTCGGTCGACAAGTTCGAGCACGATCTTCGCCGCCTCGCCTTCAACGATCCGCTCACCGACGTCCTCAACCGTCGCGGCGTGTTCCGCAGCATCGAACACGCATTGAGCCATACGGGCAAGGAGCGGCTCTTCGCCTATCTGACAATCGACCTCGACCACTTCAAGTCCATCAACGACGTCTTCGGCCATACTGCCGGCGACCGAGCGCTGATCAACCTGACGAAGTCTGTGGCCGAAGTTTTGCGCGGAGCGGACATCTTCGGCCGCATGGGCGGCGAGGAATTCGCCGTCTTCGCCACCGTGCCGGATGAGGAGACCGCGCGACAGATTGCCGAACGCATTCGCCGCAAGGTCGAGGAAACGAGTTTTATCGAGGACGACACGGAGATCCGCATGACAGCCAGCATAGGTGTGGCGCTTCGGCGCGGGCGGATCAACAACCTGGAGTCCATGTTAGCGCAATCAGATAGAGCCCTGTATGAAGCCAAGGCGGCCGGGCGGAATTGTGTGGCGATCTACGGCACCCCGGTGGAAATCGCGCCTCGGCAGGTTGCCGGCGAGCCGAGCACCAAGGTCGCCTTGCAGGCCTGATGTTTTCCACAGCCCGCCCGCATTGTTTTCCACAGCAGCCGAAAATGTTGGGACGGCCGCGGCTCCCGCAGCCGTCCTCCTTTCCTCAGAGCTTGGCCAGAGACTGCTCCAGATCGGCGATGATGTCGTCCGCATCCTCGATACCGACCGACAACCGAACGACGTCGGGACCGGCGCCGGCGGCGACCTGCTGCTCCGGCGTAAGCTGTGCATGGGTTGTGGATGAAGGGTGGATAACCAGTGAACGCGTATCGCCGATATTGGCAAGATGCGAGAACAGCTGCAACCCCTCGACGAAGGCCTTGCCGGCCTCGTAGCCGCCCTTCAGGCCGAAGGTGAAGACGGCCCCTGCCCCCTTCGGCGAATAGGTCTGCTGCAGCGCGTGGTTGTCGTCGTCCTCAAGCCCCGGATAGCTCACCCAGGCGATCTTGTCGGACTGCTTGAGCCAGCGCGCGACCTTCAGCGCGTTGTCGCAGTGGCGCTGCATCCTGAGCGGCAGCGTCTCGATACCGGTCGCGATCATGAAGGCGTTGAACGGCGAGATCGCCGGCCCGAGGTCGCGCAGGCTCAGAACCCGCGCCCCGAGCGCAAAGGCCATCGTGCCGAAGGCCTCCGCCAGCACCAGACCGTTATATTCGGCGCGCGGCTCGCACAGCATCGGATAGCTGCGGCCCGATTTTGCCCAGTCGAACGTACCGCCATCGACCAGGATGCCGCCCATCGAATTGCCGTGTCCGCCGAGGAACTTCGTCAGCGAATGGACGACGATATCGGCGCCGTGCTCCAGCGGTCGCACGAGATAGGGTGTCGCCATCGTGTTGTCGACGATGAGCGGCAGGTTGTGCTCGTGCGCCACCTTGGCGATCGCCGCGATGTCGACGAAGGTGCCGCCGGGGTTTGCCAGGCTTTCGATGAAGATCGCCTTGGTGCGATCATCGATCTGTGAAGCGAAAGCGGCTGGATCGGCCGAATCCGCCCAGCGCACCGACCAGCCGAAATTCTCGAAGGAGTGGCCGAACTGGTTGATCGATCCGCCATAGAGCCGGCGTGCCGCAACGAAGTTGTCGCCCGGCTGCATCAGCATGTGGAAGGTCAGAAACTGGGCTGCATGACCGGAGGCGACGGCAAGCGCCGCCGTGCCGCCCTCAAGCGCCGCCACCCTCTCCTCCAGCACCGCCGTCGTCGGGTTCATGATGCGGGTATAGATATTGCCGAATTCGCGCAGGCCGAAGAGTGCGGCCGCATGATCGGAATCGTTAAAGACGAACGAGGTCGTCTGATAGATCGGTGTCGCCCGCGCGTTCGTGGCGCTGTCTGGCGCGGCGCCGGCGTGAACCGAAAGCGTCGAAAATCCCGGCTTCCTGTCTTCCATCATTCTTTCCTTCCCTATTTTTCCGGTAAAGCCCTGCCGGCTCGAACGGCCGACGCGGACAGGCAGAACTCGTTTTTGATCAGGATCAATGCTGCGATTTGTACAAACGTCAATAGTGACCGCGACCATGAGGACAGGCACCATGAACGCTTTGAGCGAAGACGACAACCATGCAGCGGACCGTTTTGCGGCGTGGCGCGAGGCTGAGCACACGGTCGGTGAGGAATCGGCCGCACTCGCCTTTCTCGAACGCCTTGCGGCGGAAGATCTGGACCGCGCGGAGCCGCGCGACGCCGCCGAAATGACCGAGATGATGAAGGCGCTCAACATCGACCCGGTCGAGGCCGAGTTCCAATATCGCCGGCTCTATTACGGCATGCAGGCCAATTGCGCCGGATGCCGCGCCAAGCAGCGCTGCCGCGACGACCTCGCCTGCAGCGCAGCCGCCCGCCACTTCCGCGAATATTGCGAAAACAATGAATTGCTGACCGAAATGCAGGCCAATCCCGACATCCTGCTGAGCGACGGCTGACGCTTCACATCAGAGTGCCCGCATTGCTCCGGCTCAGGACATCAGCCGCGGATATTCGATCGCCGGGCATCGGTTCATGACCACCTTCAGGCCCTTTTCCATGGCCTGCGCCGCCGCGGCATCATTGCGAATGCCGAGCTGCATCCAGATCACTTTCGGAAGCGGTTCCAATTGCAGCGCTTCATCGACCACGCCGCCGACATGTTCCGACGCGCGGAAGATGTCGATCATGTCGATTGGCTCGGGAATATCGGAAAGCCGCGCGAACACCTTCTGGCCGTGGATGACCTTGCCCTCAAGCCCGGGATTGACGGGAAAGACGCGGTAGCCCTTCGAAAGCAGGAAGGCCATGACACCGTTGCTCGGCCGCTCAGGCTTCGGCGAGGCACCCACCAGCGCTATGGTGTCTACGAAGTTCAGGATGTCCCGGATCTGTGCGTCGTCTTCAATTGCTTGTGTCATGACAGCACCTTTCTACCTGTGCTAGCGTCTCGAAAATAACGGAGGCGGCCTTAGGGTCGAAAAAAACCATGAAATACCTGCTTGCGGCGACTTTTCTTGCCATTTCCGTCGGGTCTGCCGGCGCCGATGACATCAACAGATATGATATCCAGGACATGACTTGCAATCAGGTCCACACAATTCTTGACCAGCAGGGCGCGGCGATCCTGCGCTATCCGGCACCAAACGGCAGCGGCAGGACACTTTACGATCGTTACGTTCGCGATCCACTGGTTTGCGTTGGGGAAGGCAACCACGCGATCCAGCGCACGGTTCCGGTCAGAGACACACCAAACTGTCCGACGTTTTCCTGCAAGCCGGGTCCGCGGGAATGCGATCGCGATGGCGGTCTCTTCTGCATTAGCGACAACTGATACGCTTCCACAAACCTCGGCCCTGCCGTTCGGTCAGGCTCGAAGCGCTGTAATTGAAATCCCCGCATCCTGTCAGGCTGCGGGGTCTTTCGTTTCAGCGGCGTGCCCGCTCCCTCCCTCAGCGACTTTCGCCCTCGGGAAACTCCGGCCGGCGGAAGAGCGACGAGATCGCCGTGAGGCCTGCACCGATGGCCCCGACGGTGAAGATGACCTGCAGGCCGGCGCTGGTCGTGGCGGCAAGCATCAGGTCGGATTTCTCAAGCGGCTGCACCGTGATTTCCAGAAGGCCGATGATCCATTGCGCTGCGGCACTGCCCGGAACCATCGGGATGCAGCCCGCGACCGCAATCGCATTGCCGACACGGCGCACCGGAAACGGCGTGTTGTAGGAGAGCTCGACCGCGAGCGCGACGGCGATTGCGGCTGCGAAGGAGGCCGCCTCGAGCGGCCAGCCATGGCGCATACAGAAGGTCCGCACTGCCAGCGCCAAGGCCCCGGCAAGCGCCGCCCAGCCGAGATTGCGATAGCCGAAATTGAACAGAACCCCGAAGCCGGCAGCCGCAACGGCCCCGAAAAAAGCGTGGTGAAGGATATTCGGAACCGGTTTGGCGGCATCCACCATGCTGCCGCCGAAGACGATATGGGCGGCGCCGACGCCGACGGTGATGAAAACCAGGATCATCGCCACCGACACGAAGCGGGCGCTGCCGAGCGTCGGATACCCCTCCATGATATCCGTCTGGGCGTTCATAGACGGCACGCCCGGCACCAGCATCAGCACGGCGGCGCTCATCGAGGTTGCGACCATGGTGCTGCCGGCGAACACCGCACCGATCCCCGACAGAACGGCGGCGACGAAGGCGACCGTCGCAGTGACGACGAAGGGATTGAAGTGACGCTCAAGCAGATGGAGGCGCACGTACTGGCCCGCCATGCTGGCAATCAGCGTCGTCACGAAGGCCGGCGCATCGGCGCCGAGCAGCCGGCCGAAGGCGGCGCAGGCAAGCCCCGCGGCAAACACGTTGAGCGCCCGATGATGCTTGGGCGTTTCCGTCTTCGCTCGGAAAAGCGCAAGGCGAACGTCATCCGGTGCCCACCCGCCACGGGCAACCTCCGCGCAGATCTCGCGGACCCGGTGATTGATCCGCATGTTGACGCCGTGATGGCCGACCCCGACCATGTGAGTCGAGGTGCAGAAGCCATCCCCCACCGTCGTCGAGATCGAGGCAAAGCCGACGCGGATATCGACGCTGCGTACACCGAGACCCTTGGCGATCTTCTCGATGCCCTCACGAACCACGGCGGACTTGGCGCCGGTTTCCATCAGCACCTTGCCCGCCTCCAGCGCCACCAGCGCCACCTCCTCGAGCCGCCTTTGGCGGGAAATGAGCTCTCCGTGAAACCCCTCTTCCTCCTCGAATGCGGCAGTCTCGGCAGTGCTGTCAGTCATCTGGTGTCCTTTGCTGTTTGGCCGCCGGCACAATAGCCCAGCATAGCGGCCTGGCCATGCGCCAAGTCAAGCGTCGGCATGCAACGTTGTGCCGGTTATCGGACTGTCACAATTGGCTCGAGGCATCCGGTACGGCATCCCCCGAAATTGGCAAAACGCCCCTTTCGGTTGCATATTTCGGAAGTAATAACCCGAAGGTCGCCCTTATATGACACTTTTATGACGTATTCTTGAAATTTATATAAAATAAATCGACATAATTCCGGTAAATATGAATTTTTTACAACATGCTATGCTGGATAGACTTTCATTGTTATAGCACTTCCGTTTTCAACCAAACCTCAAAAGGGCTATCTGATGAAAATCGGAAATTTTTCCAAGGGCGCTAAGGTCGTAGCAATCGCCGCCGCCATGGTCGTTACCGGCACTGTTGCTCAGGCACAGAGCGTAAACCTGACGGGTTCGGGCGCATCCTTCCCCTTCCCGCTCTACTCGGCCTGGTTTAAGGATTTTGGCCAGAAGACCGGCATTCAGGTTAACTACCAGGCCAAGGGCTCCGGTGGTGGCATCGAAGACTTCACCAACGGTGTTGTCGACTTCGCTGCTTCCGATGCTGCCATGTCTGAAGAAGAACTCGCCAAGATCGAGGGCGGCGTTGTCATGCTGCCGATGACGGCTGGCGAAATCGTGCTCGCCTACAACCTCGACGGCGTTTCCGAACTGAAGCTGCCGCGCGATGTTTACCCGAAGATCTTCCTCGGTGAGATCACCAAGTGGAACGACGCGGAAATCGCCGCTGCCAACGAAGGCGTCGAGCTCCCCGACGAAACCATCACTGTTGTTGTTCGCTCCGACTCCTCGGGCACCAACTTCAACTTCACCAACCACCTTTCGGCCATCAGCTCCGATTTCGAAAGCAAGGTCGGCGGCGGCAAGACCGTTCCGTGGCCGAACGCTTCGAACTTCGTAGCCGCTCCGGGCAACCAGGGCATCACCGCCACGATCAAGCAGACCCCCGGCGCGATCGGCTACATCGAATACGGCTATGCCCAGCAGACCAACACGCCTTACGCCATGCTTGAAAACCAGGCCGGCAACTTCGTGAAGGCTGGCCCGGAAGCTGGTAGCGCCGCTCTCGCTTCGGCTGAACTCGACGAAAACAACGTTGCCTTCATCGTTGATCCGGCTGGCGACGACTCCTACCCGATCGCGACCTTCACCTGGATGATGTTCTACAAGGACGCCGGCCAGGACGCTGCCAAGGTCGACGCTCTGAAGCAGATGATCGAATACGGCCTGACGACCGGCCAGACGATGGCTGACAAGCTCGGCTACATCCCGCTTCCGGAAAACGTTGTCGAAACCGACAAGAAGTCGATGGAAGAAATCGGCGGCTGATTTCTGGCTGTTGTTGCTTTCGCCGGGGCGTATTCGCTTACGCCCCGGCTTTTGTGAAATTCAGACTGCAGAAGATTAAAGCACTCCATTGTCAGATCGCGGATCGCCCCGATCGCCGCTAGCAGGAGCCCTTTGATGGCCGATACCCCGAAATCCGTGGCGCCGCGCGACGGAAGCGTTTCGCGACCGCCGACCGCCTTCGAATATGGTTACGACAAATCCTTCCGGGCTCTGACTTTCGCCGCCGGCTTCGTCACGATTGCACTTCTGGTCTACATCTTCTGGAAGATTGGCGGCCAGGCTGCTCCGGCCATGCAAAAATACGGCCTCGACTTCCTGACCACGGTCAAATGGAATGCCAATACCAACGAATACGGTATCCTCGCGGAAATCTGGGGTACGCTTTATTCGTCATTCCTTGCCCTTCTTTTCGGCGGCGTCCTCGGCGTGGCGGTTGCGATCTTCCTGACACAGGGATTTCTGAACGCACGGCTTGCGTGGATTTTCCGCCTGATCGTCGAAATGCTCGCCGCCATTCCCTCGGTGGTCTTCGGCCTGTGGGGCATCTATGTGCTGATCCCGGCGATCCGCCCGCTGGCGCACTGGCTGCATGAGACGCTCGGCTTCATCCCGTTCTTCTCCACCAACCTTGCCGGCCCCGGCATGTTCCCGGCGATGATCGTGCTGTCGATCATGATCCTGCCGACGGTCGCCGCGATCTCGCAGGACGCCTTCAAGGCTATCCCGATGAAGATCCAGGAAGCGGCCTATGGCATGGGCACCACCAAGTGGGAAGCGATCCGCAAGGTGATCATCCCGACGGCCTCCGGCGGTATCTTCGCTTCGCTGGTCCTCGGCTTCGGCCGCGCGCTGGGCGAAACCATGGCGCTTGCGATGTTGATCGGCAACTCGCAGCAGGTCACGCTTTCGCTGTTTGCGCCCGCCACGACGCTGGCCTCGCTGCTCGCCTCCACCTTCCCGGAAGCCGGCGCCAACCAGATCGGACCGCTGATGTATGCGGCGATCGTCCTTCTCGTGATCACCATGGCCGTGAACATCATCGGCACGATCATCATGAACTACACCGCGCGCCAGACCGTGACGTAAGGCTTTGGGGAACTGACATCATGACCACGACCGATCAGACCATCATGAACCCCGAGGTTGTTGCCCTCGGTGATCCCAATCTGAGCTTTTCCTTCGGCGAACGCCGGACACTGATGAACTTCATCCAGACCGTCATTCTGTGGCTGCTGGCGGCGGTTGCCGCCGTGCCGCTGATCTCGGTCCTCTACATGCTGATCAGCCGCGGCGGCGTTCGCCTCAGCCTGGCGCTCTTCACCGAGCTTCCGCCTGCACCTTTCGAACAGGGTGGCGGCATCGGCAATGCGATCGTCGGCACGCTGGTGATGGTTGCGATCGCATCGCTCATCTCGATCCCGATCGGCGTGCTTGGCGGGATCTATACCGGACTGATCAACCCTCGCAGCCGCTTCTCGTCACTCGTTCGGTTCGTCGGCAAGGTCTTGACCGGCTTTCCCTCGATCCTTGCCGGCGTGTTCGTGTATGCCTGGCTGGTCATCATGATGAAAACCTACTCGGCCGTCGCCGGTGGCCTGTCGCTGGCGATCCTGATGCTGCCGACCATTCTTCTGACCTCCGAACAGGCCTTCCGCATGGTGCCGCAGCGGATGAAGGATGCGGCCTACGGCATGGGTTGCAATGCGACACAGGTTGCGACAAAAATTGTTTTGCCGACGGCCCTTCCCGGTGTTATGACCGGCGTCATGCTCGCGGTGGCAGGAGCATCGGGGGAATCGGCTCCGCTTCTGTTCACGGCGTTGTTTTCGAATTACTGGATCGGAAGCTTCACGGAGCCCACGGCGTCATTGTCGATCTTGATCTACAATTTCTCGGCAATGCCCTATGAAAATCAGATCGAACTTGCATGGACGGCTTCGCTGGTACTGGTACTCATTGTGCTGGTCTTCAACATACTGAGCCGTTCCTTTGGAACCCGCCGCGTGTAAGAGAAAAGGGCGAGAACATGTCTTTGGAAATGGAAGCGAAAAAGGTTGATGCCACAGCCGAGCAGGACGCCGGCGGTGATGTCGCAATCGGCGCTCGCATCGAGAAGATCTACTACGGCGACTTCCTCGCCGTCCGTGACTCGGCCGTCAACATCGAAAAGGGCAAGATCACCGGCTTCATCGGTCCGTCGGGCTGCGGCAAGTCGACCGTGCTGCGTTCCCTCAACCGCATGAACGACCTGATCCCCTCCTTCCGCCTCGAGGGTCACGTCCACTTCCTCGGCCAGGATGTATACGGCAAGAATGTCGACCCGGTCGTCGTTCGCCGTCACATCGGCATGGTGTTCCAGCAGCCGAACCCGTTCTCGATGAGCATCTTCGAAAATGTTGCCTTCGGTCTGCGCCTCAACGGCTTCAAGGGCGACCTTTCGGCCCGCGTCGAAAAGGCGCTGCGCCGTGCGGCGCTGTGGAACGAGGTCAAGGACAAGCTGAAGCAGAACGGCCTGTCGCTCTCCGGCGGCCAGCAGCAGCGTCTGTGCATCGCCCGCGCGATTGCCACCGAGCCGACCGTTCTCCTGATGGACGAGCCCTGCTCGGCGCTCGACCCGATCGCCACCCGCCAGATCGAAGAGCTGATGCTGGAGCTGAAGAAGGACTACACGGTCGCCATCGTCACCCACAACATGCAGCAGGCAATCCGCGTTGCCGACAAGACCGCGTTCTTCTCGGTCGACATGTCGCAGGGCGGCCGCACGGGCTTCCTCGTCGAGATGGGCGACACCAAGCAGATCTTCGAGAACCCGCAGCAGCAGCTCACCAAGGAATATCTCTCGGGCGAGTTCAGCTGAGGCACGCCTCGGTTTCAACCACCGGTTACAGGGCGGCTTTTCATCAAGGCCGCCCTTTTGTATGGTGCACCGGCATTCTGGAAAGTGACGGATGTTCAAGCATTGCCTCGACCTTGAGAAGATCGAAGCCAGGCTGCGCGAGACCCAGCGCGAGTTTGACCGCATCAACGCGCTTCTGACAATGCGCCGCGACGGCATGCCCGACGCCATCATCGAGCAGATGCTGGAGGGCTATGCCTATGTGAACCGGCTGCTGATCAACGGCACCGAAATCATGAAACTCGGCGAATTCCACCACCTGCTGGAGCTCAACCATCTGGTGCTCTGCGGCTCGTCCTCGGAGCGGCGCGCCGAATTCCGCAACCATATCGAACGCACGGAAGCGCATTTCTACGACCGCGAGGCGGGCGATATCGGCGGCCTCGTCGACTGGTATCAGCGCCACACCTCAAAGCCCGTGCGCAAGCTCGCCGCCGGCGTCTATGTCCGGGTGCTGAGCCGGCCGCAGCTCTTCATAGAAGGCAATCACCGCACTGGCGCACTGATCATGAGCTACCTCCTCGGGCTCCAGGGAAAGCCGCCCTTCGTGCTGACGCCGGAAAACGCCGAGGCCTATTTCAATCCCTCGACGCTGGTGCGGGACTCGCATAAATACTCGCTCGACGAACTGATCAAGATCCCCAAGCTCGCCCGCTACTTCGCCAATTTCCTTCAGGAAAACGAAGACGACAGCCTGTTGGTGAAGACGAAGTCGCTGCAGGCCAGCTGAGCCCGCTCAGTCCGCCGCCACCTTCACCACAAGCCGTCCGCGCACCTTTCCTGCAAAAATATCGTTCGCCGCGCCAGGCAGATCGGCAAGCGCGATCTCACCTGCAGTGACGCTTTCCATGTGCCCGGCCGTCAGCGTATTTGCGAGCAGCCGCCACGCCGCCTCGCGACGGCGCGGTGCGGCCATCACAGAATCGACCCCGATCAGCGTGACCGAACGCAGTATATGCGGCATCACGGTTGTCGGAAGATCCGGCCCGCCGGCAAGCCCGCAGGCCGCCACCGCACCACCGTAGACAGTCTGGGCGAGAACGTTGGCGAGCGTCGTGGAGCCGACGCTGTCGACGGCGCCCGTCCACCGTTCTTCCTGCAGCGGCCGTCCCGGTTCAGAGAGCTCCCTGCGGTCGATGAAGGCGCGGGCACCGAGGCTCGCCAGATAGTCATGCGTTTCCGGACGGCCGGTCGAGGCGGTGACGTTGAAGCCGAGCGCCGCCAGAAGCGCGATCGCATATGAACCGACGCCGCCGGCCGCCCCCGTCACCAGCACGCTGCCCTCGCCCGGCGCAATGGTGCCCCAGGCCATCAACTGGTTGACGCACAGCGCTGCCGTATAGCCCGCCGTGCCGATCGCCATCGCCTGCTTCTGGGTGAGGTTATCCGGTTGCCGCATCAGCCATTCGGGCTTCAGCCTCTGATAGGTGCTGAAGGCGCCCCATTCGGTCTCGGAAAGGCCGTTGCCATTGGCGATCACCTTGTCGCCGGGCGCAAACAGCGGGCTTGCGGATTCCACCACGGTACCGGCGACATCGATGCCAGGCACCATGGGGAAGCGCCGCGCAATACGGCCCTTGCCGCTGACGGCAAGGCCGTCCTTGTAGTTGACGCTCGAATAATCGACCCGGACCAGGACCGGCAGATCGGGAAGATCGGAGCGTTTCAGCGTCGTCAGCTCTGCCTGCAGGTGGTCCTTGTCGCGGATCAGCATGGCGGGGAAGGTATCGGTCATCTCGGGGGCTCCCTGTTTGGCCCGAACCTAACGCCGCCTCGCCGACGGATGCAATCCGCTTCGGGCCGCTTCAGGCCGCCGAGGCCATTGCAACGGCAATTCTGGCCGCGAGGGCGGCGTTGTTCTTGACCAATGCAATATTGGCGCGAAGGCTGTTGCCATCGGAGAGCTCGTTGATGCGGCCAAGCAGGAACGGCGTCAGTTCCTTGCGGGTGATTCCCCTCTCGTCCGCCTCGCGCAGCGCGGCCTCGATCGTGTCGTCGATGAAGGCATGCGTCAGCGCATCGGCTTCCGGCACGGGGTTGGCGACGAGGATGCCCGTGCCGGTATCGAGCCTGTGATGGGTGAGGATCGTCTCGGCGAGTGCCTCGGCACTGTCGAGGCGGTGATCGGCCGGATAGCCGCTGGAACGGGTGAAGAAGGCCGGAAAGTCATCGCTCTGATAGGCGATCACCGGAACCCGCTGGGTCTCCAGATATTCAAGCGTCTTCGGGATATCGAGGATCGACTTCACCCCGGCGCAGATGACAGTGACCGGCGTGCGGCCGAGTTCGATCAGGTCGGCGGAGATGTCGAAGGTCTGCGCGGCGCCGCGATGAACGCCACCGACACCACCGGTGGCGAAGACCGGAATGCCGGCGAGCGCCGCAATCTTCATTGTCGCGGAAACGGTCGTGCCCGCCGTCTGTCCCTTGACCATGGCAACAGCAAGGTCGCGTCCCGATGCCTTGACGACACCATCCTCGACCTTTGCCAGCCGCTCGATCACGGCGGGGTCGAGTCCTGCATGCAGCTTGCCGTCTATGACGGCAATAGTCGCGGGCACGGCTCCATTTTCGCGGACAACGGCCTCGACGCCGAGCGCAGTTTCGAGGTTGGCTGGATAGGGCATGCCGTGGGTGATGATGGTCGATTCCAATGCGACCACCGGACGGCCGGCGGCAAGCGCCTCCCTGACCTCGGCACTGAGGATGATTTCGATATCAGACAAGGGTGTCTCCATGGTTTGAAACGGTTTCGAGCCGGTGCAGGTTGGCCTCGACGAAGCGGGCCGAAAGCGCCGGGTGAACGCTCGCAGGCGTCTCGGTGGTCAGCGAGCCGATGAGCCCACCCCGCCGCACCGCCTCCCTGAGGTCGGCATTCTGCAGATAGTAATAAAGCGTGCCGGCAATCATCGCGTCGCCGGCCCCGGTCATGTCCACCGGCTGGGCGACAACGACGGGCAGGCTGAAGGCTGAGCCGTGAGTGGCGACGACGACGCCGCTTGTACCGCAAGTGAGGATCACCGCGCCCGCCCCGGCCGCATTCAGCCGCAGCGCCGCCGCGCGCATGCTGCCGACATCGCGGGAGAATGTCTCTCCGAGAAAAGCCGACGCCTCATCGAGATTGAGGAACAGCAGATCAACCCCTTCGAGGTCTTGCGGCAGACGCCGGACCTTGGGCGTCGAGACCGCATCGATCGCTAGGTCGAAACGGCCGGCGCGGCGACGCTCGATCAGCGCCGCCAGCGCTTCAGCCGGCAGGTTGCAATCTCCGAAGACGAGCCGGGCGGCCGCAAGCGCGGGTCCTGCATTTTCCAGGAGCTCCGGTGTCAGCCGGTCAAAGATCGCCATGTCGGCGATCCCGTAGGCAAGGTCGCCGGTGGGTTCGAGAATGGCGGCATATTCGGCGGTGCGCTCATCGGCAAGCGACAGCACATTCGATACGTCGACGCCGCGTTCGCGCATATGGCGCGTCAGGTCGCGACCGCTTTCATCAGCGCCGACCACCGAAACGAAGCCGACGCTGGCGCCCAGCATCGCCAGGTTTTCGGCGACGTTGCGGGCGACGCCACCGAAGCTGCGCATGCCTTCCACCGGGTTGGAGGTACCGGCAATCAACGGCGCCCGCGCAACATATTTGCGATCGATGACGGCGCCGCCAAGCGCCACGATCCGGTCTTCGCCGGGCAGCACATAACCGCGCCCGAGAATATAGCCCCGCTCCGTCAGCTTCACCACGTGGGCGGCGACGGCAGAGCGCGACAGGCCGAGTTGGTCGGCCATCTGCTGCTGGCCGGCAAACGGATTTTCGCGGATGAGATGCAGGAGGGCTGTTTCGGTCTCGCTCAGTTCGGACATGGTTGGCTCCGTTGCAGGACGCCATCATAACAAAAGTTTTCTGTATAACAATTGTTTTCGAAGGTTAGGAGGAAGGTTGTCGCAGGCCCTCTTCGGAACTTGCCCGCCATCAATCCGCATGGCTTTGACTTTTCGTGCAGTTTCCCGCGGGAATGCCTTTTTTCGCTGCCGGTGCGATGCTATAGCGCTCGGGACCCATTGCAACACGGGGTGTCGACCGCGGCGCCCGACAGACGAGGAAGAAGCATGACGAAGATCAAGGTGGCAAATCCGGTTGTCGATCTCGACGGCGATGAAATGACGCGCATCATCTGGCAGCTCATCAAGGACAAGCTCATCCTGCCGTATCTCGATCTGCCGATCGAATACTACGACCTCTCGGTGCAGAACCGCGATGCCACCGACGACCAGGTGACGGTCGATGCCGCCAACGCCATCAAGAAGCACGGCGTCGGCATCAAGTGCGCGACGATCACCCCGGACGAGGCCCGCGTCGAGGAATTCTCGCTGAAGAAGATGTGGCGCTCGCCGAACGGCACGATCCGCAACATCCTCGGCGGCGTGATCTTCCGTGAGCCGATCATCATGCAGAACGTGCCGCGCCTCGTTCCCGGCTGGACCCAGCCGATCATCGTCGGCCGTCACGCCTTCGGCGACCAGTACCGCGCCACCGACTTCCGCTTCCCGGGCAAGGGCAAGCTGACGATCAAGTTCGTCGGCGAGGACGGCCAGGAAATCGAGCACGAAGTCTTCGACGCCCCCTCCTCCGGCGTTGCCATGGCGATGTATAACCTCGACGATTCGATCCGCGACTTCGCCCGCGCCTCGTTCAACTATGCTCTCGGCCGTGGCGTTCCCTGCTACCTGTCGACCAAGAACACGATCCTGAAGGCCTATGATGGCCGCTTCAAGGATCTGTTCCAGGAAGTCTTCGACGCCGAGTTCAAGGACAAGTACGAAGCCAAGAAGATCTGGTACGAGCACCGCCTGATCGACGACATGGTCGCTGCCTCGCTGAAGTGGTCCGGCGGTTATGTCTGGGCCTGCAAGAACTATGACGGCGACGTCCAGTCCGACATCGTTGCCCAGGGCTTCGGCTCGCTCGGCCTGATGACCTCGGTTCTGATGACGCCGGATGGCAGCGTCGTGGAAGCCGAAGCCGCGCACGGCACGGTGACCCGCCACTACCGCCAGCACCAGAAGGGTCAGGAAACCTCGACCAACTCGATCGCCTCGATCTTCGCCTGGACCCGTGGCCTCGCCCACCGCGCCAAGCTCGACGACAATTCAGAACTCGCGACCTTTGCCGCGACTCTGGAAAAGGTCTGCATCGACACCGTCGAGAGCGGCCACATGACGAAGGACCTGGCGCTGCTGATCGGCCCCGACCAGCCGTGGCTGTCGACCACCGCCTTCCTCGACAAGATCGACGAGAACCTCAAGAACGCCATGGCTGCCTGAGCCAGGCTTAACGAGTGAGAATACGAAACCCGGCCATTGGGCCGGGTTTTTTGTTGGTCAGCGCGCCGCTCTTTGCCCTTTACCAACGCGCTTTGCCGCGATAATAATTGGAACATAAAAAGAACAAATGGAGGCACATCGTGAGCAGGATAGAGTTTTATACCAACCCGCAATCGCGCGGACGGATGGCACGCTGGATGCTGGAGGAAGTGGGGGCGGACTACGAGACCCACATCCTCACCTATAACGGCACGATGAAGGAACCGGCCTATCTGGCGATTAATCCCATGGGCAAGGTGCCGACCATCGTCCACGACGGCAAAGTCATCACCGAATGCGCGGCGATCTGCGCCTATCTCGCCGATGCGTTTCCAGACGCCGGGCTCGCGCCGCCGCCGGCGGAGCGCGCCGCCTATTATCGCTGGCTCTTCTTCGGCGCCGGCCCTCTGGAGGCCTCGGTCAGCAACCGTGCGCTCGGCCTCGCCGTGCCTCCGGAGCGGGAGCGGTCCATCGGCTACGGCAATTTCGCTCATGTCATGAAGACACTCGACAGGCACCTGTCGGAAAGCTCCTACATTGCCGGCGAAGCCTTTACCGCCGCCGACGTCTATGTCGGCTCGCAGATCCTGTGGGGCGTGCAGTTCGGGACGGTGGAGGACCGACCGTCATTCCGCGCCTATGCCGACCGGCTGAGCCCTCGCCCTGCCTTTATCCGCGCCAACGAGCTGGATGATGACGCAGCCGCATCGGGCGTGAGCGCGTAGAGGCTGCCGGTGCTGCGACATTTGCGCGCAAAACGCTGCAATGCACCGGCTCCAGCCGCCTGCGATCTTGCCGCCTCGTGGAAGCGGGAGTAAGCCGGAAAGCGCAAAAGTCGATGGGAGGGGATGCCCGATGGAGGACTTGCACTTTTACACCAACCCGCAGTCGCGTGGTTGCATCATCCGCTGGATGCTTGAGGAAACTGGCGTTCCATACGAAACGCATCTCCTGGCATACGGCAGCGCGATGAAGGCGCCGGATTATCTTGCGATCAACCGCATGGGAAAGGTGCCAGCCATCCGCCACGGCGAGGCGATTGTCACCGAAGTCGCCGCTATCTGCACCTATCTGGCCGAGACCTTCCCGCAAGCAGGACTTGCTCCGACGCCGGGCGAAAGAGCCGATTGTTATCGGTGGATGTTCTTCGCCGCCGGTCCGCTCGAGGAGCTCGTCACCAACAAGGAGCTGGGCTTCGAGGTCCCGCCGAAGCGCCAGGGCATGATGGGATACGGCCGGGCCGAAGATGTGGCGGAAACTCTGGAAGAGGTGCTGACCGGCAGGCCTTATATCTGTGGGGAGCACTTCCGCGCCGCCGACATCTATTTCAGCTCCCAGCTGATCTGGTGCTTCAATTCCGGCGCCATCGAAAAACGCCCGGTTTTCGAGGCCTATGCCGACCGCGTCTCCGACCGCCCCGCCCTCAAGCGCGCGACCCGCCTTGACGAAGAGGCTTTGGCGAGAATGAAGGCCAGTGCCGCCTGAGACGCAGATATCGCTGTAAGCCCACTGCTACTGACGACTTTCTGGAAGGTCGATGACGCCGCTCAGGCGGCGTCATCGACCTTTTCGTCATTGCCGGGAATGTAGTTCAGAACCGGGCCGAGCCAGCGCTCGACCTCCCCGACATCCATGCCCTTGCGGCGGGCATAGTCTTCGACCTGATCGCGCTCGACCTTCGCAACGCCGAAGTAATAGCTGTCCGGGTGGCCGATATAGATGCCGGAAACCGACGAGCCCGGCCACATCGCATAGCTCTCCGTCAGCTCGACGCCGGTCGCGTTGGTGGCGTCCAGCAGCTCGAACAGCGTCTTCTTCTCGGTGTGGTCCGGCTGCGCCGGATAGCCGGGTGCAGGACGGATACCGCCATAGGCCTCGCCCACGAGTTCGGCATTGGAAAAATTCTCGTTCGGCGCGTAGCCCCAGAATTCGCGGCGCACGCGCTCATGCATGCGTTCGGCAAAGGCCTCGGCGAAGCGGTCGGCGAGCGCCTTGACCATGATCGACGAATAATCGTCATTGGCGCGCTCGAAACGCTCTGCAATCGCGATCTCCTCGATGCCGGCCGTAACGACGAAGCCGCCGACATAATCGCCCTTGCCCGTATCCTCGGGCGCGACGAAATCCGACAGCGCGACATTCGGACGATCGCCACGCTTGGACAGCTGCTGGCGCAGCGTGAAGAAGGTTGCGCACGCGTCCTTGCGGTTCTCGTCGGCGAACAGGCGGATATCGTCGCCGACGGCGTTCGCCGGCCAGAAGCCGATGACCGCGCGCGGGCGGAACCACTTCTCGTCGATGATCTTCTCTAGCATCGCCTGGGCATCGGCAAAGAGCTGGCGGGCGGTCTCGCCCTGCTTCTCGTCGTCGAGAATGTTGGGATAGCGTCCCTTCAGCTCCCAGGTCTGGAAGAACGGCGTCCAGTCGATGTAGTTTGCGAGCTCCGCAAGGTCATAGTCCTCGAACACCTTCGTGCCGAGGAAGGAAGGACGGTGCGGCTCATAGGCCGACCAGTCGACCTTGACCCCGTTGGCGCGGGCGGCCGGCAGCGGCAGGCGGTTCTTTGCGGCTTCCGCTCGGCGATGCGCATCGGCAACCTTGACGTATTCCTCGCGGATACCGGCGACATAGCCGTCCTTGGCCTCGGGCGTCAGCAGATTGCTGACGACGCCGACGGCGCGGCTGGCATCGGTAACGTAGATCGCCTGGCCCTTCTCATAGGCCGGGTGGATCTTCACCGCCGTGTGTGTGCGGCTGGTGGTCGCCCCACCGATCAGCAGCGGAATATCGAAGCCCTGGCGCTCCATTTCGGCGGCGACATGGACCATCTCGTCGAGCGACGGCGTGATCAGGCCGGAAAGCCCGATGATATCCGCCTTGTGCTCCTTCGCCGCCGCCAGGATCTTTTCCGACGGCACCATCACGCCGAGGTCGATGATCTCGTAATTGTTGCAGGCCAGCACGACGCCGACGATGTTCTTGCCGATATCGTGCACGTCGCCCTTCACGGTGGCCATGATGATCTTGCCGTTGGAGCCGGCAGCTTCCGCGCCGCTGAGGCGCTTTTCCTCTTCCATGTAGGGCAGCAGCACCGCGACACCCTGCTTCATCACGCGAGCGGACTTGACCACCTGCGGCAGGAACATCTTGCCGGCGCCGAAGAGATCGCCAACGACGTTCATGCCGGCCATCAGCGGCCCTTCGATAACGTGCAGCGGCCGCGCCGCAGCCTGACGCGCTTCTTCGACATCAGCCTCGATATATTCGGTGATGCCGTTCACCAGCGCATGCTCCAGCCGCTTCTCGACCGGCCATTCGCGCCAGGCGAGATCCTGCTTGCGCTCCTCGGTCTTGCCGGTGCCCCGGAAGCGCTCGGCAATCTCGAGCAGCCGCTCGGTCGCGTCATCGCGGCGGTTCAGCACCACGTCCTCGCAGGCCTCGCGCAGTTCCGGATCGATGGTCTCATAGACGATCAGCTGGCCGGCATTGACGATGCCCATGTCCATGCCCGCCTGAATGGCGTGGTAGAGGAACACGGCATGCATGGCCTGACGCACAGGCTCGTTGCCGCGGAAGGAGAAGGAGAGGTTCGAGACACCACCCGAGATATGCGCGTAAGGCAGTCTCTCGCGGATCGTCTTCGTCGCCTCGATGAAGTCGACACCGTAATTGTTGTGCTCCTCGATCCCGGTCGCGACAGCAAAGATATTCGGATCGAAAACAATGTCTTCCGGCGGAAAGCCGACCTTCTCCGTGAGAATCTTGTAGGCACGGGAGCAGATTTCGACCTTGCGCTCATAGGTATCGGCCTGGCCGGTTTCGTCGAAGGCCATCACGACAGTGGCAGCACCATAGTCGCGGATCAGCTGCGCCTTCTCGATGAACTGCTCTTCGCCTTCCTTCAGCGAGATCGAGTTCACCAGCGCCTTGCCCTGGGTGCACTTCAGACCGGCCTCGATGATCTCCCACTTCGAGGAATCGATCATCAGCGGCACGCGAGAGATATCCGGTTCGGCGGCGAGCAGGTTCAAATACTCGACCATCGCCTTCTGCGAGTCGATCAGCCCCTCGTCCATGTTGATGTCGATGATCTGCGCGCCGGCCTCCACCTGATCGCGCGCGACATCGAGCGCCGCGGCATAATCGGCATTGGTGATCAGCTTGCGGAACTTGGCCGAGCCCGTGACGTTGGTGCGTTCGCCGACGTTGACGAAGGGAATGTCCTTCGTCAACGTGAACGGCTCGAGGCCCGAGAGCGACATGACCGAACGGTGCTCCGGCACGTCGCGGGGCTCATATTCACCCACGACCCTGCTGATCTCGGAAATGTGCTCCGGCGTCGAGCCGCAGCAGCCGCCGACGATGTTGACCAGCCCCTGGGCCGCGAACGGCCGGATGAGCTCGGCCATCTGCTCGGCATCCTGGTCATAGGCGCCGAATTCGTTCGGCAGGCCGGCATTCGGATAGGCGCAAATGAACGTGTCCGCAGCACCGGAGAGTTCCTGCAGATGCGGCAGCATCGCATCGGCGCCAAGCGCGCAATTGAGACCAATGGTGAA
Organism: Martelella endophytica; assembly: GCF_000960975.1. NCBI lineage: Bacteria > Pseudomonadati > Pseudomonadota > Alphaproteobacteria > Hyphomicrobiales > Aurantimonadaceae > Martelella > Martelella endophytica. The sequence continues at coordinate 3,226,904 of NZ_CP010803.1, read as the reverse complement.
CGGGTTCGCATGCGAGATCGAGTTCCAGAACGCCGTCGGCGTCTGGCCCGACAGCGTCCGGCCGGAAAGGTCGGTGATCGTGCCGGAAATCATCAGCGGCAGCTCGATGCCCTTCTCGCGGAAAGCCTGACGCGCAGCGAAGACGGCGGCCTTGGCATTCAGCGTGTCGAAGATCGTCTCGATCAGGATGAGATCGGAGCCACCATCGATGAGCCCGTTGATCTGCTCGCGATAAGCGTCGCGCAATTGATCAAAAGTAACAGCACGATAGCCGGGATTGTTCACGTCCGGCGAGATCGACGCCGTGCGGTTTGTCGGACCCACGGCACCGGCCACGAACCGACGGCGGCCATCTTCCTTCTCCGCCCTCAGCGCCGCGCGGCGCGCCACGCGGGCACCGTCGCGGTTGAGGTCGTAGACGATGTTCTCCATCTGATAGTCGGCCTGCGCGATGCGCGTGCCGGAAAAGGTGTTGGTCTCGATGATATCGGCGCCGGCCATCGCATAGGCAAAGTGGATGTCCTCCACCGCCTTCGGCTGAGACAGGATCAGAAGGTCGTTGTTGCCCTGCTGATGACAGGCACAGCCGATGAAACGGTCGCCGCGAAAATGGTCCTCGTCGAAGCCGAGCCCCTGGATCTGCGTGCCCATGGCGCCGTCGAGGATCAGAATGCGCTCACGCGCGGCCTTCGTCAGCGCGGCGCGGATCTCCTTGCCATCGCGCTTCGGTGCTTCTTCCCCGAACAGTTCGTCAAACATCATCATCTCCAGAATTGAAGCCCTGCAAATCACATAAAGATATCTTTATGTCAATATATGATACGAGAGGTCGGTTGTCGCGACATCCTCAAGCTCAGGGCAACTTGGGCCGCATTCATTGCGCATGATCAAGGCTGATGCAAATCAGAATTGAGATCATGGCCTTGTCGCGATATAGGTTAATCGGCTGAACAATCACGCAAAGCCCGCCGAATCCGGCACCGCGCGCTCGCGCTCTCAAATCATACGGCAGTGACCGCGGCCCTGCGGCCCGGCCGCCACCAGGGGAGGATATGCCATGAAGCCGAAGATCAACACACTCGTCGCGCCGCCGCGCTGGATCAAGCGTCCATACCACCGTGAATGGCTGTGGCAGCAGGCCAACAACCTTTTCGATTACTTCCAGTACCGCTCGATCAATCCCGCTGGCGGCTTTTATGAATTCGACAAGGACGGCAATCCGCTCGGCGGCGACAACCCGGTGCGCGGCATCCACACCACGGCACGCATGATCCACTGCATGGCGATCGGCCACCTTCTCGGCCGGCCGGGTTGCGACGATCTCATGGATCACGGCATGAACTATCTGTGGGAGCACCACCGCGACAAAGAGAAAGGCGGCTACTTCTGGCAGGTCGACAATAACGGCCCGCTCGGCGAGCCGACCAAGCAGGCCTATGGACACGCCTTCGTGCTGCTTGCAGCCTCCTCCGCCAAGTTTGCGGGCCATCCGCTCGCCGACCAGATGATTGCGGACGTCACTGACGTCATCGACAAGTACTTCTGGGAGGAAGAGTACGGGACCGTCGCCGAAGAATTCGAGACCGACTGGACGCCGGTGCCCGGCTATCGCGGCCAGAACTGCAACATGCACATGACCGAAGCGCTGATGGAGGCCTACGAGGTTACGGGCAACCCAGAATACCTGAGCAAGGCCAAGCGTATCGCCGAGATGATCATCAAGAAGCACGCGACGGAATGCGGCTATCGCGTTGCAGAACATTTCACCGAGGACTGGAAGGTCGACTACAATTATTCCGGCAACGAGATGTTCCGCCCCTCCGGCACCACGCCCGGCCACTGGCTCGAATGGACCCGCCTGCTTCTCCAGCTGCACACACTGACCGGCCGTTCGCACTCCTGGATGCCCAAGGCAGCGCATGAGCTGTTCATCTCGGCCTTCAAGCTTGGTTGGGATTATGAGAAGCGCGGCTTCTTCTATACGCTCGATTGGAACAACCAACCGAAGAACCGCTCCAAGCTCTGGTGGCCGCACGCCGAAGGCATCGGCGCCACCCACTTCCTCACCGCCCATTTCGGTCAGGACATGCACATGTATGCCTATCGCAAGCAGTGGAGCTTCATCGCCAACCACCTGCTCGACCACGAAAAGGGCGGCTGGCACGAGGAGCTTTCTGAAGACCTGGTACCGCAGACGACGCTGTTTGCCGGAAAGGGCGACATCTACCACGCCCTCCAGGCCTGCCTCATCCCGCTCTATCCGGCCGTCGGCAGCCTTCCGGAAATGGTGTTCCGCGACGTGAAGCACTGAAACCAATCCCCCCTTCCGCCCGCAGGACGGGCGGAAGGGCGAGGCTCAATGCGTCAGGTCTGTGCCAAATCACCTTTCGGAGGACGAAGCCCCGAGGCGTCTGTTGCCTGCCAAACCGGGAAAAATGCACGCCCGCGATCTCTTGACGGGCCGCAGGCTATTGTGCGTTCTCGACGATGTGGAGCACGATCTTCCTGCGCAGTGCGTCATTTTCGATCGCATAAGTGAAATTGGTGCCCGAGGGCGCATCGAGCACGAGCTGCCCCGTGCCTCCATAGCGACCGTAGCTCACCAGATCATAGTCACCCTCCATGTACTCACGGTGACGGCCATCCGGGTCGGAAAACGAGATGTGGAGATCGCCATTGACACGAAGCGCTCCTGGCACTTCGATCATGTCGTGATCTCCCGTCATGTCGTCGAAAAGCTTAAAATGGAATTTGGTTGTTGCATCGGCCGTCCCATCGAAGGTTTCGACGTCGCCTCCAAAATGCAGCGTGCCAATCTCTTCGGGACCGGCCCCCGGCCTGACCACTGTGGCAAAAAGCTTCGCGACTGTATTGGCTCCGCCGATGACGCCCGTCCCCCTGATTTCGGATAGACCACTGGAGTTCGTTCTCAGTGAGCCGCCAAGTTTCCCCATGACCCTGAGTGCGCAATCACTGATGTTGGTCTGACCGCCGAAGTCTGAGTTATCCACTGATGCATCGATGGTCGCTTCCGGCTTGGCTGCGTTTGTGTAAGTTTCTCCGCAAACGAAATTCAGTTTTACGTTACGCGTGTCTTCGCCCGTAAGCCGGTTGTCCAGATTTCTCCGCTGTTCGGTGTAGACCTCAAGCACCTGCTGGCTTCCATCACCGGCAAGAAACTCGATATCTCCCGCGACAGATGCCTCCCCAAAACCCACTTGTCCAAGTGAGAGCTGGCTTCCGGGCATCAGCGATGTCGTGCCTAAATAGGTCTTTTCGCCAACAAAGAGCACCCGGCCGTTGATTTTCAGGCCGCCCTCCAGCAGTGGTATTCGCCCGCCCAGCCCCTGCTCGGTCTGCATGTTGACGCTGATCGTCGGAAAAGCGTTGGCGTTTGTCACGTTGATCGACGCTTGCCGGCCGATGGGAAAGCTCAGCGTGCCCGCAGTGCCGCGACTGGTTTCGAGCGTATAGCCACTTTCGATTTCGATGTTCTGCACAGAAATCACTGATGGCACGCTCACATGACCGGCCGCGGCCGAAAAAACGGCAACTGTCGGACCGCCTGGCCAAGGCGAGGCGTTGCGCCCGCTTTCATCGGCCCAAACGGCATCCACTGTGTTCCATACGCCGCTGCCACCAACGATGCTGCCGCCTGCTGGGTCCGACGCGCCGCCGTTCCAGTAGAGCTTCTCGACGCCAAACGCCTGCGAGACGACAGTCTCTGCGTGAACACAGCCCCCAGCCACAAGACTTGCTATCGATGCTGACACGATCGCGCGCTTCGCATAAAGGCCGCACCTCAGGAGATGGACAAACGCTCTGACATGATATTGGGCAATCCTCATCACTCCCTCCTGCTTTCTGGTGAAAATGCAAGGCCCATGCCGCTTGGAGGCATTGGCCGTTTGCCTAGTTGCCGACTTTCAATCTCACCTCACCACGCATCGGATCCTTGATGAGGTCATAATGGACGGTCGCGCTGTCCGCAGGCGGCACCAATTGCAGGTTATCGAGGCCACGCTGCGAGCCAAAGGTCATCAAGACATAGGTTCCCGGAGCAAAGCCTGTGCCGCGTCCGACCCCCGAGATCCGCACATAAACGGTCTTGTCGAGGCTCAACCGGCCGGCAACCGCAACACTGTCATTGGCACCGTCGGGGCTGGTGAGGTTGAATTCGAAGGTCGATGACGTTGCGGCATCGTCGCTGTTCGTGAGCGAGAGATTTCCGGCAAATGTCAGGCGACCGGGCGCTCCGCCGGCGACACCCGGCTTGATCGTCGTGGAGATCAGCGATGCTCCTTTGCCGACACTCCCGATCGTTCCGGCCCCTCTGATTTCGCTCAATCCGTTCCCCTCGGTTTTTATGGATCCGCCCAGCGCGCCACTGACATCGAGGGCGCAATCGCCGATTTCGGAGTTCCCCGAAAACGACGCATTGTTCGCGGTTACATATATGACAGGGCGAACAGACTGATACGGACTGAGGCGGCAATTGAAAATGAGCTCGGCTCCGTTCGACGGACCGAAGAGCGTATTGGTGAATTCCTGCTCAAGCTCGGAGTAGACCGAAATCGTATGCGTAACATCGCCTTGCGATTCGTGATCCATCAGGAATTCGATTTCGCCCTTTACGGACCCCATGCCAATCCCATGCTCACCGAGGAAAAGACCGCTGTATTGCTTCAGGGATGTACCGCCGAGATACTCTTTGTCTCCGACAAAGGATACCCATCCCTCGATCAGAAGCCTGCCAGCTATCGGGAAGCGACCTGAACCGCCCTGGGTCGCAATGTTCGCATAGATAGTTGGATCGACATCTTCCAGGCTTTTGATCGAAGCCGAGCGACCAAGAGGTAACATCAGCGTACCTGCGGTCGTGGCATCGCCCTTGATCTCATAATCGCTTCGAAACTCGATATTCTGAACCTCGATAGGCCCAACCACAGTTACGGTGCCACGATGGTTCGAAAAAACGGCTCTTGTCGATCCGCCCGGCCACGGCCATGCGTTCCTTGCATTCTCATCGGTCCAGTTCGCGAGCGTGTTGTTCCATATTCCGTCACCGCCCCAAACGACACCGTCCGCCGGGTTCGTAGCTCCGCCATTCCAATAGAGCTCGGGGAGCGGGTAGTCTTCTGGTGCTGCGACGCCTTCCTGGCCGGAACTTTCGCCGACCTGAAACAGAGAGGCGGACTCTGCCTGGACAGCGACGGCCACGCTGAGCGCCGTAGCCGACAAAACGACCACACATCGCTCGATCAAACCGAAACGTTTTGTCGCCCCCGCTCGAAAAGGCTTGCCACCGAATTTCATATGCGCCTCCGTGATAAGGCCAGCGGATCGAAGACCACTTGCCCCGCAGCATCTCTGAGCGAACCACCATGGCTCGCCCGATAACTAACAATAGCTTACCCCGATCATATAAATACGGATGATCACTGCTGTAAATATTACTCATAAATTTATCGATTATTATTTCGTTTTGCATGTTATTTACTTTTTATTTTTAAAGCTAAACAACAATAATTCGAAATTTATACTTTCGACAAACTTGTCAGAATCACAGCTCGGTCACCTACCGCGCGAGACTTCGATCCTTCGTGCCGCTACGATTGCCGCCTGGTCCATCGAACGATTGCGGGCAAACTCCGATCGAACTATATAGACCCTCATCCACCCATCCGAAGGACGAGACCATGGCAGCGAAGATCTTCATCGACGGCGAACACGGCACAACCGGGCTGCAGATCCGCAGTCGCATGGAAAGCCGCCGCGATGTCGAATTGCTGTCGATCCCGCATGAGGAACGGCGCAATCCGCAGATGCGGGAAGACCTACTCAACAGCGCCGATATCGCAATCCTCTGCCTGCCCGATGCTGCCTCGAAGGAAGCCGTCACCATGCTTGCCGGCAATAACGGCGTGCGCATCATCGACACCTCCACGGCCTACCGCGTCGACCCCGACTGGGCCTACGGCTTTGCTGAGATGGACAAGGCGCAGGCCGGTCGCATCCGCTCCGCCCGCTATGTCGCCAATCCCGGCTGCTATCCGACCGGCGCCATCAGCCTGATCCGGCCGCTGCGGGCAGCAGGCATCATTCCCGACGACTATCCGGTGACGATCAATGCCGTCTCCGGCTATACCGGCGGCGGCAAGAACCTGATTGCGCAGATGGAGGATGAGGGCCGCGAGGACCATATCGACGCGCCGCATTTCCTCTACGGCCTCAGCCTCGAGCACAAGCACGTGCCGGAGATGACGACCCACGGCCTGCTGCCGCGGCCGCCGATCTTCTCGCCCTCCGTCGGACGCTTCGCCCAGGGCATGCTGGTCCAGGTGCCGCTCTATCTCGATGACCTCAGCGGCAGCCAGACGCAGGAAACCATCCACGCTGCGCTTGCCGATTTCTATGCTGGTCAGGACATCGTTCAGGTCGTGCCGCTCGCGTCCAGCGCAGCACTCCCGCGCGTCAACGCCGAAGAGCTCGCCGGCCAGGACATCATGAAGCTCTTCGTCTTCGGCAACGGCCGCCACGTCAATCTCGTGGCGCAGCTCGACAATCTCGGCAAGGGTGCATCGGGTGCCGCGGTACAGAACATGGATCTGATGCTCTCCGCCTGAGCTTCCGCCTTGAACGCAAACGGTGAACAATCCGTCGACCGGTTGCGCCGTCGCGCGTCCGGTTGAGCGTGTCTATATTGAAGCCAAGCAAATGAGCGAGGTTTCAGCCATGTCGACGCAATCGCGACTTCCGGTCTTCTTCATCCCCCATGGGGGCGGCCCCTGGCCGTTCATGCATGGTCCGGAGGGCATCCTTCCGGACAACGATCCGTGGAAGGAACTCGAAGTCTTCCTCAAGGGCTTCGACAAGGCGCTCGGCCGCCGGCCGAAGGCTGTGTTGGTCATTTCCGCTCATTGGGAGAAGGTCGATCAGCTGACCGTATCGACGGCGGCCCATCCGGGCATGCTCTTCGACTATTACGGTTTTCCCAAGCATACGTTCGAACTCTCCTACCCCGCCCCGGGCGCTCCGGAGGTTGGCGAACATGTGCGGGACGTGGTGGCGAAGGCAGGCATCGAGACGAAGAGCGATTCCGAGCGCGGTTTCGACCACGGCGTCTTCATCCCGTTCATGATGATGTATCCGGATGCCGACGTGCCGATCGCGATGATGTCGCTCGATCCGGATCTCTCTGCCGAAACCCATTTCCGCATCGGTGAGGCCCTGCAGTCCCTGCGCGACGAAGATATTCTGATCGTCGCATCGGGATTGTCCTACCACAATATGCGGATGTTCTACCGCGAGGATCCCGAGCATGCCGCAGCGGCGACCCGTTTCGATGCGTGGCTGAAGGAAGCACTCGCGATCGAGGACCCGGCGCAGCGCAACGCCCGACTTGCGACCTGGACCGAAAATCCGGACGCACTGGCCTGCCACGTGCCCGACCATGACCACCTTGTTCCGGTCTTCGCCGCGGCCGGCGCGGCCGGCGCCGATACCGGCCAGCAGATCTTCCGCGGCAATTTCCGTGGCAAGCCCTACTCGGCCTATCGATTCGGCTGAGGCTTAGTCGACCTCGATCATAGGCGGGCGATAGCCGCGCAAATGGCCGGTGACGAGGATAAGAACGATGATCGCACCGGCCTGGTGTGCAAGCGCCAGGCCGAGCGGCATCTGCGTGACCAGCGTGATGATGCCGAGCACCGCCTGCAGCAGAATCGCGATCAGGATCAGCAGCGCGCCACGGGCGTGCTGCGACAGCTCCAGGTCCAGCCCACGAGACACCGCACCCCGCCACTCGACGAGATAGTGCGCCAGCGCGATCAACAGCAGCACATAGCCACCGCAGCGATGGGCAAACTGCACGGTCTTGGGATTCTCGAAGAAATTGAGCCATGCCGGTTGCTGCAGCAACAGGTCATTCGGCACCAGAGCGCCGTCCATCAGCGGCCAGGTGTTGTAAGAGAGGCCGGCATCGAGCCCGGCGACGAGCGCACCGAGATAGATCTGCACGAAGGCAGCCAGGATAAGCAACACCGCCAGCGCATGCGAGACCGCCGTCGGCGCATCCTCATGTCGTCGCGGCTTCAGGCCCCGGCCGATATAGACCGATGAGGCGATGATCAGACAGGCCATGATGAGATGGACGGCGAGCCGGTACTGGCTGACGTCTGTGCGGTCGGAAAGGCCCGAGGATACCATCCACCAGCCGATGAACCCCTGCAGGCCGCCAAGCGCCAGCACGCCCAGTAGCGGCCAGCCAAGGCCCTTGGAAAGCCGGCCGGAGAGCCAGAAATAGCAAAGCGGCACGGCGAAGATCAGCCCGACGGTGCGCGCCAGAAGCCGGTGCGCCCACTCCCACCAGAACAGCCCCTGGAATTCGGAGAGCGTCATCCCCTTGTTCAGCAACTGATATTCAGGGATGCGCTTGTAGAGTTCGAACTCCTCCTGCCACTGGGCAAGATTGAGCGGCGGGATAACGCCGTGCAGCGGCTTCCACTGGGTGATCGACAGGCCGGAATGGGTCAGCCGCGTTGCGCCGCCCACCAGCACAAGACAGAACAGCACCAGCACCACGAAATAGAGCCAGTTGCGAACGAGAGCGGCATTCAAGCGCTGCTCCTTCTCCGTCCATGCAGGGGATCTACCGAAAGCCATACGTCACACTCCATCCATCCCGGCCGATCCGCCGCGCCGAATTCCGGGGACCCGCCGGCCGGCGGGCTTCACACGCGGCATGCTACCGCATAATCTGGACTTCTTCATAAGGGGGGAATTGTCGCAGTGCCAGTCAGATTGCGCAAATTTATCGGGACGATAGCCATCGTCAGCCTGGTCATCGTCTATGCACTGACGGCCACCATCCTCGCAACCCTCATCCTCGACAACCGGCCTTGGTGGGCTGCGCTGCTCTATTTCACCTTCACCGGCGTGCTGTGGATCGTTCCCGCCATGTTCATCATCAAATGGATGGCCGGACCGCCGGTCAATCGGCGCTGAGAACAGCAGATTTCGGTGAACGGCAGGGAACCTGCCGCAGATTTCGCACATTGAACGTGATATGATTGCCCATCAACGCCAGGAGGCCCAGCAACCATGATTTCAGCCCGCCAGATTCGCGCCGCCCGCGCTCTCCTCGGCTTCACAGACGATCATCTGGCGGCCCTCGCCGGCCTTGATATCGCAGCACTGCAGGCTGCAGAAACCGATGCGGCCGAACGCGATTTCCAGGTGATCGAGGCGCTCGAAGCCTGGTTCGAAAAGGAAGGCGTCGCCTTCATTGAGGACGGCGAAAGCGGCGGCGGCCCGGGTGTGCGGCTGAAACACTCGATCGATCCCTGCGACGGCATCCGCCCGGAGGACCTGAACTCGGCCAACGACGGCTGATAGCGTTCCTTAAAATAAGCTAAGAAACGATTGAAACAAAAGTCGTTTTTCGCCTTTAATCTGCTGACACCCCCTTCCTAAACTCGGAGTCATCCTCGTGCTTGACACGAGGATCCAGGCAGCACGGCCAGCGCCCGCAATAAAACTCAGGGAAATCCATCGGTTGATCCGCCTGGATGCTCGGATCGAGGACGAGCATCCCCCTGTGGCGGGGAGTGACAATCTCAGAAGCTTTGGATTTGCCAGCAGCCGGGAGGCCTTACGCCTTTTTCTGCCAGCGCCCGTCGCTGCCCTGCTGCCAATAGGTGAGCTGATGATCACCGCCGCGCAATGCCTTCCACTGGCCTCGCGCTCTGGTCAGTTCGTCGACATCATGGCCATCGAACATGACCACCACGCGCTTGTAATCCGAGACATTGCTGACCTCGGCCCCTTCGACGAAGAAGCGGATATCGGCCCCGTTCGGGCTTGCCTCCGTTGCCGTCAGCAGCACTGGTTGGCGCTCAGCACCGTCTTCGCTGTCGAGACCGTGGGGCACGAAACTGTCGGCCCGGAACGTCCAGAGCAGTTCGTCCAGCCGGTCGCGCTCGGCCTCGCTTGCAGTCTGGATGGCAACCCGCCAGCCACGCTCCAGGCTTTTCTCGACGAGAGGCGGCAGCGCCGCCTCCCGCAGTGATTCCGTCAGGTGATAGAAGAGAACTTCTGTCATCCCCACTCAGTCCCGGTCCTCATAATGCGCGCGCACGAGCTCGTTCAGGAGCCTGACACCGAAGCCGGAGGCCCAGCCGCGCGAAAGCTCGGTCTTCGGCGCACCCATGGCCGTGCCGGCGATATCGAGGTGAGCCCAGGGTGTGTCGCCAACGAAGCGCTTCAGGAACTGCGCCGCCGTGATCGAGCCGGCAAAGCGCGAGCCGCCAGTGTTGCGCATGTCGGCAAAGCGGCTGTCGACCATCTTGTCGTAGTCCTCCGAAAGCGGCAGGCGCCAGACCTTTTCCGCGGTCGTCTCGCCGGCATCGCTGAGTTCGGCCGCAAGCTCGTCATCATTGCTGAAGAGACCGGCGTGATAGGCGCCAAGCGCGACCATCACGGCGCCGGTGAGCGTGGCGAGATTGACCATGAAGCGCGGCTTGAAGGTCTCCTTGCAATACCAGAGCGCATCGGCCAGCACGAGCCGACCCTCGGCATCGGTGTTGATGACCTCGATCGTCTGTCCGGACATCGACGTGACGATGTCGCCGGGACGCTGGGCATTTCCGTCCGGCATGTTCTCGACGAGACCGAGAATGCCGACGGCATTCACCTTCGCCTTGCGGGCGGCGAGCGCATGCATCAGCCCGATGACAGCAGCGGCACCACCCATGTCACCCTTCATGTCTTCCATCGAGGCCGCGGGCTTGATCGAGATCCCGCCCGTGTCGAAGCAAACGCCCTTGCCCACGAAGGCGATCGGCGGCTCCTTGCTCTCGCTGCCGTTCCATTCGATGACGGCGAGATAGGGCGGGCGGACAGAGCCCTGCGCGACGCCAAGCAGCGCACCCATGCCGAGTTTTTCCATCTTCTCCCGGTCGAGCAGCTCGACCTTGGCGCCGAGACCTTGAAGTTCGAGCGCCTTCTCGGCGAATTCCTGCGGACCGAGGAGGTTTGCCGGAAGGTTGACGAGATCGCGGGCCAGCACGACGCCATCGGCGATGGCCTTGCGCGCAGCAAAAGCCGTTTCGGCCGCTTTGGGGTCTTTGGTGGCGATCTCGACGGCGACCTCGCTCTCCTCCCCATCATCCTCGCGCCCCTTCGTCTTGAAACGGTCGAAGCTGTAACCGCCGAGAATCATGCCGAGCGCGAAATCGGCAGCATTGTCGCCATCGGGCGTGCTGCCCGGCGCATCGAGGTAGACGGCAATCTTCCTGGCGCGGCCGACAAGCGCCGCGGCCCGGCCGCCGGCACGAAGCCAGACGTGCGCATTCAGGCTGTTGCTTTCGCCGAGCCCGATGAGATGGATACGGTCGGCGCTGCTGGCGGAAGGTGCAATCACATCGAGCGTCGAAAGCAGCTTGCCCTTGAAACCGGCCGTCTCGCCCGCCCGTGACAGTGTGTCGCGGACTTCGCCGAGCGCATCGAGGCCCGCCGGAACGCCATCCAACAGCGTCAGCGCAATGGCCGTCTTGCCCGTCGGCTCAACCTGACCGGTAAAGGAAATCGAGAATTTCATGTGACTGCTCCGAAGTCTGAAAGGATAAATCGCCGCGATGGCAGACGCGGATGGCTACGGCTTGTTAACGCAACTCCGCAAGAACGGTTGACCCTATCCCCATATCACTTAAAACGACAAAACTGAAACCGGTGTGAAGGCCTGCATCGGGAAGTATCTGAAGCCGGAAACGCCATATTGCCAAGCCCGAAACCGCATCCACGGCTTCCCAGAATCGGCACCCGATTCCGGACGATGCCGCCGCTCAAGGCGGCGTTTCTGCTTCTGTTTGCGCTTTGGTGGGTGATTCTCGCCATCTTCTATCTGTTTCCCGGCCTCGATATTGCCGCCTCGCGCGCTTTCTTCATCACCACCGGATGCAACGTCGACGCGCCGGCCGGCAAGGTGTGCGGACATTTTCCAATCGCGTTCAATGTTTCGCTCGGGCCGCTGCGCGACTTCTTCTTCTGGCTGCCGGTCGTTCTGGGCGTTTCTTTGATCTACCGCCTGATTCTCGTCTGGTCTGAGCACGGCAAGACCTATGACGCTGCCCTCTCGGCGCGGCTGAAGGCTGGCATCGTTTCGCTGTTGCTCGGGCCCGTGCTGCTCGTCAACGTGTTTCTGAAGGAGGTTTCCGACCGTCCCCGGCCGCGAAATACAGACGTGTTCGGCGGGTTGCTCGACTTCAGGCCCGTCGGCGACTTTTCCGGTGCCTGCGTATCCAACTGTTCCTTCATTTCCGGAGAGGCCGCGGGCGCCGGCTGGCTGTTCTGCTACGCCCTCTTCCTGCTGCCGCCGCGCTATACAACGCTTCTGATGCCGGTACTGATCGCGATTTCGCTCATTTCGCCGGTGATGCGGCTCGCCTATGGAGGCCACTATCTGTCCGATGTCATCCTCGCGTGGCTCTCATCTGTCGTCATCTTTGTCGGCACGTTGTATGCTTTCACACGGGGGCATGCTCATCCAACGCATTCTCGGCAACAAAGGACCCTGATTTGACCGCGATTCACCGCTAGCCAGCTGGCGCGCGGCCCCGTGGAAGACCGAACCATGACGATACTGGAACGCTACATACTGAACCGCACCGTGCGGATGTTCCTGGCGACACTGTTGCCGGTGCTGGCGATCCTGTGGCTGACGCAGGTGCTTGGCCGGGTCGACCTCGTCACAGACAGCGGCCAGTCGATCATGTCGTTCCTGAAGCTCGCGACGCTGATTCTACCGACGGTCATTCCAACGGTGCTGCCCTTCGGCATCGTGCTCGGTGCGTCACAGACACTGACGTCGATGAACAATGATTCGGAGCTCGCGGTGATCGATGCCGCCGGCGCCCGCCGATCCGTGATCTATCGGCCTATCTTGCTCTTCGCCATCGTGCTCTGCGCCTTTTCCTTCGTGCTCGAGAACTATATCGAACCGAAATCCCGCGCCGAGGCACGCTCGCTGATCGCCTCGGTCTATGCCGACCTGCTATCGACGGTGATCGAGGAGAAGACCTTCCGCGAGATCGAGGACGGCCTCTACATCCAGATATCTGAGCGGCTTTCCGGCCGCGTTCTGAAGGGCCTGTTCGTCGCCGATTACCGCGAGCCGGACAACTCGTACATCTATTATGCGACCGAGGGCGCCGTCGATCAGAGCGGCAGCCAGTTGATCATGAAGGACGGCCAGGTTCAGCGCGAAAATGCCGAGGGCGAGGTCTCGATCGTTCAGTTCGATTCCTACAGCTTCGACCTCTCGGAGCTGACAGCAGACAAGGGCCAGACCAGCCGGAGAGCCAGCGACCGCAGCCTCGCCTTCCTGCTCAACCCACCTAAAGATGACCCTGATTACCTAAAAAATCCAGCAGCTTACCGAGCCGAACTGACACGCCGCCTGAATGAATGGACGCTCCCCTTCATCTACGCCGTATTCACCCTCGTCATCGTCGGTGATGCGCGATCGCATCGCGAACGGCGCATTCCTCCGATGGCAAGCGCCTTCACCCTGACGCTGGCATTGCGTCTCTTCGGCCATTTCAGCATCAACCAGTCCGAGGTCGATCCGATCTTCGTTTACGTCGCTTACGGGTTCACGTTCCTGACACTCTTCGGCGGATTGTGGCTGCTGCTCAAACCGAGGCGGGCACGAACGGCTTCAGGCCCGATCGGTCGTCTCGGCTCCAGGCTCCTCGCCCTCTTCCGGCGCAGCCCGTCGGGCAACGGAGGCGCGGCATGATCTTCTCGACCCTCGGCCGCTATTTTCTGGCACGCTATATCGTCACGGTTGGCTGGTTCCTGTTCGGCATTGTGGCGATCATTTACCTGATCGACTTCAGCGAAGTCGCGGGCAACGTCACGGCGGAAGCAGGCCAGAATATCGGTGACGCGCTCATCATCACGGCACTGCGCCTGCCCTATATCCTGCAGCAGACCGTTCCCTTCATCGCGCTCTTCGCCGGCATGGTGGCACTGATCGCGCTTAACCGGCGTCATGAACTGGTGGTGACCCGCGCGGCCGGCATTTCCGTCTGGCAGTTCATGCTGCCCTTCGTCTTCGGCTCCTTCCTGCTGGGTCTTGCCGCCGTTTTCGCACTCAACCCGCTTGCTTCCTGGAGCCAGACCAAGGCGCTCGGCCTGCAGGCGATGGCTGGCGGCAATACCGACACGATTCCCTGGCTGCGCCAGATCACCGACGGCCAGGACACGATCATCGGTGGCCGCGGCATTGCCGAGAACGGTTCGGAACTGATCGGCGCGGTGGTGATCTATTTCAACGATCAGGGCCGAATCGAAAAGCGTCAGGACGCCAAGACCGCCACGCTTTCGGATGGCTGGTGGACCCTGCACGACGTGACCGAGACCCGGCTGGGCGAGCTTTCCACACATTCCGCCGAAGTCCGGGTGAAGACCAATCTGGACGAGGAATTCGTCCAGCAGCACCTTGTCCAGCCGGACCTCGTCAGCATCTACGATCTCAAGGACCGCATCTCTGACGCCCGTCAATTCGGCGTTTCGACAAAAGCGCTCGAAACCCAGTACAATTATTTGCTTTCATTGCCTTTATTGCTGGTGGCCATGACCCTGATCGCAGCCACGGTCTGTCTAAAATTTTCACGCTTCGCACAATCTCCCATCGTTATTTTGGGTGGAATCCTCTCCGGCTTTCTGCTTTATGTGACGAGCGTGCTTGTAAAAGCGTTTGGTAGCAGCGGTGTCCTGTCGCCCCTCTTGGCAGCCTGGATTCCAGTGATAGTAGCGGCGGCGTTGGGTTTGACCATTTTGTTGCATCAGGAGGACGGTTAGTGGCTCGGCGCGCGGCACGCTCTTACCGCCTCGTTTTCGCCCTTGCCGGCGCGATGACGGCTGCCAGTCTGGCGCCGGTCGAACTAGCACGCGCGCAGGACGTCGTCGGCGACTTCACGGCGCCGGCCGATCAGCAAGGCCCGATGCTGCTGACGGCCAACGAACTCGTCTATAATCACGACACCCAGCAGGTTTATGCCCTCGGCGGCGTGCAGATCGCCTATAATGGCTATCGCATGGTGGCCAACAAGGTCGAATACGATCAGAAGGCCGGACGTCTAATGGCCTATGGCGGCATCGAGATCATCGACCCGGCCGGCAACCGGCTGAGCGCTGAAAAGCTCGACGTCACTGACGATTTCGCCAACGGCTTCCTTAACTCGATCAGCGTCCGCACGCCCGACAATGTCGCGATCGCCGGCGAACGCGCGACCCGCATCGACGGCAAGCAGATGGAACTCGAGAACGGCGTTTATACCGCCTGCGTGCCGTGCTCCGAAAACCCGGAAAAGCCGCCCTTCTGGCAGATCCGCGCCCAGCGCGTCATCCAGAATGGCGAGACCCACACGGTTCGCCTGGAAGCCCCGCGTTTCCAGCTTCTTGGCCGCACGATTGCGGTGATGCCGTCGATCACGGTTCCCGATGGCACCGTCAAGCGCAAGCGCGGCTTCCTGTTCCCGACGGCCAGCGTCGATGAGAACCTCGGTTTCGGCCTTTCGGTACCCTATTACATTCCGATTACGCCGAGCTCAGACGTCACTTTGACCACCACGGGCTATACCGAGCAGGGTTTCCTGCTCGAGGCCGAGTACCGCAAGCGCTATCGCAACGGCACGCATATCCTGCGCATCGCCGGCATCGATCAGATGGGCAGCGATCAGTTTTCGAGCAATACCAGCGACGCCAAGGCCGAAGCGCGGGGGATGATCGCTTCGACGGCCGAATTCCAGATCAATCCGCGCTGGGTCTTCGGCTGGGACGTGATGGCGCAGAGCGACAACAATTTCGCCCGCACCTACTCGATCACCGGCCATGACGACGACACTTTCAACAATCAGGTTTATCTTGAAGGGCTCGGAAAGCGCAGCGCCTTCTCCGCCAAGCTGAATTACTTCGACGTTCAGGACGCCGACCCGCAAAACGCCGCCGAAAAGCAGCAGGCAATCGCGCTGCCGGTCATCGACTATGACTACATCGCCCCCGAACCTGTTTTCGGCGGTCAGCTTTCCGTGACCAGCAACCTGACGAACATCGTCCGCGAACACAATGATATCGAGACGACGAGCGTCAATGACCGCTTCCTCGGCCTCAAGGGCAACAGCACGAGACTGACCACCGAGGCGACCTGGGAGAGAACCTTCACCAGCCCCGGCGGCATCATGTTCACGCCACTCCTGTCGGCCCGCGCCGACGGCTATCTGCTCAATGTCGACGACCCGAACAATATCAGCGGCTACAGCTATGACGGCAGCTTCGTCGATCAGGAAGCGGCAGCGCGCGGCATGGTCACCGCCGGGCTTGAGGTCCGCTATCCCTGGCTTTTGAGCAACAGCTTCAGCTCGCACATCATCGAGCCCATCGCCCAGATTTACGTGCGGCCGGACGAGCAATATGCCGGTGGCCTGCCGAACGAAGATGCCCAGAGCTTCGTCTTCGGCGCTTCGAACCTGTTCGAACGCGACAAGTTTTCGGGCTTTGATCGCGTCGAAGGCGGCACGCGCGCCAATGTCGGCTTCCGTTATCGGGGTACGTTCGACAACGACATCCTCATCGACGGCGTTTTCGGCCAGTCCTATCAGATCGCAGGACTGAATTCCTATGCGACGCCTGATCTGGTCGGCGTCGGCATCGATTCAGGCCTCGAATCCGATGTCTCGGACTTCGTCGGCGGCGCGACACTCAAGTTCCCGTTCGGCGTTTCGCTGAATGGCGGTGCGCGCTTCGATCAGGAGACCTTCGACCTGAACCGCACGGACGCCAGCATCGCCTTTACCTCGCACCGCTTCGACACGGCTCTGACCTATACCAATGTCGGCGCCCAGCCAGGCTATGCCTACGAAGACGAGAACAGCGAGCTGCAGTCGACAAGCACGATCCGGTTCAATGACAATTGGGGCGTTTCGGGCTCGCTCACCTATGACCTTGACGACAATCTCGTGACCCGCCGCTGGGTCGGATTGACCTATGAGGACATCTGCACCTCGTTCTCGATCGTCTACCAGGACAACTGGGACACGGACAACCAGTCGGCCGTCGACTGGACCATCGGCGCCAGGCTGACGCTCCGCACGCTTGGCGATTTTGACGTCGGCTCCGTCGGAAGCAGCACTTTCCAGTGATGACCTGGAGCCGAAAACGGGGCAATGCCTTGCTTTCGCCTGCAAAATGGACAAAACATTGAACTGATTGCGGGCCATCGGGCCACGGGCGCAGTCGCCGCGGACAAGAGAAATTGTCGCGGCGGCCGGTTGGCCTGCCTGTTGCGACCTGCCTGAAGGCATGCGAGGAAACACAAGAGCGGTCGGCGAAACCGCTCCTGAAAGGACAAGAGATGACAGCCGCAAGATTTCCAGTCACCCTTTTTGCCGCAGCCGTCATTGCGGTATCCAGCGTCGTCACCGTGGCGCCTGCTCCAGCTGCCGCACGCACCGTCGACATCGCGCTCGTCGTCAACAATGTCCCGATCACCAACGACGACATTACCAAGCGTCGCAACCTGCTCCGCCTGATGGGCACCAAGGGCAATCTTGATTCCCAGGCGCGCGAGGACATGATCGACCAGGCGCTCAAGCAATCCGAGATCGCCTTCCGTAATATGTCCGTCACCCAGACCGAGGTGGATGACGCGTTCAAGAACTTCGCCAGCAGCAACAAGATGTCCGTCGCCCAGATGGGCACCATCCTCGACAAGGCTGGCGTCGGGGTCGAACACTTCAAGTTCTATATCGCCGTTTCGATGAGCTGGAGCCGGCTTCTCAGGGCACGCTACGGCAATCAGCAGCTCCTGTCCGACGACCAGTTCATTGCCCAGCTCCAGGAAGCCGAGAAGGAAGGCAAGAAGCCGGAAACGACGGAATATATCCTGAAGCGCATCGTCTTCGTCGTGCCGGAAAAGGAGCGCGGCTCGCTGCTCGCCAAGCGCAAGCGCGAGGCTGAATCCGCCCGCTCGAAATTCCCGGGCTGCGACCAGGCCATTCCCTTTGCGGCGTCCATGAACGACGTCACCGTGCTCGACCTCGGCCGCTTCCTCGAGCCGCAGCTGCCGGCGCAGTGGAAGGATGCCGTGGTCAAGGCCAAGGGCGATACCACCTCGGTCATCACAACGCCGATCGGCGCCGAGTTCCTCGCCATCTGCGAGCGCAAGGTCGCTGACGACGACTATGCCGCCCGTCTCGTTCTCAGCACCGAAGAAAATGCCGGCGCCGATGACATGGAGAAGGAAAGCGAGACCTACATGAAGGAACTGAAGGACAAGGCGACGATCGTGACCCCTGGCAAGTCCTGAGGTCATGACCAAACCACTCGCACTCTCGCAGGGTGATCCGGCGGGGATCGGACCGGAGCTCGCGCTCAAGGCATGGTCCCGTCGGCGCGAAACCGCGCTGCCGGCCTTCCTTTATCTCGGGGATCCCCGCATATTGCAGGCGCGCGCCTCGATGCTGGGTCTCGACGTGCCGATCGAGACGGCAGCACCCGAGACCGCCGCGTCCGTGTTTGCCGACGCCCTTCCCGTTTTCGCGATCGATGCGGCGCTGCAGGTGGCGCCCGGAGAACCCGACTCCGGCACGGCGCCGGGAACGATCGCGGCGATCGACATGGCGGTCAAGTTCACGATGCGCGGCAAGACCGCTGCCGTCGTCACCAACCCGATCGCAAAATCGGTGCTCTATGGTGCCGGTTTCGGTTTCCCCGGCCACACCGAATATCTCGCCGAACTCAGCCGCCGCGAAACCGGCACGACCCTGCGTCCGGTGATGATGCTCGCCTGCAGTGCGCTGAAGGTCGTGCCTGTCACCATTCACATCCCGCTGAAGGACGTGCCGGAGGCCCTGACCCACGACCTCATCGTCGAAACGATCCGCATCACCGCCCGTGACCTTTCAGCGCGCCTCGGCATCGTCAGGCCGCGGCTTGCCGTTGCCGGTCTCAACCCGCATGCCGGCGAGCAAGGTACGATTGGCCGTGAGGACGAAGAGATCGTCCGCCCGGCGCTTGAGGCCTTGCGCGAGGAGGGCTTCGACATCGCCGGTCCCCTGCCCGCCGACACCATGTTCCACCGCGCGGCGCGCGAGCGTTATGATGCGGCGATCTGCATGTATCACGATCAGGCTCTGATCCCGGTCAAGACCCTCGGCTTCGAGGAAGGCGTCAACGTTACCCTTGGCCTTCCCTTCATCCGCACCTCGCCCGACCACGGCACGGCCTTCGACATCGCCCAGCGCGGCATTGCCGATCCCGGCAGCCTGGAAGCGGCGCTGAGGCTTGCCGCAACGATGGCGGAGCGGGCCGCATGAGTGCGATCGACGATCTGCCGCCGCTGCGTGACGTGCTCGCCGCCCATGAGTTGAACGCGAAGAAGGCACTCGGCCAGAATTTCCTTCTCGACCTCAACCTGACACAGAAGATCGCGCGCAACGCCGGTTCGCTGGAAGGCGCCCATGTCATCGAGGTCGGCCCCGGGCCCGGCGGCCTGACCCGCGCCATCCTGTCGCTGGGCGCGGCACGCCTCACAGTCATCGAACGGGACGAGCGCTGCCTGCCGGCGCTGCGGGAGATCGGCGAACGCTATCCCGGACGGCTCGAAATCATCGAGGGCGATGCGCTGAAGGTCGATTTTGCGACCCTTGCCGGCGACGCGCCGGTCAAGATTATCGCCAACCTGCCCTACAATGTCGGCACCCAGCTCCTGGTGAACTGGCTTCTGCCAGGCAGCTGGCCACCCTATTGGCAATCGCTGACGCTGATGTTTCAGAAGGAAGTCGCCCAGCGGATCGTCGCCGGTCCCGGCGACGGACACTATGGCAGGCTTGGCGTTCTTGCAGGCTGGCGCACGGAGGCGCGGATCGCCTTCGATGTACCGCCGCAGGCCTTCACGCCGCCGCCGAAGGTCACCTCCAGCGTGGTTCATCTCACGCCGCGGGAAGCGCCCCTAGCGGTCGCGGCAGAGGCGCTGGAACGCGTCACGCAGGCCGCCTTCGGCCAGCGGCGCAAGATGCTGCGCCAGAGCGTCAAGAGCCTCGGCGGCGAGGCCTTGCTCGAGCGCGCCGGCATCGATCCGACCCGCAGGGCGGAGACGCTCTCCGTCGCCGAATTCTGCGCCCTCGCGAACGCAATCGGCTGAGGCGTGCCTTCGGCTATTCGCCGAGCAGCGCCTCGACATGGTGGGGGATGACGCTCTTGTACTCACGCTTGGCGCGTTCGGCGCGCAGGATCGAGCGCACGAGATCGTAGGCGTCGTCGAGGTCGTCGTTGATCACGACATATTCGTAGTCATGCCAGCGCGCGATCTCGCCGGTGGCGTTTGCAAGTCGGACTTCCATCGCCGCCTTGCTGTCTTCGGCCCTGGCATTGAGCCGCGCCTTCAGCGCCTCCATCGATGGTGGCAGAACGAAGATGCCGACAACATCCTCGGGCATCTTTCGCTTGAGCTGCTCGGCACCCTGGACATCGATGTCGAAAAGCACGTCGCGGCCCGCAGCAAGCGAACGCTCGACAGCATCGCGCGGCGTTGCGTAGAAATTGCCGTGGACCGCTGCCCATTCCAGAAAGGCTCCGGCATCGCGCTTTTCCATGAAGGCTTCAGGCGTCAGGAAGAAGTAATGAATGCCCTCTTCCTCGCTCTTGCGCCGTCCGCGCGTGGTCGCGGAAATGGAAAGGTCGATCATCGGGTCCTCGGCAAGCAGCCGTCGCGCGATCGTCGATTTGCCCGCGCCGGACGGCGCCGCCAGAACCAGCATGACCCCTCGACGGCGGCCGGGATTTTCAGCGATGTCCGCCATGATTTACTCCAGATTCTGAACCTGTTCACGAAGCTGATCGATAACCGTTTTCAGTTCAAGGCCCGCTGCCGTGATGGTCACTGAATTGGATTTCGAGCAGATGGTATTGGCCTCGCGGTTGAATTCCTGCGCCAGGAAATCGAGTTTCCGGCCGCAGGGTTCACCGGCAGCGATGAGCTCGCGCGCTGCCGCCACATGGGCATAGAGACGATCGATTTCCTCGCGCAGATCCGCCTTCGTCGCAAGCAGCACCGCCTCGGCGTAGAGCCGCTCGCTGTCAAGCGAAGGCGCTGCCTCGACAAGGCGGGAAACCTGATCGGCCAACCGGGCCGCAATCTCTTCCGGGCTGCGGGCGGGGTCGTTCTCGATGGTTTCGGCGAGGGTTTCGATGCGGTCGATCTGGCGAAAGAGCACATCCGCGAGCTTCGCGCCTTCCACGGCCCTCATCTCGGCAAGCGCCACAAGTGCCGCCTCAAGTCCATCAAGCACCTGCCGGTCGCGCGCCTCGAGCGCCGTATCGTCTTCCTCGACCTCACGGAATTCGGCGATACCACGCAGGCCGAGCAGACCCTCAAGCGTCAGCGGCGTGTCGGCAATGCGGTCACCGAGCCGGTCCTTCAGGCTCGTGACGGCCGCCAGCGCCGCATCGTTGACCACCAGTTCCAACCGGCTTTCCGACAGCGTCACCGACAAGCCGACCTGAAGGTTGCCGCGGGTGAAACGCTCGGCAGCGAGCTTGCGGACGGCGGTCTCGATATGGTCGAATCCGGGTGGCAGCCGCAGCCTGACGTCGAGGCTCTTGCCGTTCACCGAACGCAGTTCCCATGCCCAGCGATAACGCCCGGCCTCGCCGTGGCTGCGGGAAAATCCGGTCATCGATTGCAGTTTCATGCGTCCCCCATAACCCGTGGCCGACTGTCCGACGAAGGGCCATCCCATCGGTTCGTGCCGCGGGAAGGCTTCGCCCTGTCTCGCAAACGTCTATAGCACTCGGCGAAACGAGAAGACAGGCGCGAGGATCGTCAGTTGGATTGTTCCTGCGCCTCGAGTTCGCGCCAGCGCCGAACATTGGCATTGTGATCGTCGAGCGTCGAGGCAAAGGCATGCCCGCCGCTGCCGTCGGCGACGAAATAGAGGTCTTCGGTACGGGCGGGATTGGCTACAGCCTCAAGCGCCGCACGGCCGGGATTGGCGATCGGGCCCGGCGGCAGTCCGTTGATGCGGTAGGTGTTGTAGGGCGTTTCCTTTTCGAGATCGGACCGGTAGATCGGCCGGTCGGAGGGTTTGCCTTCGCCGCCGAAAAGTCCGTAGATCACCGTCGGGTCAGATTGCAGCCGCATGCCCTTCTTCAGCCGGTTGAGGAAGACCGCCGCCACGCGGGGGCGCTCTTCGGCAAGACCGGTTTCCTTCTCGACAATCGAGGCGAGCGTGACGAGTTCTTCCTTGCTGTCGATCGGCAGATCGGGATCGCGCTTCAGCCAGATGTCATCCACCAGCTTCTGCTGGCCGGCCTCCATCTGGGCGAGGATCTCGGTACGCGCCGTACCGCGGCTGTACCTGAAGGTCTGCGGCATCAGACTGCCTTCCGGCGGCAGTTCATCGGGCAGATCGCCCGCAAGATCCGGATCCTCTGCGAGCTTGTCGAAGATCTCCTGGACCGTCAGCCCCTCCGGGAAGGATATGCTGAACAGGATGGTCTTTCCCGATTCGAACAAGTCGGCGATTTCCTGCATCGAGGCGCCCGCCTTGATCTCGTAATCGCCGGCCTTCAGCGTCTCGCCATCACGCATGTGGGCGGTCGTGACATAGCGGAAGATACGCGAATCACTGATGATTCCGGCATTCTCGAGATCGCGGGAGATGGTTGCGAGGCCCGTCCCGCTGCGCACGGTGAACTCGGTGTTGACGGCAAGCGGACCGGGGTCGCGGTAGCTCGACATGGCGTAGTAATAGATGCCGATCGCAGCAGCACAGCCGAGCACAACGAGCGTCATCAGGAAGTTCAGGAAGACGATGACCTGGCTCTTGGCCTTGCGGGAACGCTGCACCGGTGGCGGCACGCGCTCCGGCCGCAGCGCCTCCTTGGCCGATTTCGGCACGATTGGCCGCCGCCCGTTTCCGGAGGTATCCGAATGTTCGCGTCCCTGGTCCTGACCGCTCACCGGGCCCCCTTCCGACAATCATCACGAAACCGGCGCACCACCGGCGTTACAAGCGTGGTCCATTCGGCCGCACGCAGCAATTGGCGTCGATCTCTGATAAAAAAACGGCTGCATGATGTCAGCCGTTTCTTTTCTCCGTCCACAGGTGCGGACTTATGCTTGCGGTGTCGCGGCGCTAGTCGGCGTATCGCCTCAGCACCAGCGAGGCGTTGGTGCCGCCGAAGCCGAAGGAGTTCGACAGCGCAACATCGATATTGCGCTTGCGGGCCACCTTCGGAACGAGGTCGATCGGCGTCTCGCGCTCGGGATTGTCGAGATTCAGCGTCGGTGGCGCAATGTTGTCGCGGATCGCCAGCGTCGAGAAGATCGCCTCGATCGCGCCGGCCGCACCGAGAAGATGGCCGGTCGCCGATTTCGTCGAGGACATCGAGACCTTGCTTGCCGCATCGCCGAGCAGGCGTTCGACCGCTCCAAGCTCGATGGTATCGGCCATCGTCGAGGTGCCGTGGGCATTGATGTAGTCGACGTCTGCGGCCGAGATGCCGGCGCGCTTCAGCGCCGAGGTCATGCAGCGGAAGGCGCCTTCGCCATCCTCGCTGGGCGCAGTGATGTGATAGGCATCACCGCTCAGACCGTAGCCGACAACTTCGGCATAGATCTTGGCGCCGCGCGCCTTGGCATGCTCCAGCTCTTCCAGAATCACGACACCGGCGCCCTCGCCCATGACAAAGCCGTCACGATCGACGTCGTAGGGACGCGAGGCGCGCTGCGGATCATCATTGAAATCGGTGGAGAGCGCCTTGCAGGCGGCAAAGCCCGCGAGCGACAGACGGCAGATCGGCGACTCCGTGCCGCCGGCGACCATCACATCGGCATCGCCGAAGCCGATCAGACGGCTTGCATCGCCGATCGCGTGCGCGCCGGTCGAGCAGGCGGTAACCACCGAATGGTTAGGGCCGCGCAGCTTGTGGCGGATCGAAACCTGGCCAGAGGCCAGATTGATCAGACGACCCGGGATGAAGAAGGGCGAGACCCGGCGCGGGCCTCGATCGCGCAGCGTGTAGCCGGCCTCGACAATGCCATCGAGACCGCCAATGCCGGAGCCGATCAGGACGCCGGTGGAAATCTGGTCTTCATCGCTTTCGGGATGCCAGTCGGCATCGGCAAGCGCCATGTCGGCGGCGGCCATCGCATAGACGATGAACGGGTCGACCTTGCGCTGTTCCTTGGGCTCCATCCACTGGTCGGCGTTGTAGGTGCCGTCCGAGCCATCGCCGAGCGGGATCGAGCAGGCGATCTTCGCCGGCAGATCCTCGACCTCGAAGGCAGTGACCTTGCTGGCCCCGTTCCTGCCCTCGAGCAGTCGCGACCATGTGACATCAACGCCGCATCCAAGCGGCGTTACCATACCCAGACCGGTGATTACGACACGCCTCATTGTCGGATCGCCCCCTTGCCTCATTGTTCTTGTCATGTCCTGACGCTGCGCATTATCCGAGCGGATCCGGCGCATCTGTCAGGGAACCGATTGCCTTGCGGACCTTGCGCTCCGGTTCGGAAATCCGGCCGGGCCGCGCTCATGGCTGGGCCTTTCTGGCCTCAACGCAGGACGATCCGGCTTTGTCGATGTTCCCCGAAACGCCACCCATGGTCCAGCAAAAATCATAGCGGGGGCCGTGGGCCAGCGTGTCGGCGGATAAAAAAAGGCCCGTATGACCGGGCCGGGCAAGGCGGGTTTTCAGCTTGGCTGCAAACCCGCCTCAGCATCATCGATGGATCAGGCCTGGGCCTTTTCGATGAACTTGATCGCGTCGCCAACCGTCAGGATGGAATCAGCAGCATCATCGGGAATTTCGACGCCGAATTCTTCTTCGAAGGCCATGACCAGCTCGACGGTATCGAGCGAATCCGCGCCGAGATCGTCGATGAAGCTCGCGCTTTCGACAACCTTGTCGGCATCCACGCCCAGGTGATCTACAACAATTTTCTTAACGCGTTCTGCGATATCGCTCATGTCGGTTTCCTCGACCTGTCTCAAGTTCCACGGGATTACGCCCGGTGAAGTTAGCGCCATCCGCTCCATGGGCGGAAGCGGCAGCAATCATGTGAACCAAAGCCCACTTTGGAAATACCCGGTTCGCAAAAAACCGGGTATCGCACTTGGACTGTTCAATGCAGTCCCGGCCCGCTTACCATGGTTTGTTCATGGCGCAAAGCCTAAAAAGCGCCTGTTTGCAGCCATCAAAGGCAAATCGATGCCCGCCGAAGGTGCAAACCGGCCCTTCCTCAGATCATGGCCATCCCGCCGTTGACATGCAATGTCTGGCCGGTGACGTAACCCGCTTCCTGAGAAGCGAGATAGGCGACGGCGACGGCGATGTCATCACCGCTGCCCATGCGCTTCATCGGCACAGCGCCGAGAATCGCTTCCTTCTGCTTGTCGTTCAGCTTGTCGGTCATCGCGGTCTCGATGAAACCGGGCGCAACGCAATTCACGGTGACGTTGCGGGGAGCAACTTCCTGCGCCAGCGACTTGGAAAAGCCGATCATGCCGGCCTTGGAGGCGCAGTAATTGGCCTGGCCCGGATTGCCGGTGACGCCGACGATCGAGGTGATGTTGATGACGCGGCCATAGCGACGGCGCATCATCGGGTGCATCACGGCCCGCGTCAGCAGGAAGGCTGCCGTCAGGTTGACCTCCAGCACGCTTTCCCAGTCCGCATCGCTCATGCGCACGAACAGGCCGTCCTTGGTGATGCCGGCATTGTTGACGAGGATGTCCACGCCTTCGAGCTCGGCCTCGGCCTTTTCGCCGAGCGCCTTGACGGCCTCACGGTCGGAAAGGTTGGCGGCGAACACATGGGCGCGTTCGCCGAGTTCGGTTGCCAGCGCCTCCAGCTTTTCGGCGCGCGTGCCGTGCAGGCCGACGATTGCGCCCTGGGCATGCAGCTTGCGGGCGATGGATTCGCCGATGCCGCCGCTTGCGCCCGTTACCAGTGCCTTGCGGCCGGTCAGATCCAACATGTCATATCCCCTTCGGAATGAATTCGTCTCAGCCCTTGATCGCCTTCAGCACGCCGTCGATATCCTCCGGCGTGCCGACGGAAACGGCGTTCAGGGAGCGGTCGATGCGGCGTGCAAGGCCGGAAAGGACCTTGCCGGCACCGAGTTCATAAAGTGTGGCGATTTCGGCCGCGGCAAACCAGGAGACCGTCTCGCGCCAGCGCACGCGGCCGGTGACCTGCGCCACCAGCAGCTTCGCGATCTCGTCCGGATCCTCGACCGGCTCGACGCTGACATTGGCAATCACGGGAACCACCGGAATGGACTTCTTGACCCCGTCAAGCGCTTCCTCCATGGCATCGGCCGCAGGCCGCATCAGCGAAGAGTGGAAGGGCGCGGAGACCGGCAGCAGGATGGCGCGCTTGGCGCCCTTGGCGCTGGCAAGCTCGGCCGCCTTTTCGACGGGCGTCTTCTCGCCGGAGATGACCAGCTGGCCGCCGCCATTGTCGTTGGCAATCTCGCAGACGCCGAGCGAGGAAGCTTCCTTGCAGACGGCTTCGACATCCTCATCGGAAAGACCGATGATTGCCGCCATCGCGCCCTTGCCCACCGGAACCGCCTTCTGCATGGCGTTGCCGCGGATGCGCAGCAGCCGGGCCGTGTCGCCAAGCGAGAACGTGCCGGCGGCGCAGAGCGCCGAATATTCGCCGAGCGAATGGCCGGCCACATAAGAGATGTCGGCCTTCAGATCGAGGCCTTCGGCTTCCAGCACGCGCACGACGGCGAGCGAAACGGCCATCAGCGCCGGCTGGGTGTTGGCGGTCAGCTGCAGCGCGTCTTCCGGCCCTTCGAAGATGGTGCGCGACAGCTTTTCGCCGAGCGCATCGTCCACTTCCTCGAAGACGTGGCGGGCGGCGGCGAACTGCTCGGTGAGCGCCTTGCCCATGCCCACACTCTGGCTTCCCTGGCCGGGAAAGGTGAATGCGACTGCCATTGTTATCAGCCCCTTCCGCTTGCGTTCCAATCGGCGGTCCCCCGCCGGAAAAGCTTTCCAATTCACACTTCGCGCCCGCAAGTCAAGTGCGCGACGCGCCGTTTCTCCGGCGGCAATGCGGCAGAAAAAAGAAGGCGTGACTTGCGCTCGCCGGCGTTGCCGCTAGATTTCTCCCCTCACCCTCCCGCGCTTCCCGAAGGTAAATTCATGAAAACCAATACGTTAGGTCGCACAGGCATCGAAGTGTCCGAAATCTGCCTCGGCACCATGACATGGGGCACGCAGAACAGCGAGGACGAAGCGCACGCGCAGATGGATTATGCCGTGGAAAACGGCGTGAATTTCTTCGATACCGCCGAGCTCTATCCTGTCACCCCCGCCGGCCCCGAAACCTATGGCCGCACCGAGGCCTATATCGGCACATGGTTCGAAAAGCGTGGCAAGCGCGATGATATCGTGCTGGCAAGCAAGGTCGCAGGCCCCGGACGCCCGTGGATCCATGGCGGCAAGCCGACGACGCCACAGATCATCCGCGATGCGCTCGATGCCAGCCTGAAGCGGCTGAAGACGGACTATCTCGACCTCTACCAGATCCACTGGCCGAACCGCCGCCATTTCCATTTCCGCAACTCGTGGGACTACAACCCCTATGGCGAGGACCGCTACCAGGTCGAAACCGACATCGCAGTCATCCTCGATACGCTCGACGAACTGGTGAAGGCCGGCAAGATCCGCGCCATCGGGCTTTCCAACGAGTCTTCCTGGGGCGCCATGCGCTATCTGGCGCTTGCCGAACGCAAGGACCGCGCCCGGATCGCGACGATCCAGAACGAATACAGCCTGCTCTACCGCCACCACGACCTCGATATGGCCGAGCTCTCCTATTACGAGGATGTCGGCCTGCTCGCCTTCTCGCCGCTGGCAACCGGGCTTCTCACCGGCAAGTATCGCAACGGCCATATCCCGGAAGGTTCGCGCGCGGTGTTCAATCCCGGCCTCGGCGGCCGCCTGAAGCCGCATCAGGAGCCGGCGGTCGAGGCCTATTGCGCGATTGCCGAACGCCACGGCCTCGATCCCGCGCAGATGGCGATTGCCTTCGTGCTGACCCGGCCGTTCATCACCGCGGCCCTTGTCGGCGCGACCTCGCTTGCGCAACTGAAGACGGATATCGGTGCGGCCGAAGTGACGCTTTCCGACGACGTGCTGCGTGAGATCGCCGCGGTTCACCGGCAATATCCGATGCCGATCTGAAAACCGTCGCGCTTGCGCATTGTCATGCGCCGAACAATGCCCATATCTCATCTGAAGGGTTGGCGGCCGGAGCGGAAACGTTCCGGCCGCGACCATGTATGACGAGGGCAAAGGGGATATTGTGGATTACATCTTGATAGCGGCCGGCCTGCTCGGGCTTTATTTCGGTGCCGAATGGCTGGTTGGCGGAGCGGTGGCGACCGCGCGGCGGGTGGGGATCTCGCCGCTGATCGCATCACTGCTGATTGTCGGTTTCGGCACTTCCTTGCCCGAGCTGCTCGTCTCCGTCCGCGCTGCTCTGACCGGCGCACCGGGCATTGCGCTCGGCAATGTCGTCGGCTCCAACATCGCCAATATCCTGCTGATCGTCGGCCTTGCCGCCATCATCTTCCCGATTTCCGGCTGGGACCGCAGCGTGCGCCGCGATGCGGCCGCCATGCTCCTCTCCGCCGTGGTGCTGCTGGCGCTGGTACAGTTCAGCATCATCTCGCATCTTGCCGGCGCCATGCTGCTGGCGCTTCTGGCGCTCTACCTGTTCCGCACCTACAGGGCCGCCCGCGCCGCCGATATCGACGAGGACACCGTCTTCGACACGGGCCTGCCGGTCTGGAAGATGGTCGCCCTGATCGCCGCCGGGCTGGCGCTGCTGATTGCAGGCGCCGAATTCCTGATCCGCGGCGCAACCGCGCTTGCCGCCCATTTCGGCGTGTCCGATTCGGTGATCGGCCTCACCGTCGTCGCCGTCGGCACCAGCCTGCCGGAATTGGCGACCGCCGTGATTGCCGCCACCAAGCGCCATTCCGACGTCACCATCGGCAATGTCACCGGCTCGTGCATCTTCAACACCCTCTGCATTCTCGGCGCCACCGCCCTCATCGCCCCCCTGCCCGTGCCGTCCGGCTTCGCCATGCTCGACGTGCCGGTGATGCTGGCAGCCTCCGTCTTCTTCGCCGGCATGCTGTTCTTCGCACCGAAATTTCACCGGGCGACGGGCGTGGTGATGATTGCGGCCTATGCGGGGTATATTGGGGTGTTGGTTTAGGCTCTCGGGCATATCGGGCGGCGGCGCCCGGTACCGGCCCCCTATTGTCCCCCATTGACCTTGGATGCGAAGCATAATAGTTAGCCGTATGGCTAATGAACGCAGCGAACTGGACCATGTCTTTCACGCCCTCTCGGATCCGACGCGAAGGGCGGTCGTTGCCCGGCTCGTCGGCGGACCGGCGACGGTCAAGGACCTTGCGGAGCCCTTTGCGATGGCTTTGCCATCCTTCCTCAAACACATATCCGTCCTGGAAAGCGCGCAGCTCATCAGCTGCAACAAGAAGGGCCGGGTGCGAACCTGTTCCGTCGACCGCGAACGTCTCGTCGCGGCGGAACGATGGTTTGAAGAGCAAAACAGGGTTTGGCAGAGCCGATACGCCAACCTCGATAACCTCCTCGCAAAACTGGAGTCGAAGTAGATGGCAGCTGATTTGCATTACGATTTCAAGGCCGACAAGGAGAGCCGCACCCTGACGATTTCGCGCGAGTTCGCCGCCAATCGACAGCTCGTCTGGGATTGCCACACGAAGAGCGAGCTGCTTGACCAATGGTTCGCGCCAAAGCCGCTCTCCACCAAAACCAAGCAGATGGAGTTCCGCGACGGCGGATACTGGCACTACGCCATGGTGACGCCTGAGGGCGACGAATACTGGAACCGCCTGGACTACATCTCCATCCACCCAACGACCGGCTATACGGCCATGGATGGTTTCAGCAATGCGGCCGGAAGCATCAACCCGGATATGCCCCGCTCGCGGTGGACGGTCACCTTCGAAGACGCGTCCGGGCGGACCATGGTCACGACGGTCGTGGTTTACGCATCGGGCGAGGACCTGCAGAAGGCCATCGACATGGGTCTGGAAGCCGGCATGGCCTCCACCCTGGATCGGCTGGACGAACTGTTGCCGACCTTGACGGCCTAAACGCAACCGCTGCCCCCCAAACCTGCCTGTCTGCCTGACAGCAGCCCAGGCTATGAGGCGGCCGCTTTCTTTCCCACCCTCGGCGGAAACGGGGCCGTCTTCAGCCTGTCCGCTTCAGAACACCGAAGTTGAAAAGCGGCCATGTTGGTAACCCAATGGCTCCGCACAGCGCTTTTGTTCGCATATGGCGATCTTGCCTTTTGGTCTTTCCGTCTGATTGTTTCAACGCCCGATGAGATGCAAGATACCGACCGATTCCGCTGCGCTCATCTGAAGAGGTTGCTGGTGGCCAGTTCCACGATTTCGTTCCCGCGTCCGTTGAGGATCGCGCGCATTCCGTAGAGGCTGAACCCTATGCCCTCCTTGGCCTCGAGGGTCGGCGGCATGGCCAGCTCCTGTCGGTTCGACACAACGTCGACCAATGCCGGGCCGTCGTAGGCGAAGGCTTCCTGCAGCGCGCCTCTGAGATCGCTGGCCGCCTCGACACGGATGCCCTTCAGGCCGATGGCCTCCGCGACCTTTGCGAAATCGGGATTCTGCAAGCCGACATTCTCGGGCAGGTAGCCGGCCGCCTTCTGTTCCAGCTCCACGAAGCCGAGTGTGCCGTTGTTCAGCACCACGATCTTGACAGGCAGGTTCAGTTGCACGGCCGTCAGCAATTCGCCGAACAGCATAGCCACCCCACCATCGCCCGACATCGACACGACCTGCCGGTCCGGAAACGCTGCCTGCGCCCCCAGCGCCTGCGGCATCGCGTTGGCCATGGAGCCATGATTGAAAGAGCCGATAAGCCTGCGCTTGCCATTGGTCTTGAGATAGCGCGCAGACCAGATTGCGGGCGTGCCCACGTCAACGGTAAAGATCGCATCCTCTGCGGCCACCTCGTTGACGACGGAATAGATATATTGCGGGTGCATGGGTTTACCCGGCTTGGTCGGGGTCGCCAGATCGTCAAGGTCACGGCGCGCGTTGGCATAATGCTTGCGCGCTTTTTCGAGGAACTCGTGCGGCCGGCCGTCGTCGATCTTCGGCGTGATCATCCGGGCAAACTCGACAACGTCGGCCTCGATCCCCATCGTCAGGGCCACACGCTTGCCGAGCGCGCCGGGCTCGCGGTCAACCTGGATGACCTTGGCGTGTTCGGGATAGAAGTTCCGATAGGGAAAGTCGGTACCGAGCATCAAAAGCGTGTCGCAGTCTTTCATCGCCTGATACCCAGACGAAAAGCCGATCAGTCCGGTCATGCCCACGTCGAAAGGGTTGTCCCATTCCATGACTTCCTTGCCGCGGAAGGCGTGAACGATCGGCGCTTTCAGCGCGTCGGCCAGCGCCACGACCTCGTCATGCGCGCCCGCTGTGCCGGCCCCCGCCAAGATCGTGACGTTACGCGACCCGTTCAAAAGGTCCGCCGCGGCCGCGATATCGGCATCGACCGGCACGCGGCGCACCGGTGATGGCGGCACAAAGACCGGTGTGTCGCCGTCGAAGTTCTGAAGCGACACGTCTCCGGGCATCACGATAACCGAGACGGTATTTTGCCCGATGGCCGTCCGCAGGGCCCTGTGCAGAACGCCAGGCATCTGCTTGGGCGTGGTGACGAGTTCGCAAAAGTCGCTGCATTCTTCAAACAGTTTCGTGGGATGGGTTTCCTGGAAGAAGCCCAGTCCGATCTCGGTCGAGGGGATATGCGACGCGATGGCGAGCACAGGGACCCGGTTGCGGTAGCAGTCGTAGAGCCCGTTGATCAGGTGCAGGTTGCCCGGTCCGCAACTGCCCGCGCAGACCGCCAGCTTGCGCGTGACCGCCGCCTCTGCGCCGCTGGCAAATGCGCCGGCCTCTTCGTTTCGGACATGCATGAACGCGATCTCGCCGTTCTCGCGCAGGGCACCGTCGACGGCATTGAGGCTGTCACCCGTCACGCCCCAGATCCTCGTCACCCCGGCGGCGGCGAGTGTTTCGACAAGAAGTTTGGCAAGAGAGGTCATCGGCAGCGTCCTTTCAAAAGCGGATCAGGGGCGCCCTCGTTTGGCGTTCTGTGTGGCGCTTATGTTAAGCTACGCTTCGGCGGTTCGGGGTCAAGGTTTTGGGCTTCATCGCTGCAAAATGGATTACAATCGCGGCGTTGCGCGCGAAAATACAGCTCATCTCTCAGGACCTTGGTGTAATCCGAACAAACGGCAGCTTTTCGTAAGGACGCCGTTCGCCGTGAAAGCCCGGCTTGGGAGCGCAAAGCCTACATACAGTCCAACCTCGCTCCTTACACCCTCTCGCACCCCTTGCATTCCCGCCAAAAATCCGTATAAGCCGCTCATCCGCAGGTCCGGTCTTCAGGCTGGTGGCTGAACGGAGGGCCGTTTTGGGTGTGGGATTGTCCGCATCGAAGACGTTTGGCGCAACAATGCGCAGCCTCCCGTGTCGCCGCTCTCGACCGTCTCGTCATAGCGCTTTTCTTGCTGGGTCCGCCCTCAGGAGCAGTCGTTGAGGCTTAGCCGCCGAGGAACGGACCAAAGATGCAAGAAAGGCAAAACCTATGGCACTTTACGAACACGTGTTCCTGGCCCGCCAGGACATCACGGCCCAGCAGGTCGACGCTATCGTCGAACAGTACAAGGGTCTGATCGAAGAAAACGGCGGCAAGGTCGGCCGTATCGAAAACTGGGGCCTCAAGTCCCTGACCTACCGCATCCGCAAGAACCGCAAGGCGCACTATGCCCTGATGGACATCGACGCCCCGGCGGCCGCGATCCACGAGATGGAACGCCAGATGCGCATCAACGAAGACATCCTGCGCTACATGACCATCAAGGTCGAAGCGCACGAGGAAGGCCCTTCCGCAATGATGCAGAAGCGCGACCGTGACGACCGTCCGCGCCGCGATGGCGGCCGCGACAATCGTGATGGTGGCCGTGGTGACCGCGATCGCGGTGATCGTGGCGACCGTGGTGGCGATCGCGGCGAACGCCGCCCGCGCGCCTGATTTTGCGAGATTAAGGAGAACATATCATGGTAGCTATCGCTTCTATTCCGCAGCGTCGCCCGTTCAACCGTCGTCGCAAGACCTGCCCCTTCTCCGGCGCCAACGCTCCGAAGATCGACTACAAGGACGTTCGCCTCCTGCAGCGCTACATTTCCGAGCGCGGCAAGATCGTTCCGTCCCGCATCACCGCCGTCAGCCAGAAGAAGCAGCGTGAGCTGGCTCGCGCCATCAAGCGCGCCCGCTTCCTCGGCCTTCTGCCCTACGTCGTTTCGTAAGGCCTGACGTCGACAATGCATTCGCGAAAGGCGCCCGTCGCCTTTCGCAACCGGCTCCGGCGCGGTGGGCGCGCAGCAGCTTGAAGATACCCAGGTTGGGAAACGAGCGTTTTCCCTAACTGCGAAAAGCAGGACAGCGAGATGAAGAATTTCAACGTGAAAATTCTGGCGATTGGCGCGCTTTCCGGCGTGGCGGCATTCATGCTGGCCATGGCGGCGAGCTTCAATCTCCTGTTTTCCACGCTTCTCGCCGCCGCTTCCGCACTGCCGATCCTGATTGCCGGCCTCGGCTGGGGCAATATCGCGGCGATCATTGCGATCATCGTTGCCGGCGCGCTTGGCGCGGCCCTCGCCTCCCCCTTCTTCGCGCTCTACATGCTGGCGGTGACGCTGGTGCCGGCCGGCTGGCTGAGCCACCTCGGCAACCTCGCCCGCCCGGCTAACGAGATCGGCGGGCCGGAGGGGCTGACGGCCTGGTATCCGCTCTCCGACATCCTGCTGCATCTATGCGCCGCGATCACGCTCGCGCTCGTCATCCTCGGCACGGTCGCCGGCTACGGCCCGGAAACGACCGGCGCGCTGGTCGACAGTTTCATGGATGCGCTGGTGACGCAGAACCCGGAGCTGGCCGCCGATCAGGCTGTGATCGACCAGTTCAAGGGCATGTTCACGCTGATGCTGCCGATGGTGCAGGGCGCGACCTCGGTCGTTCTGCTGTTCGTCGCCTTCCACTTCGCCACCCGCATCGTCGGCGCCGCCGGCCTCAGCCGCCGTCCGCGCGAGGATGTGGCGCAGTCGCTGCGCATGCATACCAATGCCATCTTCGTGTTCGTCGCGGCGCTGATCGCCACCTTCTTCGGCGGCACGATCGGCCTTGTGGGCGCTGCCTGCCTCGGCGCCTTCGGTGGCGGCTTCATGCTCGCCGGCCTCGCCCGCATGCACCTTGCCGCCCGCGGCAAGAGCTGGGCCGTGCCGGTGATCATTCTCTCTTATCTCTCGCTGATCTTCAGCTTCCCGGCCCTGATCTTCGTGACCATGGGTCTTCTTGATACGCGGCGCGCCATTGCCCTGTCGCCGGGCGCGTCCTCCGACAACCAGTGAAAGGAATGAACCATGGAAGTCATCCTGCTTGAACGCATCGCCAAGCTCGGCCAGATGGGCCAGACCGTCAAGGTCCGCGACGGCTATGCCCGTAACTACCTCCTGCCGGCCGGCAAGGCGCTGCGCGCCAACGCCGCCAACAAGGCCCGCTTCGAAGCCGAACGCTCCGTTCTCGAAGCCCGCAACCTCGAGCGCAAGAACGAAGCCCAGGAAGTGGCCGACGTACTTGCCGGCAAGTCCTTCATCGCCGTTCGCGCCGCTGGCGAAACCGGCCAGCTCTACGGTTCGGTCGCTGCCCGCGACGTGATCGAGATCCTGGCCGCCGAAGGCTTCAACATCTCGCGCAACCAGGTCGTTCTCAACGCCCCGATCAAGACGGTTGGCGTGCACGAGGTTGAAATCCACCTCCATGCCGAGGTCGAGATCACCATCGAGCTGAACGTTGCCCGCACCACCGAAGAAGCCGAGCGCCAGGCCAAGGGTGAAGACCTCACCTCCGCCGAAGCCATCTACGGCGTCGACGAAGACGCGCTGCGTCCGGAAGACTTCTTCAACCCCGATGCCGACTACGACATCGAGGACGAGCAGGAAGAAGCCTCTGCCGAAGGCGAAGAAGCCGGCGAAGAGGAAGACGACAAGTAAGTTTTCTTGTCCGATTGCATTTGAAAGGCCGGGCCGCAGCGATGTGGCCCGGCTTTTTGTGTGACAGGGGCAGAGAGGGGTGAACCCTATCGGCAAATTCGGAGATTGTGGCTTTCAGGGCTTACGCCCTCTACCCCTCTCTGTCGCTTTCGCGACATCTCCCCCTCAAGGGGGGAGATTGGGGACTGACAGGTCTGAGGGTTGCCGGCAGGCATTTTTCATCTTCGCTCGCCGGTGTATCATGCGGCTTTACCAGTGATGAGTCGTGTCAAGGCGGCGGGCCAGATTTTCGCGCCTGCGGCCCGGTTTATTTCTCCAGCCTGTGAATTCCGTGGATCGTGGGCACAGACCGGGTAATAAGGTCAGGTCGGATGCGGCAGAAGGCGCAATCGACTATGCTCGTCTCATCCAGTCGGGAACTCCGGAAAAGCCAATGAACGATATCCTGCCCTCATCCTCCTTTCAGGCCACGCCACAGCGCGAGGCGCCGAACAATCTGGAAGTCGAACAGGCGCTTCTTGGCGCAATCCTCGTCAACAACAGCGCTTTCTACCGCGTCTCGGACTTTCTCAAGCCCGAGCATTTCTACGAGCCGCTGCACCGCAAGATCTACGAGCTTGCCGGCGACACGATCCGCATGGACAAGATCGCCAACACGATCACGCTGAAGACCCACCTCCCCTCCGACCTGAAGGTCGGCGACATGACGGTGTCGCAGTATCTCGCTCGCCTCGCCGCGGAAGCGGTCACCATCATCAACACCGAGGATTACGGGCGCACGATCTACGATCTCGCCATCCGCCGCCAGCTCATCGATATCGGCGAAGGCGTGGTCAACACGGCTTACGACGCGCCGATCGACCTGACGCCCGGCGAACAGATCGAGGATACCGAACGCAAGCTCTTCGCCTTGGCCGAGACCGGCCGTTACGAGGGCGGCTTCCAGACGTTTGAGAATGCCGTCACCATCGCCATCGAGATGGCCGGCAAGGCGTTCGAGAGCGACGGCCACCTTTCCGGCATCTCGACTGGCATCCACACCCTCGACAACAAGATGGGCGGCCTGCAGCGTTCGGACCTTATCATCCTCGCCGGCCGTCCCGGCATGGGCAAGACATCGCTTGCCACCAACATCGCCTGGAACGTCGCTTCGTCCTATGAGCCGGAAGTGCTGCCCGATGGCACGATCGAGGCCAAACAGGGCGGCGTTGTTGCCTTCTACTCGCTCGAAATGTCCGGCGAACAGCTCGCCACCCGTATCATCTCGGAGCAGACCGAGGTCTCCTCCTCGAAGATCCGCCGCGGTGACATCACCGAGGCCGATTTCGATAAGCTGGTGGCCTGCTCGCAGACCATGCAGAAGGTGCCGCTCTACATTGACCAGACCGGTGGCATCTCGATTGCCCAGCTTTCCGCCCGCGCCCGCCGGCTGAAGCGCCAGCGCGGCCTCGACCTCCTGGTGGTCGACTATGTGCAGCTGATGACCGGCTCAAAGAAATCCGGCGACAACCGCGTGCAGGAGGTGACCGAGATCACCACCGGCCTCAAGGCGCTGGCGAAGGAGCTGAACGCACCGATCATCGCGCTCTCCCAGCTCTCCCGTCAGGTGGAAAACCGCGAGGACAAACGCCCGCAGCTTTCCGACCTTCGCGAATCGGGCTCGATCGAGCAGGACGCCGACGTGGTGCTGTTCGTGTTCCGTGAGGAATATTACGTCCAGAACCTCGAGCCGCGCGATCCGGACGATCCGGCCTATGACGAGTGGAAGATGAAGTATGAGAAGGTGCGCGGCACGGCCGACGTGATCATCGCCAAGCAGCGTCACGGACCGACCGGAACCGCCAACCTCGCCTTCCAGGCAGCCTACACCCGGTTTGCCGACCTGGCCGACCCGTCATTCTCAAACTTCGACGAATAATCCTGTGGCATTTGGCGCAATCGCGCTATATTCGCCGCAACGACGCAACGAACGGCGATTTCATGAACGATTATTCGAACGATCTTATCGATGACGAGGACGAATCACAGGTTTTCGATACCGCCCCTGCCCGGCTGACGGTTGATCTCGGCGCGATCGTCGAAAACTGGAAGACGATGCGCGCGCTTTCAGGCGGCGCGCGCACGGCGGCCGTCCTGAAGGCGGATGCCTACGGCCTCGGCATCGAGGATGTCGGCGAAGCGCTCTATGCAGCCGGCGCTCAGGATTTCTTCGTTGCCGTGCCGGAAGAAGGGGCGACGCTTCGGGAATTTGCGCCGGATGCGCGCATTTTCGTGCTGTCCGGCATGTGGCCGGGGACCGAAGCGCTTTTCTTCAGCTACGACCTCGTGCCGGTGCTGGCGAGCGAGGAGCAGATCGCCTTCTTCACTTCGGTGGTACCCGGCCCCTATCCTTGCGCCCTGCAGGTCGACACCGGCTTCAACCGCCTCGGCCTGACGCCGGAGGAAGCGATTGCGTTTGCCGGCGACGCATCTCGCCCTGCCAACATCGAGCCCGTGCTGGTGCTCTCGCACCTCGCCTGCGGTGACGATCCGGCGTCGCCGATGAATGTCGAGCAGCTTGCCCGCTTCAGTCAGGTCGCCAATGCCTTTGAGGGCATCGAGGCCAGTCTTTCGGCGTCTGCCGGCATCTTTCTCGGCTCCGACTATCACTTCGACCTGACCCGGCCGGGGATCGCGCTCTATGGCGGCGATTCGCAGGTCGGAACGTCGAAGCGGCTGAGGCCCGTGGCGACGGCGGAGGCGCGGATCGTTCAGATCCGCAGCGCGCGCGCTGGCGAGACGGTGAGCTACGGCGCCACGACGACGCTTTCCCGCGACAGCCGGCTTGCGATCGTGGCGGCAGGCTATGCGGACGGCTATCACCGGGCACTTTCAGGCTCCGGTACGCCGCTGCGCGGCGCCGTCGAACAGGGTGGCTACGGCTTCGTCGCGGGACACCGCGTGCCGATCGCCGGACGTATCACCATGGATATGACCATTTTCGATGTCACCGATGTTCCTGAAAGAACCATCCGCGCCGGTGACTATATCGAACTCATCGGCCCGAACATGCCGCTCGACGAGGCGGCAGCTGCGGCGGGCACGATCGGGTATGAAATGCTGACATCCCTTGGCTTGCGCTACACCCGCCGTTATACCCAGCCGGACTGAGACGCGACAAGGAAGAGACCTTGGCCAAACCGAAGACCCAGTTCATCTGCCAGAATTGCGGCGCGGTGCATCCGCGCTGGGCGGGACGTTGCGACGCCTGCGGCGCCTGGAACACGATCATCGAAGACAATCCGGCAGCCGGCATCGGCGGCGGCCCGGCGCGGGCGCCGAAGAAGGGCCGCCCGGTCGCCCTCGTCGCCCTTGATGGTGAGAGCGAAGAGGCGCCGCGCGTCGAAAGCCGCATTGCCGAACTCGACCGGGTGACAGGCGGCGGTTTCGTGCGCGGCTCGGCGGTGCTGGTCGGCGGCGATCCGGGCATCGGAAAATCGACGCTGCTGATGCAGGCGGCTGCCGCGCTGTCGCGCCAGGGCCATCGGGTCATCTATGTGTCGGGCGAGGAAGCCATCGCCCAGGTGCGGCTTCGCGCCAAGAGGCTCGGCGCTTCAGACACGGCCGTGCTGCTCGCCGCTGAAACCAATGTCGAGGACATTCTTGCGACGCTTGCCGAAGGCCAGCGCCCGGACCTCGTGATCATCGATTCGATCCAGACGCTGTGGTCGGACATGGCGGAAGCCGCGCCCGGCACAGTGACGCAGGTGCGCACCGGCGTGCAGGCGATGATCCGCTTTGCCAAGCAGACGGGCGCCGCCATGGTGCTGGTCGGCCACGTCACCAAGGAAGGGCAGATTGCCGGCCCGCGCGTTGTCGAGCACATGGTCGATGCCGTGCTCTATTTCGAGGGCGAACGCGGCCACCATTACCGAATCCTGCGCACAGTGAAGAACCGTTTCGGCGCGACCGACGAGATCGGCGTGTTCGAAATGAGCG
Organism: Martelella endophytica; assembly: GCF_000960975.1. Classification (NCBI taxonomy): domain Bacteria; kingdom Pseudomonadati; phylum Pseudomonadota; class Alphaproteobacteria; order Hyphomicrobiales; family Aurantimonadaceae; genus Martelella; species Martelella endophytica. The sequence continues at coordinate 3,187,690 of NZ_CP010803.1, read as the reverse complement.
ATATCGGGCTGCGCGAAGTTGCCAATCCGTCGGAACTGTTTCTCGGCGAACGCAACGACAAGGCGCCGGGCGCTGCCGTGTTTGCCGGCATGGAGGGCACGCGACCGGTGCTGGTCGAGGTGCAGGCGCTGGTGGCGCCGACCTCGCTTGGCACACCGCGAAGAGCCGTTGTCGGCTGGGATTCCTCACGGCTTTCGATGATCCTCGCCGTGCTCGAAGCGCATTGCGGGGTCAGGCTCGGCAATCACGATGTCTACCTCAACATCGCCGGCGGATACCGCATCAGCGAACCTGCGGCAGACCTCGCGGTTGCCGCCGCACTGATTTCCTCGCTCGCCGGACTTGCTCTCCCCGCCGATTGTGTCTATTTCGGCGAGGTCAGTCTTTCCGGTGCCATCCGGCCGGTGTCGCATGCGGCCCAGAGGCTGAAGGAAGCGTTGAAGCTCGGCTTTTCCGGTGCCTGCCTGCCGGCAGGCTCGGCCGAAGTTGCAACGCAGAAGACAGGCGGGTTGAACGAGTTATCGGCATTGCCGGATCTCGTCGTCCGCATTGCAGGCTCGAAGGCGGCCATGTCCGACCCGGACGACTAGGCCTGCATGCGGGAATTCGACGCCCGGCCGCTTGCGGCCGAAGGACAAGCGGAGCTTTGAATGCCAGTCACGTTGTTCGATCTGATCGTTCTCCTCGTCATTGTGTTTTCCGCCCTCCTCGCGATGGTTCGTGGTTTTTCGCGTGAAATCATGTCGATCCTCGCCTGGGGCCTTTCGGCCGTCATCGGATATTTCGGCTATCCCTATCTCGCGCCTCCCCTGGAAAATTTCCTCGGTGACGACCGGATCGCCATGGCCGGCGCCTTCGCCATCATTTTTCTCGTGGCGCTGATACTTATCTCCTTGGTCACGTCACGGTTTGCGGACTATATTATGGACAGCCGCGCTGGCGCTCTCGATCGCTCGCTCGGTTTCGTGTTCGGCGTGGTGCGCGGCGTGCTGATTCTCGCGGTCGCCGTTGCGTTCTGGAACTGGCTCGTTGGCGATGCCCAGAGCCCTGACTGGATCCGCAATGCCAAATCGAAACCGGCGCTCGACATTCTGGCGACAAAGCTCGAATCGCTTCTGCCGGGCGGACCCGGCCCCGAAGCCTCCCTCCCTGGCGACCAGCTGTTCGCGGTCGTTGACGGGAATGTGATTGCAATTATTCCACCGGCCCCCCATTTGCCGGCGTAAGATACCGAACTTCGCTCAACCACAATTTCGGACGGGCCTTGCCCCAGCCATTTCCGGATCGGATGATGAACAGCAGTTTTCAAGATTTTGACGATTTCAGCCTCGATGACGACACGCTGCATGAAGAGTGCGGCGTGTTCGGCATTCTGGGGCACCCCGATGCAGCGGCGCTGACGGCGCTCGGCCTGCACGCGCTCCAGCATCGCGGCCAGGAAGCCGCGGGCATTGTCTCCTATGACGGCCAGCAGTTCCGCTCCGAGCGGCATATGGGTCTCGTCGGCGATCACTTCACCGACCCGGCCATGCTCGAGGCGCTTTCCGGCCAGATGGCGATGGGGCATGTGCGTTACTCGACCACCGGCGGAACCGTGCTGCGCAATGTCCAGCCGCTTTTTGCCGAGCTTGCGGTCGGCGGCATCGCCATCGCGCACAACGGCAATTTCACCAATGGCCTGTCGATGCGACGCAAGCTGATTTCCGACGGTGCCATCTGTCAGTCGACCTCCGACACCGAAGTCGTGCTGCATCTCATCGCCCGCTCCCGCGCGAAAACCTCGTCCGACCGCTTCATCGATGCCATCAGCCAGATGGAAGGCGGCTATTCGATGATCGCGATGACCCGCACCAAGCTGATTGCCGCGCGCGACCCCACGGGCATCCGCCCTCTGGTCATGGGCGAGCTCGACGGTAAACCGATCTTCTGCTCGGAAACCTGTGCACTCGACATCATCGGCGCAAAGTTCGTGCGCGATGTGGAGAACGGCGAAGTCATCATCTGCGAAGTCCAGCCGGACGGCTCGATCTCGATCGACAGCCGCAAGCCCGCGCTGCAGCAGAAGGAACGGCTCTGCCTGTTCGAATATGTCTATTTTGCCCGTCCCGATTCGATCGTCGGCGGCCGCAATGTCTACCAGACCCGCAAGAACATGGGCTTCAACCTGGCCAAGGAAGCGCCGGTCGAGGCCGATGTCGTTGTCCCCGTGCCGGATGGCGGCACGCCCGCGGCGATCGGCTTTGCCCAGGAAAGCGGCATCCCCTTCGAACTCGGCATCATCCGCAACCACTATGTCGGCCGCACCTTCATCGAGCCGACGCAGCAGATCCGGGCCTTCGGCGTCAAACTGAAGCACTCGGCGAACCGAGCAGTGATCTCCGGCAAGCGCGTCGTGCTGATCGACGATTCGATCGTGCGTGGCACCACATCGGTGAAGATCGTGCAGATGCTGCGCGATGCCGGTGCGAAGGAAGTGCATATCCGTGTTGCCAGCCCGATGATCTTCTATTCGGACTATTACGGCATCGACACGCCGGACCGCGACAAGCTGTTCGCGAACAATCACGAGACGCTTGAAGACATGTGCAAGTTCATCGGCGCCGATTCGCTGCAGTTCCTGTCGATCGACGGGCTTTACGAGGCGGTCGGCGGCGAGAAACGCAACAATGCGCTGCCGCAATTCACCGACCATCAGTTTACCGGCGATTACCCGACCCGCCTGCTCGACAAGGAGCATGAGGACGAGTTCTCCAAGATCGAGTTGCTTGCCGGTAACGGCTGAGTGACTTGCTCAACATTTTGAGAAATTGCACATTGTCCGGGCAAGGCTTTCGCTTTCCCGGACAAACTGTTCACTGGACTAGATCATGACAAATCCACTTGAAGGCCGGCTTGCGGTCGTCACCGGCGCCTCCCGTGGCATCGGCTATTTCACCGCACTCGAGCTGGCGAGGCAGGGTGCCCACGTCATTGCCTGCGCGCGCACCATCGGCGGACTGGAAGAGCTCGACGACGCGATCAAGGCCGATGGCAACGGCTCGGCGACGCTGGTGCCGATGGACCTTGCCGACATGCCGGCGATCGATCGCCTCGGCGGTTCGATCTTTGCACGCTGGGGCAAGCTGGACATCCTCGTCGCCAATGCCGGCGTACTCGGTGTGGTCTCGCCGCTTTCCCATATCGAGGCGAAAGTGTTCGAACAGGTGATGACCGTCAACGTCACCGCGACGTGGCGGCTGATCCGTTCTCTGGAACCGCTTCTGGTGAAGTCCGATGCCGGCCGCGCCGTGGTGCTCTCTTCTGCCGCTGCGCATAGCTGCAAGCCCTTCTGGGGCCCCTATTCCGCCTCCAAGGCTGCGATTGAGGCACTGGCCCGCACCTGGGCCGGCGAAACGGCGCACACGCCGCTGAAAGTCACAAGCGTCGATCCCGGCCGCACCCGCACCGCCATGCGCGCCCAGGCCGCGCCGGGAGAGGACCCGATGACGCTACCGCACCCCTCGGAAGTCGCCGCGAAGATCGTGCCGCTGACATTGCCCGACTATCAGGAAAGTGGCCGACTTTATGTCTTTGCCGAGGACCGGCTGAAAGACTATCGTATGCCTGACTAGAGCTTCGTCTTGGCCATCGATCCGGGAGGGGAACATGTGGCTGAATGAACCGGCCGAATGGCAGGCGGCGGATGGCGGCCTTTCGCTCGTCACCGAAAAGGCGACCGACTTCTGGCGAACCACCTTCTACGGTTTCGTCCGCGACAGCGGCCACGCCTTCCTCCACCCGGTTCTGGGCGACTTCTCGGCGATCGTCACGGTGACGGCGGATTATGCCGAGCTCTACGATCAGGCCGGCCTGATGCTGAGGATCGACGAAACGCACTGGATCAAGGCCGGTATCGAATTCACCGACGGGCTGATGCATTTTTCGACTGTGGTGACCCGTGATGTTTCCGACTGGTCGGTGATCCCGCTGCACGACGCACGACCGGACACACCGGTCACGATCCGCCTGACACGCCATGGCGATGCCGTGCGGGTACAATTCCATACCGGCGACGGGCGGTTCCAGATGGCGCGGCTTTGTCCGTTTCCGGCGGACGATGCCTATGTCGGCATGACCGCCTGCACGCCCGAGCGGCAGGGCCTCAAGGTTCGCTTTTCAGGTTTCACGGTCGGGCCACCGATCCCGCGGCGGCTCCACGACTGAGGGCTATAGCAGCCGGATACGCCACATCAGGACGACACAGACGGCGAGCAGCAGAAAGGCAGCAACGCCAACAGCAGCAAAGCCCACCGTTGCATAGAGAGCCCCGGTCAGCAGCGGGCCGCAAAAGACCGCGATATAGGTTGCCGTGGTGTTGAGGCCGATCAGCGCTCCACGGGCTTCAGGCCAGAGGCCTGCGAGCCGGAGCACCACCAGGTTAAGACCGAAATGGTTGAAGAAGCCGAGCGCGAGCGCCGTCAGGAGCGACCAGCCGAAGTGGTGAGCCGCCGGCACCAGCAGAAGATAAAGCACGGCCGAGGCCATCAGAAAGAACGGGAACACCCGCCCCGGCCCGAACCGATCGGCGTGGCGGGCCGACATGCCGCCGAGGCCGAAGCCAAGACCATAGGCGACGACCACAAGGCTGGAGAGCGAAGCCGAGATCCCCTGCACGTCACGGATATGATGGGCAAGCAGGGCATAGGTGCCGTAAAACGCCGTCATGAAACAGAGGCCGGTGAGGAGCAGGCTCTTGACGCCGGTGACCTTGAGCGCCGCAAGCCGTGCCGGCGCGCGCGGCTGGCGCTGCGCCCCGGCCTCGGAGAGGCAGGCGAGGCCCACAGCAACGGCAAGCGCGATGACGGCGAGCAGCACATAGGCGACCCGCCAGTCGAGATAGTCGGTCAGCAGCGCCGATACCGGCACGCCGGCCATCAACGCTATCGACCATCCCGACAGCACGCTGCCGAGCACCCGCGCGCCCTGACCCACAGGGGCAATCCGCACCGCCTCGGCATAGATGCCGGGCAGCAGAACGCCGGTGGCGAGCCCCGCAAGTGCCTGCGCGATCGCCAGCGACTGCCAGTTCCAGCTTGCGGCCGATCCCGCAAAGCCGACCATCATCAGTAGCACCGCGCCGGTCAGCACCACCCGGCTTTCAAACCGGTCATTCAGCCGGGAGAGGAAGAAGGCGGAGATCGCCGTCGCCCCGCCAAAGGCGGAGATCGCTCGCGTGATGGCGATCGCGTTGGTGCCCAGCGCTTCGGCGACATCGCCAAGGATCGGCCCGAGAACGAACGAATTCGCGCCGATGAGCAAGACGCCGGCGATCAGCGTTGCAAGGCGCAGGGAAAGTGAGGAATGCACGGTGAGCCCGCCAGAGTGGAATCGAGACGGGCATTATTGCCGTTTGTCATGGGCGCGCAAGGGGCGCCCGGGCTCAAAATCTGTAGCCGAGACCAACCTGCATGACGTTGCGGCGCGAGCGGAGGCTGAAATCGCGGTCCCAGGAAAAGCTGCAGTCCGTCTCGGGGAACTCTGCGTAACGATATTCCAGACGCGCGAAGACATGGTCGGTAAGCGCGCGTTCGACCCCGGCGCCGACTGTCCAGCCGAGAAACGGCTTGGGGTCGGTGTCCATCGAGATGGCGGCGACGCTGCCACTGAGCTCGCCCGATGCCACCTCGCCGCCTGCAGTGGCATAGACAAGCGTGCGGCCGAAGGCACGGCCGGCGCGGGCCTGCAGGACGCCGCCCCAACCGAGGGCGAAGCTGCCCTTCCCGGTCAGCGTCCAGCGACGATAGGTCGCCGTGAAGGTCTGGTCTTCCTGTCCATCGGCATAATAGAACGACGCTTCGAGGCCGAGGACGAGCTGGTTCGCGAACTGATGGTTGAAGCCTGCGAAGCCACCCAGCTGTCCGCCTTCCGCCTTCATTTCCTGGCTGACGATCCTGTTTGTATCCGGAAACGACTGTGTCGTCTGATACCCGCCCTGAGCCCCGACGTAGAAGCCCGACCACGTATAGGAATTGGTTTCAGGCGTTGCGGAAGTCAGATCGTTCGCAAACGAATGACCTGACAAAACGAACAGCGTTGATACGCAGACACAGAACAGCTTCACGTAGTCCCCCTTGGTACGTTAGACGCAACGCACCAAGTTTGACTACCTTTCATATAGCTATAATACAATTACTATATTTAGTAGTAAGCGAATACAATTATTATATCACTATATAATACACACCTAAATTCAAAATATATTTATAAGTAACTTATTATATTATAAACCCCTCCAGGACTGCCTCACGTGGAAGGGCTTGACGCCACGAACACCGCGAGGCATAAGTCGGCCTATGAACACGGCCCTTTGCATTATCTGCACCATTATTCGCTAGCTTACCGCTGGCCTGGCCGTTCTTGTCCCGATATCAAAATGAATGACAGACGACCCGGCCGGGGCGCTGGAATTTGACATGACCGGGAGAAGACCATGGGCGGAGCCCTGAAGCTCTACAACACGCTGACACGCGAAAAGCAGGCCTTTGCGCCGATCGACCCGGACAATGTGCGCATGTATGTCTGCGGGCCGACGGTCTATGACTTCGCCCATATCGGCAATGCCCGCCCCGTCATCGTGTTCGACGTGCTCTATCGCCTGCTGCGTCACCTTTATGGCGACAACCACGTCACCTATGTGCGCAACATCACCGACGTCGACGACAAGATCAACGCGCGGGCGAAGCGCGACTATCCCGACCTGCCGCTCAACGAGGCGATCCGTGCGGTCACCGAAAAGACTGCGGACCAGTTCCACAGCGACGTTGCCGCCCTCGGCGTGCTGCAGCCGACGGTCGAGCCCCGCGCCACCGAACATATCGACGGCATGGTGGCGATGATCCAGCGGCTTCTCGAGAAGGGCAATGCCTATGTTGCCGAGGGGCCCGAGGGCAAGGAGGTGCTTTTCGACGTCCCCTCCATGCCCGATTACGGCAGGCTGTCCCGGCGCAATCTCGACGACCAGCAGGCCGGCGCCCGCATTGCCGTCGAAAGTCACAAGAAGAACCCCGCGGATTTCGTGCTGTGGAAGGAAAGCGACGCTGATGAGCCCGGCTGGGAGGGCGTCTTCTCCGTCGACGGCTCGCCCGTTGCGATCCACGGCCGCCCCGGCTGGCATATCGAATGCTCGGTGATGTCGGAAAAGCATCTCGGCGAGACCTTCGACATTCATGGCGGCGGCCTCGACCTGATCTTCCCCCACCACGAAAACGAGATCGCCCAATCCTGCTCGGCCCACGGCAACCACGTGATGGCGAATGTCTGGATGCATAACGGCTTCGTGCAGGTCGAAGGCCGCAAGATGTCGAAATCCGAAGGCAACTTCTTCACCATCCACGAATTGCTGGAGACGGAGAATTTCGGCGGGCGGAAATGGCCGGGCGAAGTGCTGCGCCTCGCCATGCTGATGACGCACTACCGCGAACCCATCGACTTTTCGGTCAAGAGGCTGGAAGAGGCGGAAAACATTCTGGTTAAGCTCCGCCGCAAGGCGGAAGGCGCAGAAGCCGGCATCCTTTCCGAAAGCTTTGCCGATGCCATCGCCGATGACCTCAATACGCCGGATTACATCGGGCACATGCTGAGCGGCGGCGTCACCGCGCCGGACCTGCTCGCCGCCGGCGACCTTCTCGGCCTCAATCTTCGTCCCAAGCTGGCCGACTTCGACGTCCAGTCCTTCGTCGACCAGCGCCTCGCCCTGATCCGCGAAAAGAACTGGGCCGAAGCCGACCGCATTCGCGACCAACTGGCCGAAAAGGGTATCCTGCTGAAGGACGCCAAGGACAAGGAAACCGGCGAGCGTATCACCACTTGGGAGGTCCAGCGGTGAACCCCGGCTTCGCAGCCTCGCTCCAATCGATCTCCCCCCTTGAGGGTGGCGCGGCCTCATATGCTTTCGCCGCACAACGCCCAAGTCTTCTCGCCCCGGAGGGGAGAGATGTCGCGAAAGCGACAGTGAGGGGGGAGTTCATCCATACGGACGCCCTCACGAACGGAAATGCTGCTTCACCCTCACTGCCCCTTTCGGGGCATCTCTCCCGCAAGCGGGAGAGAATATTGGGAGCGAAATCCAAGGCCATCTGTCATTGGCCGACCCTTGAGGGGGAGAGGCCCCGAAAGGGACAGTCGACGCCGTCCGCACCCACATTCTGCGAACCATTGGGGGATCAATCGAATGAGCGCTGAGACCTTTTCCGGCGGCTGCCAGTGTGGCGCCGTTCGATACACTATCGCGGGCCGGCTCAGCGAGCCGCATATCTGCCATTGCCGGATGTGTCAGAAGGCGGCGGGTAACTTCTTCATGCCGCTCGCGGGCACGGAAGAGGAGAACGTGGCGATGACGCGCGGTGCGCCGCGCTGGTTCCAGTCCTCCGATCCGATCCGCCGCGGCTTCTGCGAGGCCTGTGGCACGCCGCTGTTCTATCAGCGGATCGGCTCGGGCCGGATCGCGGTGGCGCTCGGCAGCCTCGATGATCCGGCGGCCTTCCCGCCGGAAACACAGGAAGGCTGCGAGGGTCGCGTGCCGTTCTTCCATGAACTTGCCGGCCTGCCCGGCGCGGAAACCTATTTCGGTGATGCGCCGGCGCTTCTCGACGAGATCGCGTCCAGCAGCCACCAGCATCCCGACCATGACACCGACCGCTGGCCGGAGCCCACCCGATGAACGAAGCGCAAAGCTACAGCGGCGGCTGCCAGTGCGGCGCGGTGCGGTTTCGCGCAAGCCACCTCGGACGCCCGTCGATCTGCCATTGCCGCATGTGCCAGAAGGCGTTCGGCGGTTTCTTTGCGGCCTTTGTCACGGCTGACATCGCCCATCTTCAATGGACCCGCGGCAAGCCTAAGCTCTATCGCTCCTCGGCCAATTTCCTGCGCGGTTTCTGCGAGCATTGCGGAACGCCCCTGACCTATCAACACAAGGGTGGTATCGAGCTTGCCATCGGCGCATTCGACGAGCCGGCTCTGTTCGAGCCGCAGGTTCAAGTGAATCACGAATGCCGGCTGCCCTGGATCGAGACGCTGTTTGAAAAACCGGTGATCCCGCACGGGCCCGATGAGGAGCCGGTTGTTTCCTGGCAGCACCCCGATCACGACACCGAACAATGGCCACCCGAGGACGAACCGGGTGCATAACGAGAGGCCCCGGACGGGCCCGATTATTCTGGGATGGAGATCATGACTGAACGCGAGCGCATCTACCTGTTCGACACCACATTGCGCGATGGCCAACAGACGCCAGGCATCGACTTCTCGGTCGAGGACAAGATCGCGATCGCCAACATGCTCGACCACTTCGGCATCGACTATGTCGAGGGCGGCTATCCCGGCGCCAACCCGACCGATACCGCCTTCTTTGCAAAGAAGCGCACCGGCCGGGCGAAGATGACCGCCTTCGGCATGACAAAGCGGGCCGGCGTCTCCGCCTCCAACGATCCCGGCCTCACCGCACTGATCGCCAGCGAAAGCGACGCCGTCTGTCTGGTGGCGAAAAGCTGGGACTATCACGTCGAAGTCGCGCTCGGCATCACCAACGACCAGAACCTCGAATGCATCGCCGAAAGCGTTGCCGCAGTGGCCGATGCCGGCAAGGAAGCGATGGTCGATTGCGAGCATTTCTTCGACGGCTACAAGGCGAACCGCAGCTATGCGCTGGCCTGCGCCAAGACCGCCCACGAAGCCGGCGCTCGCTGGGTCGTGCTGTGCGACACCAATGGCGGCACACAGCCGGACGAGATCGCTGAGATCATCGCCGATGTCATCGCAAGCGGCATTCCAGGCGCAGCGCTCGGCATCCACGCCCATAACGACACAGGCCAGGCCGTCGCCAATTCGCTGGCCGCCGTCAAGGCCGGCGTCCGGCAGGTACAGGGCACGCTGAACGGTATCGGCGAGCGCTGCGGCAATGCCAACATCATCACGCTCGCCGCCACCCTCGCCCTCAAGGAGCGCTACAACAGCCGCTATGAGCTCGGCATCGATGCTGAAGGGCTAACCGATCTGACAGGCCTTTCGCACGGTTTTGACGAGTTGCTCAATCGCGCGCCAGATCCTCAGCTCCCCTATGTCGGCGCTTCGGCCTTTGCCACCAAGGCCGGCATTCATGCCTCGGCGCTGCTCAAGGACCCGCGTACCTACGAGCATGTCGATCCTTCCCGGGTCGGCAACACCCGCAAGGTCATGGTTTCGGACCAGGGTGGAAAATCGAATTTTATCAATGAATTGAAGCGACGCGGTATTGTGGTTTCGAAGGATGATCCGCGTCTCGACAAACTGATAACGATCGTCAAGGAGCGCGAGGCCTCCGGCTATGCCTATGAGGGCGCCGATGCGAGCTTCGAGCTCCTGGCGCTTCGCGAACTCGGCAGCGTGCCCGACTTCTTTCATGTCGAGAGCTTCCGGGTGATGGTCGAACGTCGCTATGACAGTCACGGCCGGGTAAAATCCGTGTCGGAAGCGGTGGTGAAGCTCGAAATCGACGAGCGTCGCGTCATGTCGGTCTCCGAAGGCGACGGCCCGGTCAACGCGCTCGACAAGGCGCTGCGCAAGGATCTCGGCAAGTTCCAGAACGAGATCGCCGATCTCAAGCTTGCGGACTACAAGGTGCGCATCCTCAACGGCGGCACGGAGGCGATCACCCGCGTCCTCATCGAGAGCATCGACGATGATGGTGTCCGCTGGTGGACGGTCGGTGTTTCCGAGAACATCATCGACGCTTCCTTCCAGGCGCTGATGGATTCGGTCACCTTCAAGCTGATGAAGAACCGCAAGCTTGCCGGCCGCGCCGCGGCGGAATGACATCGCGGCTGGCATCCATCAATTTGTTTGATGGTCGCTTCACCAGAACCGAGTGGCTTTCCCGCTGCCGGGCGCGTAAGTCGTTGCTTTGATCACGACAGGGACAATTCGAAATGGCAGATCAGGCGGCCACTCCATCGGCGAGCGTCGGCGAAGATACGCCGAAGGGCTTCGCCCTCGCGCTCACCGTCTATCTGATGTGGGGCATTCTGCCGATCTACCTCAAGCTCGTCGCCGATCTGCCGCCGCTTGAAGTGCTTGCCCATCGCATCGTCTGGTCGATCCCCTTCAGCGCCGTGATCGTGGCCGCGGCCCGGCAGGGCGGCGAAGTGCGGGCCGCGCTGAAGAAGCCGCGCGTAGTGGTGATGGCGGGCTTTTGCGCTCTGTTCATCAGCCTCAACTGGGGCACCTATATCTGGGCGGTGAGCAATCAGCACACCGTCGATGCGGCGCTTGGATATTTCATCAATCCGCTGTTTTCCATCGCGCTTGCGGCCGTCGTGCTGCGCGAGAAGCTTGCCAGGGGCCAGATCGCCGCTATCGCGCTCGCCGCCATCGCCGTCGCCATTCTGACGATCGAGACGGGCCGGCTGCCGCTGGTGGCGCTGGTGCTGCCCTTCAGCTGGGGCATCTATGCGCTGCTGCGCCGCACGGTTCCCGTCGGCGGCAATCCGGGCTTCATGCTGGAGGTGCTGATCATGGCGCTCCCCGCCCTCGCCTACATCGTCTGGCTGGAGGCGACCGGCGCCGGTCACCTGTTCAGCTCGCCGCGGACAGCGCTTCTTCTGGTCGGATGCGGGGCGGTGACCGCCATTCCGCTGATGATCTACGCCAATGCCGCCAAGCTCCTGCGGCTGTCGACCATCGGCATCATGCAGTATATCGCACCAAGCGCGATCTTCCTCGTGGCGATCTTCATCTTCCGCGAACCGCTTCAGGCTTCCAAGCTCGCCGCCTTCGCGCTGATCTGGACGGCGCTGGTTGTCTATACCTGGTCGATGCTGAAGGCGCGCCGGCGGCTGCGGATGGCGTCGGTCAAAGCCGGCTGATGATGCCGGACTGGCCATCCTCGGCCGCCGTTTCTTCCCAGGACGCCTCGATCGCCGGCAGCACATCTTCGATCTGATCGATGAGCTGCGGGCGCACCTGATGGCTCGAATGCAGGAAGCCCTGCCCGTGCATATGGTCGAGCAGCTCGATCATCGGGTTCCAGAAGCCCTCGATATTGGCGAAGATCATCGGCTTCTGATGCTGGCCGAGCTGCGCCCAGGTCATGATCTCGACGATCTCCTCAAGCGTGCCGATGCCACCCGGCAGTGCCACGAAGGCATCCGCCCGTTCGAACATCTTGTGCTTGCGCACGTGCATGTCGGGGGTGATGATCAGTTCGTCGAGGGCGGCGAGCTGGTCGCGCGTCGCTTCCATGTCGACGAGGAACTCCGGAATGATGCCGAGCACATTGCCGCCGCGGTCCAGAACGCCTCGGGCCACGGCACCCATGATGCCCTTGGTGCCGCCACCATAGACCAGCCCATATCCGGCCTCGGCAATGGCCGTGCCGAGCGCCGTGCCGGCGGCCATGTAGGCGGCGTCGGTTCCGGGCCGAGAGCCGCAGTAGACGCAGATGCGTCGAATCGTATCGTCTGCTTTTTTCATGCCATCACTGAAGCGCATTTGTCTGGTTTTGGTCAAGTTCATTGCAAATCGACCACAGGCGCGCATTTACCCTGTTTATGCTTTGGCGCCAGCATGAAAGAAGACTTGTGTATAACCGGTGGTATGGCTAGCGTTTTCAGAGAATTGACCGCCCTGGCCTGCGGTCATGTCTGGAGTGGAGAATGAAAAGCAATAACCGGACTCTCGGTATCGTCATCGTGATCCTGCTCGTGCTGATCGCAATCGGCGCCTATTTCGTCATGAACGGAGACAAGGATGACGCGCAGGCACCGCCCGCGCCCGTCACCGAGAACCAGCCGGCCGCCGAGGACGAGGAACCAGCCGCGACGAGCGAGCCGGCAAACCAGGCCGATGCCACGGGCAACGAAAATCAGGAAGCGGCCGGACAGGATGACAGCGCCCAGCAGCAGGGTGACGACACGGTCACCGGCCTGCGCATCCCGACCTTCGACGTTCTACGCGTCGAGCCGGACGGAACGGCCGTCATTGCCGGCGCTGCCGAGCCGAAGGGCCGGCTTGATGTCATGGAAGACGATAGCGTGCTGACGACTGCGGACGTGGGCGACTCCGGCGATTTCGTCGCCATCATCGACACGCCGCTGACACCCGGCGACCATCTGATCTACCTTGATGTCAGCATGCCGGACGGCCGCAAGGCGCGCTCGCTGCAGACGGCGACGATCTCCATTCCCGAGGCGCCCGGCGGAGAGCTGCTGGCGCTGATCACCGAACCCGGCAAGGCCTCCGACATCGTCCAGATGCCCGAAGCGGACAGTACCGGCGGCATCCAGGTCACCACGAGGCCGGAGCAACAGCCCGAAACCGAAAGCAGCCCTCAGGATGAGACCGCGGCCAGGTCCCCACGCCCGACGGCGGACACAGAGCTTCCAAGTGTCGACGTCAATACCGATGCCGAGATTTCCGCCGAGAGCCAGACCGAGAACCGCAACCAGCAGACCGTGATCGCGACGGTCACGATCAAGGCCGTCGAAATCGAGGGCAACAGGCTGTTCATCGCCGGCGAAGGCAAGACCGGCGCGACGGTGCGCGGCTATATTGACGACACGGTTCTTTCCGACAGCGAGGTCAATGTAGAGGGTAATTTCGTCGTCGAATCCGAGGTCGATGTCGCCGTCGGCATGCATACCGTGCGCATCGACATGCTCGGCGAGGACGGCAGCGTGATCGCGCGCGCCATCGTGCCGTTCGATCGCCCGCCCGGCGATCAGGTCGCGGCCGTATCCACGGCTCCCGCCGGTGAGAGCGAGACGCAGGACGACGGCACCCAGACCTTCATGCAACCTCAGCTTCAGGGCAGCGACAACGCCGTGATCATCCGGCGCGGCGACAATCTGTGGCGGATCTCCCGCAGGCTTTATGGTCGCGGCGTGCGCTACACCACGATCTACCTCGCCAACGAGCCGCAGATCGTCAATCCGAATATCATCCTGCCCGGCCAGGTGTTCTCGGTTCCTGTCGACCCGCTGCCGATCGGCGAGGCCGAGACCATCCACCGGCGCCTGCTTCAGGGCGAGCCGGTCGGTCCGGAGTATCAATTGCCAGCTGGCGATAATCCGGGCAGCAATTGAGGGCGCGGTAGCACGACGCCTCACTTCCACTCTTCCAAGAATGTGGAAATATATATCTTCGAACCGGCCGCGGGCATTGCAAATGCCTGCGGCCTCGCTTATTTGCGGGGTCGACCGCCGCGCCGGGAGCGCGAACTCATTTCAGCCGAGGCTCGGCCCGAGCGGCCTCTAGAGCCGGGGACATGCTATGGCCGACAGGCAAAAGACCATTTCAGCGGATTCCGCGAGTCCGTTTCAGACCATCATCAACCTGTGGCCATATATCTGGCCTTCCAGCCGGCCCGACCTGAAGCGCCGGGTGGTTCTGGCGACGCTCTGTCTGATCGTGGCCAAGCTCGTGCTCCTGCTTGTGCCATACACCTTCAAATGGGTCACCAACGCGCTGACAGGCGAATTGCAGATCGAGACGATGCTGCCGGCCTTCCTGTTTGGCGCGGTGACACTTGTGCTGTTCTACAATCTCGCCCGCATCGGCCAGCTCGGCTTCAACCAACTGCGCGACGCGCTGTTTGCGAGCGTCGGACAATATGCGGTGCGCCAGCTCGCCCATCGCGTCTTCGTCCACATGCACCGTCTCGCGCTGCGCTTCCACCTGTCGCGCAAGACCGGCGGCCTGTCGCGGATCATCGAGCGCGGCACCAAGGGCATCGAGACCATTGTCCGCTTCACCATCCTCGCGACGCTGCCGACCGTCCTCGAATTCGTCCTCGTCGCCATCATCTTCTGGTGGGGCTATGGCTTCGACTATCTCGCCATCACCGCCGTGACGGTGGTCGTCTATGTCTGGTTCACCGTGAAGGCTAGCGACTGGCGCATCGCCATCCGCCGCGAGATGAACGACAGCGATACCGAAGCCAACACCAAGTCGGTCGATTCGCTGCTCAACTACGAGACGGTGAAATATTTCGGCAACGAGGACATGGAAGCTCGCCGCTTCGACAGCTCGATGGCGCGCTATGAGGAGGCTGCCACCCGGATCTGGACCTCGCTCGGCTGGCTGAACTTCGGCCAGGGCGTGATCTTCGGTATCGGCATGACGGCGATGATGGTGCTGTCCGCACGCGCGGTTCAGGCCGGAACAGAAACGATCGGCGACTTCGTCTTCGTCAATGCCATGCTGATCCAGCTCGCCATCCCGCTGAACTTCATTGGCTCGGTCTATCGCGAAATCCGTCAGGGCCTGACCGATATCGAGCAGATGTTCGACATTCTCGAGGTCGATCCCGAGATTACCGACAAGCCGGATGCCGAACCGCTTCAGGTGCGCCAGGGCGCGATCGCCTTCAAGGATGTCCACTTTTCCTACGATCCCGCCCGGCCGATCCTGAAGGGCGTGTCGTTCGAGGTGCCGGCGGGCAAAACCGTGGCCATCGTCGGCCCGACGGGTGCCGGCAAATCGACGATCTCGCGACTGCTGTTCCGCTTCTACGACGTGAATTCCGGCGCCATCACCATCGATGGCCAGGATCTGCGTGAAGTCCAGCAGGCGAGCCTGCGCGAGGCGATCGGCATGGTGCCGCAGGATACCGTGCTGTTCAACGACACGATCGCCTACAACATCCGCTATGGCCGCACCGGCGCGACCGACGAGGAGGTCAATGCTGCAGCCGAACTCGCCCAGGTCGGCGATTTCATCCGCCAGCTTCCCGAGGGCTACGAGACCCAGGTCGGCGAGCGCGGACTGAAGCTTTCCGGCGGCGAGAAGCAGCGCGTGGCAATCGCACGCACCATCCTCAAGGCACCGCCGATCCTGGTGCTCGACGAGGCGACCTCCGCGCTCGACACCCAGACCGAGCGGGAAATCCAGGCGGCGCTCGACGTCGTCTCGAAGAACCGCACGACATTGGTCATCGCCCACCGGCTTTCGACCGTCATCGGCGCCGACGAGATCATCGTGCTGCGCCGTGGCGAGATTGCCGAGCGCGGCACGCATACGGCGCTGCTTGCCCAGAACGGGCTCTACGCCCAGATGTGGGAACGCCAGCGCGAGGCGACGCTTGCCGAGGAGCATCTGCGCCAGGTCCGCGAAAGCGACGACATGGGCGTCATCCTGCGGATGGACCCAGCGAAGTAGGCCCGGCGCCGGAGAGACGCATGAGCCATGCCATTTGGCTCAGCCCTGCTCCTTGCAAGAAACACGGGAAGAACACCCGACATTTCCGGAAAATGGCCGGTTTCGGACGGACGGCCATTTTCTTCGTCCTCGCAAGCGGTTAGACTCCGCCGCCAGGATATTTGCGCCAGCCGGAGTTTCCGTTCATGACCATCTTCGATTCGATCCGAAAGGCCATCGTGCCGATCCACAAGGAAGGCTACCCCTTCGTCGCCATCTTCCTTGTCGTCACCCTGCTGCTCGGCTGGCTGGCGGAACCGCTGTTCTGGATCGGCCTCTTCCTGACGGCATGGTGCGCCTATTTCTTCCGCGATCCGGACCGGGTCGTGCCGCAGGATGCGGACCTCGTCATCAGCCCCGCCGATGGCCGCGTGTCGTCGATCAGCATGGAAATCCCGCCAGCCGAAATGGGCCTCGGCGCGATGCCGATGCTGCGGATCTGCGTGTTCATGAACGTGTTCAACTGCCATGTGAACCGCGCGCCGATGGCCGGCCGCGTCCGCTCGATCCACTATCGCGCCGGCAAGTTCCTGAACGCCGAACTCGACAAGGCGAGCGAGGACAATGAGCGCAACGGCCTCGTTATCGACACCGCCCATGGCGAGATCGGCGTCGTCCAGATCGCCGGCCTCGTCGCGCGGCGCATCGTCTGCTTCGTCGAGGATGGCGATCCCGTGGATGCCGGCGAACGCTTCGGCCTCATTCGCTTCGGCTCGCGGCTCGATGTGTACCTGCCGGAAGGCGCCGTACCGCGCGTCGCGATCGGCCAGATGGCGACCGCCGGTGAAACCACGCTCGCCGTTTTCGACACGACCGCCGAACCCGTGATCGGACGCCGGGTCTGATGGCAGAGGATGACAATACCCCTGCCCCGCACCGGCCGTCCTCGGATGGCTCGGGCCGCGGACCCCGGCTGCGCGAAATTCCGCTCCGGCTGATCCTGCCGAACCTTGTCACAGTGCTGGCGATCTGCGCCGGACTGACCGGCATCCGCCAGGCAATCGAAGGACAATTCGCCCAGGCCGTGGTGATGCTGCTGATTGCAGCCTTTCTCGATGGCATCGACGGCAGGCTGGCTCGGCTCCTGAAGGCTTCGTCGAAATTCGGCGAACAGATGGATTCGCTCGCCGACATCGTCAACTTCGGCATCGCACCGGCGCTGGTCTCCTATATCTATCTGCTGCACGATGCCGGCACGCCAGGCTGGATCGCCGCGCTTCTCTATGCGATCGCGGCGGGGCTGCGGCTAGCACGGTTCAACGTCATGGCGGATCGCAAGCGCAAGGCGAGCTGGCAGGGAGAATATTTCGTCGGCGTGCCGGCGCCGGCCGGCGCGATCATCGTGCTGCTGCCGGTCTATCTCGGCTTTCTCGGCATGCAGGGCGGGCGCGGCGTGGCACTTGCCTCCTCGGTCTACACCGTGATCGTCGGCTTCCTGCTGATCAGCCGGCTTCCCGTCTGGTCGGGCAAGAGCTTCGGCCTCAATGTGGTGCGTCGTGAGTTCGCGCTGCCGATGATGCTCGTCGCGGTGCTTACCGTGGCGCTTCTCGTCAGCTACACCTGGCATGTGATGATTGCCGGCTCCGCGCTGTATCTCGCTACCCTCCCCCTCGGGGCGCGCGCCTGGCATGCCAAATACGGCACGCTGGTAATGGAAAGCGACGTGCATCTGGAAGACGATGAGGAGGCCGACGAGAGCCTGCGCAAGAACCGTCTCGACCTCGACATCTGAACAATCTCAGAAGAGGTCCATCTGGCCCCCTTCGGGCGGCAGCTCGTCGTCTGCGGCAAGCGGCGGGCCGATCGGCTCCTGCACCTGTGGCCCCATGTTGCGGGCGTTGCTGACAGCCTTCGAGACGGGGATCGCCTCAAGAAAGCCGGGCGGCGGCGGCTTCAGCAGATCGGCGACATGGCGCGGTTCCTGGGTGCGGCAGTCGAGCCAGCGCGGATAGTCCTCCGGCAGGATGATCACCGGCTGGCGTTCATGGATCTTCGCCATCACGCCGGTTGCTTCCGTGGTCAGGATCGTGCCGGTGTCGAGTTCCGTACCATCGGCCCCCATCCAAGGCGACAGAAGGCCGGCAAAGGCGATCAGTCCCCCATGCCGCGGCCTGACCCAGAACGGTTCGGAGCCTGCGGCCGTGCGCCGCCACTCATAAAAGCCACTCGCCGGCACCAAAGCGCGGAAATGGCGCATGGCACCGCGAAAGGCCGGTTTTTCGATCACGCTTTCGCTGCGGGCATTGAACAGCAGCGGAAAGTCCTTCGCATCCTTCACCCAGGCCGGTATCAGCCCCCAGCGGGCAAGCAGCATGGTGCGGCCGACACCGCGGCCACCGAGCGCCTCCGTGGCATCGGCAACCATCAGGATCGGCTGCGACGGCGCGATGTTGTAGCGCGGCGGAAACGGGTCCACGCCGGTGAGGTCGAAGGCCTCCCCCACGGCTTCAGGGGTTGTTATCAGTCCGAAACGTCCACACATTGGGTATCCATTCCATGATGGCCGGCCGGAAACAAGCCCGGCTGGAGAAAGCGAGACGCGATGAACCCGAAGCCTGCCTCCTCCGTCATCATCAGGCGCGGTGAGGCCTTTCTTCTGGTGCGGCGGGCCAACCCGCCGGCGCAGGCGATGTATGCCTTTCCCGGTGGCCGAGCCGAAGCTGGCGAGACCCCGGAACAGGCTGCGCTGCGCGAACTCGTGGAAGAAACCGGTCTTGTGGCCGAGCGGGCGGAGTTCTTCGCGGTCTATGATCTCATCGACCGCGATTCGACCGGAACGATCACCAGTTTCTATCGGCTCAGCGTCTTTCTGGCGGAAGCCGATCCGGCAGCAATCGCCACCGCAGCCGATGACGCCGACGAACTGGGCTGGTATACGCTCGCCGAAATCCGCGGGCTGCCCGTGCCGACAAGCGTGCTGGAATGCGCCGAGAAACTCGCGGCGACGACCGCCCCGAACCTGGTGTGACCAAACCATCACATGGTTCTGCCGAAACCCCGGGGCGCCGAGTGCGATTAACCTGATATTTACTTTTTCCGCTGGCGGCGCTGCCGCTTCCGTGAAAAACTTGCTATGTTTCGACAGACGCCGAAAGAGCAAGAAGCCGACAAGGAACAGAAATGAAGCCGAATGCCAATGACATCGACGATATGATCGTGCATGAGAAGATGCAGGCGGCTCTCGAATATCAGAATGAAGCCTGGGCCGATGGTGTCGCCGACGGCATCGAACCCGAAATCATTGCCGATGCCGCCCTCTCGCTTGCCATGCGTGAAACCGTGCGGATGATCGGTGAGGAAGGCGCCGAGGCGATGCTCGAATCGCTGCGGGAGCGCATGCTGGCCGGTGAATTCTCCCCAGACCGCACGGTCCAGTAAGGCTTTATTTGCGGCCGAGGAGCATTGACCTCGAAGCACTTCCACGTGAAAAAGCCCCATCCGATTCCGGTCTTGCCGGCGCGCGAAGCAGAGGATGGATGATGGCAAATATTTATCTCCCGGACAGGAAATTCATCACGCTCTCCGGCGCGGAAGCGGAGCATTTCCTGCAGAACCTCGTCACCACCGATATCGCCAAGATCGCTGCCGGCGAATCCTGGCCGGGTGCGCTGCTGACGCCGCAGGGCAAGATCCAGTTCGACTTCCTCATCGCGCGCGACGGCGATGGCTTCCTGATCGAGACCCACGCCGAAGACGCGGCAGGCCTCGTCCAGCGTCTGACCCTCTACAAGCTGCGTGCCAAGGTGCAGATCGCCCTGGCAGAGACGGAAGGCGTCACCCTTTTCGAGGATGCGGCAACGG
Source organism: Martelella endophytica (assembly GCF_000960975.1). Classification (NCBI taxonomy): domain Bacteria; kingdom Pseudomonadati; phylum Pseudomonadota; class Alphaproteobacteria; order Hyphomicrobiales; family Aurantimonadaceae; genus Martelella; species Martelella endophytica. The sequence goes on along the minus strand of NZ_CP010803.1, from coordinate 3,167,683 downwards.
CAGAGGGCGTCTTCGCCGACCAGCGTTTCGCCCGCGCCGGCATGACGATCTTCCGCCGCCCCGGCAAACACGGCGACGAGGGCTCCGACGACGCGCTGCGCATTGCCGCCGGCGTCGCCGAAATGCACCGGGACTTCGCGCCGCAGGACGTCTTTCCCCATGACGTGCTGTTCGACACCAATGGCGCCCTCTCCTTCCGCAAGGGCTGTTATGTCGGCCAGGAAGTCGTCTCGCGCATGCAGCATCGCGGCACGGCACGGCGGCGGCTGGTGCGGATCGATGCCACGGCGGCGCTTCCGACGCCCGGCACGACGCTGACGGCGGCCGGCAAGCCGGTCGGCGAACTCGGCACGACCTTCAAAGGTGTCGGCATGGCGATCGTGCGCATAGATCGTGTGGCATCCGCACTCACCACTGGTGAAGCCATCGTCGCCGGCGGGACGCCTGTCACCGTCACGCCCTATGCCTGGAGCGGCGTCTCGCTCGACAAAACGACGGGCGAGGACGCGTAAACATGGCGACCCGCAATGACGCCCGCGCCTGGCAGCGCATGCTTTCCGGCCGCCGGCTCGACCTGCTCGATCCCTCGCCCATGGATGTCGAAATCTCCGACATTGCCCACGGCCTCGCCCGTGTCGCCCGCTGGAACGGCCAGACGCTCGGCGCGCACGCCTATTCGGTGGCCCAGCATTCGCTGGTGGTCGAAACGATCTTCACCCATCTCAACCGGCCGAGCGCCGAGGATTGCCAGATGGCCTTGCTGCACGACGCGCCGGAATATGTGATCGGCGACATGATCTCACCGTTCAAGGCTGTGGTCGGTGGCGGCTACAAGACCGTGGAGAAGCGGCTGGAAGCGGCGATCCACCTGCGCTATTCGCTGCCGCCGCACCCGGCGCGAACGCTGAAGGCGAAGATCAAGGCCGCCGATCGCATCGCCGCCTATTTCGAGGCCGTGACCCTTGCAGGCTTCACCATTGCGGAGGCCACGCGGTTCTTCGGCCAGCCAAACCGGATCTCGGCCGACATGCTGCCGATCGAACCGATGCCGACCGCCGACGCCCAGGCCCTGTTCCTCGCCCGTTTCGAGGCGATCGAAGAGAAGCGCCTTGCCCGGGAACGGACAGCCTCATGAGCCGCACCATCATTGTTGCACCGCTCGCGCGCGCCGGCGAGATGGCGGCACGCTACCACTGCCGCCATATGCTTTCGCTGATGGCAAATGGGCATGATTTCGCCAAACCGGGCATCGTCGAGAGCCACCACACGCTGCGCATGAACGACATCGCCTTTGCGGGCACCGGCAAGCTTGTCGGCCCCGGCGCGCAGCATGTCAGCGAGTTGATGGAGTTCGCCCGGCGCTGGGCATTCGATGGCCCGTTGCTCGTCCATTGCTGGCTCGGCGTCTCGCGCTCCCCAGCAGCCGCGCTGCTCGTGGCGCTGGCATTGCTGCCTGGCCTGAGCGACGCTGCCCTTGCCGGCAGGCTCCGCAGCGCCGCCCCCTTCGCAACGCCGAACCGACGGCTCATCGCCCTTGGCGACGAGGCGCTTGGACGCGAGGGAAGACTGATCGAGGCGGTCGCGGAGATCGGCCGTGGCGCAGAATGCGCGACCGGCCTGCCATTTGTTCTGGACCTCTCCTGAGGCTCGCACGTTGCAGTGATGGTCAGGATTTCCTAGCATCCAGACGATTCCCAAGCTCAACACCAAAACCAGGGACAAGTTTTGATGGAAGAACAAGCCACTGAGTTGATCAAGGCGACCGGCGACTTTGCCGATGCCATTATCGCGCTCGTCGTCACCTATGCCTTCTCCGTGCTCGGCGCGATCATACTGCTGATTGTCGGCTGGATTATCGCAGCGCTTGTCCAGCGATCGATCAAGAACACCTTCTCCCGCTTCGAGAACGTCGACAAGACACTCGCCGGCTTCTTCGGCAACATTGCCCGCTATGGCATCCTGACCATCGTCATCATCATGGTGCTCGGTCAGTTCGGGGTGCAGACCGCCTCCATCCTCGCCGCTCTTGGTGCAGCCGGCCTAGCCATTGGTCTCGCCCTGCAGGGCACGCTGCAGAATATCGCCGCCGGGATCATGCTGCTGGTGCTGCGCCCGTTCCGGGTCGGGGAATACATCTCCACCGGCTCAATCGACGGCACGGTGCTCGAGGTCGGCCTGTTCGCAACCGAACTCAAGACCTTCGACGGCCTCTATCGTCTGGCGCCGAATTCGACCCTGTGGAATGTCGCGATCACCAACTATTCCCGCGTCTCGCAGCGCATGCATGAGCTTGCCATCGGCATCGGTTATGACGACGACCTGAAGCAGGCGATCAATATCCTGCTCGACCTCGCCAAGAATAACGAGAACGTTCTCACCGATCCCGAGCCCTACGCCTTCGTCAAGGAGCTGGGCGACAGCGCGGTGGTCGTTGCTATGCGCTACTGGGTGCCGGGGCCGCTGTGGTGGAAGACCACGCATGTCATGACCCGCGACGCCAAGCTCGCCTTCGACGAAGCCGGCATCTCCATCCCGTTCCCGCAGATGACGCTGTCGACCCTCAACGAAGACGAAAATCTGCTGATCGAGGAAAAACCGGCGGAAAACGCCGACAAGAACAGCTAAGCTTTAAGCCGGCGCATCCGCGCCGGTTTTTGATTCCGGGAATATCTCCATGAAGATCAGTGCCCTCAATGTCTTTCCGCTCAAGAGCGCCCGCGGCTTGGCCCTCGCCGAGGCCTATTGCGGCCCGATGGGGCTTTCGGGAGATCGCATCGCCGTGATCGCGGATCGCGCCGGCAACGCCATTACCCAGCGCGACATGCCGCCGCTCGCCCGCCTCAGCGTGACGCCGTCGGCAGACGGATTGCGGCTTTCGATGGAGGGCAAGGGTGAAATCGAGGCAGTGCCCGCGGAAAGCCGCAGCGATATCCGGGTCTGGAGCGACACCGTAAATGCGGCGGACGCTGCAGATGCCGTCAATGCGATGCTTTCCAACTGGTTCGACCGTGATGTCGCGCTGCACTTCTTCGATGGCCAGTCGAACCGCACCGCCAGCCGTGACTTCGTGCCGCGCGACACGCCGGTCTCGTTTGCCGACGGCTTCCAGATCCTGGTGACAACCACCGGCTCGCTGGCAGCGCTGAACGACGACCTCGAAAGCCATGGGGCGGCAACCGTCGGCATGGAGCGGTTCCGGCCCAATATCGTGATCGATTGCGACGAGGCCTGGGCCGAGGACGGTTGGGAGAGCATCGCCATCGGCGACATCGTGCTCGACCTCGTCAAGCCCTGCGCCCGCTGCATCATGACGACCCAGGACCAGACGACCGGTTCGCGCGAGATCGCCAATCCGCTGCCGGCGCTCGGCCGCCTGCGCATGTCCGCCGACCGCCGCGCACCGGGACCACTTTTCGGCTGGAATGCCGTTCCCCGCGGCGAAGGCCTGCTGAAGGTCGGCGACACCGTCACGATAACCGCAAGCCGCAGCGAGCGCTGGCCGTTGAAGCAGAGGCGGGCCTGATCCTCAGGCCAGCGCCTTCAGCGTCGCGGTGACAAAACTGTCGCGGGCCGTGTCCGGTTTCAGGCCGCGCGGTTCGAAGACGTGGCGATCGAGGAAGAAGGCGGTGAGGCGGAAGGCGGCACTCAGCCCCTCGGCGTCGGCAGCCTCGTTGAGGTCCGGCCGCAGAAATGGCGGCAGCGACAGCATCCGGTCCGCATAGGGCGCACCGGCGTCGCGCGAGACCGCCCTGCCCGTTTTCGGCGAGACATAGGCGAGGTTGAGCCGCGAGCCGCTCGCAGCGCATTTTTCAAGGTCGAGGCCGAAGCCCAGCTCGTTCAGCAGCGCAAGCTCGAAGCGGACATAGAGCTCACCCGCCGACTCCGGCTCGTCGAGATGGGTGATGATCACCTCCATTGCCTCGAGCAGATGCCCATGCGGGTCGCGTTCCGGCAGCAGTCGCAGCAGCGCTGCCATCGCCTGCACGCCGTAAAGCGCGGTTGCAGACTGCATCAGCAGTGCCGCGCGTTGCGACAGAGGCTCGACACGATATTCGCCGAGATGCTCGGAGAGCCGGGCTCGCCAGGTGAGCGCCACGCGGTTGCCGGGCTGCAGCACCGGCCGCAGCGTCCGCGAACGGCCTCCGCGCACAAGACCGAGATGGCGCCCATGGACGGCGGTCATGACTTCGGCAATAACGCTGGTCTCGCCATGGCGGCGCACACCAAGAACAATGCCTTCGTCCTGCCACTCCATGACCGTTTATTCCGAGAAATCGAGCCCCATTTCGCGATAGCGCGCCGGGTCGTCGCCCCAGTTCTCGCGCACCTTCACGAACAGGAAAAGGTGGACGGGTTGCTCGAGGATTTCGGACAGCTCCTTGCGGGCCGCCATCGAAATCGACTTGATCGCCTCGCCACCCTTGCCGAGGGCGATCTTCTTCTGGCTATCGCGCTCCAGATAGATCACCTGTTCGATGCGCACCGAGCCATCCTTGCGCTCTTCCCACTTTTCGGTCTCGACGTGGGAGGAGTAAGGAAGCTCCTGGTGCAGGCGCAGGAACAGCTTTTCGCGGGTGATCTCGGCGGCGAGCTGGCGCATCGGCAGGTCGGAAATCTGGTCCTCGGGATAATACCAAGGGCCTTCCGGAAGCGTCGTCGCCAGCCAGTCCATCAGATCATCGCAGCCCGAGCCGTTGGTCGCCGAAATCATGAAGGTGCGGTCGAATTCGACGGTTTCATTGGCCTTGGCGGCAAGCGCCAGCAGGTCCTCGTGGCGCACGCGGTCGATCTTGTTCAGCACCAGGATCTTCGGCTGGCGGACCTCCTTCAGCCCTTCCAGAATCGCCTCGGCATCGCCCTTCAGGCCGCGCTCGCTATCGACGAGCAGCATGATGAGGTCGGCATCGCGCGCGCCGGTCCAGGCGGCCATCACCATGGCACGATCGAGCCGGCGGCGCGGCTTGAAGATACCGGGCGTATCCATGAACACGATCTGCGTCCGGTCGTGAATGGCGATGCCGCGCAGCATCGCCCGCGTCGTCTGAACCTTGTGGCTGACGATCGATACCTTGGCGCCGACAAGCCGGTTGACCAGCGTCGACTTGCCGGCATTGGTCGGCCCGATCAGCGCCACGAAACCCGAGTGCGTTGCGCCGTTTTCCTCAGTGGTTTCAGCTTCGCTCATAAATCACTCCTGCAGCGCCATGCTGCGCCCATTCCGGATGAAAATCAAAAAAATCGTTGCAAAGGCCCAGACCGGGCGCCTCAACTTTCCGAGGATGCCGCCCACACGCCTTCGCGCTCGAGAAGCCGGGTCGCGGCCACCTGCTCTGCCGCCCGCTTGGAACGCTCGACGCCGGTCTCCGGCGCAACGCCCTTTACAGTCACCTTCACGGTGAAACGCGGCTCGTGGTCGGGGCCGCTGCGATCTTCGACGTGATAGACCGGTGTTTCGCCGAAATGCGCATGCGCCCATTCCTGCAACTCGGTCTTGGCATCGCGCTTCAGCGTCACGCCATCGGCAAAGAGCGGCGCCCAGTTGGTCTCGATGAAATGCCGTGCAGGCTCCAGCCCGCCTTCCAGGTAGATCGCGGCGATCACGCTTTCCACGACATCGGCGCGGATGCTGAGCACCCGCTTGCCGGTCAGTTTCTTGACGTCTTGCCCGGTCTTGATGAAGCGGTGCAGGTCCAGCTCGTCGGCCACCCGCGCACAGGCCTCGGCGCTGACGAGCTGGTTCAGGCGCACGGAAAGTTCGCCTTCACTGGCCGTCGGGTAGAGCCTGAACAGGTTCTCCGCGATCACCAGTCCCAGCACCCGATCGCCGAGAAATTCGAGCCGCTCGTAATTGCTGCCCTTGCCGCTGCGGGCGCTCGAATGGGTGAGCGCCCGGGCGATACGGTCCCGGTCGGCAAATTCAAAGCCAATCAGGCGGGAAAAAGCTGCAATATCGTTTTCGCCCGTGCCTCGTCGCGCCATTCAGCCACCGATTCCCTTGAAGATACGGCCCCAACGCATGTTGGCCGGCCATTTCCAGATTTCGGCGAAGGAGGTGTCGTTGCCGAGCGAGAAGAAAATGACGCTGGCGCGGCCGACGAGATTTTCAGCCGGCACGAAACCGACATCGAAACGGCTGTCGAGCGAATTGTCGCGGTTGTCACCCATCATGAAATAATGGCCTTCCGGGACCACGAATTCGCGGGTGTTGTCGCCGCGTGATCCGCGAATTTCGTCGAGCGTGTCATAGGTCACGCCATCGGGAAGCGTTTCACGGAACACTGGAATATCGCGGCCGGGATCGTTGCGGTAATCCGAGGTGAAGGTGCCATCGGCCGTGCGCGGTACCGGATCGCCATTGATGTAGAGAATACCGTTTTGAACCTGTATGCGGTCACCCGGCAGACCGACAAGGCGCTTGATATAGTCAACCTTGGGGTTCGGTGGATACCGGAACACGACGACATCGCCACGCTCCGGCTCCCTTTCGAAGATGCGCCCGTTGAAGAAATCGGGAGCAAACGGGAAGGAGTACTTCGAGTAACCGTAGGAGAACTTGTTGACGAAGATGTAGTCGCCGACAAGCAGCGTCGGCATCATCGAGCCGGAGGGGATCGTGAACGGCTGGAAAAGGAAGGTTCGGATCACCAGCGCCAGAAGCAGCGCCTGGATGATGACCTTGACGTTGCTCCAGAGCGAGCTTTCCTGTTTTTCAGCTTTTTCGGACACGCAGTCTTTTCCTTCTTGTCGCCGACCGGTTCGTTCGGATGAAGCTTTATCCGCTTCCCGGCGGGGGAGCAATATTTTTAAGCAGAGGGCTCAGACGGCCTCGATGATGACGAAGGCCTGGGCCAGCGGATAGTCGTCGGTGATGGTCAGGTGGATGCGCGCTTCCATGCCGGCCGGGATCAAGGCTGCCAGATGGACGGCCGCAGCCCCTGTCAGCTCCATTGTCGGCTTTCCCCCCGGCAGGTTGACGACGCCCATCTCGTGCCAGAACACGCCGCGGGCAATGCCCGTGCCGAGCGCCTTGGCGCAGGCTTCCTTGGCGGCGAAGCGCTTGGCATAGGAAGCCCCGCGCGCCTTGCGGCCGTCGGACTTCAGCCGCTCGACTTCGGTAAAGCAGCGCTCGGTGAAGCGTTCACCGAATCGCGCAATGGTCTTTTCGACGCGCCTGATATCGATGAGGTCGCTTCCAAGCCCGACAATCATGCTGGTGTCTCCGGTGACGTTGAAGGCCTAGCCGTTGCTGCGGCCGGCTTCGGCAGCGAGCTGGTCGCTGCGAGCCTCAAGCATCGCCTTGCGGCGAGTCTGGAACGACTGCACCGCGAAATAGGTCGCGGCATAGAAAATCGCGCTGCAGACCAGCGCCGGCAGGATGCAGCCAACCGCCATCGGCTCGAGCAACGGCTTCCACAGATCGGCAAAATCGAAGGTCTTAACCAGCTCGACCAGATTGATGTGGTCTCGGTCAAACGTCGATCGCGACAGAAGCGTGTTGCCGAAACGCCAGCTCAAAAGCCAGATGAACGGAAATGTGAAGGGATTGCCGAAGGCGGTACCAAGGGCTGCGGCAAAATAGTTGCCGCCAAAAAGAAATGCCAGGGCGAAGGCGGAGACGAAATGAAAGCCGATGAAAGGAGTCCACGACACCGCAACGCCAGCGGCGATGCCCATCGCAATCGCATGCGGCGTCGCCCTCAGCCGCACCGTGCGGTGATAAAGGTAAACCGGCGCCCGCCAGAGGCCCTTTCTGGGCCAGATGGCGGCGCGAACGCGCTGGGTTAGACTCGCCGGAGAACGTCTCTTGAAAAGCATGGCCTAGTTTCGACATCTGCTGGTCCGAATGCAAGCCATTTTCCGGCCAGTTGTTCAGACGCGCTCTTCGTCCTCGCGCTTGTTTTCGTCGACCTGTTCCGGCCGCGGACGATCCGGTTCGAAGCCGTGGTCGATGTTGTTGATGACGTGCGTGACGCCCTCGATTTCGCGATCATCCACCTTGGGATGCGTGAAACGCTGGAAGAAATGTTTCAAACGATCCATCATGATCTGCCTTCCTTTCGCTCAGGCCCGAGCTCCCGTGCTGAGAAGCCTTTCTAGGACAATGAGCCGGACCGCCGAAAGTTCCTAAAACATTGCGGCCGTCGCATGGCATTCTGGCGATGGAAACGCCCGATGCAAAGGTGTGCCACCGCCACAATTGACGGATGCCAACTCCAATGGCGGCGGGCCGGTCTACTCGAAAACGCGCGTGACATTCGCCACGCAATCGAGCGCCTGCAGCTGGTTGATGGCCTGGGTGAGCTGGCGCAAATCCCAGACCTCGAGCTCCATCTTCACCTCGGCGAAATCGTCGGCCACGACCTCCATCTGGATCGAGCGGATGTTGACGTCGAGGGTCGCGATTTTCTCCGAAACGCGGGCAAGCGTGCCGGGCAGGTTCAGGACATTCATGTCGACGCGCACCCGGAAGCGGATGTCGTCGGTGCTGTCGAGGTCCCAGCGTATGTCGATCCAGCGGTTCGGCTGGTCATCGAATTTCTGCAACGCCGGCGACTGTATCGGATAGACAGTGATGCTCTTGTCGTCCTCGACAATTCCCACGACCCGGTCACCCGGTACGGCACCCCAGGGCGCAAACCGCACGGTGACGCCGGCCGAAAGGCCGCGCAAGGGCATGCCGGCAGCGGCCTCGCCGTTATTGTCCGGCAGGCGGAAGGCCATGCCCTCGCCTTTCGGCAGGTTGACCCAGCCTTCCTCGGTGGAGGGCTTCACGTTGGCCGTGGCGCGTTCGTCCTTGTGGTCCGGGAACACCGCGCGCAGCACATCATAGGAGGAAAGCTCGTTGCGGCCGACGGCGGCGATGACGTCCTCGACATCGCTCTGGCCGAGCCGATGCAGTGCCGGCGCCAGCACCTCGCGGGAAAAGGTCTTGCCGGAGCGCTCGAACGTCCGGTTGAGAATGCGGTAGCCGAGGCCGCTATATTGCTTGCGGATGGCCTGGCGCGTCGCCCTGCGGATCGCCGCACGAGCCTTGCCGGTGACGACGATGCCTTCCCAGGCGGGCGGCGGCACCTGCACGCCGGAGCGGATGATCTCGACCTCATCGCCATTGTTGAGGCGGGTAACAAGCGGCATCATCCGCCCGTTCACCTTGGCACCGACGCATGTATCGCCGACATTGGTGTGTACCGCATAGGCGAAGTCGATCGGGGTCGCATCCTTCGGCAGCGCGATGAGCTTGCCCTTCGGCGTGAAGCAGAACACCTGGTCCTGGAAGAGCTCGAGCTTGGTATGCTCCAGAAACTCCTCTGGGCTATCACCCTCGGCGAGCGCCTCGATGGTACGCCGGAACCAGGAGAACACGTTGGTCTCGTCGTCGGCGACTTCCCTGCGGCCGGTCTTCCCCTCCTTGTAGAGCGAATGCGCGGCGATACCGTATTCGGCGATCTCGTTCATCCGCTTGGTGCGGATCTGCAGCTCGATGCGCTGGCGCTGCGGGCCGACGATCGTGGTGTGCAGCGACTGGTAATTGTTCTGCTTCGGGTTGGAGATGTAATCCTTGAACCGCTCCGGCACCATCCGCCAGGTGGTATGGACGAGACCAAGCGCGCGGTAGCAGTCCTCCACCTCGTCGACGATGATGCGAAACCCATAAAGATCCGACATCTGCTCGAAGGAGAGCGATTTGGTCTGCATCTTGTGGAAGATAGAATAGGGCTTCTTCTGGCGCCCCTTGACCTTCACCTCGCCGAGCCCCTGCTTGATCAGGAGCGCCTTGAGTTCTTCCTCGATGCTCTGCACCAGCACCTTGTTCTGGCCGGAGAGGTCTTGCAGCTTGTCGCGGATGGTCTGGTAGGCTTCGGGATTGATGTACTGGAAGGCGAGGTCTTCCAGCTCCTCGCGCATGTCCTGCATGCCCATGCGGCCGGCAAGCGGCGCATAGATTTCCATCGTCTCCTCGGAAATGCGCCGCCGCTTATCAGGACGCATGTAGTAGAGGGTGCGCATGTTGTGGAGCCGGTCGGCGAGCTTGACGAGCAGCACACGCACGTCGTCGGCGACCGAAAGCAGGAGTTTGCGCAGGTTCTCTGCCTGCTGGGCCTTGCGGGAAACAAGGTCGAGCCGCTTGATCTTGGTCAGCCCTTCGACCAGCGCGCCGATCTCGTCGCCGAAGAACTGGTCGATCTCCGCGCGGGTCGCCGAGGTATCCTCGATCGTGTCATGCAGAAGCGCGACCGCGATGGTCGACTCGTCCATATGCAGGTCGGTGAGGATGGCCGCAACTTCAAGCGGATGGGAAATATAGGGATCGCCGCTGGCGCGCTTCTGGCGTCCATGCTTCTGCATCGCATAGACATAGGCCTTGTTGAGCAACGCCACATCGGCGTCCGGCTTGTACTTCTGTACGCGCTCGACCAGTTCGTATTGCCGCATCATGGCGTTTCGACCAGGCCCATGACGGGCGACGGAGCGGTGGCGCTCAGCCCGCTCGGGACGTTCCGGGAGGGAAGGAAGAGGTGCAGCGGAGCCCCTGCCCCGCCGCACCCGCTATACTCAGTAATCGTCGCCTTTTTCCGGCGGCACGAGGCCTTCGATGCCGGCGCGCAGCTCCTCTTCCGACATCTGGTCGAAGGGAATTGCATCGGGCTGATCGGGGGCTTCGTCTGTATTCTCTTCGGCGCTTGCGGCCTGCGAGGCATCGGCCTCCGGCTCATCAACCTCGACATGACGCTGCAGCGAGTGGATGAGATCCTCCTTGAGGTCATCCGGCGACAGCGTTTCATCGGCGATCTCACGCAGGGCAACGACGGGGTTCTTGTCGTTGTCGCGGTCGACGGTGATCGATGCGCCCTGGGAAATGAGGCGCGCGCGGTGACCGGCAAGCAGGACGAGGTCGAACCGGTTGTCGACCTTATCAATACAGTCTTCTACTGTGACACGTGCCATTGCCTGTCCTTTTTAGACATGATGTGGTAGAAAGGGTTCTCATAAAGAGTCCGTTTTGAGAATTCAAGAGCGCAATCATGTTTCACAAACGGCCAGACCTCGCAATCGTCTGGGGCTGTACGAGTCAACATATAACTTCGGGTTGAATATTTGACGAACCGTGCTTAAATCAAGTTGCTGGTATAGATCGAAGCTGCAGTAAACATTAGCATTTTTGAATTTATCGCGTGAACGGCCTTGAAAATTCGTTGAAGCGCGGCAATTGAAGTTTCACTGAAAGGTATTTTTGCATGTTCGACCCGCGCGAAAAAATAGCGCTTTTCATCGACGGGGCCAATCTATACGCCGCTTCGAAAAGTCTTGGCTTCGATATCGACTATCGCAAGCTCTTGAAGGCCTTTCAGAAGAAGGCCTATCTGCTCCGCGCCTACTACTACACGGCACTGATTGAAGACCAGGAATATTCGTCAATACGGCCGCTGATCGACTGGCTTGACTATAATGGCTACAAGGTCGTCACCAAGCCGGCGAAGGAGTTCACTGACTCCATGGGCCGCCGCAAGATCAAGGGCAATATGGATATCGAGTTGGCGATCGACGCGATGGAACAGTCCGCGACCGTCGACCACCTGGTGATCTTTTCCGGCGACGGCGACTTCACGACCCTTGTCGAGGCCTTGCAGCGCAAGGGACGAAAGGTGTCCGTGGTTTCGACCATGGCGACCCAGCCGCCGATGATTGCCGACGATCTGCGCCGTCAGGCCGATCATTTCATCGATCTCGTCAGCCTGAGGCCCGAAGTCGGCCGCGATCCTTCGGAACGGCCGGTCCGCCAGAGCGAACCACAGCCCGCCGACTATAACGAAGACTGAGCCGCGGCGGAAAACCGCGGCCTCAGGCCCCTCTCATCAGTCAGCGAACGGCGTTGATCGCCTCAGCCAAGCTCCTTGAGGAGCCGGTTCTTCTGGCGATTCCAGTCCCGCTTCTTCTCCGTCTCGCGCTTGTCATGAACCTTCTTACCCTTGCCGAGCGCCAGCAGAAGCTTGGCCATGCCGCGATCATTGAAGTAGAGCTTCAGCGGTATCAGTGTCATGCCCTCGCGGTTGACGGCGGAGCGCAGACGATGGATCTCGCGCCGGCTCAACAGCAGCTTCCTGCGGCGACGCGGCTCGTGATTGAAGCGGTTAGCCTGCAGATATTCCGGCAGATAGGAATTGATCAGCCACATCTCGCCATCTTCATCCGATGCGTAGGACTCGGCGATGTTGGCCTTGCCCTCGCGCAGCGACTTCACCTCCGTGCCCGTCAACACCAGGCCGGCTTCAACCGTATCGACGATTTCGTAGTTGAACCGCGCCTTGCGGTTCTCGGCGACCAGTTTCGACGGGCCGTCCTTGCTACCTTTCGGAGCCATTCTCAATATCCTTGCCAGTCCGCGGCGCATTCAAGGCAAGATGGCGCAGGCGGACCGGTCTTCGTGTGTCGTTACGGCCTCCTCAGCCGATCAGGCCCGCATGGCCGAGCGCCGCATCAATGGCATGCGCCGTCTTTTCCTCGATATCGACGAGCGGGAGGCGAACCGTGCCGTTCATCCGGCCAATCCTGTTCAGCGCATATTTAGTGCCACACACGCCCGGTTCAAGGAAGATCGCCTTGTGCAGCGGCATCAGCCGGTCCTGGATCGACAAGGCCTTCTTGAAATCGCCGGCGGCGAGCGCGTTCTGGAAATCGGAACAGAGCTTTGGTGCGACATTGGCCGTCACCGAAATGCAGCCGACACCGCCCTGCGCGTAAAAGCCGAGAGCCGTCGCATCCTCACCGGAAAGCTGGACGAAGTCAGAGCCGCAGGTGATACGCTGCTCGGAAACGCGCTCGAGCTTCGCCGTCGCGTCCTTGACGCCAACGATGTTCGAAAACGCCTTGACGAGCGCGCCCATCGTCTCGGGCATCAGGTCGATGACCGAGCGCGGCGGAATGTTGTAGATGATGATCGGCAGCGTCACCGCCTCGGCAATCGCCGCATAGTGGGCGTAAAGGCCCTTCTGGGTGGGCTTGTTATAGTAGGGTGTGACCACCAGCAGTGCGTCAGCGCCCGCCTTCTCGGCATGGAGGCCGAGTTCGATGGCCTCGCGCGTGTTGTTCGACCCTGCGCCCGCAATCACCGGCACCCGCTTTGCCGCAGCCTCGACGCAGAGGTCGACGACGCGCTTGTGCTCGCTGTGGCTGAGCGTCGGGCTCTCGCCCGTGGTCCCGACCGGGGCCAGGCCATGGCTGCCCTCGGCAATCTGCCACTCGACATGTTCGACGAAGGCCTGCTCATCGAGCGCGCCCTCCGGCGTGAAAGGGGTGACAAGGGCGGGAATGGACCCCTTGAACATGGAGTTTCTCCTTGCGGTCTTCATTTTAAGGCCGCATTCTCGTTACAAAATCGCGCGCACCATAATGCCGGAGGTATTGCTTCGCAAGCAGGCATTGACGGGGCCCTTCGCAAGGTTGGATCGCGTAGGGTTTTCGAAAGGTTAACGCGATTTTAACCGGGGCACTGATATCAGAAAATCGCTGTTGAATTCGATCCGGGACGCTCGAATGAAAAAGACGATTTGCATGTTTTCACTCGCCGCCTCTGTGACGGCGGCTCTGATTCCTGTCGCGAACGCCGAGGATTTCCCCTCGATTGCCCCCATTCCCTACGCCCGTCCCGACCGGCCGGCCGTTCCGCCCTCCTTTGAAATCACCGGCGCGATCTCGCAGCCCGTGGTCAATCCGGCAAACAGTTCCGTGCTCAAGCGCGGCCTCGACGCCTTGCAGGATGGCGATGTCCCGAACGCGCTACGCGCCCGCAGCCAGCTTGCCAACGGCTCGCTCGACCACCAGATTCTGAGCTGGGCCATCGCCGTCTCCGGCGAGAGGGGCGTCCCCTCCTCCGAAATCGCCGAGGCACAGCAGGAACTGCGCGGCTGGCCGGGGCTCTCATCGCTGCGCGCCAATTCCGAACGCGCCTTCGCCGCTGAAAATCCGTCGGCCAATGCCGTCATCGCGGCTTTCGGCAATACGCTGCCGGAAACCTCCGACGGCACGATCGTCCTTACCCGCGCGCTGCTGCAGACCGGCCAGCGCAAGCAGGCCCATGACGTTCTCACCCGCGCCTGGACAGGCTGGGCGCTCGACACCGGCACGGAAAACAGGATCCTGAAGGAATTCGGTCCGATCCTGACGACCGAGGACCACAAGGAACGGATGGTCTACCTGCTCTACCGCGACCGCGCGACGCAGGCCGAGCGCTTCTCCAGCCTCGGCGACGCCCAGTCGTTCTACAAGGCCTGGGCCGCGGTGATCCGCCGCCAGTCCAATGCCGGCGCGCTGATCAACGCGGTACACCCTTCCTGGCACAGCGATCCGGGCTTCCTCTACATCCAGATCCGCAATGCGCGCCAGAACAACCAGTACGACACCGCTGCGGCGCTGCTGAAGAAGATGCCGCGCAATCAGGAAACGCTGGTGAACGCCGACCAGTGGTGGGATGAAAGCCGTATCATCGCCCGCCAGTACTATGAGGACGGCCGTCCGCGCGATGCCTATAATCTCGTCAACGCCGCCATGCCCGAGGACCGCGTCGACCGGCTGGACGCCGAGTTCCACGCCGGCTGGTTCGCGCTGCGCGGTCTGAAGGACGGCCGGACGGCATCGCGCCATTTCGCAGAGATCGTCAAGATTTCGCCGACCCCGATCTCGTCGTCACGCTCCTACTACTGGCAGGGGCGCGCGGCAGAGGCAGGCGGCCCCGGCAATGCTCGCGATTTCTACCGCCTTGCCGGCCAGTATTCGACCACCTTCTACGGCCAGTTGGCCCTGGCCAAGCTCGGCCAGACCCAGTTCAACGTCGACTACCCGAGCCCGACGGCGGCCGATCGCGCCAATTTCCAGAAGGCCCCGGCCGTTCAGGCGATCAACCGGCTAGAGAGTGTCGGCCACGGCTGGCGGACGGACGCGCTCTACCGGGCGCTTGCCGAACAGCTCACCAGCCCCGGCGAACTCGCCATCCTCGCCTATCAGGCGGAGACCGACCGCAGCCACGCACTGGCCCTGCAGGTTGGCAAGATCGCCTATGGCAAGGGCGTCGATGTTGCGGCACTCGCCTTCCCGACCGGCGTGATCCCGCCGAGCGCCAATATCTCAGGCTCCGGCATGGCGCTCGCCTATGCGATCGCGCGGCAGGAGAGCGCCTTCAATCCGGCTGCCGTGTCGCCGGCCGATGCGCGCGGTCTGCTGCAGCTCCTGCCCTCGACCGCGCAGCGTGTGGCGAGCCGCCACGGCATGTCCTATTCGGCGGCAAAGCTCACCACCGATCCGGGCTATAACGCGACACTTGGCGCGCATTATCTCGGCGAGCAGATCGACAAGTTCGGCGGCTCCTATATCCTCACCTTCATCGCCTACAATGCCGGCCCTGCCCGCGTGCCGCAGTGGATCGACCGCTTCGGCGATCCGCGCGGAAAGAACATCGATTTCGTCGTCGACTGGATCGAATCGATCCCCTATCCGGAAACCCGCAACTACGTGCAGCGGATCATGGAGAACTACGAGATCTACAAGGCCCGCCTCGGCGAACGCACCAATATCGAACGAGACCTGATCTACGGGCGGAACGGGTGATCGACGGCCGGGGCAAGCCCGGCCGTAACGTTTCAAAGGCCAGGCCACATGCCACCGTCAAGGCGGAGGTTCGTGCCCGTGATATAGCTCGCGCGCGGACTGGCGAGGAAGGCGATGGCATCGGAGATTTCCGCGAGCGTGCCAACCCTGCGCATGGCAACATCAGCAAACAATGGCAGAACCTTTTCTTCGATTTTCTGCCATGTCGTTTCTGGAGGCATTCCCTGATTGGAGGCGACGGTGCGGAAAGCCTTTTCGAGGCTGTCGCTGCGGATCGTGCCCGGTGAAACGCAATTCGCGGTGATGCCTTCTGTCGCGACCGCCTTGGCGAGAGACGACGTCATGGTGATCATCGCCGCCTTTGCGGCCGCATAATCGGGACGCTTGAAGGGCGGCATCAGGGCTGCCATGCTCGATATATTGATAACCCTGCCCCACCCGGCCTCACGCATTCCCGGCAGCACACGGGTCGTGACGCGAAGCGCAGCAAGCACATTTCGGTCGTAGCCTTCAGACCAGGTTTCCGGTCTGGTTGTGCTCCAGTCCTCGGTCGCGCCCGATCCGCCAGCATTGTTGACCAGGATGCTGATCGGGCCGGCGAGTGAAATCGCTTCGGCCACCAGATTCTCGACAGCGGAATCATCGGTGAGATCACCGGTGACGGCAAAAGCCTGCCCGCCACCTGCGACGATTTCCTTAGCGACGGCTTCAGCTGCCGCCCTGCTGCGGCCATGAACGATCACGGTGGCGCCTTCCTGCGCCAGCCCTCGGACGATGCCCTCGCCTATCCCCCTGCTGCTGCCGGTGACCAGTGCGACAGGTCCTTGCAGTTCCAAATCCATGCTGCATCTCCTATCTTGGTACAAACAGGACAGGTTATGCGGCGGCGCCCATGGATGAAGCAATTACGCACTTAAAAGTACCCATAAGATTTGAGGAGCGCGATGTCTGCCTCGGGCCTGATGGTTCGGTTGCACATGTCACCCGCGTTTTCCGCATGCTCAGCGGACGCTGGAAACTGCCGATCCTTTTCCGCCTGTTTGCCGAACCCTCGCTGCGCAGTTCGCAATTGCTGCGCGACATCCCCGGCATTTCGCAGAAGATGCTCACCCAGCATCTGCGGGCGCTCGAAGAAGACGGGCTTATAGAACGGGAAGATTTCGGCGAGCAGCCCCCACGGGTCGAATACCGGCTGACGGAACAAGGACGTGACCTGATGCCGGTATTGATGTCTGTCAGGCTGTTTTCACAGCGACACCCGGAGGGACAGGAAAAGCAGCGGCGCTGACATAAGGCGCTCAGGAAGCGACGAGACCACGAGCCCGGAAGATATCGCGGGCGGCTTCCGCCTCTTCATTCGTCGGCGTGCGTGTATCGCGCAGCGTGTATTCCATCTTCAGCGCGTCCCATTTGGAAACGCCCATCTGATGGAACGGCAGGACTTCGACGCGTTCGACGATATCGCCGAGCGTGGCGACGAAATCGGCCATGCGGTTGACGTCATCGGTATCGTCGGTGAGATCGGGGACGAGCACGTAGCGCATCCACATCTTCTTCCTCAGCCGCTTCAGCCGCTCGGCGAAATCGAGCGTCGGCTGCAGGTACTGCGCCGTGATGGCGTGGTATTTCTCGGGATCGATATGCTTGATGTCGAGCATCACCAGGTCGACATTGTCGAACCAGTCGTCCTCGACGCCGGTATGCAGGTAGCCCTGGGTGTCGAGTGCGATATGGAGGCCCATTTCCTGCTTGATATGACGCATGACATTGCCGACGAAGCCGGCCTGCATCATGGGTTCGCCGCCGGAGAAGGTCACCCCGCCGGCGAATTTGAGGAAGCCCGCATAGGGGCGGACTTCCGCAAGCATGGCATCCACATCGACCCTGCGGCCATTGTGGAGCTTCCAGGTATCCGGATTGTGGCAATAGACACAACGGAACTGGCAGCCGGCCATGAAGAACACGAAGCGCATTCCCGGGCCGTCAACGGCTCCCCCGCTCTCGACCGAGTGGAGAAATCCATGGTCGAGGTCCACATGGACGCCGGGGAGTTTTTTCGGAGCGGAAACGCGCTGGTGCATTTTTCAGTCTCGCTTACATCGAGGTGTGGAAGGTCCGGTTGATCACATCAAGCTGCTGTTCCTTGGTCAGCTTGATGAAGTTCACCGCATAACCCGAAACACGGATTGTGAGCTGCGGATACTTCTCCGGATGATCCATGGCGTCAAGCAGGGTCTCCTTGTTGAGGAGATTGACATTGACGTGGAAGCCGCCGGCTGCCGTGTAGCCATCAAGGCAATTCGACAGGTTGGCAATACGGTCTTCCTCGGTATGGCCGAGGCTGCCCGGGGTTGCCGAAGCGGTCCAGCTGATGCCGTCCAGAGCGGCCGAATAAGGCAGCTTGGCAAGCGATGCGCCGGCAGCAACGAAACCCTTCTTGTCACGACCGTTCATCGGGTTTGCACCCGGTGCGAAGGGCTCTCCGGCACGACGACCGTCAGGCGTATTGCCGGTCTTCTTGCCGTAGACCACGTTCGAGGTGATCGTCAGGATCGACTGGGTCGGCATGGCTTCGCGATAGAAGTACGGCTGAGCCTTGACCTTGTTCATGAAGGTTTCGACAAGCCATACGGCGATTTCATCGACGCGGTCGTCATTGTTGCCGAAGGCCGGGAAGTCGCCGGTGATCTTGTAGTCAACGGCCAGACCGGTTTCATCGCGAACAACTTCGACCTTGGCATACTTGATGGCCGACAGAGCGTCTGCGGCAATCGAGAGGCCGGCAATACCGCAAGCCATGGTGCGAAGGATATCACGGTCATGCAGCGCCATTTCGATGCGTTCATACGCATACTTGTCGTGCATGTAGTGAATTGCGTTCAGCGCCTTCACATAGGTCTTGGCAAGCCAGTCCATCGCCTTGTCGAACTTGGCAACGACTTCGTCATATTCAAGGACGTCGGCGGTGATCGGCTCCAGGCCGGTCGCAACCTTCTTGCCCTTCATCTTCATTTCGTCGACGCCGCCATTGATCGCGTAAAGCAGAGCCTTGGCGAGGTTGGCACGGGCACCGAAGAACTGCATCTGCTTGCCGATCCGCATCGACGAGACGCAGCAGGCGATGCCGTAGTCGTCGCCCCATTCAGGGCGCATCAGTTCGTCGTTCTCGTACTGGATGGCGCAGGTGTCGGCCGAAACCTTGGCGCAGAAGTGCTTGAAGCCCTGCGGTAGTTTCGGGCTCCACAGAACCGTGAGGTTCGGTTCCGGCGCGGGGCCGAGATTGTAGAGCGTGTTGAGGAAGCGGAAGCTGTTCTTCGAAACCAGCGTCCGGCCATCTTCGCCCATGCCGCCAATGGCCTCGGTGACCCATACGGGATCGCCCGAGAACAGTTCATCATATTCCGGCGTACGCAGGAAGCGGACGATGCGGAGCTTGATGATCATGTCATCAACCATCTCCTGGGCATCTTCTTCCGAGATGAAGCCGGCGTCGATGTCGCGTTGGACATAGATGTCGAGGAAGGTCGAGATACGACCGATCGACATGGCAGCGCCGTTTTGCTCCTTCACGGCAGCCAGGTAGCCGAAATAGACGGCCTGGATGGCTTCGCGAGCATTGCGGGCAGGCTTCGAAATATCGACGCCATACTTGGCAGCCATTTCGCGCAGTTCGTCGAGGGCGCGGAACTGTTCCGAAACCTCTTCACGCAGCTGCATCGTCTTGTCGTTGAAGATGGCGTCGTCGAGCTCGTGATATTCCTTCTGCTTCTGGGCCCGCAGGAAATCCGTACCGTAAAGGGCAACACGGCGATAGTCGCCGATGATGCGGCCACGACCATAGGCATCCGGCAGGCCGGTGATCACGCCCGACTTGCGAGCGGCCAGAATGTCGGGGCTGTAGACGTCGAACACGCCCTGGTTATGGCTCTTGCGATAATGCGTCCACACATCGTGGACCATTTCGGGAACCTTGAAGCCATAGGTCTCGAGGCTGCCCTCGACCATGCGCAGACCGCCGTTCGGCATGATCGCGCGCTTCAGCGGCGCATCGGTCTGCAGGCCGACGATGATTTCGAGTTCCTTGTTGATGTAGCCGGCGTCATGCGCGGTAATCGTCGAGGGCTTGTCCGACGAAATGTCGAGGACGCCGCCCTTTTCACGTTCCTTCTTCAGGAGGTCGCTCAGTTCGTCCCACAGCTGCTTCGTGCGCTCGGTTGCCGGCGCCAGGAAGGAAGCATCGCCCTCATAAGGCGTGTAGTTTTCCTGAATGAAGTTGCGAACGTCGATGGCATTGCGCCATGCACCATCCGAAAACCCGTCCCACGGGTCGGCATGAACGTTCGCGTTTTTGGCATACATATCCATAATCTAGGCCCTCACCATAATAAGAGGAACAGTGTGGTGTCAGTGTCCGTGATTGGGAGAAGAACGGAAAACTGACCCTTCGTTCGGCAAAACGGAAAGCCGGGACGCACGAGTATCCTGTCGCTTGAAACCGACGAGAACGGGGCAAATCCGGGGCATTTTCACTTCACCAATTCCCGCGACGGGGAAGGCCCGTCGCATCTGTGGCTGACTTTGGCGCCTGGCGCTGATCTGTGGCGGTTGCCGCAGCGCGTCGATTGTTGACGCCAAACCGTCAACACTCTTGCTTTTGACGACCTCTATATGGGACCAAAGGTGTAGAAAGTCCATCGAAAATTGACTTTTTTACTTATTTTTTTAAGTAAAAACAAAGCTATATTGATGAAAGTCAAGAATTAGAACACATCATGAAAGGCCATACGTTGACCTCGATCAAAAGTGGCCGGATTTCTTGAACGTTCTGCCACCACGCGCCTTGAGCGGTAGTCTAGTACGCTCTCGGCCGTCCGCCAAGCCTCGACTTCGAATCAGAAAGGCCACCGGCATCGCCGGTGACCTTGATTTCGAAAGACCTGAGCGTGGCTGCCCGATCAACGGGCCGCCTTCAGCGCCGAAAACCGCAACGCATCTCAGGTGGTCGTTTCAACGCCAGCGCTCTCCGCCTCGGCCAGATCATCGAAGGACGAATAGTTGAGGTTATAGAGCTTGGAGTAGAGACCGCCGCGCTGCATCAGCTCGTCATGATTGCCGGTTTCGACGATACCGCCGTCCTGCAGCACCACGATGCGGTCAGCACCGCGGATGGTGGCAAGCCGATGGGCGATAACGAGGCCGGTACGCCCCTGCAGAAGCTTCACCAGCGCCTTCTGGATCAGCATCTCGGTATAGGAGTCGATGTTTGCCGTCGCTTCGTCGAGCACCAGGATCTTCGCGTCGGCGATCAGCGCGCGGGCAAAGCTCAGGAGCTGGCGCTGGCCAAGCGACAGATTCTCGCCGCGCTGGCCAAGCTCGGTGTCGTAACCCTTTTCGAGTTTCATGATGAAATCGTGAGCGCCGACCGTCTTGCACGCCTCGATCACCGCCTCGCGGGTGGCTTCGGTCTTGTTGTAACGGACGTTTTCCAAGACGGTGCCGGTGAACAGGAAGGGCTCCTGCAGCACCATGGCGATGTTGCGGCCGAGCGATTCCTGGGTGACATCGCGCACATCGCGCCCGCCGACGATCACGGCGCCCTGCTGGACGTCGTAGAACCGGTGCGCCAGCGCCATGGCGCTCGACTTGCCGGAGCCCGTCGGCCCGACCAGCGCCACCGTCTCGCCCGGCTTCACCGTGAAGCTGACATTCTTGAGCACCGGGTATTTGGGATTGTAGCCGAACACGACGTTGTCGAAGACGACGGAGCCGTCATTGTCGCGCGGCAGCGGTTCGGCATCCGGCTTGTCGCTCACAGCGACATCGACATCAAGCACCTCGATGATGCGCTGCCCCGATGCCATGGCCCGTTGCATCACCGAATACTGCATGGTCAGCGAGCGGATCGGGTCGAAGAAGCGCTGGATATAGAAGAGGAACGCGACCATGACGCCGACATCGAGCGCGCCGTTCAGCACCAGCGAACCACCGCCGACGATGACGACGGCCATGGCGAAGCCGGTCAGCGTATCAACGATCGGCACCATCACCTGGGCATAGCGCGCCGCCGTCAGATGGGTCTGGAGATTGGCATTGGCCTTGTCGTCGAACAGCATGAAGTTGGTCTTCTGCCGAGCCATGCTCTGCACCGCGCGCACACCGTTGATCGCTTCGGCCAGAGCGCCGTTCGTCACCGAGTTGGTCTCATGCGCCGCCATGAAGGCCTTGCGGGCGCGCGGCAGCCAGAATATCCGGACGACGAACAGGATCGGCATCACCGCCATCGTCAGCAGGCCGAGCCGCGGATCGAGCCAGAGCATGACGAAGATAATGCCGAACAACAGCGCCAGGTCACCCACGGCCAGCACCGAGGTTTCCAGAAACTCCTGCATCGAGTTGACGTCGCCCTGAAGCCGCGACATCAGCCGCCCGACTTCGGTCTTGTCCATGAAGGACAGCGACACCCGCTGCAGATGGGCAAACATCGCCCGGCGCAGATCGAACAGCACATTCTCCGCCGTCTTGCCGACCACGCTCTCCTGAACGAAGCTCGCGCCGTAATTGACCAGAATGAGGGCGATGAAGGCAACGCCGGCTACGATCAGCGCGTTGACGCTCGGCGCTTCGGGGTTCATGCCGGTGTCGATCGCAAAACCGATGATCAGCGGCAGGAGGAGCTGCGTCGCGGTGAACACCAGAACGGCGGCGACCGAGATCATGATGTTGCGACGATAGGGCCGCACGAAGCTCCAGATGCGCCCGACGACCTTGCCGTCGAACACCTTGCCGAACATCACCTCTTCCTGATCGAGGTGCGAGCCGACGACCGCCTTGGGGGGCCGGTTCTTGTCCTTCGCCGGCGCGTGCTCAGTGCCCTGATAGGTCTTATCCATGGGTGGCGCCCTCCTCCAGCATTTCATCGCCCGGCCGAACCTGCAGTTCGTAAAGCGCACGGTAGCGACCGCCAAGCGCCAGCAATTCGTCGTGCGTGCCGCGCTCGACGATCTCGCCCTCTTCAAGGAACAGGATCTGGTCGGCATGCATCAGCGAGGACAGGCGGTGGGCAATCACAATGGTGATCGCCTCGCCCGCAAGCTTCTTCATTGCCGAGCGGATGCGCTGTTCCGTGCCGGCATCGATGGCCGCGGTCGAATCGTCGAAGATGATGATCGGTGGACGCAACATCAGCACGCGGGCGATCGAAAGCCGCTGGCGCTGACCGCCCGAAAGCGACACGCCGCGTTCGCCGACGATGGTGCCGTAATTCTCCGGCAGCCCCAGGACATAGTTGTGCAGCTGCGCGGATTCGGCGGCGCGTTCGATGCGCTGGCCGGTCGCCCAGGGATCGCCATAGGCAATGTTGTTCTCGATCGTCGTGGTGAACAGGAAGGAGTCCTGCTGCACGACGCCGACGCTGTTGCGCAGCGTGTCCAGGGTGACCTTGCGCACATCCTCGCCGTCGATGGTGATCGCGCCACCGGTCACATCATAGAAGCGCGGGATGAGGCTTGCGATCGTCGACTTGCCGCTGCCCGGCGGGCCGACGATGCCGATGGTCTGGCCTCGATGCGCCTCGAAGGAGACGTCCTTCAGCACCGGACGGTCGGGAGCGTTCGGATAGGCGAAATTGACATGATCGAAACGCAGCACGCCCTCCTTCACCGCCAGCGCCTTCGCATCATCGGCATCGCGGATGTCCGGCTCGAGATCGAGAAGCTGGAACAGCCGGGCGCCGCAGGTGGAGGCGCGCGCAAAGGCATTCACCATCAGCCCGATCTGGCGCACCGGCATCTGCAGGATGGTCATGAAGGTCAGGAACGAGGTCAGCGTGCCGACACTGATATGGCCGTTCATCACCTGATAGCCGCCGACGATCAGCACCAGCGCCATCGAGACGAAGAATGAGAAGGTCATGGCGCTCGAATTGCGCACGCGGATATCGACACGTTCATGCTGAAGGCCGAGCGTGACCTTGGAGACCTTGTCGAACTTGGCGAGCTCATAGGCCTGCGAGGCAAAGGCGCGCACGACGCGGATGCCGCCGAGGTTCTCGTCCATCACCTGCGTCAGCACGGCGAGCCATTCCTGCAACCTCAACCAGGCAGCTCTGAGCGCAAGCTGCGAGACGGAGGAACGCCAGGCGACAAAAGGCGCGAAGCTCAGTGCCAGCAGCCCCAGCAGAAGATCGGTCGACAGCAACATGAAGGCGCCGATGCCGATCAGCAGCGTCAGCAGCAGCATGCGGATCAGCGCGGTGGAGAAGAACATCCTGACGCCCTCGACGTCGAGGAGGCCGACGGTGATGAGATCGCCGGAATGCACCTTGCCGTGGAAGCTGAAGCTCAGGTTCTGGATCTTCTCGTAGCACATCAGCCGGATGCGATAGGCGACGTGGTGGCCGACCGATTCCGCGTAATAGTTCTGCACCAGCGTGAACAGGCCGCGCGCGACCGAGACCGCAAACAGCGCCACCGCCGTGACCCACAGCGCCTGCTGCGCCGCGAGACCATCATCGCCGCCGCTCATCACCCGCTGCGTCTCGTCCACCGCGCGCCCCAGAAGGACGGGGATCGAAAGCTGCATCGCAACGGCGGCGACCGTGCCGATGACGGCAAGCGCCACCTGCCAGCGATATTCGAAGGTCATCCTGGTGATGCGGGTGAGAATGCCGATGCCCTCGGACAGATCAGAGGGCTTTGCCGAGAAGAAGTTCTCCCGGGGTTTCAAGGTGTCGCTGGCGACTTCGCTAGACAAGGTTCTGCGTCCGATTGTTCGGTTGAAATGTTCCGGAAGGCTGCCGAGGGAAGGATATGGTCATGCAGCGGGAACACTCGGAACCGGCGCCGCGGGTCAAAAAAAGACGCCCAGCCTCCTCCGCCGTCGCCTCACCCATTCCGAGTCGGATTTAACTTAGTACAGTTTTGCGGCGATGTCGCCGTACAGGGGCAAAATTCTGTGCTTTCCGCATCGATTTTTTTGACAGAAGCCAATCGCGGCCACTGGCCTCATTGGCGAATTCTGATAGGTCTTCCTGGTCAGGGACCGGAACGGAGGAGCACATGCCGGAATTCGACTACATCATCGTCGGCGGAGGAACGTCCGGATGCGTGACGGCGTGGAATCTCGTGACAAAGCACGATGCGCGCGTCCTGCTGCTTGAGGCAGGCCCCAACGACTGGCACCCGCTGCTGCGCTTTCCCTCGGGCTTCATCAAATTCCTGAATGGCAGCCGGTTTCTGAAATTCTACAAATCCGTGCCGCAAAAGCAGCTCTTCGGGCGGGTGCAGGTCGTTCCGCAAGGCAATGTCCTCGGCGGCGGCAGCAGCGTCAATGCCCAGGTCTACCAGCGCGGCCGCGCCGCCGACTGGGACGCCTGGCGCGATTACGCCGGCAATGACCTCTGGTCATGGGAAACCATCCTGCCGCACTTCACCCGACTCGAGGCCAATGCCAAGTTCAACAATGAATTCCATGGCGTTGATGGTCCTCAGAAGGTGGGAGACATCAACTATATCAGTGAGATGTCGCATCTTTATGTGCGCGCGGTTCAGGAACTCGGCCTGCCCTTCAACCCGGATTTCAACGACGGCAATCCGCGCGGCGTCGGCTTCATGCAGGTGACCGCGACACGCGGGCGCCGCTGGAGCACGGTCGATGGCTTCATCCGCTCGATCATCAAGGACAAGCGCCTGACAGTGGTAACCGGCGCGACAGCAACCCGCATTCTCCTCGAAAACGGCCGCGCCACCGGCATCGAATATCTTCGCAAGGGCGAAACGCATCGCGTCACCGCGGCAAACGAGGTGATCCTCACCGCCGGCACCTTCGTTACCCCGAAACTGCTGATGCTTTCTGGCATTGGTCCGACAGACGAGCTGAAGCGCCACGGCATCGCGACCGTGGTCGACACCCCCGGCGTCGGCGCCAATCTGCAGGATCATCACGAGGCGCCGATCATGGCCCAGACGAAGCGGCATCTCGGCTATTACGGCCAGGATTCCGGCTTCAACATGCTGAAGAACGGCCTCGAATACGTGCTGACCCACCGCGGCCGAGCCTCTTCCAGCGGCACGGAAGCCTGCTCCTATCTGGTGCCCGACGACGAAACCGGCGATCCGGTCATCAAGCTCTACTGCGTGCCGACCACCGCCTACAAGGACCCCGATGTGACGGGCGTGCCCGATGTCGACGGCTTCGTGCTGAATGCCTGCCTTCTGCGCCCGTCATCGCGCGGCAGCGTCCGGCTCGCCTCCGCCGATCCGCTGGCCGATCCCGTCATCGACAACAATTTTCTCGGGACCGAGCGCGACCTGCGCTACCAGGTCGCTGGCCTCAGAGCCGCTCGCGAGGTGCTCGCAACCAGCCATCTCGCCCGCGAGGTCGTCCGCGAGATCTTTCCCGGTCCCGGCGTCACCAGCGACGAAGCACTCGCCGAACACGCCCGCCGCACGGTGAAGACCAACTACCATCCCGTCGGCACCTGCCGCATGGGTGGCGAGAGCGATCCCATGGCGGTCGTGACGCCGGAGCTGAAGGTCAGGGGCGTCGAGGGGCTTCGTATCTTCGACATGTCAGTCGTGCCGCAGCTAATGTCGGGCAACACCAATGCCCCGGCGATGGCGATCGCCGACCGGGCCTGCCAGCTGATGATGGCGAAAGGCTGAGCGAAAGACCCGGCATGGTTCTTGCGTCTATAGCCGGGAACGTGTCCGGCCGAAGGAAAAGATCATGCCCTCAAAGATAGAAGACAGGCTCGCCGAACTTGGCCTGTCACTCCCCTCCTCTTCGCCCTCGCGCGCCAATTTCCTGCCATACAGGAAATCCGGCAATCTCCTCTTTCTCGCCGGGCAGATCTGCGAATGGAATGGCGTGCCGCAATATTTCGGGCCCGTCGGCGAAGATCACGACCTTGCCGCAGCGAAGAAGGCGGCGGAGATGTGCGCGCTGAACCTCTTGTTCAACACGCGCGAGGCGGCAGGTTCGCTCGACGATGTCGCTGCGGTTCTCCGCCTCGGCGCCTTCGTTTCCGCCCCGTCCGGCTTCGCCGATGGCCCGAAGATCGCCGATGGCGCCTCGGAGCTGTTCATCAACCTCTTCGGCGATGCCGGCCGCCACGCCCGCACCGCCGTCTGCGTCTCAAGCCTGCCGGCCAATGCGCTGGTCGAGGTCGACGCAATCATCGAGCTTCGTGGCCGCTGAGGCTTTTCACGACGGGGCGTATCCCGAAATCGTCAATACCCGCCGCCATTTGCGCCACGACAGCGGGTGCTCGACTGAAGCGCCTCAGGATCGCTCGGAGGGATAGACGAGGCCGATCTGGCGGCGGATGTCGTCAAGCGTGCGCATGATCGCCACCGTCTGATCGATTGGCATCAGCGCGGTTTCGCGTTCGCCGGCGCGCACCAGTCGCTCCATCTCGAAAGCCTGGAATTGCATGCCGCGGCCTTCGACGCGTTCGGTATACTCCTCGAGCACGTTGCCGGTGTAGTCGACCACCCGGAACGTCGTCGGGATATACCAGACGGTTGCGATCTCGATACGCGCCTTCGAGCCGTAGATAACAGCCGTGTTCGGGCCGGCGCAGTCGAGGGCCGAGACGCTCGTCGACATGACATTGCCGCCATGCTGCATGACGACGGCGATCTCGGCATCGACACCGGTATCGCGGAACCGCGCGGTGGCCGTCACCTTCTCCGGCGCCCCGAAGAGGTCGAAGGCGAAGGAGACCGGATAGATGCCGAGGTCGAGCAGCGCGCCACCGCCGAGGTCGATCGCATTCAGCCGATGCAGCGGGTCGGACGGAAGGAACTGACGATGCTCGGCGTGAAGCGAGCGCAGTTCGCCGATGGTGCCGGCATCGATGATCTCATGGATGCGCCGCATATTCGGCAGGAAGCGCGTCCACATGGCCTCGAGCAGGACAAGGTTCTTCTCCTGCGCCAGTGTGGCAATCGCTTCGGCCTCGGTGGCGTTCAGGGTGAACGGTTTCTCGACAAGCACATGCTTGCCGGCCTCGAGCGCCATCGCCGCGCAGGCTGCATGTTGCGGATGGGGCGTTGCGACATAGATGATATCGACCTCGGGATCGGCAACGAGCGCCTCGTAGCTCGCATGCGCATTGGCGATGCCGAAGCGTTCGGCGAAGGCGTTTGCCTTCTCCTGCGATCTCGAACCCACCGCACGGACATCAAGCCCCGACGCGATGAGATCTGTGACGAAACGTCCGGCGATGCCGCCCGTGGCAAGGATGCCCCAGCGAAGTTTGTCGACCATGTTCATTCCTTTCTTGGACCGCTCAGGCGGCCTGACTACGCAAATCATTGACCAGCGGGATGCCGGCGCGCTCGGCAATGCGATCGCGATAGGCTTCGACCGCCGGCGGCAGTTTCAGGTCCGGGACGATCGAAAGCGACCGCAGCACCGGAAACAGCAGGACGTCCTCCATCGAGGCCCCCTCGGCATCCGGCAGGATTGGCACGAGTTCGGCGAGCGCCTGCTCCATCTCGGCGCGATATTCGTCGGCTCTCGCGATCAGCGGCGCGAACGGGCCGATATTGGCTTCCTTCTTGCGCGTGAAATAGGCACGCGCCGATTCGGTGCGAAACTCGGGATAGACCGCATCCGGCGTCCGCGGCGTGACGAGCTTTCCGACTGGTCCGCCGGTGCGTTCGATCCAGTCCACGAGGGCCTGGCGCGGTGCGGCATCGAAGACCCGGGCGCCCGAGAGGCCGTCGACCTTCGCCACGATATCGAGGCTCTCACCCATGTAGCCGTCCTCGTCCTCGAGAATCGGGAGCATCTTCTTGCCGATCATCCCGATCGGCGTCGCCTCGTCGTCGTTTGCCTGAAAGACGAGTTCGAACGGAAGCCCCTTAAGGCCGAGCGCCACCCTCGCCCGCAGGCAGAATGGGCAATGATCATAGACGTGTAGCTTCATAGTGGTCCTCCCGGAAGAAATTGTCGAAATATGGCGAGACCTGGTGGAAACAGGCGAAGCGGGACCCTTTCAGGGCACTGGTGACAGCCCCAAAGGCGCGACTGGGTGAGAACCTATCGTCAATAATCCGGTCTGGCAATTTCGTGTTTCCGGAACAAATAGTCTACCGTCTGCAAACATGGATTGCATTTGATTGGTATTGGCTGCTACCGCCCAAAAGACACGGCCGCGCGACACAAAGGTTCTGTTTTGTCATAATTTTTTCAAAAACCTCTGCGCAGCCGAACACTTACGAAAGGCAAAGCTTTCCCTTTGGGACTGACGGAACACTTTGCAAATGTCACACGCAAAACGATGATTTTGCTTTGCTTCTAGGCCGGGTCTACACGCAACAGTTACCGACTTGGACTTAACAACCGCTGATTCCATGTTAGTCTATCCAAAAGCATGGAAGCCGAATTGGGTCACGACGGTGCCAAGCGAGCGTGTTTTGGGAGGGACAATGACAAGAATCGGACATCTCGTCCGACGCCCGACGCCGCTCGAAATCCGCCTCCTCGTCATCCTGTTTTCTCTTCTGTTCCTGGGCTCGCTGGCAGCCTGGCAGATGCTGCATTTCTTCGACAGCCGACTGCGCGCCCGCAGCGCCGAGGTCGCCGCGCTCGGAACGCTCGAAGAGGCGCGGCTGTGGCTCGACAGCTTCATCGACGGTTATGCCGCCGACCTCGCCGGGCTCTCGAAAAGCTACACACTGATTTCGTTCGACGCGAGCTCCGAGGCCAGCGCAAGGCTGACCCATGATTTCGTCGCCTGGGCCTCCAGCCGCAGGGAACTGGCGCAGTTGCGTCTGCTGGACGCGACCGGTCAGGAACGCATCAGGGTTGATCAGAATGACAGCGCAATCTCGATTGTTCAGAACGACCAGTTGCAGGACAAGTCCGACCGCTATTATTTCCAGGAAACGATCGGCCTGCCACCGAATGGCGTCTATCTCTCCCCCTTCGACCTCAATGTCGAACGGGGCGTGGTGGAAGAGCCGTGGCGCCCGATGATCCGCCTGGCCCGGCCGGTCCGTTTTAGCGGCGATATTGCCGGCGGCGTGCTCGTGATCAATCTCGATGCGAGCGAGGTCATCGCGAAACTGAGACAGATCGCCAACAGGCCGTTCGAGACGCTGCAGCTTCTCAACAACGAGGGATATTGGCTTGCCGGAGCGCCGAAGGAAGATCTCTGGGGCTTCATGTTCGACAATGGTCGCAGCCTCCAAAAACTGAGACCGGAGGTCTGGGAGCAGGTGTCCTCTGCACCGTCCGGCTCCTTCAGCGCAGACGGCCGCCATTTCGTTTTCCAGCAATTCTCGCCGATCGCCCGGCTTCTCGAAAGGCTCCATCCCGCAGTCGGCGTTTCCGGCGACCGTTCCTGGTACCTCATTGTCGAATATGCGGACGTCCCGCCACTCTGGCGGGTCGAAAACATTCCTCGCTTCCTTCTCCTTGCCCTCCTCTGCGCAGCGGCCGCAGTCCTTGGCACCCGGCTCATCAGCGCCCGGAAGGATGCCGAACGCCGTGCTGAACGCGCCGAGCACCAACTCCTGCGCACCGAGCGCATGGCCCACCTCGGCAGCCTCGTCGCTGGCGTCGCCCACGAGCTCAACACGCCCCTCGGCAATGCGCTGACGATATCGACGACGCTCGACGCCCACGCCGGCGAACTGCGCCGCGCGGTCGAAGACGGAAAGATCGGACGGGCGCATCTCGAAAGGCTGCTGGCTGAGATTTCCGATGGTGCGCGGATGGTCGTCAGCGCCCTGTCCCGGTCTACGGAGATCATCCGCAACTTCAAGCAGATCGCGGTCGACCAGACGAGCGACCGCCGCCGCCGTTTCGATCTCAACGCCTATCTAGGCGACACGGTGCGGCTGATCGAAACGCAGTTCAGGAGCCGACCGGTCCGGCTCGTGCTGGGAAAACTGCACCCGGTAAGGGTCAACGGCTATCCGGGACCGCTTGGACAGGTGATCGCCAACCTCGTTTCCAACGCGATGATGCACGGTTTCGACGAAGGTGAAAGCGGCACAGTCACCATCAGCACGCATGCAGCAAGCAAAAACAACGGAGCCATCGTCGTCAGCGATGACGGCAAGGGCATGACGGACGCGGTCAGGCAGAGGATCTTCGACCCGTTCTTCACCACGAGGCTCAACGCCGGCGGCAGCGGGCTTGGCATGAGCATCGTCCACAGCATCGTCGTCGACATCTTGGGCGGCACAATCGAGGTTGAAAGCAGGAGCGGCCATGGCACGACCGTGACGGTGACAATCCCGCTTTCAGCGCCCGCAACCGGATCTGGAGAACTTCATGAACCACCAGGATAATCCGATTGAAATCATTGATTTTTCCGGTTTCGACGAAGAATGGGAACTCTACCGGGCCTGGCGGGTCCTGGTTGTCGATGACGACGAGGATGTGCAGAAGGCAACAGCCTTTGCGCTTCGCGGCGTGACCATCCTCGACCGCCCCATCGAACTGATCACGGCTCTGTCGCGAAACGAGGCGCTGAAAAAGATGACGCGCGAGAGCGACATCGCGGTCGCTCTGGTCGATGTGGTGATGGAAACGCCGGATGCCGGACTGAAACTCGTCGAGGACCTGCGCTCCGCGGGCTTCGCCGAGACCCGGATCGTCCTGCGCACCGGCTATCCCGGCTATGCGCCCGAACTTGCCGTCGCAACCCAATACGAGATCGATGATTACCACACCAAGGAGGAACTGACCCGCACCCGCCTTATCTCCATCCTCACCACCTCCGTCCGTGCCTATGAGCGCATCCGGGCGATGTCGAAAAGCCGCAAGGGGCTCGAGCTTATCATCGAAAGCGCGCGCCAGATCTTCAAGCGCACCAGCCTGCAGCTTTTCGCGCAGGGCATCCTGACGCAGATCGCCGCCCTGCTCAGCCTCGAGGCCAACGGTTTCGTCTCCGTCCAATTGCCCGAGGATGACGACGTTCAGGTGATCACCGGGGTCGGGCCACTCGCGGGTTTGATCGGAAAGTCGATTTCTACCGCCGATGACGAGATCACCGCCCTGCTCGAGGCCTGCCGGGAGACCGACGAACCGGTCTTCGCGCCGCCCTATATGGGACTCCGATTCGACAGCGATTCAGGTCACGCACTTTTCGTGGTGCTGGAATCACCCGCCACACTCTCGCGTGACGACCTCAGCCTGCTTCGCCTGTTCTCCAGCAACATCTCGGTCGGCTTCCGCAACCTTTCCCTGATCGAGGCGTTGGACCGCCTGGCCTTCCAAGACGCCATTCTCGGCCTGCCCAATCTCAATGCCTTCGAGAAGTCACTGGAGGAGGCCGTCAACGCCGGCATGCATGGCCAGATCGTCAAAGTGCGCGTCTGCGATTTCCAGGGGCTGATCGCGGCCTACGGACGGCCGGTGGCCATCCAGCTGATGCAGGAGGCCTATTCCCGCCTCGACGGGCTCTGCGGTCACCGCTGTCCCATCGCGAAGGTCGCGGAAGGCACGTTCGGCATCATCGACCGGGATTGCCGCCTCACACCCGAACTGCTGGCCGAGACCCTCAGTCGACACTACGCCATCAACGGCGTCGACCTGGCGATGCAGTCGACGTCGGTCCTGCTCGAACTGCGCGGTCTTCCCGCCGACCCGACGCAGATCGCCCGAACCGCCGCCGGTGCGTTGCTCCACATCACGCGCCAACGCTCCGGCGAGCATGTCCGCTATGACGACGGCCAGCGCCGCTCCGTCGAACGCGAAGGCATGCTGCAGGCCGCCCTCAAGCAGTCGACCGACATTGCCGACAGCTTCGAGATCTATCTCCAGGGCAAGGTCAATCTGAGCGACCGGCGGCTTTGCGGCGCAGAGGCGCTGGTGCGCTGGACGCTCAATGGTGAAATGGTTTCGCCGGCCGAGTTCATCCCGATCGCCGAGCGCAGCGGCCTCACCCGTCACATCACCGAGACGGTTCTCACCCATGTCGCCCGCTGGTCGGCGAACCACCGCACCGCCGACGGTCGCACACTACCGGTCGCCATCAACCTGTCGATGGCCGATCTCAACATGCCGGGCTTTTCCACCTGGCTTTCCGAACGCGCTAAAGCGCTGGGCCTGACACCCGAAACGCTCGAATTCGAGATCACCGAGGCCGTTGCCATGCGCGAAGGCGTTGCTGCCGAGCAGGTGCGCGCGCTTTCCGCAGAGGGCTACAGGATTTCGCTTGATGACTTTGGCGTAGGCTATGCATCGCTCAGCCATTTCCACCGGCTGCCGATCTCGACTCTGAAGATCGACCGGAGCTTCATCAACGGCCTCTCGGTCGAGACCGCCCCCCGGAACCTGTCCTCCGTCATCGTGGCGATGACCGAGAGGCTCGGTGTCGATTGCGTCGCCGAGGGGATTGAGACGGAAGGACAGCTCCGGGCGCTGCTTCTGATCGGTTGCAGGACCGGCCAGGGCTATCTTTTCGGCCGGCCGGCTCCGCCTGAGCGCTTTGCAATGGAAAATGGTCTGGTCGAGGTTTAACCTTGGCGGCTTGCCGAGAACCTGATGCCTGCCCAGGTGGCAAGAAACGCCGTCAGCCCCGAAGCGAACAGGCCCCACGCCATGTCGAGTGCCACGACATTCCATGACCAGCCTTCAAGCGTCGCCATGTTGGTCAGGTCGTAGGTTCCGTAGGCCATCAGACCGAACAGGGCACCGTTGAACAGCGCCCGCAGTCGCGAACGCCGGCGGATTCCAGGCAGCACGCCGAAATAGTAAATCCCGATCATATACATGCCGTAAAACGCAAGGCCCGCCGTCCAGTTCGGCTCGGCAAGCAGAAGTCCACCGATTTCGGCTTCATAGAAGCTGAAGGCGACGGTCCCGAGCCAGATGAAATCGCAGAGCGAAAAGACCGCAACCGTGGCAATGACGGCGATGAGGCGCGCGCGCATGATCTTTCCTCAGATCCCGAGAAACGGCTGGACGATGCGCATCAGCCGGCTACTGAAGCGCAGCGGGGCGTCGGTGACGGTGAGGCAGATGCATTCCGCATCGGGCGTCACCACCGGCTGATGCAGGGTTTCGTCATCCTCCTCCTCTAGATCACCCGGCGCATAGGTCTCGCCTTCCGACACGAAGCTTCCGGTCAGCACCAGCGTAAGTTCGCGGCCGCCATGACTGTGCTCCGGCAGGGGACTTCCGGCTGGCACCCGCAAAAGCCTTGCGGTCACGGCCGTGTCGCCGGTGGGCACGAGATACTGATGGGCGCCGACCCCGAGCCGCTTCCACCGGACATCAGAAAGTGCCCCGCCGAGATAGGAACGCAGCGGTTCGGGGACATCGGCCTTTGCATCAGCCGGCACCGCCGCAACCGGCTCGCGATCCTCCGTATCATCGCTGTCGAGCCGGCCGAGCATGGTGGCCCAGGCATCATCGACATCGGCTTCATCGGTCTTGATGTCTTCCAGCAGAGCGCCGCCTGCCGCCTCCATCATCGAAAGCCGCTTGCGGCAGTCCGGGCAATAGGCAAGATGGGTGGCAACAGCGAGGCTCCAGCCTTCGCTGAGGCTGCCCGCGGCATATTCGAGCAACAGGTCGTCGCTGACGTGGTGTCTTGCGGAAACGGTCATCGTTCGTCTCCAAGCGCATATCTCAATTTTGAAAACGCTGCCCGGATACGCGATTTCACGGTTCCAAGCGGCAGCGACATCCTTTCTGCAATCATGCTGTGCGGTATTTCCTCGAAAAACGACATTCTGAGAAGTTCGGCCTGTTCGCTCGGCAGCGTGGCGAGTGCGACGCGGATGCGCTCGGCATCCTGGCCGTCCTCGAAATTCTGGTCGGGCGCCGCCGGCGCCTCGGGCACCAGTGCCGGATCCTCGGGATCGAATTCCGGCCGGCGCGATCGGCGCAGGCTGTCGATGCGGATGTTGCGGGCGACGGTGAAGATCCAGGCCGAGGCATTGCCGCGGCCGGCATCGAACTGTCCGGCCTTGCGCCAGACGGTCATCATCGTTTCCTGCATCAATTCGTCGGCAAGCGCGACGTCGAAAGCGCGCTTCAGCATATAGGCTCGGACGCGCGGCCCGAAGTGACGGAAGAGCGCCTCGAAGGCCGCGCGGTCCCGCGCCTCACCCACACGGATGAGGCATCGGGTCATTTCCGATGATGTCACTTCGTCCAAGCGTCCGCCCTTCGCGGTTTTCATTCCAATGGGCGTCACACGCGGCATGCGTCCGGAAGGACGCAGGCGTGCGACGCGGGGTCGTGAGGGTTGGACAAGCTCGAACATGATGAACGTTACGCGCCAGGCCGCCCTCCGGATTGAGGTTCTAACAAATTTTTCCGCTTTTCAATCCGCGCTTTCAGCCAAAGCGTAGAGTGACTTGAAACAGGGAGAGCTCAAAGGCATGCAATTCAGGCCAGATCGTTCATTCAGACGCCACCGGGCTTCGGCCGAAATCGCCGTCATCGGCTCGGGGATTTCCGGGCTCTCAGCGGCCTGGCTGCTGAGCAAGACGGCCAGGGTGACCCTCTTCGAGGCCGACAGCCGGCCGGGCGGTCACTCCAATACGGCCGTTGCGACATTCGCCGACAGAAGCGTCCCGGTCGATACCGGCTTCATTGTCTTTAACGAGCGCAACTATCCGAACCTGACAGCCTTCCTCGATTATCTCGGCGTCAAGACGCAGCCCTCGGAAATGTCGTTCTCGGCCTCGCTCGACGATGGCGCCTTCGAATATGGCGGCACCAATATCGCGACGATGCTGGCGCAGAAGTCCAATATCCTGCGGTTCAGCTTCTGGCGGATGGTCTACGACATCTTCCGTTTCTACCGCGAGGCACCGCTTGTCGCCAACCACAGCGCGGCCGATGCGCTGACGCTTGGCGACTATCTCGACGCGCGCGGCTATTCGCGGCGCTTTGTCGAGGACCATATCCTGCCGATGGGGGCTGCGATCTGGTCGACGACGGCCGACAAGATGCGGGCCTACCCTCTCCTCGCCTTCACCCGCTTCTTCGAAAGCCACGGTCTGCTGACTCTTGCCGATCGGCCGGAATGGCGCACGGTCACCGGCGGAAGCCGCGAATATGTGAAGCGGGCCCTGCTCGACCTCAGCGGTCCCTTGCGCCTTTCCACGCCCGTAAAGGCCGTCGACCGTCGCGAGGACGGCGTCTGGCTCACCCTGGAGAACGGCGAACGGCAGCGATTCGATGATGTCGTCATCGCCACCCATGCCGACCAGGCCCTGTCGATGCTCGCCCACGCCGACGACGAGGAGCGCAACCTGCTCTCTTCCTTCCGCTACAGCTACAATGACGCGATTTTGCACAGCGACGCGTCGCTGATGCCGAAACGGCGGAAGGTCTGGTCGAGCTGGAACTACCTGGAGGACAGAAGCTCAGGCCAGCCGCAACTCTGCGTGACCTACTGGATGAACCGGCTGCAATCGATCGACGAGCGCTACCCGCTGTTCGTCACGCTCAATCCGGCCCGTGCGATCGATCCCGGCAAGATCCACGATTGCTTCTGCTACACCCACCCGCTGTTCGACCGGCAAGCGATCGAGGCGCAGCGCGCGCTCTGGCATATCCAGGGCCGCGGCAATGTCTGGTATTGCGGCGCCCATTTCGGCAGCGGCTTCCATGAGGATGGCCTGCAATCCGGCCTGGCGGTGGCGGAAGCGATCGCCGGCGTGCGCCGTCCCTGGCAGGTCGAAAACGAATCGGGCAGGATATTCATTCCCGCAACCAAACGTTTGGCGGCCGAATGAGATCAGGAATCTTCAGAGGCGAGGTCATCCATCAGCGCCACCGACCAAAAAAGCACCGGCTTTCCTACCGGGTGTTTTCGCTGCTGATCGACCTCGACGAACTGCCGGCGCTTGACCGGCGGCTGAAGCTCTTTGCACACAACCGCTTCGCGCTGTTCAGCCTGTTCGACCGCGACCACGGCAGTCTCACCGGCGGCGATCTCAAGGCCTGGGCGCTCGGCGAACTGGAAAGCGCCGGTCTTGAAGCAGTTCGCGTCGAGATGCTCTGCTATCCACGCATTCTCGGCTATGTCTTCAATCCGCTGACGGTCTTCTTTTGCTATGGCGACGATGGCCGGTTGGTCGGCATCCTCTATGAGGTCTGCAACACCTTCAAGGAGCGATTCACCTATATCATCCCGGTGAAGGACGATATCCGGCCGGTGCGGCAGTCGGCCGAAAAGCAGTTCTATGTCTCGCCCTTCATGCCGATGGATTGCGTCTATCATTTCGCGATCAGCCCGCCTGAAGACGCCGTCTCCGTGCGCATCAACGAGACCGATCCTGAGGGGCCGCTGCTCTATGCAGGCTTTGCCGGCAAGCGGCAGGCGCTGACCGACCGGACCCTGCTCCACGCTTTTCTGCGTTACCCGCTGATGACGCTGAAGATTTTTGCGGGTATTCATTTTGAAGCGCTCCGGCTTGTGCTGAAGGGCGCTCCGTTTTTCAGACACACGCCGGCGGCGGCGCGTGTGCGGAGCGTCGTAGCCGGCGGCAGACATGCGGAAGACGAGGCCTATGAACGGATCGAAGAACGAACCCAAGCGTGATCTCAATTTCTGGCAGCGCATGGTCGTGCGCATGGCGAGCCGCATCCGGATCGGTACGCTGACGCTCCACTTCCCCGGCGGCCGCAGTGCGACCGTGACCGGCAGTGCGGACGGCCCGACGGCAGAGATCACGCTCCGCAACGCCCGACCATTGTTCCGGCTGATGACCGATGGCGACCTGGGCTTTGCCCGCTCCTATATCGACGGCGACTGGGAGAGCCCTGATCTTTCGGCGCTGCTGGAACTTGCCATCGTCAATGAGGACCACCTCGACGCGGTGCTCTCGTCCTCGACCGTGTTCACCGCCCTCTCCCGCTTCCGTCACCGCCTGCGCCGTAACACCAAGTCCGGCAGCAAGCGCAACATCGCCTTCCATTACGATCTCGGAAACGCCTTCTACGAACGCTGGCTGGATGAGACGATGACCTA
Organism: Martelella endophytica; assembly: GCF_000960975.1. Classification (NCBI taxonomy): domain Bacteria; kingdom Pseudomonadati; phylum Pseudomonadota; class Alphaproteobacteria; order Hyphomicrobiales; family Aurantimonadaceae; genus Martelella; species Martelella endophytica. The sequence goes on along the minus strand of NZ_CP010803.1, from coordinate 3,130,125 downwards.
TTCATCCGCGCTCTACGAGGGGCGCGAGCGCTCGCTCTCGGAAGCCCAGCTTGCGAAGTACGACCGGATTATCGCCCGGCTGCAGATCGGGCCCGAGGACCGGGTGCTGGAGATCGGCTGCGGCTGGGGCGGCTTTGCGGAAAGGGCTGCGGCCGTCACCGGCTGTCATGTCACCGGACTGACGCTTTCCAAAGAACAGGCGAAGTATGCCCGCGAGCGGCTGGCGAAAAAGGGCCTGTCCGATCGCGCCGACATCCGTCTTGAGGATTATCGCGACTGCACCGGCACCTATGACAAGATCGTCTCGATCGAGATGTTCGAAGCCGTCGGCGAGGAGAACTGGCCGACCTTCTTCGATGCCGTCCATGACAGGCTCGCCCCCGGTGGCACCGCGGTCATCCAGTCGATCGCGATCGAGGACCATCGCCTGGACCATTACCGCCGAAACCCGGATTTCATCCAGGCCTACATCTTCCCCGGCGGCATGCTGCCCTCCTTCGAGAGTTTTTCGAAATGCGCTGGCGAGGCCGGGCTGAAGGTGCGCGAACTCTTCGCCTTCGGTCGCGACTACGCCCGCACACTGCTCGAATGGGAAGAACGCTTCCTTGCCGAATGGGAGGCAATCCGGCCGCTCGGCTTCGATGATCGTTTCCGGCGGATGTGGCGCTATTACCTGCATTATTGCGCGAGCGGCTTCAACGCCGGCAATATCGATGTTGCCCAGTTTCACCTGCACAAGCCGGCAGTCTAGCGTCTGTTTGCGGCAATGCGCGGAAACCGCAGCGCGATGAAGGCCGCAAGTGCCGCCGCACCGGAGACGTTGAGCGCGAAGAGATTGCGCAACGCGGCGTCATCCACCGGCGGGTTGCCATAGCGGCCGAGCAACGCGATGAAGGCCACGAACACGGCGGCGACCATGGTCCGCGACAGCCATTTCTCTTCCGCGTAGAACAGGCTCGCGGCCAGCATCAGGCACGGAAACAGGAACCACAGCGCGCCGCTGCCCGGACCGAGCCCGATGGCAATCACGATCGTGTCCAACGTGCCGGTGATCACCAGCCCTGCCCGCGCTTTCAGACCGATCCCGCCTCGCGCCATCAGCCAGACGGCAATGTAAAGCCAGAGCGATGCCAGCGAAATCAGCGATGCATGGAACATGCTGTTCGCCAGGAACCAGACATAGATCGGGTAGACCGGCTTGTTCAGCACCATCAGCAGAGCCACGGACCCCGCCGCCGATGTGAGCCTGTCTTCGCTACCGCTCATCGATCACTCCTGCCGCGGCGGTCGGGGGAAGAAGGCGCTGACGCGGCGCTTGTAGGCGGCAAACGCCTCGCCGCGGGTCTTTTCCATGTGCTCCTCAAGATAGGGGATGCCCGAGACATGGTTGAGCAGCCAGTACATCATCACCGGCGCCAGAAAGGCGAGGAAGCCGATCCAACCGCGTTCGAAGCCGGCGTAGGCGACCAGCGGCCAAGCGCACCACCACAACCACTCGAAGAAGTAGTTCGGGTGCCGCGACCAGCTCCACAGACCGATGTCGCAAACGGATTTGCCGACCGGCTTTTCCTTCTTGAACTTCGAAAGCTGATAGTCGGCCGTCCCCTCGCCGGCAATCGCGACGAGCGCGACGATCAGCGCCAGAAGATCGAGCACGCCGGGGAACGGCGCCGGATTGAGGATCGCCGCATAGATCGAGAGCGCCAGCACGAAGGCGGCAAAGGCCTGGATCTCGAGGAACCACAACAGCCTGATTGATGCCTTGTCGCCCCAGCTTTCGATCAGCGCCGCATAGCGCGGGTCGTCCTTCTTGCCGGAGGAGCGCATCGCGATATGGCCCGCAAGGCGCACGGCCCAGATCCCGACAATGAGCCCCGCGAACCACTTGCGTCCCGGATTGCCATCCTCCGCAGCGATGATGACGAAAAGCCCGGCAATACCGCAGAGCGCCGCCCAGATCGTGTCGATCCAGCCGCTGTTTCCCGTCGAGCGCTGAACCGCCCAGGCAATCGCCATGCCGGCACAAAGACCGACAAACAGGATGAGAAGAATGGCAAGGGACATGTGACCTCCTGTGTTTTCCTTCTCAACGCAGCCCATGCCGGCGTGGATCGTCTTTCCCCGCAAAATCGGCCCGGCGCTCTCGCCTGCACGGGCGGCATTTGCCATAATGGGATGCCCAGCAAGGAGTCCCGATGTCCCTCACCGATCCGCTTTTCACCGCTCCCAGCGAACCGCTCGCCGTGCTCAAGTCCGTCTATGGCTACCCGGCCTTTCGCGGCAAGCAGCAGGCGGTGGTCGAACAGGTGGTTGCCGGCGGTGATGCGGTGGTGCTGTTTCCGACGGGTGCGGGCAAATCGCTCTGCTATCAGGTGCCCTCGCTCTGCCGCCCTGGCGTCGGCGTGGTGATCTCGCCGCTGATCGCGCTGATGCGAGACCAGGTCGAGGCGCTGAAGCAGCTCGGCGTCAATGCAGCGGCACTGAACTCGTCGATCTCGCGGGAAGATTACGGCGCTGTCCGCCGCGCGCTTGACGCCGGCACGCTCGATCTTCTCTATGTGACGCCCGAGCGGGTCGCCACCCCCGGTTTCCGCGAGATGATGGCAAATGTCGAGATCGCTCTGTTCGCCATCGACGAGGCCCATTGCGTCTCGCAGTGGGGCCATGACTTCCGGCCGGAATACCGCGCGCTCGACGCGCTGCGCGAGACCTTTCCCGGCGTGCCGCGCATGGCGCTGACGGCAACCGCCGACCCGCACACCCGCGAGGACATCATCGCGCGGCTCGGGCTTGAGGACGCTGCCGTCTTCACCACCTCCTTCGACCGGCCAAACATCACCTACGAGATCGTAGAGCGCGACCAGCCCCGCCGCCAGCTTCTCGAATTCCTCAACCGCCACAAGGGCGCAAGCGGCATCGTCTATTGCCTTTCCCGCGCCAAGGTGGATGAAACGTCGGAGTGGCTGAATGGGCAAGGCATCCCGTCCCTGCCCTATCATGCGGGCATGACCCGCGAAGACCGCGACGCCAACCAGGATGCCTTCCTCAAGGAAGAAGAACTCTGCCTTGTCGCCACGGTCGCCTTCGGCATGGGCATCGACAAGCCGAATGTCCGCTATGTCGCTCATCTCGACCTGCCAGGGTCGGTGGAAGCCTACTATCAGGAAACCGGCCGCGCCGGCCGCGACGGCCTGCCGTCTGAAGCCTGGATGGCCTATGGCATGGCCGATGTCGTCCAGCGCGGCAAGATGATCGAGCGGGGTACCGCAGGCGAGGAAATCAAGCGCGTCGAACGCGCCAAGCTGAACGCCCTGCTCGGCATCTGCGAGACAGCAGGATGCCGGCGGCAGGCGCTGCTTGCCCATTTCGGAGAGGCCCATCCCGGCGGGTGCGGCAATTGCGACACCTGCCTGAAGCCGGTCGACACCTGGGAGGGCACGGAAGCCGCGATCAAGGCGCTTGCGGCGATCTACCGCACCGGCGAACGCTTCGGTGCCGGGCACGTCATTGATGTGCTCACCGGTAACGAGACCGAACGGACCGAACGCTTCGGCCACAATTCCATGCCCGTCTTCGGCGCCGGCCGCGACCTGCCGGTCAAGACCTGGCAATCGGTCTACCGCCAGCTTCTGGCCATGGGGCTCATCCGCGTCGACCACGAGGCCTATGGCGCGATGAAACTGGAAGCGGAAGCGCGCGCCGTGTTCCGGCATGAACGCACCATCCGCTTCCGCTCAGACCGGCCGACCCGCGGCAAGGCGGCGAAATCGGCCTCCTCTGCCCGTTCGCGCGAGGCCAAGGCCGCACTTTCGGCCGAAAACCAGTCACTGTTTGAGGCACTGCGCGCGACCCGCACGGCGCTGGCGAAGGACCTGTCGGTCCCGCCCTATGTGATCTTCCCCGATACGACGCTGATTGCGCTCGCGACCGAGCGTCCCGAAACGCCGGAAGACATGCTGCAGGTCTCCGGCGTCGGCAACAGCAAGCTCGCCCGCTTCGGCGAGGATTTTCTGGCGGTGATCCGCAGCCACGGCTAGGACGTCAGATCGCCAGCGCGTCCTTCAGGGTCAGCCCTTCGCGGGGCCTGAGGTCGAGATCGCTTTCCATCAGGTCGAGGTGGTGGAGCATCATCGTCGTAGCGCGTTCGCGGTCTCCGGCTTCCACGGCGTCGAGAATATCCTCGTGCTCCGAATGGCCGCAGCTCGAGACGCCCGAGCGGCCGTAGAGCGCGATCACCAGGGACGAACGCGCAACGAGCTCGCTCATGAACTTCTGCAGGATCGCGTTGTCGGCAACGGAGGCCAGCAGCAGATGAAAATCGCCGGAGGCCTTGATCTCGGCGCGCTTGGCCTCGACCCCGCGCCGGCTCTTGTGGCGATCCTCTTCGGCGAGCTGTTCGCGGAAGTTGGCGATGTCGGCCGGCGTGATGCGCTTGATGGCGGCGGCAACGATCCCCGGCTCGATCATCCGCCGCGCGGCAAACACCTGGCGAGCATCTTCCGGCGATGGATTGGATACAAAAGCACCCTTGTTTCGCTCACTCTGAACCAAGCCTTCGAAAGCCAGCATCTGCAGCGCATAGCGTACCACCGTGCGCGAGACGCTGAACAGGGTTCCGACCTCGGCCTCCGGCAGGCGCGTGCCGGGAGCAAGCCTGCGATCGACGATCGCATCGCGCAGCGAATCGCGAATGGCGCGCGCGCGGTCTTCATGATTGGAGTCGATTGAGGGGCCGATAGAAATGTTCTGTTCCATGGGGCTCTTGTACTCCGGCCGCGGCGATTTGAAAAGGCTGCAAACCCTCTACCGATATCCGTGCACACAATACGACCTTTTGATTGCATGCAATGCTGATTTTTTATGCATGCAAAATATCGCGACACTGGCGTGCGATACATCCGTGAGAAATTCGTTTTCAAAAACAATCGCCTACCGTCATCGCGTCAATTTGGCACGGTTGATGCATGGCTTATTGCAACGAACAGGGGACCGCGCATGACCAAAGCCGCCGCGATCGAGATCATTGCCGTATCGAAGATTTACGGCCATACGACCGCTGTCGATGCCATCGACCTGAAGATACCCGCCGGCACCTATTGCTGCCTGCTTGGCCCGTCCGGCTGCGGCAAGACCTCGACGCTGCGCATGCTGGCCGGCCACGAAAGCATCTCCAAGGGCGATGTGCTGCTCGGCGACAAGAACGTCACGGACCTGCCCCCGGCGCGACGCGGCACCGCGATGATGTTCCAGTCCTACGCCCTGTTCCCGCATCTCGACCTTGTCGAAAACGTCGCCTTCAGCCTGAAGATGAAAGGCGTCGGCAAGGAAGAGCGCCGCAAGCAGGCGCTCGACATGCTGAAGCTGATGCAGCTTGAGCCTTATGCCGAACGCCGGCCGGCACAGCTCTCCGGTGGCCAGCAGCAGCGTGTGGCGCTTGCCCGCGCGCTGATAACCGATCCGGAAGCGCTGCTGCTCGACGAACCGCTCTCTGCGCTCGATCCTTTCCTCAAGGTGCAGATGCGCGCCGAACTGAAGAAGCTGCAGACCTCGCTTGGCATCACCTTCGTCCACGTGACCCATAGCCAGGAAGAGGCGATGGCGCTCGCCGACCTGATCGTCGTCATGAACGACGGCCGGATCGAGCAGGCGGCAACGCCACGCGAAGTCTTCGAGAAGCCGGCGACCGCCTTCGTCGCCCGGTTCATGGGCGACCACAATGTGATTTCCGGCAAGGTCAAGGAGAAGACCGGCGCCGGGATCATGCTCGAGGCGGCCGAAGGCGGCACGTTCGCGGCCATCGGCCGCGCGCCGGAGGTCGGAGAAAAGGCCGATGTCGCGGTGCGCAACGACCATATCCGCATCGGCAAGACCGAAGAACCGGGCCTCGGCTTCACCGGCATCGTGGCCACGGTCGAATATCTCGGCTCGACGGTCAAGCTGATCATGAACGGCGCCGGCGTGGAGGGTTTTACTGTGATCCTCTCCGACAGCCGTTTCTTCGAGACCCCCGTTCGCGTCGGGGAAGCGGTTTCCGTGCACTGGAACCCGTATGACGCGATCATCCTCGGACAACAAAAATAATAATCGAATTCAACCGGTTACCTCTAGCAAGGAGAACAGACGTGACTGATGCTACGAAAAAGACCAAGGGCGGCCTCACGCGCCGCAAGCTTCTGAAGACGACCGCCGCCGCCACGGGTGCTGCCATCGGCTCCGGCGTGATCACCGGCTTCCCGACCATCTGGGCGCAGAATCCGATCACGCTGCGCCAGTTCGGCACCGGCGTTTCGAACATCAATGCGGTGGCGCAGAAATGTAAGGAAGATCTCGGCATCACGCTCGAAATGACAGCGATGGATTCGGACGCCGCCGCCCAGCGCGCGGCAACCCAGCCGAACTCCTACGACATCGCCGACATCGAATACTGGATCCTGAAGAAGATCTGGGCCACCGGCGTCATCCAGCCGATGGATGTCTCCAAGCTCACCTATTACGATGACATCGTGCCGCTGTTCAAAACCGGCAAGCTGACGCCCGACAGCGAAATCGCCCAGGGCACGGCCCCGCACACCGTCGGCTTCGTCAACGCCCCCGGCGACAAGACCTTCGCCGACGCGCCAACCGGCTACATGACGATGGTTCCGACCATCTACAACGCCGACACGCTCGGCATCCGCCCCGATCTCGTCGGCCGCGAGATCAATTCCTGGGCCGATATTCTCGACCCGGCCTTCAAGGGCAAGACCTCGATCCTCAACATCCCGTCGATCGGCATCATGGATGCCGCGATGATCATGGAAGCCGATGGCCAGATCAAATATGGCGACAAGGGCAACATGACCAAGGAAGAGATCGACAAGACGATCGAATTCCTGATGAAAACCAAGAAGGACGGCCAGTTCCGTGCCTTCTGGAAGACCTTCGACGAGAGCGTCAACCTGATGTCGTCCGGCGAAGTCGTCATCCAGTCGATGTGGTCGCCGGCCGTCGCGGCCGTTCGCGCCAAGGGCATTCCGTGCAAGTATCAGCCGCTGAAGGAAGGCTATCGTGCCTGGGGCGGCGGCCTCGGCCTCGCCTCGCATCTGGAAGGCGCCCAGCTGGATGCGGCTTACGAATACATCAACTGGTACCTCTCCGGCTGGGTCGGTGCCTACCTCAACCGCCAGGGCTACTACTCCGCCTGCATGGACACCGCCAAGAAGTTCATGTCCGACAACGAGTGGGGCTACTGGATCGAGGGCAAGCCCGCGACCGAGGATATCCTCTCGCCGGAAGGCCAGGTCATGGAAAAGACCGGCGCGGTGCGCGACGGCGGCTCGTTCGAGGAACGCATGGGCCACGTCGCCTGCTGGAACTCGGTGATGGACGAAGACCGCTACATGGTCCGCCGCTGGAACGAGTTCATCGCTTCGTGATGACCATGGGAGCGGTTCGCCGCTCCCCTCGCGGTTGCATTCCAATCGATCCCCCCCTTGAGGGGGAGATGCCCCGACAGGGGCAGAGAGGGGTGAACCCTATCCGAGCGCACGGAGATTGCGGCTTCCAGGGCTTACGCCCTCTACCCCTCTCTGTCGCTTTCGCGACATCTCCCCCTCAAGGGGGAGATTGAATGACGCCGGCCTACCGTGAGAATAAAGGGAACGCCCCATGAGCACCACCGCGAATGCCGAACCGCAAAAGCGCGCCCGTCCGGGCCTCAGGCTGCCTCTGGCCGTGGTATCGTGGCTGCAGGCCGCGCCGCTTGCTGTCATTCTCGGCGTGTTCCTGGTGATCCCGCTGCTGCTGATCGTTGTGGTCAGCTTCTGGGACTACGATTTCGCGATGATGTATCCGGGTTTCTACACCTTCAACTATGCCGAGACCTTCGGCTCCTGGGTGACGTGGAAGACCTATCTCAACACGCTGAAATATGCGGCCATCGTCTGGGCGCTGACCCTCGTCATCGGCTTCTGGGTCGCCTACTTCCTCGCCTTCCACATCCGCTCCGCCGCCATGCAGACCGTGATGTTCCTGATCTGCACTGTGCCGTTCCTGACCTCCAACATTATCCGCATGATCTCGTGGATCCCGGTTCTCGGCCGCAACGGCATCGTCAATTCGGCGCTGGTCAGCATGGGCATCGTGCGCGAGCCGGTCGAATGGCTGCTCTATTCGGACTTTGCCGTCATTCTCGCCATGGTCCATCTCTACACCCTGTTCATGGTGACGCCGATCTTCAACTCGCTGATCCGTATCGATCGCGCCCTGATCGAGGCCGCCCGCGATGCCGGCGCATCGAGCACGCAGATCCTCACCAATGTCATTATCCCGCTGGCAAAGCCCGGCATGGCGATCGGCACGATCTTCGTGGTCACGCTGGTGATGGCGGATTTCATCACCGTGCTCGTCATGTCCGGCGGTCAGAGCGCATCTGTGGCGCTGATGATGCGGAACCAGATGTCGTTGCTGCAATATCCTGGTGCCGCCGCCAACGCGGTCGTGCTTTTGATCGTCGTCCTGATGATGGTCGCGGGCATCCTCCGCATCGTCGATATCCGCAAGGAGCTCTGAACCATGCACGGCGAAAAACGAACCCGCGAATTCTATATCCTGGCGATCTTCTTCACGCTGTTCGTGCTGTTCCTCTACGGGCCGCTCTCGGCGATCCTGATCCTCTCCTTCCAGGGCCCGCGCGGCGGCCTCACCTTTCCGCTGAACGGCGTTTCGCTGCACTGGTTCTTCAACCTGTTCGAGACACAGGCGGTCGGCGATTTCGGCGGCAGCATGCGCCGTTCGCTGACGCTCGGGCTGATGGTGATGATCGTCACGGTCGTCGTCTCGCTGATGGCGGGCCTCGCCTTCCGCCGCCGTTTCCTCGGTGCAACGGTGCTGTTCTATCTGGCGATCGCGAGCCTCGTGGTGCCCTCGATCATCGTCTCGCTCGGCATCGGCGTGATGTTCCAGCAATCGGGTATCGCGCCCGCCTGGTTCACCTCCGCATTCGGCGCTCAGCTCACCTGGACGCTGCCCTTCGGCGTGCTGATCATGTTCGCCGTGTTCAACCGTTTCTCGCCCTCCTACGAGGAAGCCGCCCGCGACCTCGGCGCCACCTCGTGGCAGACCTTCCGCTATGTCGTGCTGCCGATGATCGCCCCCAGCCTGATCGGCGTCGCCCTCTTCGGCTTCACGCTCTCCTATGACGAATTCGCCCGCACGCTGCTGACGGCTGGCACCTACAACACGCTGCCGCTCGAAATCATGGCGATGACCACCAATGTCACCACGCCGGTGCTCTATGCGCTCGGCACGGTGACGACGGTGTTCTCCTTCATCGTCATCGGCATCGCGCTCGGCCTCATCCGGGCGCTGAACCGCGGCCGCGCGAAGGGCTGAAAGCGCATGAACATCCTCGTCGTCAACCCGAACACCACCTGCTCGATGACCGAGACCATCGGCCAGGCCGCGCGCAAGGCCGCCAATGCGGGAACGGCGATCACCGCCGTCACCTCCTCCATGGGGCCCGTCTCGATCGAGGGCTATTACGACGAGGCACTGGCCGTCCCCGGCCTCCTCATCGAAATCGCTCGAGGCGAGCAGGCCGGCGCCGAAGCGGCGATCATCGCCTGCTTCGACGATACCGGCCTCGACGCCGCCCGGGCGCTCGCCGGCATTCCTGTCATCGGCATCTGCGAGGCCGCCGTCAGGATGGCAAGCTTTATCGCGCGCCGTTTCACCATCGTCACCACCACCGAACGGTCGCGCATCCCGATCGAGGAACTCGTCAAGCGCTATGGCGCAGCCGGCGATGTCCGGGTGCGCGCCGCCGACATACCGGTGCTCTCGCTTGAGGACCCGCAATCGAACGCCCGCGACCGGCTGCGCTCGGAAATCACCTCGGCCATAGCGAAAGATAGCGCGGAGGCGATCGTGCTCGGCTGCGCCGGCATGGCGGACCTTGCCGACGACCTGACTCGAGAATTCGGCCTTCCGGTGATCGACGGCGTCTCGGCGGCGGTGAAGCAGGCCGAAGCGCTGGTCGGCCTCGGCCTGTCAACAGCCAAGCGTGGCCCCTATGCCCGCCCCTATGCCAAGCGCTATGATGGGATGCTAGCCGACTTCGCACCACAGCTTCTTTCCGGAACGTAAGAATGGAAATCCGTACCCTCTCCCTTCAGCAGATCGAGATCCTGGTTCGATGGGCGGGGGCCGAGGGCTGGAATCCCGGCCTTGCCGACGCCAGTGCCTTCCAGGCGGCAGACCCACAGGGCTATTTCGGCGGTTTCCTCGACGGTGAAATGGTCTCGGGCATTTCCGCAGTCGCCTATGACGACCGCTTCGGCTTCGTCGGTCTCTACATCACCCGCCCCGACATGCGCGGCAATGGCTATGGCCGACGCCTGTGGGACCACGCGATCGACTATCTCGGCAACCGCACCATCGGGCTCGATGGCGTCCCGGAACAACAGGCAAACTATGCCCGCATGGGTTTCGCCGCCGATTACGGGACCGCCCGCTGGAGCGGCAAGCCGGCCGGACTGTCGCGCAGCGGCGCATCCCGCCGCGCGGGCTTCGCCGACCTGCCGGCGCTTGCAGCCTTCGATCGCTTTCCCGCAATCCGGCATATGTTTCTCGCAAAATGGCTGAAGGCCGCCGAGAGCGCCCGGGTGATAGAGACCGACGGCTCCATCGTCGCCTTCGGCGCGGCGCGAAAATGTCTGGACGGCGTCAAGGTCGGACCTCTTTTCGCCGAGACAGCCGAAGATGCCGTGAGGCTTCTCGCCGATCTTGTCGCCGATATCGGCCCTTCCCGCATCGACATCGACGTGCCGCTGCTACAGACCGATTTCATTGCGGTTCTCGAGGCGTCGGGCCTGACCCGCGGGTTCGAGACGGCGCGCATGTATCGCGGGCCGAAACCCGACCTGCGGCTATCGGACGTCTTCGCCGTGACGAGCCTTGAACTCGGCTGACCGCCGGCCGTTTTGCCCACCACGCGCAAAACGGCTGCACAGGAGCGGAAAACCGTGCTAAAGCGCGCGCGTCCAAGTTCCAGCAATCGAAGATAAGCTCATGTCGAAGTTCAAATCCGAATTCCTGCACACGCTCTCCGAGCGCGGCTTCATTCATCAGATTTCCGATGAATCGGGCCTCGATGACCTTTTGGTCAAGGAGCAGGTGACGGCCTATATCGGCTTCGACCCAACGGCGCCGAGCCTTCATGCCGGGTCGCTGATCCAGATCATGATGCTGCACTGGTTCCAGAAGACCGGCCACCGGCCGATCTCGCTGATGGGCGGCGGCACCGGCATGGTCGGCGACCCGTCGTTCAAGGACGAGGCCCGCAAGCTGATGACGCTCGATACGATCGAGGAAAACATTGCCTCGATCCAGCGCGTCTTCGCCAACTACATCAACTACGAAAGCGGCAACGCCCCGGCATTGATGATCAACAATGCCGACTGGCTACGCAAAATCAACTACCTCGAATTCCTGCGCGATGTCGGCCAGTACTTCTCGGTCAACCGGATGCTGTCGTTCGAAAGCGTCAAGACCCGGCTCGACCGCGAGCAATCGCTGTCCTTCCTCGAATTCAACTACATGATCCTGCAGGCCTACGACTTCGTCGAGCTCTACAAGCAGACCGGCTGCCGGATGCAGATGGGCGGCTCCGACCAGTGGGGCAACATCGTCAACGGCATCGATCTCGGCCACCGCATGGGAACCCCGCAGCTCTACGCGCTGACGGCTCCACTGCTGACGACCTCGTCGGGCGCCAAGATGGGCAAGTCCGCTTCCGGCGCGATCTGGCTTAACCCGGACATGCTCTCGGCCTATGACTTCTGGCAGTTCTGGCGCAACACCGAGGACGCCGACGTTCCGCGCTTCCTGAGGCTTTACACGACGCTGCCAATGGACGAAGTGGCGCGGCTCTCGGCCCTCGGCGGGGCGGAGCTCAATGAGGTCAAGAAAATCCTCGCAACCGAAGTAACGGCGATGCTGCATGGCCGGGCTTCGGCCGAAGAGGCGGCCGAAACCGCCCGCAAGACCTTCGAGGAAGGTGCGCTTGCCGAAAACCTGCCGACGATTGAGGTCCCGAAGGCCGATCTCGACGCCGGCCTCGGCATCCTGACGCTTCTGGTGCAGGCTGGCCTTGCCGGCTCCAACGGCGAGGCGCGACGGCACATCAAGGGTGGTGCTGTGAAGCTCAACGACGAGGCCGTTGCCGATGACCGCCTCACCGTGGGCTCCGGCGAAGTTTCCGGCGAAGGCGTCGTCAAGCTTTCCGTCGGCAAGAAGAAGCACATTCTGGTGCGGCCCGTCTGACGACACGCCCCAAGTCAAAACCGTCCGAGGCGGGCCACAGGCCCGCCTCTTTTGCTACTGGAACTCGAAGATACGCCGGAAAACCCCCGGTGCGATCGCCGAGAGCGGGTTGATGACCAGTTCCGGCTTCTCCGTCTTGCCCGTCAGCTTGAAGGTGATGCCGAACAGGCCCTTGTCCTGGCCATTGCCGAGGATGGGCCCGATCAGCGGGATTTCGGCGAAGATCCGGTTCAGGCCGTAGGCCGGCATGAAGGTGCCGGTCATGTCGATATTGCCGGCCGCGTCGCGCACCACGCCCTTGAACGTGGCGCCCACCTGGTCGCCGCGCACGAAGGCATCGGACACCCGCAGCACGCCGTCGGAAAGATCGACGATCGCCTGGGCGCGCTGGAAATGCTGGCTCGAAGCATTGATCTTGTTGCTGACGGTGGCATTGAGGCTCTTGCCGTTCTTGCCCGTCGGTGTGGACAGAAGGCGCTTCAGCTGCTCGTCGTTGATGAGGTCGAAATCGTTAAGCGTCAGCATGCCGCGCCAGCCCTGTGGCGTCTGGATCATGTCGAAGGTCAGCGCCCCGCCCGACATCTTCTGGTAGATGCCGAGGAACCGCAACAGCGCGCCGGTACCGGAGGTCTTGACATGAACCGCGGTCGCGCCGTTATCGGGCCCGACCTCGATGGAAAGCGGCTGGCCGGTGGCCGTCACGGCCGTGAAAGCGCCATTGCCGACCGCCCCGTTCACCACAGAAAGGTCGCCGACCACATTCGCGAGATAGCGGTCGCCCTCACCGCCAACACGCGCTAGATCGAGGTGCAGGTTGACGTTCTCGCCGCCGCTGCCGCTCGTGCCGCCACCGGTGCTGCCGTCCTTGGTGAGCTTGTCGAGGAGGCTTGCCGCCGCAAAGGAGCGACCGGTCACGGCGACATCGAGACCGGAGCCGTTCCGCTGCAGCGCGACGTTGAAGTCGTCGCCGGGGCCGAGCTGAACACCGTTGAGCGTTGCGGCGCTGAGGCCGCCCTTGTCCAGGGTGACTTCGCCGGTCGCCGCAAGTCCCTCCCCTGAAAGATTGAGGTTTTTCAGAGTCGTAACACCGTCCTTTGCTGTGCTTTCGAAGCTCAGCCTGGCGGCGACGCCAGCCGGTTTCGACCAACCGATCCAGGGCAGAGACAGGCGCGTCCGGGTCAGGTCCAGCGAGATCGTGTTGACGTTGTCGGCACCGTTCAGGGTCATTGTCATCGGGCCGGAGACATAATTGCCAAGCCCCGGGACCAGCTTGTCGCGCTGGGCATCATCCAGCGCGCCGGCGACGACAAGCGTGCTGCCCCCCGCTGCCTTTCCAAGCGGCTGGGTCCAGTCGATGTCGATCGGAATGCCGTCGACGCCACCCTTGCCCTTGTAGACGATCTGCTGCGGCGCGACCTCGATGTGGCCGTTGAGGTCGCTAACCGCATAGCCGCTGATCGGCTTGGCGATCGCGCCGTTTTGAACATCGGCGGCCACGTGCCAGTTTTCCGGCACCGACGACTGCCCGGCCTCCAGCGGGAACGAAGCCTGCACATGCACCACCCCGTCACCGGAAAAATCGTCAGGCGTGAAGTCGGTGCCCTTGAGAGCGTTGATCGGCGGCGCATCGGCAAAGGTCAGAACGTCCTGCACCCGTCCGGACAGTGTAACGTCGACGGCGCCGGTCACCGGCCTGCTATAGGCATCCGCGATGGTGAAATCGCCGTTCTCCAGCTTGATCGTGCGCCCCTTGCCGACCGAGAAGCTGCCATCGGCGATATCGACAGACACGGCGCCGCCTTCGATGCGCACATGGGCGTCGGAGCGGTTGACGTCGGGAAAGGTATCATTGAGGGTGATCCGGGTATCGTCGATGTCGAAGCCGATGCGCAGTTCGTTATTATCCAGATTGATCGGAATACCGACGCCCTGAAGCCGGCCGGCCGGCAGGAACACCGCGATATCGCCATTGGTCACGACGCCGCCATGGAGATTGTTGCTCACCCATTCACGCGGCTTGCGGGCAATCCAGAACGGCCAGAGCTGCTTGATCGCCTCGGTGTCCATTCTCTCGATGCGGGCGCCGAAGCTCAGCTCCGGACTGGCCTCGCCGAACACCGCCTTGAACGATGCGGCCATCATCCCCTGCGGGCTGGACACCGTGATGTTGTCGAGCAGGAGGTGGGGTTCGGCAGGGCGGAACTCACCGGTTGCCTTGGCATCGAAGATCAGCGGCGGCAAGCCGGGCTCGCGGGACTTGAACCGGCCACCGCGCACCAGAAAATCAAGGCCGTAGCCGTCATTTGCATCCGAATCGACACGATCGAGGTCGATGATGCCGCCGGTAAACGGAAACTGGCTGCCATCGAAATCGATCGACGAATCAGTGAGCTCGATCGAATGCTTGTCGTTGTCGTAGGAAAGGTTCAGCCGCGCATCGGTGAACGGCCGGGCAATGGTATCGGCAATGAAACTGCCCGTGGCGAGATCGAAGGCGGCATAGACCTCGGGATCGCCCCCCTCCTCCGCACGGGTCATCTGCAGGGCGACATCGGTCGTGCCCTCGACGCCGAGCGCCGGTTCACCGTCATTGTTGGTGCGCAGCAGGAAGGGCGTCAGCACGATGTTGCCGACCTCCGCCTGCAGGCTTTCTGTCCGCCCGTCCTTTCCGCTGGCCTCGATCGAGACGCCGGCGACGGTTCCATCCAGCGAGACCTCGCCATCGGCGCGCAGGATCCCGTCCGGCAGCAGGTTCAGGCTGAGCGAACGGACATCCACGGCAACAGTCTGGCCCGGCGATGCGCTACCGACCGGAAAGGCGATATCGCTCAGCTCGATGGACTGCGTATCGGCGGCGGCGAGAATGCCGCGGACAAAATCGGTCTGCTGGAAAATCGTCTCGACCAGCACCGGAAGCGTGTCAACGCGATGCTCGGTCAGCCGGAAGGTTCCGGTAGACGGCAGTGCGGACGAATCAAAGCGTATGTCATCGGCGGAGACCGAATTGACCGCGATCTGGCCGCGCGCGAGCGCCACCGGATCGACAGCGAAGGCCAATGTGCCGATCGCCGCCATCTGCTTGTCGTCGGGGTTCGCGACCGTGACGCCGCTGACGTTTAGCTCGAGCTTCAGACTGGGGCCGAGGCGCAGCGTCGCCGCACTGATGCGCGCATGATAGCCTTCCGGCATCGCGGCGCGGATCTGTTCGTTCGCCTTGGCGGCGAGAAAGCGGTCGAGCGAGCCGCTCTCGATCACATAGAATATCAGCGAGAACACGATCGCTGCGATCAGGGCAAAGAAAATCAGGGCCCGGACGCAGAGATGGGAGAGCGAGCGGTGAGGCCGGCTGTGGACGAGCAGCGGTTCATGCGCCTGCGCAGAGGGAAACGTGTGGAATGCCGCCCGCTCGCGCCTGCTGAACCGTGTCCGTTCGCCCCGAATATGTGGCTGTTTCTGCCGCTTCCCGCTCAAATCCGCTCTTCCAGAGAATATGTCTCGGACCAATGTGCATCCGGGGCGAATCCCTTGGTCCTGTCGCCACTATCGGTGAAGAAAGGCCGGCATGGCAAGCCGCCGTCTTGCCGATGCCCCGTGCCGCCGCTAACCTCGCCCGCAACGCTTGAACACGAGATGAACAGAGGACATGGCGATGGCAATTCCCGCCCCCGGCGACAAGGCTCCCGATTTCGAACTGTCGCTCCTTGACGGCAAGACATTCACGCTCGCCGACGCTGCCGGAAAGAAGCTGGTTCTCTATTTCTATCCGAAGGACAACACCAAGGGCTGCACCACCGAAGCGCTCGACTTTACAAGACTTTCGGGCGATTTCGAGAAGGCGGGTGCAATTGTTGTCGGCATTTCGCCCGACAGCCTGCAAAGCCATGCAAAGTTCCGCGACAAGCACGAACTCTCCGTGCTGCTCGCCGCCGACGAGGACCACAAGGCGGCCGAAGCTTTCGGTGTGTGGCAGGAAAAAAGCATGTACGGGCGCAAATTCATGGGCATTGTTCGCTCCACCTTCCTCATCGGCGAAGATGGCACAGTGATCGCCGTCTGGCCCAAGGTGAAGGTCGCGGGCCATGCGGAAGCTGTGCTGGCCGCTCTGCAATAAAGCTGTCATTGTGCTGTCATATGGCGGCATTCACGATCGAAAAAACATGCTGAAGGCCCATCTGAAGCCTTCCGGCGCCGGGTTTCCTTGACTCTTCGGGCATTTGAGACTATCCCGCCTTCCGTGAATACGTCGGCGGCGATGGACCGTCGAGTTTGTGACCCACAACACGGAACACGTTTCCCTTTGACCTCATTTACAGAACTCGGGCTTAGCCCGAAAGTACTCTCGGCCGTCACCGAAGCTGGCTACAGTGAACCCACGCCGATCCAGGCTGGTGCCATTCCGTTTGCGCTTGAGCGCCGCGATGTTTGCGGTATCGCGCAGACCGGAACGGGCAAGACGGCATCCTTTGTCCTGCCGATGCTGACGCTTCTGGAGCGCGGGCGGGCCCGGGCGCGCATGCCGCGCACCCTCATTCTCGAACCGACGCGCGAACTCGCTGCGCAGGTCGCGGAAAACTTCGACAAGTACGGCAAGAATCACAAGCTGAACGTCGCGCTTCTGATCGGCGGCGTCTCGTTCGACGAGCAGGACCGCAAGCTCGAGCGCGGCGCCGATGTTCTGATCGCAACGCCGGGCCGCCTGCTCGACCACACAGAGCGCGGCAAGCTTCTGATGACCGGCGTCGAGATCCTCGTGATCGACGAAGCCGACCGCATGCTCGACATGGGCTTCATTCCCGACATCGAGCGCATCGCCAAGCTTATTCCCTTTACCCGTCAGACACTGTTCTTCTCGGCGACGATGCCGCCGGAAATCCAGAAGCTGGCCGACCGCTTCCTGCAGAACCCGGCCCGCGTCGAGGTTGCCCCGCCGTCTTCAACCGCGGCAACCGTCGAACAGAAGCTCGTCGCTTCCAAGGGCAAGGACTACGACAAGCGCGCGACCCTGCGGTCGATCATCGACAAGCAGGATGATCTCAAGAACGCGATCATCTTCTGCAACCGCAAGAAATCGGTCGCGGAACTGCTGCGCTCGCTGCAGCGTCATGAATATCCCTGCGGCGCGCTCCATGGCGACATGGACCAGCATTCGCGCACGACCATCCTGCAGAACTTCCGCGACGGCAAGCTGCCGCTTCTCGTCGCATCCGATGTCGCCGCCCGCGGCCTCGACATTCCCGACGTCAGCCACGTCTTCAACTACGATGTGCCGATCCACGCCGAGGACTATGTCCACCGCATCGGCCGTACCGGCCGCGCCGGGCGTTCCGGCAAGGCCTATACGATCGTCACCTCGAAAGACACCAAGTTTGTCGATGCGATCGAAAAGCTGATCGACCGGAAGATCGACTGGCTTGAAGGCAGCGAACTATCGTCGCTTGGCCAGGAAGAGGAAGCCGAAAAGCCCGCGCGCGGCCGCCGCGGCAAGCCGGCATCCGGCCGCCAGCAGGCGTCCAGCAAGGAAGAGTCGACCGAAAAGCCGAAGGAGCAACCGGTGAGGCAGAATACGGCAAGGAAGGCGGAAACGGCGGAACCCCGCACCGCCGCAAACAACGGGTCGTCACGCAAGGGCAACAGGCCCGCCAACGACGACCGCCGCCGCTATCGCGACCGCGACGACGAGCCGACGCCCGTCGGTTTCGGCGACGATATACCGGCTTTCATGCTGATCGGTGCCAAGGCCTGAGCCTCGGCACCGCGCAAGGCTGATCTCGATCTGATCAACGGCCCTGCCGTCCGCGCCCCTCCTCTTGAAGGCGGGGCGTTTTTTTATGGTTGGGGTGCCGGAGACGAACGGCGGTCCGGAAACACAAAGCCATGCACTTAGTGCATAGCGCCGCGATTAAGTCTGAACAAAATGAGAAAGAGCCGCATTTCCTGGGAGTGAAATGCGGCTCTAATTGGATTTTCAAATCGGTCGTTTGATAAGATCAGAATACGCAGATAATAGCGTGACCTTGAATGAAAATGCACTCTGAAAAATCTTTGAGCATATATTCAATATGCGATCATTCTAATGTGATGATGCTTTTTTAGTCAAGCCTTGTTTTCGAACAAATTGATATTCGCCTGACGCAGGGCTACATCGAGCAGTAGCCGCGATCGAAATAGATCAGCGGCTTATCGGCATCGCCAAGACGCACGCCGATAACCTCCCCGATGAGGATCCAGTGCGATGCCACCTCCCTGGCCTCGATCAGCCGGCAGTCGAAACTGGCAAGCGCACCGACAAGCACCGGCGCACCGCTGCCTGAAAGATCCCACGTCGCTTCGGCAAAGCGCTGTTCGGTTGAAAGCCCTCCAAGGCCGGAAAAGGCATCGGCAAGGGCGCGATGGCGGGTTCCGAGCGTGTTGATGGCGAAGTTGCCGGCTTCCGCAAACAGGCCGTTGCGCGGATTGTGGCGGTTGACGCAGGCAAGCACCGTCGGGGGCGCATCCGACACGGATGTGCAGGCGGTCGCCGTGACGCCGCGCATCATCCCCCCGGCCGCCGTCGTGACGATCTGCACATGGCCGGCGTAGCGCGCCATCGCGTCACGGTAGGTCTTGGGAGATGAATTCTCGTCATGCATGCTGTATCGGCCCCGAAAATCCTGAAAAAGCGCAATCCTGAGCGCTTGCCCGGCTACTTACGGCGTTGCCCCCTCCCATTGCAAGGGGTATGACTAGCGCGACGGCCAGCAAACCCTATGCCGAACCGCGCGGAACGAAGCACGGATCGAAGACGTTAGTCGCCACCGGGGCCGGCCGTCACCCCGCGATACAATTGCGGGAAATCAAGGAGATAGAGCATTATCGGAGATAGAAGAGGACGAAAATGCTCCAGCCTCAACGGACTTTGATGACGTTTCAGCGCGCCGCCACCCTCGCCGTGATCTTGCTTGCAGCCCCGCTTCCGGCAGAGGCCGCCAATGCCAGAATCGGCGTCGTCGCCCCGGCATCGGGGGAATATGCCGTGCTCGGTCAGCAGATCCTGAACGGCGCCGAGTTGCAGGCAGGCCCGTCGAATGCTGATATCACCGTGGTCGAGGAAACCTGCGAGGAAGGAAGCGGCACCGACATCGGCGAAGCTCTTGCCGAAGCGGATGTCGACGTGGCCATCGGCTTCCTCTGCTCCGAAACGCTAACCGGTGCTCTTCCGGTGCTGAAAACCGCCGGCATTCCGGCGATCACGCTCTCGGTCCGCTCGATGCCGCTGATGAACGACGCGCTTGCCAATGACTGGCCGCTCTGGCGCATGGCCCCGAACGAAACCGAGCAGACCACGGCCATCGTCGACTTCATCATGTCGGAATGGGCGGACGATCCGGTTGCGCTCGTCGATGACGGTACGATCTATTACCGCGAGCTGGTCAATGCCGTACGCAACGCCATCGAACAGCGTGGGCTGAAACCCGTGTTCGTCGATACCTTCCGCCCGGCCCAGGAACAGCAATTATCGCTGGTGCGCCGCCTCGCCCAGGCGGGAGCCCGGCGCGTGCTCATCGGCGGCACGCGCGGCGACATTGCCATCATCGCCCGCGACGCGGCCGACCAGGATAGCGCGCTCACCATTCTTGGTGGGGATGCGCTGATCGCCGCCGAAACCGAAGTGCCGCTGAGGGACGGGGTTCTCGCGATCGGCCTGCCCGAATACGGCGAATTTCCCCCGGCCGCTGACCTGGTGGCGCGCGCCGAGCAGGCCGGCATTGTTGCCGAAGGCTATTTCGTTCCTGCAGCATCGGCCGTTGAACTTGGTGCACAGGCGGTGGCAGCAGGTAACCCGGCATCGCTTTCCGGTAAAACGTTTGACACTTTCATGGGTCCCCTCACCTTCGCGGAGAACCACGAACTTACCGAAAACCCGTTCATGCTGCTCCGCTGGCAGAACGGGCAGTTCGTACCGATGTTCGATTCGGAGCGCCAGGCGGACTGAGCATGCAACACCGCCCTGACGGGCGAAACTCAAGGAATACGGCAGTGAAACGTCCCCTGCGCATCGCGCCCTCCATTCTCTCGGCTGACTTCTCGCGCCTCGGCGAAGAGGTGAAGGCCGTTGTCGACGACGGCGCCGACTGGGTCCATCTCGATGTCATGGACGGCCATTTCGTGCCCAACATCACCTTCGGCCCGCCGATCATCAGCAAGCTGCGCCGGCATACCGATGCCGTGTTCGACTGCCACCTGATGATCGCGCCGGCCGATCCGTTCCTGGAAGACTTCGCCAAGGCTGGTTGCGACCGCATTACCGTGCATGAAGAGGCCGGCCCGCATCTGCACCGCTCGCTGCAGACGATCCGCAATCTCGGCAAGAAGTCCGGTGTGGCGCTCAATCCGGCAACCCCGGTCTCGATGATCGAACACGTCATCGACGATGTCGACCTCATCCTGATCATGACCGTGAACCCCGGTTTCGGCGGCCAGGCCTTCATTCCCGCAACACTGGAAAAGATCCGTCAGGCAAATGCCCTCATCGGCGATCGGCCGATCGAACTGCAGGTCGATGGCGGCATCGCCCCCGATACGGTCGGGGCGGTCACCGAGGCCGGCGCCAATGTACTTGTCGCGGGTTCCGCCATCTTCGGCAAGGCCGAGGGCGGCCGCTACTCGGCCGCGATCGAGGCTCTGAGGGCCGCCGAAAAATAGTTCTGCACAGCGCCGCAATGCGGTGACGAGAAGGAGAGAAGAATGGCCGGAGCGCCCCTGTTTGCCACCCTGTCCCTCATTGCCGGCCTTGCGGCCGGCACCGCGTCAGCCGGCGATTTCGCGACCTTCGTTCCGATCGGATTCTCCGACGACGGCAAGGTATTCGCCTTCGAGGAATACGGTGTTCAGGACGGGTCCGGCTTCCCCTATTCCAACATCTTCTTCATCGACACGGAGAATGATTCCTTCCTCGACGGCACGCCCTATCGGGTGCGTCTCGACGATGAGGCTGCGACGGTCGGAGGAGCGCGTGCCGCAGCCGTCGGCGAGGCCATCGGTCTCATCCAGCAGTATAGCCTGCTTGATCATCCCGGCTGGCTCGCCGCCTTCAATCCGGTGACGGAGGAGGATACCGGAGACACGCTGGACTACCGCAGCCACCCCAATCTTTCGCCGGTCTATCAGCTTTCGCTGGAGGACTTTCCGCTTCCGGCGCGATCGGCCTGCGCCGCAGTGACCGAGGATGGCCGCGGCTATCGCCTCACCTTCACCCCACCGGAGGGCGAAAGCCGCGTACTTCACGCGGACGACCGCATTCCCGCCAGTCGCGGCTGCCCGCTTGGCTACCGACTCGGCGGCGTGATGACCTATCTCGACGCCGGTTCGCCCGTCCATGTGGCGCTCGTCAATGTGCTGACGCAGGGCTTCGAAGGCCCGGATGGACGCTGGCTCGCCCTCCCCTTCAAGCCCTGAGGGCGATTTATCCGGCCGAAAAGATTTCATTTGTGACGGAAATGTTCTATGCGCATGCGCAAAGACAATCCTGAAGGACGAGCCCTCGATGATACCGCGTTATTCCCGCCCCGAGATGACGGCCATCTGGTCGCCGGAAACCAAGTTCCGCATCTGGTTCGAGATCGAGGCCCACGCCTGCAACGCGCTCGCCGAAATCGGCGTCATTCCTGAAAGCGCAGCGAAGACCATTTGGGAAAAGGGAAGCGCAGCCACCTTCGATGTCGACCGCATCGATGAAATCGAGGCCGTCACCAAGCACGACGTCATCGCCTTCCTGACCCATCTTGCGGAAATCGTCGGCCCGGACGCCCGCTTCGTGCACCAGGGCATGACCTCTTCCGACGTGCTCGACACCTGCTTCAACGTGCAGCTCGTGCGGGCAAGCGACCTGCTGCTCGCCGACCTCGACAAGCTTCTCGAAGCTTTGAAACGCCGCGCCTTCGAGCACAAGGACACGATCACCATCGGCCGTTCGCATGGCATCCACGCCGAGCCGACCACCTTCGGCATCAAGCTGGCGCAGGCCTATGCCGAGTTTGCCCGCTGCCGTGACCGCCTTGTCGCCGCGCGCGAGGAAATCGCCACCTGCGCGATCTCGGGCGCCGTCGGCACCTTCGCCAATATCGATCCGCGCGTCGAAGAGCACGTCGCCGAAGCCATGGGCCTGAAACCGGAACCGGTTTCGACCCAAGTCATTCCGCGCGACCGGCATGCGATGTATTTCGCGACGCTTGGCGTGATCGCCTCCTCGGTCGAGCGTCTCTCGGTTGAGATCCGCCACCTGCAGCGCACCGAGGTGCTGGAAGCGGAGGAGTACTTCTCGCCGGGACAGAAGGGCTCGTCCGCCATGCCGCACAAGCGCAATCCGGTGCTGACCGAGAACCTGACCGGGCTTGCCCGCATGGTCCGTGGCTACGCCCTGCCGGCCATGGAAAACGTGGCACTCTGGCACGAACGCGACATCTCGCACTCTTCGGTCGAACGCATGATCGGCCCGGATGCGACGGTGACGCTCGATTTCGCGCTCGCACGGCTCACCGGCGTGATCGACAAGCTGCTCGTCTACCCCGAGCATATGATGAACAACCTCAACAAGTTCCGCGGCCTTGTTCATTCGCAGCGCGTACTTCTGGCGCTGACCCAGGCCGGCGTCTCGCGCGAGGATGCCTATCGCCTCGTCCAGCGCAACGCGATGAAGGTCTGGGAACAGGGCAAGGACTTCCAGGAAGAGCTTCTCGCCGACGAAGAGGTCCGCGCGGCGTTGTCCGAAGAAATCATCCGCGAGAAATTCGACCTTGGCTACCACACCAAGCACGCCGACACGATCTTCCGGCGCGTCTTCGGCGAAGCCTGATTGCTGAAGCGCCATGAGAGCATCCGAAGCAGATATCATCATCGTTACGGGCCTGAAGGATTCCGGGCCCGAACACTGGCAGAGCCGCTGGGAGAAGAAACTCTCCACCGCGCGCCGCGTCGTGCAGGATGACTTTGCCAAGCCCGAGCGCGAGCCCTGGGTAAACCGGATCGCCGAAACCGTGAATACTGCGGAGCGGCCGGTCGTGCTAGTCGCCCACTCGCTGGGCGTGCCGACGACCATTCTCGCCATTTCGCAGTTCCGCAAGCCGATCGCGGGGGCCTTCCTGGTGGCACCACCGGAGGTTGACAATCCGAAGATCCGGCCGAAACACCTGATGAGCTTCGGCCCCTACCCGCGCGAACCGCTTCCCTTCCCGAGCATCGTCATCGCCAGTCGCAATGACAGCTTCGGTTCGTTCGAGCATGCGGGCGATGTCGCCAATGCCTGGGGCTCGGAATTCTTCGATCTCGGCGAGGCCGGACATATCAGTCCAGACACCGGTTTCGGTCCCTGGCCCGAGGGCATCTTGATGTTCGGCCGCTTCCTCGCACGCCTGAAATAGCGTATCTGCCGAGGGCCTGACAGGTCTTTCGCCAAACGCTCCAATTGACATCCGGCTCACATCCATCACATTAGTTGAATTAGAAGACACGAAATGACGTGCGGTTTCTCGTTCGAGGGACGTGTTTCTGCCGTGATGTTCGCCAAGTGCGGCCGTTATATGCATAAGGTGCTGAACGTCGGAAAACGCGCCGAGAATCCGCAAAATGCTGGAAGGCCAAGCGTTTGGCGAGGGACACGACAAGTGCGATTATTCCGGACGATGCCGAAGTTGCCTTGCTGGCGCTTGAGGATATCCCTGTCGCTGTCGCGTTGATCGATTCCAGCACATTCGAGATCGTCTCCACGAACGCCAATTTCCGTAAAAGCTGCACGAGCCAGTCGGTCAGCGGCAAGGGCGTCATCGACTGTGTCCATCCTGATGAACGCAGCCGGCTACGCGACTATCTGCAAGTCGTCGCTGCAGGTGATGATGCGGGGGGCGCCCTGGAGCTTCGGTTCGGCCCGGACGGCCAGGTTGAGTATCCCCGCATGTTCATCGCCGCGACCCTGCTTTCAGCCAGCGCCGAAGGCATGCCGGCGAGGATCCTGCTGTCCATCATCGACATCGTCCACTGGAAGGAAAAGGAAACCCGCACGGCAGCCCGCGAACGGCTTTGGAACTACGCGCTCGTCAGTTCCGGCCTCGGCGTGTGGGATCATGACTACCGTGCCGGCGCCTATTTCTATTCGCCGACATGGCGAACGATTCGCGGCTTGCCAGTCAACGGCGACCTGCATTTTTCCTCGACGACTGAATGGTTGCAATCGATTCACCCGGACGACCGCGACTTCGTTGCTGAGGCCATCGAAAAGCAGAAGCTCGGCGATCCGCGCTTCATGAATTTTGAATACCGGGAAAAACATGCCGACGGCCACTGGATGTGGATCGAATGCAGGGGCGATGCCGTCGAGTTCTTCGACGACAACAGACCGGCGCGGGTTGTCGGTACGGACCGCGACATCAGCGACCGCAAGACGAGCGAAGCCCTTCTCACGCGAACGCGACAGCGACTGGAGCTTGCACTCAAGACATCGCAGATCGGCGTGTTCGAACACAACCGGTCGACTGGCGATGTCTCCGTCGATGATCGGCTAAGCGAAATCTGGGGTTTCACGGATCACCCGGAAACCGTCCCGTTCAGCCGCTTCACCGCGCTGATCCATCCGGATGACCGCCACCGCGCCCTTGAAAAGCGCCTCGCTGCTGGTGGCGATGACATTCCGGTGGAAGACGAGTTCCGGATTTTCCGCGAGAGCGACGGTGCCCTCCGCCACGTCCGCCATCTCGTCACCAGCCAGAAAAACGCAGAGGGTATCGAATACCTCGTCGGCATCAACTGGGACGTCACCGAGGAGACGCGGCTGCGCCAGGACCTCGTGACCGCCAAGCAACTCGCAGAAGCGCGCAATTTCGAACTCGAACGCGCCCGCTACGACGTCGAGAATGCAGCACTTCACGATTATTTGACCGCCTTGCCCAACAGGCGCTTTCTGGAGGAAGAACTCGCTCGGCGCATCGAAATCGAATCGACCAGTGGTTTCGCCCTGATGCTGGTGGATATCGACGCGTTCAAGTTGGTGAACAACACCTATGGCCTTTCCGGCGGCGACAGCGTGCTCAACCATGTCGCCCAGGTGCTGCTGCATGTCAGCAAGCACAATGACTTCGTCGCGCGGATCGGCGCCGACGAGTTCGTGCTGGTTTCGAGCTATGAATGCGGCACTGACGCCCTGGAAAGCACGGCGCGACGGATCCTGCTCGAAATATCCAAACACTTCGAGATTGACGGGACGCGTTGCAAGATCAGCGCCTGCATCGGCGTTGCCACGGTGGAGCAATCCGTAGAGAAAACGGCAAGCGGCCTCCTGAAGGAAAGCGACATCGCCGTCAGACGGGCGAAGTCCGAAGGCCCGAACCGGATCGTGTTCTTCGAGCGGGGATTGCAGGCTGCGGCCGTTGCCAGCCGCGCCCCGGCAGACGCGCTGATCGAAGCCGTCGAAAACGACGCCTTCGTGCCGTTCTATCAGCCGCAATATGATGCTCGCACACGAACGCTCGCCGGGGTCGAAACGCTTGCCCGCTGGCGCCGCCCGGATGGGACCTTCGGTGAACCCGGAAGCTTCATTCCGCTTGCCGAGACGCTGAACCTGATGACCTTGATTGACACCAGCATCCTGCGTCAGGCGCTGAACGATTACGGCCGGCTATCGCAACTCGGCATTGCGCCGCCGCGGCTGTCGCTCAACCTGTCACCGCGACGCCTGAGCGACCCTGCCCTCATCGCCTCGCTGCAGGAGATCGATCTCCTGCCGGAGGGACGGCTTGCCTTCGAACTGCTGGAATCGATCTTCCTCGACGATCAGGACGATGTCAGCGCCTACAATCTGCGTGAAATACGCCGTCTCGGCATCGATATCGACGTCGACGATTTCGGTACCGGCTATACCTCGATATCGGGCCTTCTCAAGGTCATGCCGAACGGTCTGAAGATCGCGCGGGAACTGGTGCTGCCGCTGGTGCTTTCACGCGAGCAGCGCGCCATTATCAAGTCGATCGTCGATATCGGCCGCGCGCTCGATATCAGGGTCATCGCGGAAGGTGTGGAGACGGAGCAGCACGCCGATATCCTGACCGAGCTTGGCTGCGACACGCTCCAGGGGTTCTGGCTCGCGAGGCCGATGCCGTACGAGGCGCTCTCCGCCCTGCTCGTGGACGAGAACGCAAAGCCGGCGCCGCCGCCGCGCACGACCGCCCGCAAACGCTGATCCACCCCGGCGGCTCTAGGCCCTCAGAATTTCGCCCAGCGGACTGTTCTCTGGAATATCCGCGGCGCTCATCTTGTGATTGTAGAGATGGATCGCGGTCGTGCGCGCGGTGACAATATCTGAGAGGGAGAGATCCGGCTCAGTCAGAAGCGACAGATGGTCATAGTGCAGCGGATAGAAGACATCGATCGGTTGAGCCTCTCCCATCAGCCCGAGCGTCTGCGCCGCGTGGGTCACCAGCGCCGGGCCGAAGGCGCCCCAGGGCAGGCTGGACGGGTCGATGGATAGACCGAGCTTCGCCCTGATGCCGAGCTTCATCCGCTTCTTCTTCTTCTCCCACGGCGGGACGAAGGCCCGGAGCCTGGTGACGCCATTCAGATAGGAAACGAATTCGCTGTCCGCCGGCGCGCCGAGAACGGCGCCGTTCAGCCGCCCCTCCTTCTCGAAACCGAAAAGATAAGATGTGTCGGGAAGCGGCTTGACGCAAAAAACATCGCAATCGACGTACACGCCGAGCCCGGCCTGCAGGATGCGATAGCGGTAGATGTCGGAGGCAAAGGCATAGCTGCCGCTGCGCTTGTGCGGACGGGCATCGGCACGCGGCAGAAGCGTCTCGGCATCGAACAGCTCGACCCCTTCCGGCACATCCTCCGGCGGGTCATAGACATGCAGGCGGACGCGATAGCCGAATTTCAGGAACGAGCGGAGGCAGGCCGCATGGACCGGGCCAAGACGGGGGCCGTACCAGAATGCGTTGATGTCCCTCATCCCGATCCTCCAGGCTCCCGATATCGCCTTCCCCCAACAAGGGGGGAGATGGAAACGTCCTTCGCCGCTCAGACCAGCCGGCTCTGCTCCAGCGCCGCGGCGATGAAGCTCGAGAACAGCGGATGCGGCTGCAGCGGCCGACTCTTCAGTTCCGGGTGATACTGAACACCGATGAACCACGGATGATCGGCATATTCGATGGTTTCCGGCAGCACGCCGTCCGGCGAGGTGCCGGAGAACACCAGGCCGCAGGATTCGAGCTTCTCGCGATAGCCGAAGTTCACCTCATAGCGGTGACGGTGGCGCTCGGAGATTTCGGTGGAACCGTAGATATCCGCAATCTTGGTATCGCCGCCAAGCCGCGCCTTGTAGGCGCCAAGACGCATGGTGCCGCCGAGATCGTCGGTGTCGCTGCGCTTTTCAAGCGCGTTGCCCTTCACCCATTCGGTCATCAGGCCGACGACGGGCTCGGCCGCGTTGCGGTCGAATTCGGTCGAGGACGCGTTCTTGATGCCGGCGAGGTTTCGCGCCGCCTCGATCACGGCCATCTGCATGCCGAAGCAGATGCCAAAATAGGGAACCTTGTGGGTGCGGGCAAACCGCGCCGCGCGGATCTTGCCTTCCGAGCCGCGCTCGCCGAAGCCGCCGGGCACCAGAATGCCGTGAACCTTTTCCAGGTAGGGCGTCGGGTCTTCCTTCTCGAAGATCTCCGATTCGATCCATTCGAGTTTCACCTTGACCCGATTGGCGATGCCGCCGTGGGCGAGCGCCTCGATCAGCGACTTGTAGGCGTCCTTGAGGCCGGTATACTTGCCGACGACGGCGATCGTCACCTCGCCCTCAGGCGTGCGGATGCGCTCGCCGACTTCCTTCCACGCATCCATGCGCGGCACGGGCGCCGGATCGATACCGAAGGCGTGCAGCACCTCGTCATCGAGACCCTCGCGGTGATAGGCGAGCGGAACGTCGTAGATATTGGCAACGTCGAGCGCCTGGATGACGGCGGAGGACCGCACGTTGCAGAACAGCGACAGCTTGCGCCGTTCGGCTTCCGGAATTTCGCGGTCGGCGCGCACCAGCAGGATGTCGGGATGAATGCCCATCGCCTGCAGTTCCTTCACCGAATGCTGGGTCGGCTTGGTCTTCAGCTCGCCGGCCGCCGGGATATAGGGCATCAGCGTCAGATGAACATAGACGGCGTTGCCGCGCGGCAGGTCGTTGCCGAGCTGGCGGATCGCCTCCATGAACGGCATGGCCTCGATGTCGCCGACCGTACCGCCGATCTCGCAGAGCACGAAATCGAAGTCCTCGTTGCCCTCAAGCACGAATTCCTTGATCTCGTTGGTGACGTGCGGAATGACCTGCACGGTCGCGCCGAGATAGTCGCCGCGGCGTTCCTTGTCGAGAATGTTCTTGTAGATGCGGCCGGTGGTGATGTTGTCGGTCTTGGTCGCCGAGCGGCCGGTAAAGCGCTCGTAATGGCCAAGATCGAGGTCGGTCTCCGCTCCGTCGTCAGTGACGAAGACCTCACCGTGCTGTGTCGGGCTCATGGTGCCCGGATCGACGTTGAGGTAGGGGTCGAGCTTCCTGAGCCGGACCCTGTAGCCCCGTGACTGCAGCAATGCTCCGAGTGCTGCTGCGGCTATGCCTTTTCCAAGTGAGGAAACCACGCCGCCGGTGATGAAGATATATCGCGCCATGGGCTTATTCCGATACCGTTTCTCTGCCGATTCTGCCAGAGCCTTTCTTCAAAAAAGCCGTGGCATCCCCGGTCCATTGTCAAAACAACGCTAACCCGCCGGCTCGTGCCGCAGCGCGCGCCGGTGGTTGGCTCAAAGAAAATCCGGCGGGCTTTTCGGTCCGCCGGATCAGGGTCTGGTCATATGTCGGCGCTCAGTCGCCGGTGGGAACGCCGGTGGCGTTCGAATCCTGCGCCGGCGTGCTGACCGCCGGAGCGTCCGTCGCGGGTGCCGCGCTGTCGCCGGAGGTCGGAACCGCCGAGCCGTCGGTTGCCGGTGTCTCGGAAGTGATCGAGCCGCCAAGCTGGTCAAGGATGCCCTGCTCGTCGGTCGACGCGTTCTGCTCGATCCGGTCGAGAATGTCGGAGGGGTTGTCCTGATAACGGGCGAGGATGCCGAGCCCGAGCGAGGTCACGAAGAACAGCGCCGCGAGAATGGCGGTCGTGCGCGTCAACGCATTCGCCGTGCCGCGCGCCGTCATGAAACCGGAGCCACCGCCGATGCCGAGACCGCCGCCTTCCGACCTCTGGATGAGGATGACACCGGCGAGCGCCACGACAATTATCAGATGAATTACGATCAGTACCGTCTGCATGATTGTCCAATCCGGCCCCGCAAAAGAAGCCTGCGGGGCGAAAGCTGGGAATATCTGGCGCTTCTCTACATGAGCCGCGCGCGCAATGAAACCCCTTTTTGCAGACGCTCCTCAGGCCTCGACGGACGACAGGATATCCTCGTATGCGTGATAGATGGAGAGGAAGTCGGCCGCCTTCAAGCTGGCACCGCCAATGAGGGCGCCGTTGACATGCGGGATGCCGAGAAGCTCCTTCGCATTGCCCGGATTGACCGAGCCGCCATAGAGCAGGCGTATCGTCTCCCCGCCCTCGCCGAAACGCGCGACAAGGTCGGCCCTGATGCGCGCATGCACCTTCGCCACTTCATCGGCCCGCGGCGTCTGACCGGTGCCGATGGCCCAGACCGGCTCATAGGCGATGATCGTGTTGGCCGCCGTCGCATCATCGGGCAGCGAACCACGGAGCTGGCGGTGGAGCACCTCCATCGTCCGGCCCTCGGCCCGCTCTTCGCGGGTCTCGCCGATGCAGATGATCGCGGTCAGCCCCTGGTCGTAGGCGGCGCGGGCCTTCAGCAATACGCGATGATTGCTCTCGCCATATTCCTGGCGCCGCTCGGAATGGCCGACGATGACATGGGTGGCAAAGCAATCGCGGATCATCTCGGCGGAGATATCGCCGGTATGGGCGCCGGTGCGTGCCTTCTGGTGGCAATCCTGGGCGCCGATCATCAGGCGCGTGTCCACCGTCAGCGTCGTCGCCACGTAGAGAAGCGTCGCCGGCGGGCAGATCAGGGCGTCGAGTTTGCGCGAAAGCGGACCGCTGACCCCGTGCGCAATCGCGCGAATCTGGTCAAGCGAGGACCGCGTTCCGTTCATTTTCCAGTTGCCGGCCACGAGCGGGCGGATATCGGACGTCATCTATTCTCATACTCCCCTTTGGCGCCGCCATCCCGACGGGCAGGCCTGCCGGTGTGGAAACGGTGCGCCAATCTAGATTCCCGGTCGTGCCGGCTCTTGAACACGTGCACGGCAAACCAAAGCTTCTCCTTCACCAACCACCTTCATCCGTTATTCACTCAGGATACGCAAATGAGAGCCTTGCCGGGAGGCTCAGTTGCGCCCGCTGAGGGGAAAATACTTTGCGCTAGAACAAGTTGCGCCCAAATATGGTTAGCCCGGATGCAAATCGGTTTGATTTCGATTTAAATGGCGGCCGGCATCCGCAAGTGTCGCATTCCCCTGTGTTGGCCGCTGAAGAAACGAGAACCTTTCCACACCCTTTCCGCGACAATTTGCCGCAGCATCGCTTAAACCGGCAATATTTGTCAAAATAGAAGAATGATTCGCGCTAAGGCGCGAGCAAACCTGAATCTGAAGAGCAGCCCGCCGTGGATAACAGCAAAGATCTTTTCGCCGATCTGTCCGGAACGAACAAGAAAGCCGGAACGCCGCCGGAAGAGCCCTCGCGCCCTGCGCCCGAGCCGCCGCGTGCGCGCGCTTCTGCGGAAGCGCCCTCCGGTGATTATGGCGCCTCGTCGATCCGCGTGCTCGAGGGGCTCGAGCCCGTGCGCATGCGGCCCGGCATGTATATCGGCGGCACGGACGAGAAGGCCCTGCACCATCTCTTCGCCGAGGTGATCGACAACTCGATGGACGAAGCGGTGGCCGGCCATGCCGATTTCATCGACGTCTATCTCGACACCGACGGCACGCTGACCGTCACCGACAACGGTCGCGGCATACCGGTGGAAAACCATCCGCAGGTCCCCGGCAAGTCGACACTCGAAGTGATCATGACCAAGCTCCATGCCGGCGGCAAGTTCGATGGCAAGGCCTACGAGACCTCGGGCGGTCTGCATGGCGTCGGTGTCTCGGTGGTCAACGCGCTTTCCGACATGCTGGAAGTCGAGGTCGCCCGCGACCGGCGGCTCTGGCGCCAGACGTTTTCACGCGGCGTGCCGCAGAGCGGGCTGGAAGACCTCGGCCCTGTCCAGAACCGTCGCGGCACCCGCACGCGGTTTCACCCCGATCCCGAGATCTTCGGCGCCCGCGCCCGCTTCGATCCGGCCCGCATCTTCCGCATGGCGCGCTCCAAGGCCTATCTCTTCGGCGGCGTCGAAATCCGCTGGTCCTGCGAACCGTCGCTGGTCGAGGGCAAGGAGGACGTTCCGGCAAAAGCCGTGTTCCACTTCCCCGACGGGCTGAAGGACTATCTCGCCGCCACCATCGGCAAGGATTTCACCGTCACCCGCGAGATGTTCGCCGGCAAGACGGAAAAGACCGGCGGCCACGGCGCCGTCGAATGGGCCGTTGCCTGGTATGGCGGCGACCCCAATGTCCATTCCTACTGCAACACCGTGCCGACTCCCGAGGGCGGCACGCATGAGGCCGGCCTGCGCCAGGCGCTGATGCGCGGGCTCAGAAACTATGCCGAGATGATCGGCAACAAGCGGGGCGCCCAGATCACTACCGACGACGTGATGATTTCGGCGATCGGCATGCTGTCGGTTTTCATCCGCGAGCCGGAATTCGTCGGCCAGACCAAAGACCGGCTGGCGACCGTTGAAGCCCAGCGCATCGTCGAGAACGCGCTACGCGATCCCTTCGATCTCTACCTCTCGGCCAATCCGGCGGAAGCGGAAAAGCTGCTCGACTGGGTGATCGAGCGCGCCGAGGAGCGGCTGCGCCGCCGCAAGGAGCGCGAGGTCAACCGCAAAACCGCAGTCAAAAAGCTGCGCCTTCCGGGCAAGCTTGCCGACTGCTCGCAGAACACCGCTGCAGGCGCAGAGCTCTTCCTCGTCGAGGGCGATTCGGCTGGCGGCTCGGCCAAGCAGGCGCGCAACCGCACCAATCAGGCGATCCTGCCGCTCAGAGGCAAGATCCTGAACGTGGCCAGTGCCGGCCGCGACAAATTCACCGCCAACCAGCTTCTTGCCGATCTCATCCAGGCGCTCGGCTGCGGCACGCGGACGAAGTACCGTGAAGAGGACCTGCGCTACGAACGCATCGTCATCATGACCGATGCCGACGTCGACGGCGCCCACATTGCCTCGCTTCTGATCACCTTCTTCTACACGGAGATGCCGGAGTTGATCCGGCAGGGGCACCTCTATCTGGCCGTCCCGCCACTCTACAAGCTGGCCCAGGGCGGCAAGACCGCCTATGCCCGCGACGACGCTCACCGCGAGGAACTGATGCGGACGATGTTCAACGGGCGCGGCAAGGTCGAGATCAGCCGGTTCAAGGGGCTTGGCGAGATGCTTCCGGCTCAGCTCAAGGAAACCACGATGGACCCCAAGAAGCGCACGCTTTTGAGGGTCGATATCGACGAGGTCGACTTCGAGGGCACCAAGACCGCGGTGGAGGACCTGATGGGCACCAAGGCCGAGGCACGGTTCCGCTTCATCCAGGACAACGCCGCCTTCGCGGAAAACCTCGATATCTGACACCTCGGGACACGTTAACTACAAGAAGCGCTTCGGCTGCGCACAGGCGCCGCACAATTGGCTTCGTATTGCGGCCCGTCGTCATACGGGTGATACCGAACGAGCGCAGTTAACCTTGCGGACGGCGGCACCGATTTGAACCCATGGCCGCCCCTTCAACGAGGTCGCTGCCATGAAAATCCTGCTCACAACCCTTCTGATGCTTTCCGCCGGCGCTGCCGCGGCGGCAGAACCGGGCAAGACGGTCTCCGTCGATTGCCCGATCAACGATTGCGAGAATGCCATCAGCCTGACCTTTGTCAGCGAGGCGGCAATCGAAACCGGGACCGCCTTCGACGAGGTCGAATTCGGCGGCATCTCCGGGCTCGACTATGATGCCGCAACCGGCCACTACATCGCCATCTCGGATGACCGCTCGCAAAAGGCACCCGCACGCTTCTACAAACTCGACATCGCCGCCGGCAAGGACGGCATCGGCGATGTCACCGTGGTCCGCACGGTGACGCTGAAGGACAAGGACGGCAGCACCTTCGCCGAAAAGGCCGTCGATCCCGAACAGATCCGTGTCCTCCCGGAGGGCCTTATCTGGTCAAGCGAGGGCGATGCCAACGCGATGATCGCGCCCTTCGTTCGCATCACCGCGCGCGACGGCACCTTCGTCCGCGAATTCGCCCTGCCCGATGGTTTCGCCCCGACAACGGACAAGACCAGCGGCATTCGCAACAACAACGCCTTCGAAAGCATTGCCCTGCTGCCTTCCGGCGATGTGCTCGTCGCAAATGAATCTGCGCTCTCTCAGGACGGCCCGATCTCGACGCTGACAACGGCGAGCCCGACCCGCATCGTGCGTTATGATGCCAAAAGCGGCACGCCCGCCGGTCAGTATGTCTACATGATCGACCCGATCCCGCATGCCCCGATCGATGGCGGACAATGGAACGATAACGGCGTTTCGGACATGATGGCGCTCGACGAACACCGGCTTCTCGTGGCCGAGCGCAGCTTTGCTGAGAATGCCGGCTTCACCATCCGCCTGTTCCTCGTCGACCTTCGCGGCGCGACGGATGTTTCCGCCGTACCGGCGCTTGCCACAAGCGAAGAAACCATCGTGCCGGTGGCGAAGTCGCTGGTCCTTGACCTCGGTGCGATCGGCCTCAAGCCGGACAATATCGAGGCGATGACCGTGGGCAGGGATGCCGATGGCAACGACCTGCTCGTGCTGGCCTCCGACAACAACTTCAATGCCGAGCAGAAGACCCAGTTCCTCGCCTTCGCGATCGGGACCGCGCCGCTTGCCAGCCATTGAGCCTCAGTTGGCCGCGCCGGCGAAGTTTGGCGTGGCCACAATCATGTTAACCATAAATTACAATACGTTAGTTATATTTATTGATAATCCCAATTAACGGGTTAATGCGCCACGTTAACTGCATGTCCAGAAGCCCGCTTGTCCGGCTTGTCGCAGGCGAACGCGCCCTCTATAGTCAGATCGAAGAGAAACAAATTATCGGTCTGAAACAATGGCTTCCCGTCGAAACTTCCTCCTGGCCAGCGGCGCCACACTGGTCGCCGGAAAGGCCTTCGCCGAAGGAGCCGCACCGACCAGCGGAACGGCGTCCGCCGGCGATGGATTCGCGCTGGCGCTAGGCGGCGGCGCGGCCAAGGCCTTCGCCCATATCCCCTATCTTGAGAGCCTCGACAGCCTCGGCATCCGACCGAAGCAGGTGGCCGGCACATCGATGGGCTCGATCCTCGGCGCGCTCTATTGTTCCGGCATGAGCGGGCAGCAGATCCGCGAGTACACGCTCGATCTCTTTTCCGAGCGCCAGTCGCTCTTCAAGCGACTGCTGATCGACAGCGGCGACACCTGGGGTTCGCTCGTCAACCTTTTCCGCCCGGCTGTCATCGAGCCGGAGGTGCTGCTTGCTGCGGCGCTGCCTCTCGATTTTCCGGCGGACTTTGCCGATCTCGGCATTCCGCTGACGGTCGTCGCCACCGATTTCTACGATCAGGCCGAATATGTCATGCGCTCGGGTCCGCTGCTCTCGGCGATCGCCGCCTCCTCGGCGCTGCCGGTTCTGCTGACGCCGGTGCAGCGCGACGGACGGGTGCTGATCGACGGCGGCTTCGTCAACCCGACGCCGTTCGACCTGCTCGACAATGCCGCCTATGCCACCATTGCCATCGACGTGACCGGCACAACAACGGAAAGATCCGACGACATCCCTAGCTCGTTCGAAACCTGGGCTGGTTCGCTTGCCATCACCCAGCACTCGATCGTCATGGAAAAACTCAAATACGCGCGGCCGGACCTGTTCATCGCTCCGGCCGTCGGCAGCTTCTCACCGATGGACTTTTTCGCGATCGAAGACATTCTCGTCGCGGCAGACAGAGAACAGGACGCTTTCAAGCGCAGGGTCGCCGCGCTTGTCGATATCAACAAAATCTAGGAAACGGGTCAGCAGGATGCGCTCCAGCCTTCAGAAATCAACTGGCGCATCGGCCAGCACATCGGCCGCCTCAAGGCCACGTCGTCATTTCATCAGCTACGTGGCGCTTGCACTCGGGCTTGCCTTCTTCGCCGCCTCGCTGACGCCCTCGCTCATTCCGCGGGCATGGCCGCTGCAGGGCGCACTTGCCGGCCTGGTGATGGCGCTTGGCTACATGATTGGCCGTTTCTGCGTTTCGCTCTGGCGCGGCATGCAGTTTCCTGAAGCAAGGGGCCGCCGGGCTTTGTGGCTGCATGGCCTCCTGGTCGGCGCGGCGCTGGCGCTGCTGGTCTTCTGTCTGGCCATGGCCGCGCACTGGCAGAACTCGGTGCGCATCCGTGTCGGCATGGATCCGGAAGACGGTGCGACCGTGCTCGGCGTGCTGGCGATCGGCCTTGCCATCTTCGCCGTTCTGTTTCTCATCGGTTCCGGCTTCCAGCTCGCCTTCGATGCCGTTCGCGTCCGGCTCTACCGGGTGATGGCGCCGCGGGCAGCCAATCTGCTCGGCCTTGTGATCGTGCTCGGCATCGTCTTCGTTGCTTCCCGCGACTGGGTGCTTCCCTCCGCCATCGATTTCCTCGACGAAAGCTACGAGACCGCGCAGGACCTGTTCGAGACGGCGCCGCCTGCCCCGGATGATTCCTTCATCGCCGGCGGCCCCGGCTCCCTCGTTGACTGGGCCGCCATGGGCCAGCCGGGCCGCAACTTCGTGACCGGTGCACCGTCCGCCGATGATATCGCCCGCTTCACCGGCCGCCCGGCCCAGCGTCCGATCCGCGTCTATGTCGGCCGCTCGCAGGATGACGACCCGCATGAGCGGGCGCGTATCGCGCTCGCGGAACTGCAGCGCCTCGGTGCTTTCGATCGCCGCATCCTGCTGGTCGCAAGCCCCACCGGCACCGGCTGGCTCGATCCCGGTGCCCACGACACGCTCGAATTCATGCAGGACGGCGACGTTGCGACGGTGGCCGTGCAGTACTCGTTCCTGCAGTCGCCGCTGGCGCTGATCTTCGAGACCACGACCGGGCTTGAGCAGGCGAGTGCGACGATGGAGGAGATTTACCGTTACTGGCGGACGTTGCCGGAAGACAGCCGGCCGCAGCTCTACATGCACGGTATCAGCCTCGGCGCATGGTCATCGATGTATTCGTTCAACGTCTTCCAGATGCTGGACGAGCCGGTCGCCGGTGCGCTCTGGACCGGCCCGCCCTTCCCCTCGGACATCTGGCGACGCACGGTTGCGGCGCGCAATCCGGGTTCGCCCTACGTTCTGCCGGAAGTCGACCAGGGCGAGGTGGCACGCTTTTCATCGCAGTTCGTGACCCCGCAGGAACAAGGTGACGCATGGGGTCGAATCCGCATCGTCTTCCTGCAGCATGCCTCCGACCCGATCGTGTTCTTCGAGCCTGGATCGGTGTTCCGCGAGCCGGAATGGATGCGCGAGGAGCCGGCGCCCGACGTTTCGCCGGACCTGCGATTCGTGCCGGTGGTCACCCAGTTCCAGCTTGCCCTCGATATGGCGCTTTCAAAGGCCCTGCCGGCTGGTTACGGCCACAACTATCTGGCGCACGAATATATCGACGCCTGGGTCGCCATCTCCAACCCGCCGGACTGGAGCCAGGAACAAACCGAAGCTTTGAAGGCGATCTGCAATCTTGGAAAGGATACGGGCTGCAAGATGCCCTGACGTTCGAAAACATCCGGAATTGGTGGCGGAAAACGCCACCTTTTCCGGAGGTTACGGAGCCGAACTGAATCGCAGCATCAGCGCCGAAAGCTGGCGCTTCACGCTGCCGACGATCCTGTGGAGGCGGACCGTGATGCGCTCCAGAAGGGTGATATCGTCAGCGAACTTGCCGCGGGTACCGATATCGCTGAACAGCGGATGCTCGGGGTCCATGCAGAACTCGGCATGGACGGGATAAGGCATGACGCCATAGACCGGCACGCCGTGATCGTAAGACCGGTCCATCATCAGGTCGAGCGGTGTGAACAGTTGCGTGCAATAGGCCGCAAGGCGCTCAGCCCCGCGCCTGGAAACCAGGTAGGCAGCCGTATCGAGCGGCCCGAAGGCGTAGCGGACGAGCCGCGCGCCGCTCGCAAGTTCGGAAACGACCCGCATCGGCCGCTCCTTCTTGCCACTGAGTTTGAGAAAATCGATAGGCGCCAGATCGATTTCCGCGAGCACGGCCGCGATATCCCTGGCAATGACAGCGTCGTCCTCAAGGATAAGGTAATAATCGGCGATCTCGTCCCGCTGCAGCGCGCGCCACAGGCTGAGATGGCTGAGGGCACATGCCTTTTCTGTCTCCATCATCGGCCGGCCGGTGAACCGGCGCGCCCGCCCCTCGTCGTAGCGAAGCTCCGACATATCCATCGTCTGCGGCGTCACCGCGTCAAAGACCGTGACGGGCATGCCGAGCCGTTCCGCCTGCGCCATAAAATGGTCGCGGCGGTAGGTGTTGGAAGCAACGTTGATGACGAACGCCTTGATGTGCGGCATGGGACCTGTCGCGGGCTTGTGGAAATCAGTGGCTTGGTACTGCAACGCGCCCCTTCGCGCAATCGCCGGCGGCCGCGGCGGGGCGGCTCGCCCGCGAAAAAATGATGGAATTTGGTCACACTCTCCAACCAAGTTGCGAAATGCCGGGATTGTGAAGAGACATTGCTATGAAGCGCAAACGCGCTCGGCTACAAGCCGTTAAAGATAAGCTTACTACCAAAATATGAGGCCTGAATGCTCGTTTCCAACACGATGTCGCGCCGAACTTTCCTCCTCGGCGCCGTATCTACCACTGCCGTTCTGGCGGGCTGCGTAAGCGACCGCACCGTAACGCCGTCCATGCCCGCGGTTCCTCCTTCCCCGCGTGTTCAGGGCTCTCCCTACACTGTTGCAGAACTCAACGAGATGTATGGCCAGAAGGAAGACGGCGGTTTCATCATTCCGGCCGTGCCGTGGAACCAGATCGATCCGATGTACTACCGCCAGGAAGTGCAGGACCCGACCGGCAAGGCTCCCGGCACCGTCGTGGTCGATACCCCCAACCGTTTCCTCTACCTCGTCGGCGAGAATGGCAAGGCCATGCGCTACGGTGTCGGCATCGGCCGCGCCGGCTTCTCCTGGGGCGGCAATGGCGTCATCAAGTGGAAGCAGGAATGGCCGAAGTGGTTCCCGCCGAAGGAAATGATCGAGCGCGATCCGAAGCTCGAGATCTATTCGGAGAAGAACGGCGGCATGGAAGGCGGTCCGATGAACCCGCTCGGCGCCCGCGCGCTCTATATCTTCGAGAACGGTAAGGACACGCTCTATCGCGTTCACGGCAACCCGGAATGGACCTCCATCGGCAAGGCCGTTTCCTCAGGCTGCATCCGCATGCTGAACCAGGATGTCATCGACCTTTACAACCGTGTGAACAACCTGCCGACGCCGATCGTCGTGCTTCAGTAATCGACAGGGGCCGGCCTTCTTCAGGCCGGTCCAGCGCCGACCCGACCGTCATAGCGCTCCCGCGCATCCTCGATACGGTCGATATTTCCCCGCACCCAGCTTCCCAGCGCCATCACCGGTTCGCTCAGCGACAGGCCCAGCTCCGTCAGGGCATATTCGACCTGTGGGGGATTGGTTGGATAGGTGGTTCGGGTCACCATGCCGTCGCGTTCCAAAAGCTTCAGAACCCGGGTGAGCATCTGTTGCGAGATGCCGTCGATTCGCCGCTTCAGTGCATTGAACCGGCAGGGGCCGTCGATCAGCGCCATGATGACCAGCACCGACCACTTGTCGCCGACCCGCGCGAGAACCGGCGCCACCCGGCGGCATTCGCCGAAAACATGCCTGATCCTGTCATTGCTGGTGGTCAAATCCATGTGACCTGGTCCTTGCAAATTACGTCCTTGCAGCACGATAGTCGGTCACATAGTTAGAGCAAGTCACATTCTGTGACATCCGCGGCCGCGACCTCCCACCAGCGGCGACGCAACAGTCCAACCAAGAGGCCTGACAGGGTTGCCATCAGGGCGGCCCGACAGGAGATATTCATGAAGCTTAATATCATTATCGGCAGCACCCGCCCCGGTCGGGTCGGGCCCACCATTGCCAAATGGGTTGATGCCTTTGCCCGCGAGCACGGCAAGTTTGAAGTCGAGCTCGTCGATCTCGAAGCCTTCGGCCTGCCGCTTCTCGACGAACCCAAGCATCCGCGCATGCAGGAATATACGCACGAGCATACAAAGAAGTGGAGCGCGAGCGTTGCCTCGGCCGACGCATTCATCTTCGTGACGCCCGAATACGACTACTTCCCGCCGGCCTCGCTGATCAATGCGCTGCAGGCCCTGTCGAAGGAATGGGCCTACAAGCCCGCCGGTATCGTCAGCTATGGCGGCATCTCCGGTGGTCTGCGCGCCTCGCAGGAGCTGCGCTCGCTGATCGGCACCCAGAATGCCCACGCCCTGCCGCAGGTCGTGCCGGTACCCTTCTTCCCGAAATTCATCGATGAGAACGGCGCGTTCACGGCGAATGACGAGATGAAGGCCGGTGCCACCGGTCTGCTGGACGAGCTTTACAAATGGGCGGGCCCGCTCGCCAGCATGCGCGCTGAAGGCTAAGTCTGCAGGCGAAGCCACCGACGACAGCTGGACGGCCCCTGCGGGGGCCGTTTCGATTCCATGCCGAAAAATCCACCCAAAATGGCAGCGGACGCAAAACTGTCACAAATCAAGTGGAAAGGCCCGGCCACCGCTTGCATGTGACGCAAATCGGATCATCCTGCCTTGCGTGAGACCGAGCCGCCGCCGAGAATCGGGCCGCGCTCAAGATGGAGGAGAATGACGATGGACATTCGCCGCATGAAGGTCTGGATGCTGGGACCGGCCGCCGACACCCCTCTTCCCTTCGATCTGACGCAATCCTATCCCGACTGTCTCTGCCTTCCGGCAACGGGCGACGGCGACCTCGGCGATCGGGTCGAAAGTCTCCGTGGCATCCTGCCATCGCTGCCCATCTTCCTCATCTGCGAGCCGATTTCGCAGGCCTACAACGTCGCCGGCTTCACCGAGGCGGCGCGGGCTGCCCCCGACGGCATCATCCTGCGCGGCGTTGAAAGTGCCGCACGCATCCAGATGGCCGAAACGCTGCTGCGGGTGGTCGAAGCCCGCGAGGGGCTGGAGGAAGGCGCGATCGCGCTGATCGCGATGATCGGCGACAATGGCGGCGGCCTGCTGAACGCCCGCCATTTCGTCCACAAGCCCGGACGGCTGATCGCACTCGGCTATGACGCCGGGCCGCTCGATGGTGGTCATGCCGGCAACGACGTCGCGCGTCACGGCGCGGTGACGACCATGCTTGCCGCCCGCAATCTCGGTATTCCGGCAATCGATTTCACCGGTGCGGAGAGCGCCTCGGGCGCCTTCGAGACGTCGTGCCATCGCGCCGCCCGCAACGGCTTTGCCGGCAAGCTCGCCGCCCATCCGGCCCACATCGGCATCATCAAGAACGCCTTCGGCGCCGCCTGAGCGCGACAACTGCACGGAGCATCGAGCGGACCGACAACTATTTCGTCTGGTATGCCGTCGCCGTCGGCTCGATCCTCGTTCACGGCATTGCGGTGAAACAAGGCATGCCGCTCCACGCCCACGAATCCAACCCACCCGTAAAACAGAAAGAATTGTAATAACAGTATTTTATGACGGTCGCTTCATCTCGAATATATCGCCTGATGCGCAGTAGTCCATGTAGCCCATGCGGCCGAGCGGTCGGACCTTTGCCATATCGAGGCGCCCGGCCTCGGTGATCGCGTCCTCACGGATATGGATGCCGACCACCTGACCGAAGATCATGGTGTTGGATGACGGCACCCCGTCAAGCGTCGGAACGTCCATGATCGCGGTCATGCGGCATTCGAGTGCGGCATAGGCCTCGCCGACGAAGGGCGCATCGACCAGCCGCCCCTGCACAGCCGTCAGGCCCGCAGCCACGAACTCGCTCTCGCCCGACTGCAGCGGCGCCGACGACGTATTCATCTGCTGCGCCAGAGCAAGCCCCGCCAGGCTGACGGTGAAGACACCGGTTTCCTGAATGTTGCGGGCACTGTCCTTGATGCCGCTCGACGAAAACATCACCACCTTCGGCCGATCGGAAACGGCGTTGAAGTAGGAATATGGCCCGAGATTGTCTTGACCGGCGCTGCTGCGCGAGCCGATCCAGCCGATCGGACGCGGCGAGACGATCGCCTTGAACGGATCGTGCGGCAGGCCATGGGCATTGGTGTCGGTGGTGTAGAACATATCAGAGCGCGCCTCGCCACGTCACGACATCGGCAAGCGCGGGGCGCGGCCGCTCGAACGGCGCCTCCTTGCGGGTCCCGATATGCACGAACCCCGCGACCTTCTCGCCATCGGCCACGCCGAGTGCAGCAAAGGCGCGCTCGTCGAAGGCGTACCACTGAGTCAGCCAGGTGGCGCCGTAGCCGAAGGCGTTGGCAGCGGCGAGGAGATTGTAGCTCGCGGCCCCCGCCGACATGATCTGCTCCCACTCCGGGATCTTCGGATGGATGGATGCCGTCGAGACCACACCGACGACGACCGGCGCGAGGCTGAGGCGCTTGCGCTCAAGGTCGAGGCGCTCCGCGCTTGCCGTGGGATCATCGGCGGCCACAATGGCGGCGAGCGCATCACCCACCTCCGCGCGCGCCTCGCCGGCATAAACGATGAAACGCCAGGGCGCGAGCTTGCCGTGGTCGGGCACGCGTGACGCGATCGTCAGCATCTCTTCCAGCTCGGCCTTGCCTGGGCCCGGTTCGGCCAGCTGCAGCACAGGGGTGGAGCGGCGGGTCTTCAGAAAATCGATGACGGCATCATTCTTCAAGGCAAACCTCTTTCGGATCAAAAACTCACGTGACGCTCTTGAAAACGCCATCATAATCGGGTCAGAACTCTTTCCTGAACTGAAGTGAACGCTTGCCTCTCGCAAGTCAACCGGCGACCCGCATGTATCGAAACCGCGTCCACGCGCTGCCCTTTGCAAGACTGCTTGTCCTCCTAACGCTCGCCCTCTGCCTCGTCACCGGGCAGGCCATGGCGCAGGCCGATCCGTTCGCGCCGATGCGCGGGACAGCGACGCCCGGCGACAAGCGGGCGATCACGCTTCAGGCGAGCCTCACCGAAGGCGGCGGACTGATGCAGGACGGCCTCACCTGGCGAGTGTTCACCACCGTTCCCGACGCCCGCGGCCAGCTCCAGCTCGTGGCCTCGGCCGAGGGCGGCATCCAGACGCTGACGCTGCCCGTCGGCGACTACTTCATCAATTGCGCCTTTGGCCGGGCCTCGACGACGCGCCGGGTTTCCGTCGAGCGCACCGGCGGCGACGACACGCTCACCTTCGTGCTCAATGCGGGCGGGTTGGTGCTCAATGCCACGCTCGGCGATACCCTGCCCGCCGACGCCGACAAGCTGCGCTTCGCCATATACAACGACAGCGGCCGGCAGCGCGAACTCGTGATTGATGACATTTCCCCCCAGACGATCGTGCGGCTGCGCGAAGGAACCTATGAAATCGTCTCCACCTATGGCGATCTCAATGCCGAAACCCAGGCGCGGCTGAAGGTCCGGGCCGGTGAAATCACCGAAGCGACGCTGAAGCAGCACGCCGCCGTAGTGACGCTGAAACTCGTCGCCGAGGCCGGCGGCGAAGCACTCGCCGATACGGCATGGACGGTGCTCGGTGCTTCCGGCGATGTGCTCA
Organism: Martelella endophytica; assembly: GCF_000960975.1. NCBI lineage: Bacteria > Pseudomonadati > Pseudomonadota > Alphaproteobacteria > Hyphomicrobiales > Aurantimonadaceae > Martelella > Martelella endophytica. The sequence goes on along the minus strand of NZ_CP010803.1, from coordinate 3,086,871 downwards.
CCGAAAGTGGCAGCGTCTATCCGACGATGATCCTCGCCGAGGGCAATTATACCGTCGTTGCCCGCAACAAGCAGGATGTCTATGAAAAGAGCTTCTCGGTCTCGCCGGGGCAGACGCAGCATGTCGAACTGCTGATCAGCGAGGATGCGGCCAATGTCGACGACCAGGACATGTCGGCCGAAACCGTCGACTGAGGCAGGCAGAGCTTCTTCCTGTCGATGTTTGACAATGTGGGGCGGCAGCATCTTTTCCGGAAGGGAGAGTGCTGCCATCAAATGCAGGGGGCATGCATTTGCAGGCATATCTTATCAATCTCGAACGGCGCCCTGACAGGCTGGCGCACATGGCCGACCAGTTCGAGCAGAACGGCATATCCTTCGAGCGGATCCCCGCCGTGGATGGCGCGACGCTCTCGCAGGAGCGCGTGAAGGCGCTCTCCGCCTATCCGCAGGCGGGAAGCCAGGAGCTGAACGCGGCGCAGATCGCCTGCTATCTGAGCCATATGGAGGCCTGGAAGCGCTTTCTCGCCAGCGATGCGAAGGTGGCCTCCTTCTTCGAGGACGATGCTCATCTCGCCACCGGCTTGAAGCCGATCTTCGACGAGCCGGATCGCTGGTTTCCGGAGGGCGCCGACGTCGTCAAGCTCGAGACCCACCTGAAGGCCGTGGAGATGCATTCGGCGCCCGTCGGCAGCGCCGAGGGTCGAGCGATCCACCGGCTGGTCGGCAACCACTTGGGTGCCGCCGGCTATGCGCTGAGCCGGGCCGGTGCGGAAAAACTTCTCGCCGCCAGCGACAGGATCGCGATCGGCGTCGATTCGCTGATCTTCAACCCGCGCCGGCGCGGCAAGCTCAGCCTCACCGTCTACCAGATGACGCCGGCACTCTGCGTTCAGGACGGGCTGGTGCCGGAGGACAAGGGCGCCAAGCGCTTCGAGACCGATATCCCGGTCCCGGCCTTCCGCCGCTCCTATGGCAGCAATGCACTCGAGCGCTTCGGCTTTCGGATCATGGACCGGCTGCGGTTCTATTCGCTGCGGCTGAGGAACCGCATCGCCGGCAACCGCAAGCAGATGGTCGAGTTCGGCTGAACGGAAAAAGGCGGAGCCGATGGCCCCGCCCTTTTTCTTTGTTGTGGCGCAATTTCCACCGGTGAAACGGTACCCGCTTCACCTGGAGTTGCTCTGATCACTCGGCAGCTTCCGCAAGCGCTCGCACCTGATCGGGCGGCGTCGCCTCTTCGACCAGCATGGCAAGCGCCTCGGCAAGCGACATCGACTGCTGGTCGCGGGAGCCGAGACGGCGGATATTGACCGTCTCCTCCTCGGCCTCGCGCATACCGCAGACGAGAATGACCGGGACCTTGGCGACGGAGTGTTCGCGGACCTTGTAGTTGATCTTCTCGTTGCGGAAGTCGGTCTCGACGGACAGGCCTGCGGCCCGCAGCTTCTTCGCAACCTTCTCGCCATAGCCATCGGCCTCCGACGTGATGGTCGCGACCACCACCTGCATCGGCGCGAACCAGAGCGGCATATGGCCGGCATGATTCTCGATCAGGATGCCGAGGAAACGCTCCAGCGAACCGCAGATGGCGCGGTGGACCATGACCGGCTGCTTCTTTTCCGAGGTCGAGTCGATGTAGAAGGCGCCGAAGCGTTCCGGCAGGTTGAAATCGACCTGGGTCGTGCCGCACTGCCATTCGCGACCGATCGCGTCCTTCAGCGTATATTCGAACTTCGGCCCGTAGAACGCGCCCTCGCCCGGCAGGATACCGGTCTTGATGCGACCACCGGACTGTTCCTCGATGGTCTTCAGAACCGAGGTCATGATCTCTTCCGCGTGATCCCAGCTCTCATCGGAACCCACACGCTTTTCGGGACGGGTGGAAAGCTTCACCACGATCTCGTTGAAGCCGAAATCCTCATAGACCGACAGGATCAGGTCGTTGATCTTCAGGCACTCGTCGGCAAGCTGCTCTTCGGTGCAGAAGACGTGGGCGTCATCCTGCGTGAAGCCGCGCACGCGCATCAGGCCATGCATCGCGCCCGAAGGCTCGTAGCGGTGCACGACACCGAATTCCGCATAGCGAATAGGCAGTTCGCGGTAGGACTTGAGGCCATGCTTGAAGAGCTGAACGTGCCCGGGGCAGTTCATAGGCTTCAGCGCGAAGACGCGCTTGTCTTCCGCTTCCTCGTCGGCGCAGGCCACGGCGAACATGTTTTCGCGATACCATTCCCAGTGGCCGGACGTCTTCCACAGCGAGGTGTCGAGCACCTGCGGCGCATTGACCTCCTCATAGTTTCCGGCGAGCCGACGACGCATGTAGGCGGTCAGCGACTGGAACATCCGCCAGCCCTTGGAATGCCAGAACACGACGCCCGGCCCCTCTTCCTGGAAATGGAACAGGTCCATCTCGCGGCCGAGGCGGCGATGGTCGCGCTTTTCGGCCTCCTCGAGGAAGGTCAGATAGGCGTCGAGGTCCTTCTGGTCGGCCCAGGCCGTGCCATAGATACGGGTCAGCATCGGATTGTTGCTGTCACCGCGCCAATAGGCACCGGCCACCTTCATCAGCTTGAAGGCGTTGCCGATCTGGCCGGTCGAGGTCATGTGCGGACCACGGCAAAGGTCGAACCAATCGCCCTGGTGATAGATCTTTAGGTCCTGGCCTTCGGGGATCGCGTCGACGAGTTCGACCTTGTAGGCTTCGCCCTTCTCGGCAAAAACCTGCTTGGCCTTCTCGCGCGACCAGACTTCCTTCGTGAAGGGCGCGTTGCGGGCGATTATCTCCTTCATCTTCTTCTCGATCTTCGGCAGGTCTTCCGGGGTGAACGGAACCTCGCGGGCGAAGTCGTAGTAGAAGCCGTTTTCGATCACCGGACCGATGGTGACCTGCGTACCGGGCCAGAGCTCCTGCACGGCCTCGGCCATCACGTGCGCTGCGTCGTGGCGGATCAGTTCCAGTGCGCGGTCATCGGTGCGGGTGACGATCTCGATGCGGCCATCGGTCACCGGATCGGCGAGATCGCGCAGTTCGCCATCAAGGGCTATCGCGACGGCCTTCTTGGCCAGCGACTTGGAAATGGACTCGGCAACGTCGCGGCCGGTCGTGCCGGCGGCGTATTCGCGCTTGGAGCCATCGGGAAAGATGAGGGAAATCTGGTCTGACACTGTCTTCTCCTTGAAACCAGTCCCGCCAACGAATGCGGGTGGACAAATGCCGTTTCGAACGGCGACGAGGCAGCTCAATATAAAAAAAACTGCCCTGCGTAAAGCCGCAAGGCCGTTGCCATCGGATGGGGACAGGATCAGAACTTGACGCCGACGCCCGCGGTGACTGCGTGGGTATGCATGTTGAGCTTTGCATCCGTGCCGGCCAGGCGCGCGATATCCTCGAGCACCTTCTGATCGGGATAGCCGGTATAGCGGTATTCGAGGCGGGCGAAAATGTTGTCTGTGATGGCATAGTCGACGCCCGCGCCGACCGTATATCCGTAGAGAGCATCGCTGACGTCGACGTTGAGCGCCTTGCCGTAATAATTGGCAACAGCGGCACCCGCGGTCAGGTAGGCTAGGAGATTGCCGAAGCTATAGCCGACACGCCCGCGCAGCGAACCGTTCCAGTCCGTTCCCTCCTCGACATTGAAGCCGAGACCGGTCGGATAGCTCTTGTTGGCCCAGTTATAGCCGGCATCGGCTTCGACGCCGAGGACCACATTGCCGAGCTGCTTGTTGTAGCCGGCAAAGGCACTGGCGATCGCGCCATCGAAGTTTTCGGACGAAGACCCGTAGCCGGAGAGCGTTCCTCGCGCCCGGCTCCAGCCGTAACCGCCGCGCAGACCGGCAAACGGCCCGTCCCACTGCGGCTCCTCATCGACATAGACTTCCTGGTAGACGAACGGCTGCGGCGACGGTACCGCCACGACATCCGCCGCATGGCCTGGCGCCGCCCCCGCCGCATAGACCGCCAGCATTGACGCTGCAAACTTCTTCATGCCCCACTCCGTTCAAGAACAATCGCCAAAGTGGTAGCGGAGAAGCGTTAAGAAAGCGTCTCGTTAAGGTTTACGGCGGGTTAACGCGGACGGCAAAATGGCTCAATCGCCGCTGCGTGCAGCGTCCAGTTGCATATAGTCAAGCGGCAGCTGGGTGGAGAACTTGATCTGCTCCATGGCGAAGGAAGACGAAACATCGCGGATCTCGATCTTGGCGATCAGCCGCTTGTAGAAAGCGTCATAGGCCGCGATATCCGGAACCACCACGCGCAGGAGATAGTCGACATCACCGCTCATCCTGTAAAATTCCAGCACTTCCGGAAAGTCGGCGATCACTTCCGCAAAGCGCTTCAGCCATTCGACCGAGTGGCTGTTGGTGCGGATCGCAACGAAGACGGTGACATTGGCATTGACCTTTTCCGGGTCGAGCAGCGCAACCCGCCGCTTGATCACGCCCTCTTCCTCCATCTTTTGGATGCGCCGCCAGCAGGGCGTGGTCGAAAGCCCGACCTTCTTGCCGATATCGGCAACCGCCAGCGTCGAATCCTCCTGCAGGAGACGCAAAATCTTTCTATCCAACCGGTCCATTTCCAGCCTCCGTAAAAAATTTTTGCTGTTATAGCATTGCTGGCGCCGTTGAAAAGAGGGATTCGCGCGCCGGCATCGCGCCGCCTAGCCGCCATAAAGCCGCACGGCGGCCTTCAGCTCCGGCAACACCTCGTCCTCGAACCAGGGATTGCGCCTCAGCCACGCCGTGTTGCGCCAACTTGGATGCGGCAGCGGCAGGATGCGCGGCGCTTGGTTGGCAAAGAAGGCCGTGCGCCAGTTGCGGACGGTCTCGGTCAGTGTCTTGCGGCTCGCTTCCCCCATGTGCCAGGCCTGCGCATACATGCCGATGGCGAGTACCAGCTCGATCTGCGGCATCGACGCCATAGCCCTCTCCCGCCACTGCGGCGCGCATTCCCGTCGCGGCGGCAGATCGCTGCCCCGCGCGTCGTAGCCCGGAAAGCAGAAGCCCATCGGCAGGATGGCAAACCGCTCCCGATCATAGAACCGGTCGCGATCGACGCCCATCCAGTCGCGCAGCCTGTCGCCAGAACGGTCGTTGAAGGGGATGCCGGTTTCGTGGACCCTCAGCCCCGGCGCCTGGCCCGCTATCAGAACCCGCGCAGACCGGGAAAGCCATGCGACGGGACGCGGTTCATGCGGCAGCCGCCGCTCCGGCCCGCCGGCGGGACAGTCACGACAGATGCGGCAGGCCGCTATCGTGCCTTCCAGGCGATCGGGAACTTCAGGCAAGAGGCACCTTTGTCGGAAAGCTTGCCGCCCAGTTAACAAACAGGGCTAACAAACCGTTTACGGAAGGTATTTCTTAACAATTCCTTCTTATGGTTGAAAGCAACCGACGATGGGAATTGCGATGCTGAACCGAGACAACAGACCCGTGATATCCGAAGGCGCCCCCGAAATGACCGAAGCGGGACGCTTCCGACAGGCGCTTGCCACCATCGATAGAAATGCTCCGGCGCTCGGCATTTTCCTGATGCTGACATCGGCCGGTTTCGTCTATCTCGGCCGCGATCTCATCTTCCTTCTCTGGGCACTCGCCGCACTCGCCCTGCATGCAATCGCCCTCATCATGATCCGGCGCGCACGTCGCGAAGGTGGTGATGCCGAACGGCTTGCCCAATGGAACGCTCGCGTCATCGGCGCCCACTGGATTGCCGGTGGCGCCTGGGCGCTGCTTGCCTTCATCGATTGCGGCGCCTGCTCCGGCACTGCCCTGCCCTTTTTCAAGGGCGCCATGGTCATCATCGCGCTCGCCATGATGGCACTCAGCGCTGCCGCCCTGCCCCGCTCGGCCTGGCATGTCTTCATGCCCGCCGTCGCCGCCTTCGGCGTCGTCGCCTGGCAGAGCCGCTCCACCTTCGATATCGGCCTTGCCGCCGCCCTTGCCGTGGTGATGGTGTTCATCGCCTTCTTCAACAGCCACATCGACGAGAGCGACAAGGCGCTCGGCGCCAGCGAGAGCGAGAAGGACGCGCTGAATGCCCGGCTGAGCGACAGCCTGCGCCAGGCCGAAGCCGCCGCCGAAACCGCCGAGCAGGCCAGCAAGGCAAAGTCCGCCTTCCTCGCCGCCATGTCACATGACCTGCGCACGCCGCTCAATGCCATCATCGGCTTTTCCGAAATCATGCAGAACGAGATGATGGGCCCGATCGGCCATCCTTATTATCGCGAATATGCCGGCGACATCCATCGCTCCGGCCGGCACCTGCTCGACATGATCGACGGCGTGCTCGACCTGTCGCGGCTCGAGGCCGGCGGCTACCGCCTTACCGAACAGCCGGTGTTCCTGAGCGATATCATCGATGCCTCGATGGCGATCGCCGGCAGCGAGGCATCCCGTCGCGGCATCGCCATCCGCACCGAAGCCGAAGCGCGCCTGTCGCCGCTGATGGCCGACAGCCGTGCGCTGAAGCAGATCCTGGTCAACCTGTTGTCCAATGCCGTGAAATTCTCGCCCGATGGCAGCGAAATCATCGTCAGCGCCGGCTTCACCGAAACGGGCGGCCAGTATCTCGCCGTGCGCGACCATGGCGCCGGCATGGACGCGCAAGCCCTGGCAGAGGCCACGAATGCCTTCGCACGCGGCGCCAATGCCGATAACGTCGAAGGCTTCGGTCTCGGCCTCTCGATCGTCAGCGGACTGGCGGACGCGCATCAGGCAACCCTTGATCTGCAGTCGGCGCCCGGCGACGGCACGCTCGCCGCCGTGCTGTTTCCGGCGGCGCGCGTGGTCAGCCTTCCGGCCGCCGCCGTCGTCGAAGCGACGAGCGGGACCCAGCTTCCGCTGTCGCCGGCAGCAAGCCTTCCGTTTGCCATCGACAGCATCGAGGTCGAGGCCACGACCCGCACCGGTCGTGATCGCCTTGCCGCCGCGCTGAAGCGCCGTGCCCGCAGGGTCGCCAATGACGATACCCGTCAGGCCGCTCCCGATGCGGAGCATATGCTGGAAGAACAGCTCGAGGCCGAGATCATCGATGCGCTCGACGCTGCCCGCACCTCGGCCGATGCCGCATGAGCAGCGTATGAAATCCGACACCCCACCGACCCTTTCCACCGAGCGGCTGACGCTCCGGCCGCTCGTCTGGGATGACTGGCCGGCCTATTCGGCCTTTCTCGCGTCAGAGCGGGCCCGGTTCATGAGCGGACCGCACAAGGTCGACACCGCCTGGTCCTTCTTCTGCAATGACATCGCCCAGTGGACGCTTTTCGGCCATGGCGCACTGATGTTCGAGGAAACCGCGAGCGGAACGACGCTCGGCCAGGTCGCGCTCTGCAAGGGGCCACTGTTTCCGGAACTCGAACTCGGCTGGTTCGTCTTTGCCGGCGCCGAAGGCCGGGGCTTTGCCTTCGAGGCTGCGGCGGCATTGCGCAACTGGGGCTTCCAGACGCTCGGCATGGCCGAATGCGTCAGCTATATCGACCCCGAAAACCACCGCTCGATCCGGCTCGCGGAACGCCTCGGGGCCAGGCGCGATCCGGAAGCCGAGGCACCGGACCCGACCAGCCTCGTCTACCGGCACCTTCCGGGCTGATTGCATCGGCCTGGGCCTAGAAGGCGCCCTTCAGCACCTCCAGGAAAGCACGCACTGCGGGATTGGTCCGGCGGCTTTCGGGCCACACTGCCGTGATGTTGTGGCGTTCGACGGCGAACTGCGAGAGAACGGGAACCAGCGCTCCGCGCTTGACCCATGGCGCCGCCATGAAGCTGGTGGCCATCCCGATGCCGCCGCCCGAAGCAACCGTCGCGAGGACAGCCTCGCTGGCATCGACGACGATCGCCGCCGCCGGCACGAGCTCGATCTCGCGATCGCCGAGGCGAAACGGCCAGCGGAACAGCTGACCCGTGCTCTGGTAGCGCAAGTTCACCGTCTGGTGCGCCGGAAGCGCATCAGGATGGTCCGGCGCGCCATGCGAGGCGAGATAATCCGGCGCGGCATAGCAGCAGAGCCGGTGTGGCGAGAGCCGACGCGACAGGAGGCGGCTATCGGGAAGGTCGCCGATCCGGACGGCGAGGTCTATGCCCTCATCGATGAGATCCACCCTCTGGTCGTTGAGCCGCAGGTCAACCGTCACCTTTCGATGTGTTTCGCAAAATCCCGGCAGCAGGGGCGCGATGACATGGAGCCCGATCGGCAATGAGGCCGCGATCCGCAATGTTCCGGCCGGCTCGGCACGGGCAGCCTTCGCAGCCTGCTCGATGTCTTCGGCATCGCGTAGCAGCCGCAGCGCACGCTCGTGCAGGTCGCGCCCCTCATTCGTCAGCGTCAGCGACCGCGTTGTGCGGGTGAAAAGCGTCACGCCCAGCTGCGCCTCGAGCCGCTGCACGCTCTTGCTGACCGCCGAGGGAGAAACCCCAAGGGAACGGGCGGCAGCCGTGTAGCTCCCCAGCGCGCCGGCGCGGGCGAAGGCGATCAGGCCAGTCAGTCTCTCTATGGCTATCTGTTCCGTCATGGCACTATTAAAGCGAATAAGAGCGCTATTATCAATCTGATAAAACAAACATACATCGGGTCGACAAAACCGAAGAGAGGTTCACATGACCGAGATGATGAAAGCCGTTCGCCTGCACGCCTTTGGCGGGCCGGAAGTGCTGCACTATGAGGACGCGCCCCGGCCGGTCGCCGGCAAGGATGAAGTGCTGGTTCTGTTGCATGCGGCCGGCATCAACCCGCCTGATCTTTATCTGCGCGACGGCTATCGCGCACTTCCGCCCGAGTGGCAGCCCAGTCCGACCTTCCCCCTGATCCTCGGCACCGATATTTCAGGGGTCGTCGCGCAGGTCGGCGAGGGTGTTGAAGGGTTCAGCGTCGGCGACGCCGTCTATGCGATGGTGCGCTTTCCGCACAATCTGATGACCGGCAGCAATGCCTATGCCGACTATGTCGTCGTGCCGGCCGCCGATCTCGCACTGAAGCCGGCGGGCATCAACCACGTGGCCGCCGCCGCCGCGCCGATGTCGCTGCTGACGGCATGGCAGTTCCTCGTCGAACGCGGCCACGATGCGCCGAACCCGTTCCAGGCCTTTGACCATGCTCCGGTTCCGCTTGAGGGCAAGACCGTGCTGGTCAATGGCGCCGGCGGCGGTGTCGGCCATCTGGCCGTCCAGATCGCGAAATGGAAGGGTGCGAAGGTGATCGCGGTCGCCTCCGGCAAGCATCGATCACTGCTGCAGGACCTCGGCGCGGATGAATTCATCGACTACACCGCCAAGGCCGCCGAAACCGCCGCGAGCGATATCGACCTTGTGATTGATGCCGTCGGCGGCGCGAAGATGGAGCGCTTCCTCAAGATCATCAAGACGGGCGGCGCCCTCTTTCTGGTCAACCCGCTCGGCTTCGCCGGCCACGATGAAGCCACAGGGCGCGGCATCACAGTGTCCTCAACGCAGGTTCGCTCCAATGGGGCCCAACTGGCAGAGGCCGGACGCCTGCTCGATGACGGCACGGTTCGCGTCGTGATCGACAGCACCTTTACGCTGGCCGATGCCTCGGCCGCCCATCAGCGCGCTTCCAGAGGCAGCATCCAGGGCAAGATCGTCCTGACCGCCCTCTGATTTCTCGGCGCTCCGGTCCGCAACGGCCCGGGGCGCGCAACTGACAGGAGAGAACCATGCTGATCGTCACCGGCATCATGAATGTCGCCCCCTCCGATCTTGAGGCATTCCTTGCGGACCTGCATTCACTTGCGCTCGCCACACGCCAGCGTCCCGGCAACATCGCCTATGACGCGGCGGTGGAAGACGCGCCGGCCGGGCGATTGCTCATCGCCGAGCGCTGGGCCGACCAGGCCGCCCTCACCGCCCATCTTAAAGCCGACGACACCAAAGCCTTCGGCCAACGCTGGCAGGGACGCATGTGGGGCGACATCCGCAAATACGACGCTTCCAACGAGCGCGCCCTCACCGACAACTGACGCCGCCAGCGACCACCCAGAAGGGGCGCGGACCCTGACGATCTAGAACGCGCCGCCCGCTTCCTCGCCCCCCAGCGCCTCGCCTTCGGCGGCAAGGTGGCCGGCCGCAACTTCGGCGTCAGCAAGACCACCGGCCCCCGCTTCAACATCGTAAAACAGCCTCGACGCTGGACGCTCGGGCGATCGCGCGTGGCTCCCGGAAGCCGGCATTGAAGCGGCGCAGAGCAGAAGCGCTCCGATTAGTTGGGCCGTTTGGGTTTTCGGCTTTTGTGTTTCGGCGTTTTGCCGCGATCGGCCGACGGAGGCTGGTGTTTGCGGGTCGGCTTGCCGTCCTGCTTGAATTTCGGTTTCGCTTGTCTCGGCTTTTCGGGCATCTTGCCGGCCGGCGCGATCCTGATGCCTTTCTCGAGACTGCCGGGCTGCCTGATCTGTTCCGCGTAACCGGCAGCCTTGTCGGCGGAAATTTCGAATCGGGTTTCGGTGTCATCGATCTTGATCCTGCCGACATCGCGTTTGGTCACACCGCCGGCGTTGCAGATCATCGGCAACAGGAATTTCGGATCGGCGCGCTGCCTGCGCCCGAGCGAGATGGTGAACCATACGCCATCCTGCATGTCCGTGTTGCGCGGCTCGCGTGCTGACGTGTGCTTGTCTTCGGACCGGCGGGCACGGGCGGGCGTCTTCGCCTTGAGCGCTTCGGCGGAAAGCGGAGACAATTCCTCGGGAACGGGGTGAGCCGCCCGTTGCAGGCGAAGGAACGCCGCTGCGATGCGTTCGGGCCCCGCACGCTCCAGCAATTCGGCGATGATTTCCGCCTCCGCTGCGTCGGGCAGCGCGGAAGAGGCGGCGGCATCGATGATCCGCCGGCGGTAGCGCGCCTCGATATCGGCAATGCCAGGCGCTGCACGAACGGTCGCCGTCAGCTTCGCCAATGAAAGCACGCGCTGGGCCGCGTTACGCCTGTTTTCCGGAACGATGAGCACGCAGACGCCCTTTCGGCCGGCGCGACCGGTTCGGCCGGAGCGATGCAGCAGGGTTTCCGGGTTGCTCGGCACGTCGGCGTGGATCACGAGGTCGAGGTTCGGGAGGTCGATGCCGCGCGCTGCGACATCGGTCGCCACGCAGACATGCGAGCGCCCGTCGCGCATGGATTGCAGCGCATTCGACCGCTCCGACTGTGCCATCTCACCCGAAAGCGAAACCACCGCGAAGCCGCGATTTGAAAGGCGCGCCGTCAAATGGCGAACGGCTTCGCGTGTATGGCAGAACACCAGGGCGCTTGAACTGTCGGAATCGAGCAGCGTATTGATGATGGCGTGTTCGCGCTCGTCGCGCCGCACCAGCATCAACTGATATTCGATGTCGGCATGCTGCTCGGTGGACGCAGTCGTCTCGATGCGCACCCCATTCTTCTGCACGGTTCGGGCCAGTTCGGCGATGCCGCGCCGCACGGTCGCCGAAAACAGCAATGTGCGGCGTTCCTCGGGCGCGGCGCCGAGGATGAATTCCAGGTCATCGCGAAAACCGAGGTCCAGCATCTCGTCGGCCTCGTCGAGCACCACGGCGCGAATGGCCCCGAGATCCAGCGCGCCCCGCGTGATGTGATCGCGCAGGCGCCCGGGTGTGCCGACGACGATATGGGCGCCGCGGTCGAGTGCGCGGCGTTCGGTGCGCACATCCATGCCGCCCACGCAGGTCGCGATCCTGACCTCAGCGCCCGCATAGAGCCAGTCGAGCTCCCTCTGGACCTGAATGGCAAGTTCGCGCGTTGGCGCAATGACCAGACCAAGCGGCGCGGCGGCGGCGTCGAAATGCGCGTCGCGTCCAAGCAGCGTCGGCGCGATTGCGATGCCGAAGGCAACCGTTTTTCCCGAGCCCGTCTGCGCCGAGACCAGCAGATCGGCGTCAACGTGATCTTCATTCGTCATCGCCATTTGGACCGGCGTCAGCGTGCTGTAGCCTTTCGCCGCGAGGGCGGAGGCAAGGGCCGGATGTATGTCGGCAATCGGGGATTTGGCGTTGGTATCGGTATTCGGGGTCATGGTCACCACCTTTGTGAGCCGCCGAATATCATCATGTGCGCGCGCTGGATAGCAATAGTTTGCGGGGTTCTGCGCCCCGTGTGACGCCTGGCCAATGACGGCATCCAGCAAAATCGAACAGAGTGCGGAGGCGGCAAACCGCCCGGGTCCGGGTTGGACAACCAGCGGGCTGAGCGGGAGCGGGTCGATCCACGCCCGTCTTGGATCCCCGCCGGCCTTATACCGGCGGGTTGCTATGCCTGCGATTGGGCGGCCACCACAACGCTTGACGACTGATTATATCCGTTCGAACCGCGCAGGTCCTTCCAGGACCAGGAATTCGACTTCCAGCGTTTCGGCTTTGTCTCCGCCGCCGGAAAACGTGGCAGCGGAGCGGGAGCCCGAAGGCGCATTCTCGGCATCGATATCGAACACCATCATCGCGCCGTCCCATGGCAACAGCTCAAAGGTTTCCTCTCCGGGCCCGGCCAGCAAGACGAGGCCGCCGGTCTCGTCCTCGCGCACCTCGACGGTTCCGAAATAGGGGTGGCTGTAGCGGCCGGTGCAATAGCTTGCCGGCGGCGGGGCCGCAGCCGCCTGTGGAAACGGCTTTCCGGCAGTCTCGCCGATCGGCGTGTAAAAGGCTGCAAACATCGGCTCATAGCCCGAGAACCAGTCGCGGGTTACGCCGCCGGTCTGAACCATGTCGTTAAAGCTCGCGCCGATCGACTCGACCGCACCCACCGGGGCAGCGTTCGAGAGCACGACAATCCCGACATCAAGCGAGGGGATCAGCGCGAAATAGGTCGCCGCCCCCAGAAGGAACGCGCCCGAATGGCTGAGGATCACCCGGCCGCTGGGATCTGTGCCTACCCCGAAGCCATAGCCATAAAAGCCCGCGCGCTCATCCGGGGTATGCGGCCGGCTGGAGAAGCTCTGCGGGCTGATCGCCGGCTGCAGCGCTTCCGGCCGGATGAGATCACCACCATCGGCGAGCACCATCTTCATCCATTTCGTCATGTCATTGACCGAAGAACTGACGCCGCCAGCAGGCGACTGGGCATCGGGCTGGCGCTGATAGAGCGCGGCGAAACCATCTGCGGTTCTCGCATGGGGCGTGGCCCGGTTTTCGCGCGCCATGAAATCGTCAAAGCGCGCGCTCGTCTCGGTCATGCCAAGCGGCTCGAACACGGCCTCTTGCATAAGATCGCTCCATGTCATGCCGGACGCATCGGCAACGGCCTCGGCGGCCGCCGTCAGGCCGAAATTCGTATAGGCATAACTGGTGCGGAAGGGTGAAAGCGGCTGGAGCCTCAACCTTTCGAGAATTGTCTGGCGGCCGAAGCCGAGGTCTTCGAGATCATCGCCGGCATGATCCGGCAGGCCGGAGCGATGGCTGTAGAGGTCGCCGATCGTCAGCCTTTCGCTCACCGCCGCGTCGGAAAGCGAGAACCACGGCAGAAGATCCTGCATGCGACTATCCCAGGAGACCACGTTGCGGCTGACCTGACGGGCAACGACCGTCGCGCCGACGGATTTGGAGAGCGAGGCGAGCTGGAACACAGTGTCGGGTGTCACGGGCATGTCGCCATCGCCGCCGCGTGTTCCGAACCCCTTGGCATAAATGGTCTCGCCGCCACGTACCACGGCGACGGCAAGGCCAGGCACGCCGCTGCGGGCCTTGATGTCTTCGATAATGCCATCAAGCGCTGCCACCGCCTCGTCGATCTGCCCGGGCGGAACCGGAACGCCTGACGTGCGCGATGGCGGCAGCATGTCCGCCAGTGCCGGAGCCGAGAGCAGGACAAGAGAGGCCGAAGCCAGTGAGGCGGACGCCAGAAAACGGCGCCGCGAAGCTCTGAACTGTGACATGAAAAACCTCTCCTAATTGCTATCACCGGCGTGACCGGAATGTCTTGTTATCGAATTTCGTCGCGGTTCCCCGCGTCAGAGCGGCATACCCAGTCTGAAGAAAACCCTGAGCCCCTCATCCTCACCATTGTCGGGACTATACCATGGTAGCGCCGCGATGAGCTGGAAACTCATCTTTTCCGCAAACATACCGCTGACGCCGACGCCGACCGAGCCCAGTGCATCGCGTGCATAGTCAGCGTTGGCAGCTTCATTCCAGACCACGCCATAATCGGCAAACGTCGTCCAGGTCAGCCCCGGCAGCGCCGACCAGCCGGTTTCGAAGTCGTGGCTGAGCTCAAGGGCGGCCGCCGCTCCGCCGGCGCCGGACAGCGTGCCGCCGTCAAAGGCCCAGCCATAGGGATCGCCGCCGAGCGAGAACTGCGCTGCTGCCGGCAGCGGCGTTGCGGAATACTGACCGGCGCTGCGCAGCCGGATGGCCGTATCGGCGCCGAGATCATGCGCAATGTCGAAATTCACCCGCGCGAACCGATAGTCCTGCGGCACCTCTGGCGGACCGGTTTCCTGTCCCAGTCCCTGGCCAAACTCCGCCATTGTGAGGAACGCCGTCGATCCGTGCTGCCGGTCGTATGTCAGCGACATGGCCGCCCAGCGCGTCTGCTCGCGGGTCGCCCGAGCGCCCATCACATCGACGCGGTCATTGCGCAGATTGACCTCGAGCCGGCCGAAAAGGCTCTGATCAATGGTACGGACGAAGGGATAGTCGAGCCGCACCGTACCGATCACGGAATGGATATCAATGTCGTCGGACTTCAGATCGCCGCCCGGTTTCTGGGTGATGTAGGAAAGGTCATATCCGGCGGACAGGCCGTTGAAGCCGATGGGAATATCCTGCGATGCCTGCAGGAAGATCATCTCCTGCGGCATGTTGGGAACGGTCACGCCGACGAGGCTCGCGCTGTCGAAAAGCCCCAACATGTCGTTGACGGTGACATTGCCGGAAAGCTCCAGCGGGCCGACCTCATCGGTCCCGAGATTGTCGAGCCCGACGCCGGCGGAAGTGCGCTCGAAGCCGATGTCGAGGCGAAATGTCGCGCCGCCCGTCGGGGTCTCCGGCCGGATCAACGTGCCCTCGATATCGAGCCCGCCAAGGTCGCTCATCAGCAGCAGAACGCGCTCGGCCTCCTTGATCCGGATCGGCCGCATGGCGATGATCCGATCGATATAGGGCGCGAGACGCTCGCGGATGCCCGGTATTGAACTATTGACCTCCAGCGTCTCGACATAGCTTTCAAAGACGCGGAGCGTGATCTTTCCGGAGGAGAAGTCCTGAACCGGCACGATGGCGATGGCGAGATAGCCAGCGCTCAGATACCGGGCCTCGATCTCCGCGGCGATCCGATAGAGGTCGGCGAGGGTAATGACCTTGCCCGTCATGCCCTGCCAGAGGTCGGCAAACGCTGTGCCGGGCAGCGTCTCCGCCCCCTCGATAGTCAAGGATTTCAACGTGAAGCGGATCGCTTCGGCATCCTTTTCGGGGGTGCGTCGGTGCTGGTCCTGAACCTTGATATCGATCGCGCCGGTAGACTGCGGGGGCGTGAACCGCTCGAGAATGGTCGTCTGGCCGGCAACCGTCTGTTCGATCCGCGCTGCGGTCTGCGCCAGCGCCGTGTCGGTCTGCGCGAACAGGCATCCGAAGGCGAGCGGTCCAAAGGCGAGAAATCCCCACCAGGAGGAAGCAGGGCGCGCGGGAGGGCTGCTCTTGCGCGATGTCTGCGAAAGGCTGTCCTCCGCCTTTTCATCATCGACCGGTGCGAGCAATTGCAGGCGCATTACTGCCAAGAAACCGGAATTCTCTGACAGGGTCGTTTGACGCATGGCTCCCCCACTGATCGTTGCATAAGGCCCCCCCTCTCGCAATCAACCTGATGACGGCGGCGAGGCGCACCGGAATTGACGAGACCCTGTTTTGGCAAAGCTTATCGACCGGGCGTCTTGCGTTTGGAATCCCCTGATCAGGGGGGTAAGGGCTGGCCCAGCCACAATGCCATCAAAGACGCGCGGCTGGAAACGCCGTATTTGCGGTAAATCCGCTTGACGTGATCATGGACGGTGTGGGGGCTCTGGCCGTTGTTTTCGGCAATCTGGCGTTCCGAAAGCCCCTGCAGCAGGTCGCAGAGCACCTTGCTCTCCATCGGCGTCAACGGTTCGGATGCGACCCCTATCCCTTCCGACAGCATCTGCAGGCGATAGAACCAGCGGATGCCGCGCAGGGCGTGCGTCACGATCCGTCGATCGCGTCCCGAGAATCGCGGTTGCGAGATTGCGCGGTGAAAGCCGATCTGGATTTCGGCATCGGCATTGATGGGAATGCCCACCCAGATCGAATCCAGTCGGTCCAGACCGCGATAGAAGGTCTTGTAGGAATAGCTCTCAAACCATTCGGGCGTCGCAAGCTCATCCAGCATTAACACCCGGAATTGGCCGGCGAGTTCGGCATTGCGGATCGTGGTGATGTCGGGCTCGCCCTTCTCCATCAGGGCGAAGGCTTCCTGGATGGTCCGTGCGGTTTCCGCGTCTGGATAAAGTGCGGAATGGCTGCGCGGCCGCCAGCCGAAAAGCGGGTCACGATGTCTGTTGTCGACAAGCCTCACGGCGCCGATCCAGTCGGCCTGTCGCGCATCGATCATGTTGCAAACGGTCGAGAGCAGGTGGACGCGCGCCTCAGGCATACGCGAAGCTTCGAAATCCGAAAGCTCGTCCCAGAGCGCATAAATGCGTTCAGTATCGATTGTCTCGTCCAGCATCAGATTATGTGACTGTAGAACTCGGTCGTTTCACCTTTTCCTATATCAATACTCGACGACATAACGAGCAGGAAAAGGGAGCATCCCACGAATATTCTGACACATCAGCGCGCAGACCTACCCGAACAGGGACGTCCGAGAAGCATCGAGCCGCAGCAAATGTCGGCCTTTCAACGACATGACCTGAGACTCGGCTTCGCCCTTCGTCGGCATGGGCGGCGTGTTCCTGCGCCGAGATCGCCAGCCGAGGACGGAGGTGATCAACGATATCAGCGGCGACGTCGCCAACTTCTTCCGCATCCTGCAGCGGCACTTTCCGCAGTTCATGGACACGCTCCGCTTCCAGATTTCCGGCCGTCGCGAATTCGAGCGGCTGATGAAGACCGACCCGACGACGCTGACCGATCTCGAACGCGCCGCCCGCTTCCTCTATCTCCAGCGCCTCGCCTTCGGCGGCAAGGTGTCGGGCCGGAACTTCGGCGTCAGCAAGACCACCGGCGCCCGTTTCAACCTGGTCAAGCTCGCATCCACGCTGGAGGACATCCACGAGCGCCTCGCCGGCGTCGTCATCGAGTGCCTGCCCTGGCAAGACTTCATCCGCCGCTACGACCGGTCCGGCATGCTCTTCTATCTCGACCCGCCCTATTGGGGAAACGAGGCCGACTATGGCGTGGGCGTCTTCGTCCGGGAGGATTTCGAGGCGATGGCCGAGACCTTAGCCGGCCTTCAAGGCACCTTCATCCTGTCCTTAAACGCCGTTCAAGGCGTCTTCGAAACCTTCTCGCGGTTCGACATCGAGGAGGTCGATTGCACCTATTCGATATCGGAGGGGAATGGGAAGGGCGTGAAGGAGGTGATAATACATGGCTCAGAAAAACAACGTGTTGAAACTGCTATGCAGCAGCAAAGTGAGGCACGATGACGAAGGCAGCGGAAAGTCATCACTACATTCCGAAATTTATCCTCCGCAACTTTCTTTCGAATCAGCGAAAAGAGCAGGTGACTGTATTTCAGAAATCGACATCTAAGTCGTTTGTCACCAACATACGCGGGGTGATGGCTGAACGCCGATTCAATGATTTTCGGATTGGTCCCGATCTATATTTAGGTTTTGAACAAGCGTTTTGCCGCATCGAGGACCTTGTTCTTCCAGTGTATTCAGCCCTTGTCGAAAAGGTCGGTCTTTCTAAAATGGCTGAGGAGGCGGACATGCTGGCGCTTTTCGTCGCCTTCCAAATGGTGAGGGTCAGAGCATTTCGGGATGAGCTTGGTGGCTCATTTCATCAGCTTCGAACGCATTTTTCGAATTTGGGTATTGATCCAGACAAAGTCGAGGGGTTGGAGAGCGTTACGGATGATGAGTTAAAGCGACGCCATTTTGAATTTATAGGCAATTGCATCGACGGTTTTCGGAGTGCCATTTCAGCAAAGGACTTTCTTTTGCTTAAGGCGCCCAAAGGCAGAGGATTCTATCTAGGCGATAATCCCGTGGTCTTGCGAAACGAAGAGATCAACGATGGCTCCTGGAGCAATATAGGTTTGGCTGTAAAGGGCATACAGATTTATGTCCCGTTGACTCACGAACTGATGCTGGCAGCTTGGTGCCCAAGCATCATCGAAGGCATAAGATCGAACGTGAGCCGAGATCGCAAGGATGCTCTTCATGCAAAAGCTAGGGCCACACTTTCAGCGTCGAGTCTTGAGACGAGTAGACGAGCCGAACTTAACGACACCTTGAAGAAGATGGAAAAGTCTCTCCTAAAACTAGAGCAGTTTATTGAGGAGGCTGGGAGCGGGAAACCTATATTGCTAACCAACGCGAATATGGACCACTACAACGCACTTCAGGTGCAGTCTGCACGAGAATTTGTAGTTTGCCGCAAAAGTGATTTTGATCTTGCCCGCCGAGTAGTCGCAAGAGAAGGGAGCACACGCGGAGGCTTTCGGCTAGGAATTGGAAAGCTGGGGATTTGACCATGACGTTGCTTGGAGATTGGTTCTATACAGTAGGCACATTTGTTGCCAATAATGCCTTGGTGATAGCGCAAGTTATCGCTGCCTTCGTCACCGCTGGCGCCACCATCGCGCTTTGGAATGTTACCCGGGTCTTAGCAGTTGAGACATCGAACCTCGCCAAGATGACCGCGCAGCCGTTCGTCGTTTGTTGGCTCGAATCGAGTGGTGCTGACGCCACGGCCTTGGACCTTACGTTTAGAAACACCGGCAACGCGGTTGCCTTTGATGTTGAACTCAAGCTCTCCCCAGCATTGCCTTCTCCTGATGGTAGGAAACAAGAATCCAAAGAACAAACTTATAAGCTGTCAATGTTGCCCCCTGGTCACCATCTCGCTCATAAACCAGTTTTGTCGCGAGACGTCCGTGAGACTATTTTTTTAGCGGAGATCAGCTGGGCCAAACGTCCGCGTGGTACGACGAGAGAGACACTAAGCTATGATTTCCAGGCAAAAGATGGCTTTCGAGGCGGCTGGAATACAAAAGGCTCCCACCAAATTGCGGAGGAATTGAAAAAAATCCGGGAGAAGTTGCCGAGAAGTTAAGAGCGGTATTCATATCTTTTTGCGGCAACGCTCACGCCGAAAATCGATTGCTGCAAAACCAGCTGTCAAAATTGCAAAACCGCGCGTCACGCTACAATCAAAATAAAATATTTTATTTTCAATAGGTTATAGCGAAAAAGCTCTTAAATTTTGGTGCGCGTGGAGAGCACACCGGAGGACCAACAAACATTGATTTGAAATAGTAATTTCACCTCATTCGATCAAATGTAGCACTTTCTGTTACACAATCCGTGACACACAAGGCGGCTGAGGTATCGGGATCTGCAATACCAATTAGGAACCTGCAATTGCGACCGCTTTTGCGGCCATGTCAGACGTTAAGGTTGAACTATCGTGCGACCGAATGTGCCCCGTGAGTTCATGCTTCCGGGTGCGACGATCGCGGCCATGGCGTCGACAGGGGTCATTGCCCGTGAGAGGATCGCGTCAGCCCTCTCGGACCGAAACGATCGAGGTCCGCGTCTGAGCCTTTCGCGCGCATAGAACAGCTTGATCTGATCGCCAAGCGTCTCACGCCCCCCCAAGGTGTTCGCGCATATGCCCTGCCAATTGTTGCGGCCGGTACTCGGGAAGCCGCCTACAGTCTGCACCATCTCATCGACCAATGGACTCGGAAACCGACCTCTTTCTCAGAAAGCTGCCATCAGTTCTTCGGGCGTTCGGG
The DNA here is from genome assembly GCF_000960975.1 of Martelella endophytica. Lineage (NCBI taxonomy): Bacteria > Pseudomonadati > Pseudomonadota > Alphaproteobacteria > Hyphomicrobiales > Aurantimonadaceae > Martelella > Martelella endophytica. The sequence continues at coordinate 3,066,955 of NZ_CP010803.1, read as the reverse complement.
TTCCCACGACGCTGATCAATGTGAGAGGAGCCAGAAGGAAACCCGAAGGCGAGGCATCACCATGGGCGCTAGCTCCGCCGATCGATGCACAGCACTTCATCAAACCGCATTTCAAGCGCGAGCGTTGCCATAAGCTCTGCTGCGGGCGTGGCACGCGCGAGCGGAGCCCCCTGCCCCGCCCATTGCGCACCGTAGCCGGCCTCGCCGCAGGCTTTGGCGGCGGCGTGAAGGGCCTTTCCGGCGTCGTAGGCAATGGGATAGTCGGGCGGCGTGGCTCCGCAAAGCGATGTTTCCGCCAGTTCCGTGAACCGGTTGGCAAGCGCGCGCGCCGGCCGGCCGGAAGTCGCAGTTGTCAGCCGCGTGTGAAAGGCGCCCGATCCCTTCAGTGCAGCGCGATAGGCATCATCGGCGGCAGACTCTGGGCAGGCGATGAAGGCTGTGCCGAGCTGTGCGGCGATTGCACCGAGATCACGCGCGGCGGCAATGCCCGCGCCGTCCATGATTCCGCCTGCCGCGATGACGGGGATGCCGGTTTTCCTGACCAGAAGCCGCGTCAGCGCAAATGTGCCAAGACCATCATCGGCGGCCATCGGATCGAACACGCCGCGATGCCCGCCGGCTTCGATCCCCTGTGCGATGACGGCATCGAGCCCGGCGGCCTCGACGGCTTCGGCCTCGGCAAGGCTCGTCGCCGTTGCAAGAAGCCGGATGCCGGCGTCCTTCAGGGCAGTGATCGTTTCAGCCGGCGGCAGGCCAAAATGAAAGCTGACGACTGCCGGCTTTTTCTCGACCAGAAGAGACAGCATCTCCGGATCATCGGAAAAGCTCTTGTAGATCACGCGCAGACTTGCTGGCGGCGCGGCACCGAATTCGGCGAAGGCCGGTCTGAGTGCCGCCAACCATGCCGCCTCCCGTTCCGGGTCCTGCACGGCCGGGCCATGCGCGAAGACATTGACGTTGAAGGGCCGGTCCGTTTGGGCGAAGGTCTCGTCGATCATCGCGCGGGCGCCGGCGACATCGCTCGCGCCAATGCCGATCGAACCGAGCCCGCCAGCGTTTGAGACCGCCGCCGCCAGCGCAGGGGTCGAGACGCCAGCCATCGGCGCCTGAATGATTGGCAGCGTCATTCCGAGCCCTTCAAGCATTTCGCCATCTCCTTTCACCGTTCCGCATACATATCGATCAGGTCAGCACAAATTCCCTGAAAGAGAATTCACCTTGACGTTCATTACCATTTAAAGAATATATATTTCCATTGGTTCTGCAATGGAGAATTTCGATGGACCTCGCCACACTCGCCGTCTTCAGGGCCGTCGCCAGAGAGGAAAGCATCACCCGGGCCGCCGAACTCCTGGGTCGCGTGCCATCGAACGTCACAACCCGAATCCAGCAGCTTGAGGCGGAGATTAGCGTGGCGCTGTTTGCCCGCGAGACGCGACGCATGGTGCTGACCAGCGAGGGTAAAACCTATCTCGACTATGCCGAACGCATTCTCAATCTCGCCGAAGAGGCGCGCCAGCAGATCAATCCCGAAGGACCCGGCGGCACACTGCGCATAGGCTCGATGGAAAGCACAGTCGCAAGCCGCCTGCCCTCATTGCTTGCCGCCTTCAACCGCGACTGGCCGGAGATGACGATCGAGCTCTCGACAGCGCCAACCCGCCAGCTTGTCGATGCGGTTCAGGCCCACCGTATCGACTGCGCCCTCATCGCCATTGCGGCGGACGATGGCTGGAGCGCGCTCGACGCGCTGGAAACAGTCCCCGTCTTTCGCGAGCAGCTCGTCCTGCTCGTGCCAAAGGGGCACCGCGCGGTTCGCGCGCCAGCGGACGTGGAACCGATAGCACTGGCTGCCTTCGCGCCGGGCTGCACCTACCGCATGCTGGCGGAGGAGTGGCTGATGGGCGGAAGCCCCGCCCGCGCACGCCTGAAAATCCAGGAGGTCGGCTCCTATCACGCCATGTTCGCCTGCACCGCGGCAGGATCCTGCGTCAGCGTCATGCCGAAAAGCGTCGCCGACACGCTGTCCCATCTCGGCTCCGTGGAGGAGCATGAACTGATGGCTGTCGACACCCACCTGGCCTTCCGGCCAGGGTTCGCCACTCCTGCATTCCTCGAATGGCGCAAACGTCTCCTGACGGCCTCGGACATCGAACCTTCCACGAGCGCATGAAAGACCGGATGTCATCAAAGAAAGAAGCCGGCCCGACAGATGCTGCCGATCTGGCGCTGATCGTCCGCTTAGGGTTGACCACTCCGCCTTCACCGGTGTCTATCCGTTGATGGTCTCGTCAGGCATTGCTCTGGAAATCCGACATCGGCAGCGCCACCTAAGTGCAGAATGGTCGAGAGCCAGCGGCCGAGCGGTACGACGGAAGCGATGCGGAAAAGATGACGATACATTTCGACTTCGACAACAGCTACGCCCGTCTCGGCGCCTCCTTCTACCGGCCAACCGCGCCATCACCCGTCGCCGCGCCGCATCTCCTGAAGCTGAACCGACGGCTCGCCGAGGAACTCGGGCTCGACGCGGATCAATTGGGCAATGCTGAAGGAGTTGAAATCTTCGCCGGCAACCGGCTCCCGACAGGCGCCGAGCCGATCGCGGCCGCTTATGCCGGACATCAATTCGGAAACTTCGTACCGCAACTCGGCGATGGGCGCGCCATACTCCTTGGCGAGGTCGTCAAACGACAAGGGCGGCGTCGCGACATTCAACTGAAGGGGGCTGGCCCCACCCTTTTCTCGCGCAACGGCGACGGACGGGCAGCACTCGGCCCGGTCCTGCGCGAATATCTCGTCAGCGAGGCCATGGCCGCGCTCAAAATTCCAACCACGCGGGCGCTGGCCGCGGTCGCGACGGGAGAGCCGGTCTACCGGGAAACGGCCCTGCCGGGCGCGGTCCTGACGCGTGTCGCCTCCAGCCATATACGCGTCGGGACGTTCCAGTTCTTCGCGGCACGGGGCGACGACGAAGCGGTTCGCCAACTCGCCGACCATGTGATCGACAGGCATTACCCCGAGGCCGCGGGCGCTTCCAATCCCTACCGCGCTCTTCTCGAAGGCGTCTGCGCCCGCCAGGCGGCACTTGTCGCACGCTGGATGCAGATCGGCTTCGTGCACGGCGTCATGAACACCGACAATATGTCGATCGCCGGGGAAACGATCGACTACGGCCCGTGTGCCTTCCTCGATGCTTACGATCCCGCGACCGTCTTTTCTTCGATCGACCGGAATGGGCGTTACGCCTACGCCAACCAGCCCCGCATCGCGCACTGGAACCTCGTACGTCTGGCGGAATGTCTGCTTCCCCATCTCGATCCAGACGAAAACAAGGCCATTGAAGCCGCCGAGGACGTCCTCTCCGGCTTTGCCGACGCGTTCAACACTGCTTATGTCGACGGCTTTCGCGCGAAAATAGGTTTGCAGACACCACAGACGGAAGACGCCGCGTTGATTGAGGACCTTCTTGGGCATATGGCACGGCAGAATGCGGACTTCACTGTGACCTTTCGCAAGCTCGGCAAAGCAGCAGAAAGCGCGCAGGCCGATGGAGCGGTGCGCGGTCTCTTTGCTGATCCGACCGCCTATGACGGCTGGGCGGCGCGCTGGCGTCAGCGCCTCGCGGCCGAACCGGGAGAGCCAAGTGAACGTCGCGTAGCGATGGATGCGGTGAACCCGGCGATCATTCCGCGCAACCACCTCGTCGAGGAAGCGCTTGCCGCCGCGATGGCCGGCGACCTGGCCCCCTTCGAACGCCTGAACGAAGCACTGGCCACTCCCTTCGGGGATCAAGCGGAGTTCACCGATTATGCCGGCCTTCCGCCGATGTCCGCGACGGCCTACCGGACCTTTTGCGGCACGTAAACGCGCGGCCCACGAGCGACGCGATCCTTTTTGGCAGACCGAGGACCGGCTCTCTCAATGGCGGCTTTCGGGCCCGTTTCTGTCCGCCCTCAAGGCGCCCCATTTCGGTCATTCAACGTTCACGCCGCACGGATGAAACTAGCCATTCATCTTTCGGCAAAAGCTGCTTTTGAAGAGAATCAATTGCGGATGCCAAGCTGAAAGCTCAATGTCATAGGAAGCCAGCAGTAAAAGGGGGAGACAACGCGCCTCCCCCGCAAGATCGTCAGGGCTCTTTTGTGGTTGGCCGTCCTAGTGCTTCCCCCTGGTCGTCGAAAGCATGCAGGTCGGCGGCGGCGGCCGCGAGATGCAGCACCTCGCCCTTCTGGAGATCGCGAGTCCGGTCGAACTTGACGATGATGGTGATCTCGTCGGCAAATTTCAGGTGTGCGATCGTCACCTCGCCAAGATGCTCCACCAACTCCACGGGTGCGGAGATCAAAGCCTCGGCTTCATCGGCAGGATAGAGATGCTCCGGCCTTATGCCGAGCATTCCGGTAATGCTGCCGCTGCGGCCTCCCGAAGCGAAGCCGGTCTTCGGAAGCGGCCTGCCATTGATCGAAAGTGCTGCCTCTTCACCGGCGAACGAAATTTCGGCCGGCAGAAAGTTCATGGCCGGCGAGCCGATAAAGCCGGCGACGAACAGGTTCTTCGGCCTATCGTAAAGCTCCACCGGACGTCCCACCTGTTCGATATGGCCGTGGTTGATGACGACGATGCGGTCGGCAAGTGTCATCGCTTCCACCTGGTCGTGGGTCACATAGATCATCGTGGTATCGGCGAGCCGCTCCTTCAACCGGGCGATTTCGATGCGGGTCGCAACCCGGAGCGCTGCGTCGAGGTTCGACAGCGGCTCGTCGAAGAGGAAGACGCCGGCCTCACGCACGATGGCGCGGCCGATCGCCACGCGCTGGCGTTGACCGCCCGAGAGCTGGCGCGGGCGGCGCTTGAGATAGGGGCCGAGCTGCAGCATTTCGGCGGCAACCCGGACCCTCCGGTCGATCTCCGCCTTGTCCACGCGGGCGATCTTCAGGCTGAAAGCGAGGTTGTCGTAGACGTTCATGTGCGGATAGAGCGCGTAGGATTGGAACACCATGGCAATGCCGCGCTCCGCAGGCGGCACATCGTTCGCCCGCTTGCCGGAGATGACGAGATCACCGGAATTGATGCCCTCGAGACCGGCGATCATCCGAAGCAGGGTCGATTTCCCGCAGCCTGACGGACCGACGAAGACGACAAACTCGCCTTCCTGAATATCCAGGTTGATATCACTGATCACTTCCAGCGAGCCGTAGGACTTGGAAATGTTCTTCAGGCTGATGGCGGTCATCGGCTTGTCCCTTCATGTTTGTCGTCGCGCCAGTACCAGCCGTGCGGAGCGGGTTTGGCGACATATCTGGCGCGTGGCAGGCTGTCTTCGGTGCGGATCGACCACGAAAGCAGCGTTGCCAGCATGTCGGCCTTCACATCCGCGTGGCCGGGGTCGTCGTAGAGGTTTGCCAGCTCTCCGGGGTCCTTGCTGAGATCGTGAAGCGAGGCATTCCCCATCACGTCGAAATTCAGCTTGAAGTCGCCCTTGCGCACCATCTTGCGATTGCCGCTCTGGGTGACCGCGTTGAGCTCGTCGATCGTCAGGCCCTCGTAAGGGAAATGCAGTTCCGGCGTCTCGCCAGGATCATAAGGCAGATCGCCGATGCCAAGCTCCGAATAGATGCTTTCGAATTCACGGGCGGGATAGTCGCCACCGGTCAACATCGGCCAAAGGCTGCGCCCCTGAACACCAGCTGGAATGTCGGCGCCAATCATCTCGCAGAGCGTCGGAAACAGGTCGACGAGAGAGACAAAATCAGTGGCGTTCAGCTGCGTTTTCACGCCCGGGCCGGCAATCATCATCGGCACCCTGACGAGGCATTCCGGCAGGCCGACGCCCTTGCGCTGCAGGCCGTGGTCACCTGCGAAATCGCCATGGTCGGAGACGAAGATCACCAGCGTATCATCGGCAATGCCCTTCTCATCGAGATGGTCGAGGAAACGCGCGATCTGGTCGTCGAGCATGCGGATCATGCCGGCATAGACAGCGCGGTAGCGACGCCAGTCGGCGTCGTAGCCCGGTCGCTTCTCCTCGAACAGCTCGGCAAGCCATTGCCAGTGGCCGCCGCGGGCAAGCGTGGTCTCTCGCGAGCCGACGCGTTCCGGCATGTCGTCCGGCGAAAACATCGAGAAATAGGGTTCGGGTGCCTGATAGGGGTTGTGCGGCTCCGGCAGGGACAGCCACAGGAAGAACGGCTTCTCGCCGTTGTTGTCGACGCAGTCCATGGCATCATCAACGATGCGTGCGCAGAGCTCTCTTTCCACCGGGAAAGGCGTCGGCTCCTTCGCGACGGTATGGTCGAGGTCGACGAGCCACTGATCAAACGCGACCTCTTCGGCGCTTGCTCGATCCTTCGGGCCATTGGTGTGGCTGTAATCGCCCGAGAAGTAGTCGAAATCCTCAGGCGCCAGATAGCTGTGGTTCTTGCCGGCGAGGTTGACGGTATAGCCCGCCTCGCGCAGCACCTGCGGCAGGTCCCTGTCGTAGACGACGAAGTCGCGCGGCGACCAGTTCTGCTTGACGCGCGTCGCCTTGGGAAAACGGCCGGTCATCATGCTGGTACGCGCCGGCGTGCAGGTCGGCATCGGTGTGTAGGCACGCGAGAAGCGCGTGCCCTTGCGGCCGAGCGCCTCGACGCGCGGCATGGCATCGACCGGAAATCCCTCGGACGCGAAGAAATCGGCCCGCTGCTGATCGGTCATGATCAGTACGATATTCGGTTTGCCAATCGGTTCATGTGTCATTTTGTCTGTCACCGGTCTTCCATGGCGACGGCGAGCGGCATCCCGCCCGCCGCCTGACCATCACTGAAGGATCATCTTCGACTGGTTGATGAAATCGCCGGCCGCCTTTTCCGGCGTCGCCTGGCCAAAGCCAACCGATTGGTTCTGGCGGGAGAGAAGCTGCTCGAGCTCGCCGTGACCTCCGATCCAGCGTGGCGTCTGCTTCGGCGCGTTCTTGCGCACATCGGTCAGGTAATTCAGCACCTTGATGTTGGCGCCTTCCGAGTTTTCCAGCAGGATATCAGTAGCCTTCTGGGACGCCGGACCACCGAGCGTCAGACCAAGTGTCTTGATGGCCTCCTCGTCGTTCAGCAGGAAATCGATGACCTTGGCCCCCTCCTCGATGCGCTTCGAGCGGGTCGGCACGACCCAGAAGTCAAGCGCGCGGACCAGATGTCCATTGTCGGCAGCGCCCTCTGGAACCGGGCCGGAATGAATGCCGACCGGGGTCGTCATCAGGTCGGTGTAGAAAATGAGCTGCTGGCACCAGCCGGCCTGCATGCCGGCAAGCCCCCGCACCATGGGCGCATTCTGGAAGCCAGCGCTTTCCGCCGAGATCGAGGATGGCGGGCACGCGCGGTCGTCGCGCATCTTCTGCCAGTAGGTGAGCCATTCGGTGAGGTCCGCGGCCTCGAAGCCCAGCTCCTCGCCCTGATAGAGGGACTTGCCCCTCTGGGTCAGGAAGATTTCGAACAGCGCCATCGAGCCGCCGTCATCCGAAGTACCGTAGTGGTTGTTGCCACCGGCTTCGGCAATTTTCACCGCGATATCGTGATAGCCGTCCCAGGTCATGCCCTCGAGATCGGCGGTCACACCGGCCTTTTCGAGCTCCTGCTCATTGTAGAACACGGCATAGGCAATCTGGTTGTTGCCGATGGCGTGGGTCTCGCCACCATCGGTACCGATTTCGAGAACGCCGGGATAGAGGCCGGAAACATCGATGGTGCTGCCGACATGGGGTGACAGGTCGGCGAGCAACCCGCGCTTCAGGTAGCTAAACAGATAGGTCATCGAGTGGCGGTGCATGTCCGGCGCGGTGCCGGCGGAATATTGCACCGGCAGCCTGTCGTAAAAATCGCCGAAGGGCGCGAACTCGACCTCGAGATTGATGTCCGGATTGCGCTCGGCGAAAATTGCCAGCGCCTTCTGCATACGGGCATTGGTATCCTGCCCGCCGTACCAGCCGACCTTGACGTTTTCGGCGGCAAGCGCCGGGCCGTTGAGGCCTAACCACAGCGCCGTGGTGCCGCCGATGCTGACCTTCAGCATCTGCCGGCGGTCAAGCGATGGGCCTTTGAACTTCGAATTCATTTTCTTCTCCTCCTTTTGGGTTCGACATCAGCCCTTGAGGCCGGTCGTCGCGATGCCTTCCGCGATCTGGCGCTGGAACAGCATGAACAGCACGAAGAGCGGCAGAAGGGTGATCACCGACATCGCAAACAGCATCCCCCAGGCGGATTCCCCGCTGGTTGCGTCGATGAACAGGTTGAGCGCCAGCGGCGCGGTGTAATTTTCGAGAGAGCCCAGGTAGATGAGCTGGGCGAAGAAGTCGTTCCACGTCCACAGAAAGGTGAAGATGGCGACGAGAACGAGCGCGGGCCGGCAGACCGGGAAGATGATGTACCAGAAGATCTGGTAACGATTGCAGCCGTCCATCTCCGCAGCCTGGTCGAGATCGCGCGGGATGCCGCGGATGAACTGCACCAGCAGGAACACCATGAAGGCATCGACGGCGAAGAACTTCGGCAGCACCAGCGGCACGATCGTGTTCACCACGCCGAGGCGCTGAAAGACAATGTACTGCGGCAGGATGGTGACGTGGAACGGCAGCATCAGCGTCGCCAGCATCAGCGCGAAGGCGAATTTGGAAAACGGGAATTTCAGCCGCGCGAAGGCATAGGCCGCTAGCGAGCAGGAAAACAGGTTTCCGACGATCGCCAGCAGGCAGATGATCACCGAATTCAGCAGGAAGGCGCCGAACGGCAGACCGAGCTTGTTCCACCCTTCGATATAGTTCGACAGGGTGAATTGGTCAGGAATAAGCCCAGGCTCGGTAAAGATCAGCGATTCCGGCTTGAACGAGCTCGAAATCAGCCACAGCAGGGGGTAGCCCATCACCAGTGCGACGGCGACCAGAAGGGCGAGCTTGCCGTAATGGCGCAGCGCACGCGGAGCGGTTTCGGTTGTGGTGGTCATCGTGTCAGCTCTCGTAATAGACCCAGAAGCGCGAGGCGTAGAAGGAGATCGCGGTGAACACCGCGATGATCGCGAGCAGCACCCAGGCCATTGCCATGGCGTAGCCCATGTGAAAGTTCCTGAAGCCTTCGAGGTAGAGGTAGAGGGTGTAGAACAGCGTTGAATCGACCGGGCCGCCGGAGCCATTGGAAATCACATAGGCCGGCACGAAGGCCTGGAAGGCGGTGATCGTCTGCATCACTAGATTGAACAGGATGAGCGGGCTGAGGAGTGGCAATGTGATGCGGAAGAAACGCTGCACCGGTGAGGCACCGTCCATCACCGAGGCGTCGACGATATCCTTCGGGATTTGCCTGACGCCGGCGAGAAAGATCACCATCGGCGCGCCGAACTGCCAGACATGCAACAGGATCAGCGTCCACAGAGCATAGCGCGGATCGCCGATCCAGCTCGTGGTCTGAAAGCCAAGGCCACCGAGCACCATGTTGACAAGGCCGGTGCTGCCGAAGATCTGCCGCCACAGAACCCCGATAGCAACCGATCCGCCGAGCAGCGACGGCAGATAGAAGATGCTGCGGAATGTGTTGGCAGAGCGCGTCTGCTTCGACAGTGCCACCGCGATCACCAGCGCCACGGCAACCGCCAGCGGCACCGACACCAGGACGTAGGTGGTGGTGACCTCCAGCGACTTGATGTAGCGCGGATCGTAAAACATCATCCGCTCGTAATTCTGCAGCCCGACCCAGTGCGGCGTCGAAAGAAGATCGTAGTTGGTGAAGCTCAGCACGAACGAACCGACCATCGGCAGCGTCGTCAGAAACACGATGCCGATCAGCCATGGCAGCAGAAAGACGAAGGCCGACCGGCCCTCCCCCCCGCTCGGACGGCGCCACGGCATCGCGGACTTCAAGTTTGCGCGCGACGAACCTTCGCGCGATATTTGGATTGCCCATGCGTCTCCTCCCGCAATTCAATCTGTTTTCTGGCGTCCTCTATCACCTGTAGCAGGGACCGGCGCCGGCCTCCCCGGCATGGTGAGAACAGCATTGATACGCCGGGAACCCGCCTCCGATCCGATCGATGATCTGAGACCGGAAGGCACACAACTGCGGGCCGATAGCCTCCGTTGAGGCCGCCTTGACTGTCATGCTTTTTTCGTTCCATCTCCCGAAAGCACGCAAAATCCCTGACGCGCAAACGAGTTTGCAACGGTCTCCATCTGCGGTTTTCCAAACCGTCAACGGGGTGCTAAATTTATTTAGCAATCTGCTTCGCGTCGGGATCTTTGTCAAGTATGATTGCGTAAACCGGGGAAACGTGATGAAGAAGCGCATCAGAATGGTCGATATCGCAGACGCTGCGAAAGTGTCCCGCACGACGGTATCGCTGGTTATGAACAACATCCCCGGCACGCGGATTGCAGAGGCGACACGGCAGCATGTGATCAGGGTCGCGCGCGAACTGGGCTATGCCCCGGGCCCACTGATCGAAGATATCGATCCCGAGCAAAAGCGGATTTTCGGCGTTCTCATGAACGAGCTCGCGGCAGCGTATCCGACGGATCTCATCGACTCTCTGCAAACCTTCGCGGATGACCACGGGTTTCAGGTCGTGATCCAGGTCACGGGCCTCAATCCGGATCATGAGACTGCCGCGCTTCGGAATTTTTCACGCCTTGGTGCCGAGGGCGTTATCTACGCGACCGCGTTTACAACCATCGTCACGCCGTCGCCCGCACTCGATAGCCACAGGCACGTATTTCTCAACTGCCGCAGGAAGGACGGAGCAGGCACCTCGGTTCTTCCCGCCGAGCGGCACAATGGAGCGCTTGCGACCCAGCATCTGATAGACCGAGGATGTCGCCGGATAGCGACGATCACTGGCGACCCCTGGCAGCTTGCCTGCAAGGAACGCCTCGCAGGCTATCGGCGAGCGCTCAACCAGGCCGGACTGGCGCATTACCCGGCGCTCGAATGCAGCACCGACTGGGGACACCGACAGGCACATATCGCAACAACCGAAATGCTGGAGCAGGGTGCGGGTCCCGATGGGATCGTTTGCCAGAACGATATCATCGCCCGCGGTGCGATTGCTGCCATAAGGGACTTCGGACTGAGGGTCCCGGACGATATCGCGGTGATCGGCTACGACAACAGAGAGTTCACCAAGGACCTCCACATCTCGACCATCATACTGCCACATGTCGCAATGGCAGAGCGGGCGATGACGATTCTGACCGACGATCACCCCCTGAAAGACGGAACCCAGACCATCCCCGGCAACCTGGTCACTCGCGACAGTACAGCAAAAGGAGAAGCTGTGGCGACGGAGCAAGAGGACGGGAAATAACGTCGTGGCGCTCCAGAGAGGTACGCCTTCGCTGATCGCAGCGATCGGTGCCATGCAGATGGCCAATGAGATGTTCAGTTGGCGATCCCTTGCTTACGACAAGCCACTTAGCGCTCGATGCGGCGTTGCTTCCCAACGACCGCCATTCCGCACCTAGCCCCGTTTCAGCAAGTCTATTTTGCGCCTCGAAGTCGGCCTTTTAAGTCAGTCCGCCGGTTTCTCGAAAGCTGTCGGTCTGCATACGGCGGAGAACAAGAACAGCCACGATAACACAATCGAACTTTTCTCTTGAAAATGCCCTGAGCCGCAGAGGCTGAGTTACCAGCCCCCAACCTTAATTGAGGGGCTGCGGGTTAGTACAGTGCGCACAGTCGCCTTCCAGACTTGACATTATTGGATGGAAATGGCTGGCAAGACGCCTTCGGCTGCGGCTTTGATGCGGTCTATGAGATCGGCGATCCTCGGATCTGCTGCGCGATCTGCCAGAAGGTAGATTCCCATCGTCTTTGAGGCCGGCGCCTCTGCCTGTGTAATCTCAAGCAAACCTCGTCTGCGGATCTCGGGGCTAAGCAGTTTAGTGAAGTGCAAGACAGCGTCCGTGTCGGTGACATAATCGATACAAGCCGTCAGCGAGTTCGACGCGAAGGCAAATCGCGACGCCACAAACGCACTGGCGATGGTCTCCAGCCGTTCCGCCTCGTTGATGAAGGCACGATATCGGTTTTCCGGCGTGGCGGGGTAGGCGCGCGGATAGTCAAAGATTTCCTTGCGCGTGCGGGGTCGATCCAGGAGTGGATGGCCCGGGCGGGCGAAATAACCGGGCGGAGACTGGCTGAGCGGAATAAACCTGGCGCCGGTGCTGGCGCGCAGACCATCGAAGCGATAGGAGACAAAGAGGCTGATATCGCCCGAGAGCAGTTGCTCCATGCTCTGGATCTGATCGGCAATGTTCACGCGCACCGGCGCGGTGGGATGGTCCGCGCGATAGTTCCTGACGACGTCCCGGATGAACAGCGTCCACCAGGTGTCGCCACAGGCAAGGGCGATCCCTTCTTCGCTGCGCTCGCTCTGCTCCTTCAGATTGATCAGCGCATTGTCGTAGATCCGCTGCATCATGCGCACGTTTTCGCACAGCGTCTCGCCATAGGACGTCAACCTCATCCCTTCGGCCGTCCGCTTGAGCAGCGGCAGGCCGAGGTCCGTTTCCAGGCGCTGCATATTCACCGTGAGCGTTGGCTGGGTCACGTTGAGCATGCGCGCGGCGGCGGTGATGCTGCCCGCATCCGCTATGGCGAGAAACTGGCGAAGGGCACGATCCATGTCTCCATCCTCATAGACATTGTCTATTTTAGGCGCATTATTTCATATTTTACAAATGATGCACGCCATGTTTAGCTCGTGCTCGACAGCGCCGCCAACCGGCAGGAGGAGCCGGCGGAGGCGCACAGACAGCAGTCCGGCGACCACCGACCAAAACCATGCTGAGAACCCTGCCATCGCTGCGTCCAGCGTACGCGATTGATGCGCTATGCCCTCGTCATGCTGCTCTCTGGATTCGAAATCAGAGGAGGATTGCACATCATGAACATGAACAGACGTCAGATGCTGATCGGGAGTTCCGCCCTGCTGGCCAGCAGCTACATCGCGCCCGCCTTGGCACAGGAACCCAGACTGCGAATGCTGTTTTGGGGAAACCAAGTGCGGGGAGATCGCACCTACAAGGTGATTGAACTGTTTGGAGAAAAGACCGGCATCCCGATGACGGCCGAATTCTTGGCGTTCGGCGATTACTGGCCCAAGCTCGCGACCCAGACGGCCGGAGGCGGCGCACCCGATGTCGTGCAGATGGACGGCGCCGGCCGATACATCACAGAATACGCCAATCGCGGCGGCATCGCGCCACTCGACGCGTTTGTCGGCAACGAACTTGATTTCAGCGACTTCGATCAGGATCAGCTTGATGCCGGCAAGGTCAACGGCAAGCTCTACGCCGTCAGCCTCGGATCAAACGCTTTCGGGATGATCGTCAATACCGAAGTCTTCGCGGCGGCCAATGTCGATATTCCGGGTCCGAACACGACGCTGGACGATCTTTATGACATCGGTGAAGCGTTCAAGAGCGCCGGCATCAGTCAGACGGTCACGGATGATCGTTCGGGTTCGTGGGCCGGCCTTGAGAACTGGCTGCGTCAACAGGGAAAAGCGCTCTATACGGCAGACGGCGCGCTGGGATTCGACGAAGCCGACATGACCGGCTGGCTCAGCCTGTGGAAAGGCTACCGCGATGCCGGTATCTGCGTCGCTGCGGATGTGCAGGCCATGGCAGACGGTCCGGCCACCTCCCCCCTGATCACCGGCCAGAGCGCGTCCATGGCCGAGTTCTCAAACCTGCTGCTTGCCCACCAGGTCCTGACGACATCACCCTTGATCCTGACGAACTTTCCGCGCATCGCGCTCGACGCACCCGGTGGCTATTACCGCCGTCCATCCATGTTCTTTTCCATCAGCGAAAACTCTGCGCACAAGGCCGAAGCCGCCCGCTTCATCAATTTCTTCGTCAATGACGTCGAGGCCAACAAAATCCTCTGCGCCGAACGCGGCATCCCCGCATCGGCACATGTTCGGGAGGGTATCGCGGACACGCTGGACGAAACCACCAAGGCGGCGGTTGCCTATGTCGGCGGACTGGGGCCGTTGCTCAGCCCGCCACCGCCGCAATCTCCCAGTGGCGGCGGGGAAATCAACGAGGCGTTGTTGTCCGCGGCAAGCCAGGAGGTGGCTTTTGACACTCGATCGCCGGAAGATGCCGCCACCGGGTTCATCGCCGCAGCCAAAGAGGCGCTGCAGCGCGCGCGCTGAATTTTGTACCGCACGAGGGAGACATCCCTCGTCCCGTCATACCGGAGGCCATGTTGGGCCCGAATATCGTCTACATCCATACCCATGACTCAGGCCGTTACGTGTCTCCCTACGGTCATGCCGTGCCCACTCCCAATATTGCGCAATTGGCGCGTGAGGGGGTGCTGTTCCGCAATGCCCACACCGCGGCTCCGACCTGCAGTCCCAGTCGTGCGGCTCTCCTCAACGGGAACTGGCCGCACGAGAACGGTATGCTGGGGCTGGTCCATCGTGGCGCCCGCCTCCACACGCCCGGACACCATCTGGCCCACGTGCTCCGCGAGGTCGGCTACGACTGCGGGCTGATCGGGCTGCAGCATGTTGCGCCGCAGGAAGACCTCGGATCGCTGGGATACAACGAAGTCGAGGCCCCGCCGAGCAATCACGCTCAGGATGTCGGACCGGCGGCGGCCAAATGGCTGGCCCGACGCAGGAGTGAGAAGCCGTTCTTTCTGTCAGTCGGCTTTATTGAAACGCACCGCGTCTACCCGGATCCGGATCCGCGCGAGGAGCCGAACTACATCGCTGTTCCGCCGGGCTATCCGGACACCGCGGAAAACAGGCTCGACACAGCTCGCCTGCACACAAGCTTACGCAGTGTCGACGACGCCGTTGGTCAGGTGCTGGCCGCGCTGGCTGCGTCCGGAAGGGCGGCGAATACGCTTGTGATCTTCACCACCGATCACGGCCTTCCCTGGCCGGGCGCCAAATGTAATCTGGGCAATGCGGGCACCGGTGTTGCACTTGTCATGCGCGGACCACAGGGGTTTGCAGGTGGCAAAGTGGTCGATGCGCTCATTTCACAGCTGGATATTTTTCCCACCGTGATGGAGCTTGCCGGGCTCGGTCGTCCACCATGGCTGCGCGGTTTGAGCGTCATGCCCCTTGTGGCGGGGGATGTCACCGAAATCCGGCAAGAGATTTTTGCCGAAGTTACGTGCCACGCAGCTTTCGAACCGATGCGCGCGATCCGCACGCACGAATGGCTCTACATCAAGCGTCTAGATGGCGGCAGGCTGCGTGTGCTGGCAAATGTCGACGACGGCCCTACCAAGCAGCTTTTTGTGAACCATGGCTGGACTTCCAACCCACCGCGCGAAAATGCCCTCCACAACGTGATGCTCGATCCGCAGGAACAGTGCAATGTGATTGACGACCCAAGGCATGTCGAAATTGTTAAAACATTGGACGCGCGTCTGAATGAATGGATGCGGTCCACAAATGACCCCCTGCTTGACCATACATGGCGCCCGCCGGAGCATTTCAGGCTCGAACCAAGAGAGTCGTAGCTCTTTCATCACGGTGAAGCTGATCGGTGCGGTGCTCCGCATCGTCGTGGCAAGGTAGCGCATCATTGGTGACGAGCCTTGTCGAGCTTCGCGCCATCGACGTTTGCGGCAGAAACAGCATCCGGCGTTGCTGCTAAATTGGCCCTTGGTCTACAGTTTCTTGGCCACCTCTTCCGTCCACTTTTCCAATCTAGCAGCACCGGACGAACACAACCGCCACGCTTTCGATAGCCCCACCTTTCAGCCTGCGCACATGGTCCTTTCGCTGCGATCTTCTGGCTCGCTTTGTCACAGCGTATCGCCACAAGCGCGATCTTCGCTTCAAACACGACCGATAAATTCCGGAGACATTCTCATGTCTCTCCAATTCGAAGGATACACCTTGACAAGGTGTCCGGATTTCCAAGATCGCTTCAAAACTTCGCACTAAGCCCTTGAGAAAAATAAAAACATGTTACGGAAGATTGCAAAGTTACCACATTTGGACCTCAGCTAAGCAACAATGCTGGCCACCAGCATATCGAAAACTCAAACGTTCTAGCCTGGATCTCCAGCAACTTTAAGTCAATTGGCTCCCTATTGAAGAAATCTGAACCTAAGGCAGACTCTCTCAACCGCTTGCTATAGAACGCGCTGGCACAATATGGGGGAGGTTAGATGGACAAAATTCTGCAACAGTTTCTGTCGATCGCGGAATCCGGATCTTTCAGCCGGGCGGCGCAATTATTGAATGTCACGCAGCCGACCCTAACCTTCAACATCCGGAAACTCGAAGAGAACCTCGGTGTCACTCTGTTCAAGCGTACAGCCCGCGGCGTGACGCTAACGCCATATGGCATGACGCTCTTCGAAAACGTGCGCGTGATGCGCCGGCTCTACGACAATACCATCGACCTCATCGAACGGCAGCGGATGCAAACGGAACGCTCGATTAGCATCGGCACCGGTTACACATGGTGGGTTCTTTTCCTGCGCGACTGGGCTTTCGAGCATCGCAGGCTCTACCCCGAAGCGCCGGTCCACGTCAGTATCGGCAACCAACTACGCTGTATGGATCAACTTCTGGCCGGCGAGATTTCGATGTTTGTCGGGCACGAAACGCCATCCATCGCGGCGGAGTTCAACACGCGCTTCGTGCCGTTCTGTAGGGCGCGGCAGGGCTATTTCGTACGAGAGGGACATCCTCTGCTCGGCGAACCGCGCAGGCGGGAGGATATCCAGGCCTATCCCCGCGTCTCGCCGGGCTCGCCGGACCAGCGCTATGAACGACTATTCCTGCGCCAGCCCGACGGCGAAGGCAGCCCCCGCTACAGGATCGACGGTCATGGCTTCGCCTCGAACTCCATGTCCGCCTGCATCGACTACATGCTCCACAGCGATGGTGTCCTTCGCTTCACCACGCTTCTGGCTGATAAGCTCGTGGAGAAGGGCCTGAGGGAGGTCGCATTGCTGCCTAGCCATACCAATCCGCTTGAGAATGTCGGAATCTACGCCACTCAGGACGCCGATCAGAACCCAAGAACCGCCGCGCTGATTGATGAAATTCGTGCATTGGGCTTAGCGCGATTTGACGTTCCAGATAAACCTAACACATAGATCGAATCTATAACGCTGTCGGAAAATCGTATTTTTCATATGCTTGGCCGGTTGATAACCTCATTTCTCGCCGATTGAGGAGAATTCGGCATCAAAGGAGGAGCATATGATCAATCACATTGGTCGCCGTCAGTTCATGCAGATTGCCGGCCTTACAGCAGTCACCGCCGGCTTGAGCAGCAACATCGCCCACGCCGCAGCCGACAGGCTACGCCTTATCTTCTGGGGCGGACAGGCCCGCGCCGACAAGACGGGCCAGGCCAGCGCGATTTTCGCCGACAAGACCGGCATCGCCGTCCAGAACGAGTTTCTGTCGTGGAACGACTACTGGACCAAGCTCGCGACCCAGATCGCCGGCGGCAATGCACCCGACGTCGTGCAGATGGATTACCGCTACATCACCGAATACGCGTCACGCAACGCGATTGCGCCGCTTGACGAATTCGTCGGCCAGCAGCTCAATCTCGACGACTTCGACGAAGACCAGATCCAGGGCGGCTCCGTCGACGGCAAGCTCTACGGCATCAGCCTCGGTGCGAATTCGATGGCCTGCGTCTACAATACCGTCATCCTTGAGAAAGCCGGGATCGAACTGCCGCAGGGCGGTTTCACCTATGACCAGCTCTACGAATATGCCGATCTCTTCAAGCAGGCCGGCCTGCCGAAGGGCATCAGCGTGATCACCGATTCCTCCGGCAACGAACAGGTTCTCGAAAGCTGGCTACGCCAGCGCAAAAAGGCGCTCTACACCGCCGATGGCAAGCTCGCCTTCGACGCCGACGACGCCACCGAGTGGTTTATCATGTGGTCGAAGCTGCGGGATGCCGGCGTTTGCGTTTCCGCCGAGGACACCGCGCTTGGTACGGGACCGATGGAATCCTCCATGCTGGTGACCGGCAAGGCGGCCATCCAGACGGACAACTCCAATCTCCTGGTTGCCTATCAGGCCCTGATGCAGGATCCGCTCGCTCTCGCTCCCTTTCCGCTGATCGCGGCCGATGCGACCGGCGGTCAGTATCGCAAGCCTTCGATGTTCTTCTCGATCGCCACCTCGTCGCGCGCAAAGGCCGAAGCCGCCAAATTCCTCAGCTTCTTCGTCAATGACCTTGAAGCGGCGAAGGTTCTCGGCACCGAGCGCGGTATCCCGTGTTCGGAGGCGGTGCGTGAGGCGCTCGCCCCGACATTGACGCCGCTCGAGCGGGCAAGCCTCGAATATGTCTCGAGCCTCGGCGACATCCTCGGACCGATCCCGCCTTCACCGCCGACGGCGGCCGGCGAGATCAACCAGTCGGTTCTGGCCAATATCAGCCAGCAGGTCGCCTTCGGAATGCAGAAGCCTGACGACGCAGGTCCCGACCTGGTCCAGCAGGCGAACGAACTCCTGAGCCGGAGCTGACCATGACGATCACAACGCCTTCTGACGCCGTCCCCCCGCGCGGGGGGATGGTTAGGGGAAAGGCTCGCCCGTGGTACGCCTCAGCGGAAGGCGCAGGCTATCTTTTCCTGCTCCCCTGGGGGATCGGTTTCCTGTGTCTGTCCCTCGGTCCCATCCTCTGGTCGCTCTATCTTTCCTTCACGGATTTCGACCTGCTGACGGCTCCGGACTGGGTCGGAACGGCAAATTACGTCCGTATGTTCACGGCCGACGCCAAGTTCATGACCTCGGTCAGGGTCACCTTCGTCTACGTGCTGTTTTCCGTTCCGCTGAAGCTCGTCTTCGCTCTGGTCGTCGCGATCCTGCTCAACCGCGGTATCCGCGGCCTGCCGCTTTACCGGGCGCTGTTCTACCTGCCCTCGCTCCTCGGCGCGAGCGTCGCGATCGCCATCCTCTGGCGGCAGCTTTTTGCCGGCAATGGCTTGGTCAACCAGTTCCTCGCCCAGTTTGGTATCGAGGGTCCAAGCTGGATATCGAACCCGAACTATTCGCTGTGGACCCTGATTGTCCTCGCCGTCTGGCAGTTCGGCTCCCCGATGATCGTCTTCCTCGCCGGCCTGCGGCAGATTCCCGCCGACGTCTACGAGGCGGCGCAGATCGACGGCGCCAGCCGTTGGCGGCAGTTCGTGCGAATCACCGTGCCGCTTCTGACTCCGGTGATCTTCTTCAACGCTATCATCCAGACCATTGACGCGTTCAAGACCTTCACACCCGCCTTCATCATCTCGAACGGTTCGGGCGGCCCGGTCAATTCGCTGCTGTTTTACACCCTCTATCTCTATCAGGAAGCCTTCGGCTATTTCCGCATGGGCTACGCTTCAGCGCTTGCCTGGGTGCTACTGATCATCATCGCGCTGTTCACGGCCTTTGCCTTCCTCACCAGCCGCTATTGGGTGCACTATGACGAATAACGCCACGCTTTCCGAAGCCACGACGCGTTCTCGCCTCGTCGGCATTCTCGTTCACGTGCTGCTGATCGGCGCCTCGATCGCGATGATCTATCCGCTTTTGTGGATGCTGTCGGCCTCGTTCAGGCCCGAGAACGAAATCTTCTCCTCGGCAAGCCTGATCCCATCGAGCTTCAGCCTCAGGTCCTACATCGAGGGCTGGAACGGGCTTCCGGTCAGCTTCGGCCGGTTCTTCAGCAATTCCTTCCTGGTCGCGATCCTCTGCGTTATCGGCAATGTGTTCAGCTGCTCGCTCGCCGCCTTCGCCTTCGCGCGTTTAGATTTCAGGGGCCGACGCGTGTTCTTCGCGCTGATGCTGATGACCCTGATGCTGCCCTATCACGTGACCCTGATACCGCAATATGTGCTGTTTCGGGGACTAGGCTGGGTCAACACCTTCCTGCCGCTGGTGGTGCCGAAATTCCTCGCAGTCGATGCCTTCTTCATCTTCCTGATGGTGCAGTTCTTCCGCGGTATCCCGAAGGAACTCGACGAGGCGGCGATGATGGATGGCTGCTCGCCCTGGCGGATCTACTGGAAGGTGATCATGCCGCTGTCGATGCCGGTGCTGGCCACCGCCTCGATCTTCACCTTCATCTGGACCTGGGACGATTTCCTCGGGCCGCTGATCTATCTGAACGACATGGAGCAATATACCGCCATGCTCGGCCTCAGGACCTTCGTGGATTCGACCGGCGTGTCGAATTTCGGCGGCCTGTTCGCCATGTCCGTCCTGTCGCTGGTGCCCGTTTTCGGCTTCTTCCTAGTGTTCCAGAAGCTACTCATCGAGGGCATAGCCACCACGGGGATGAAGCGATGACGAGAGCGTTGGCCTACCGCCTCTTCGGCGACCACCAGAACACAGAACTTAAGCCCATCCGGGAGGCAATCCATGTCATCCACCGTTGAGTTGCACAACATCTTTAAGTCATACGGCGAACTTCAAGTCGTTCACGGCGTCGACCTTCATATCGACCCCGGTGAATTCGTGGTCTTCGTCGGCCCGTCCGGGTCCGGAAAGTCGACGCTACTTCGCATGGTCGCTGGCCTCGAGAAGATCACCGGCGGCGACTTGATGATCGACGGGGAGAAGGTCAATCGGATCGCCCCCTACGAACGCGGCATCGCCATGGTCTTCCAGTCCTATGCGCTCTACCCGCACATGTCGGTTTACAAAAATCTCGCCTTTGGGTTGGAAACGGCAAAAATGTCGAAGGCGGAAATCAAGCGCCGCGTTCAAGATGCAGCGGAGATCCTGCAGATTGAACAACTCCTTGCGCGAAAACCGCGCCAGTTATCCGGCGGCCAGCGCCAGCGCGTGGCGATCGGACGAGCTATCGTGCGCGAACCGAAGCTCTTCCTGTTCGACGAGCCGCTTTCCAACCTCGATGCCGAGCTTCGCGTGCAGATGCGCGTTGAGATTGCCAAGCTTCACAAGCGGCTCGGCAACACGACGATTTACGTTACTCACGACCAGGTCGAGGCAATGACCATGGCCGACAAGATCGTGGTGCTGAACAACGGTCGCATCGAGCAGGTCGGCACACCGCTTGATCTCTACAACACACCCCATAATCGCTTCGTAGCCGGCTTCATCGGTTCGCCGAAGATGAACTTCCTGACCACGGAGCCCGCGACCAACGGCATCAGAGTGGGCGGCGTATCGCTGCCGGCGCCCGCTCCCGTGACGCCGGCAGCGACTTTCGGCATCCGCCCTGAGCATATCCGGATCGAACCTCGTGACGGCGGCATCAGACTTGGCTCTGCAAGCGTCGACCTGGTGGAGAATCTCGGCGGCCAGACCGTGGTTTATGCCAGCCTCGCCGACGGCCAGCCTCTGACAGTTCTGCTTGATGGGCAGCCGCGGGTGGCCGACCAGGTCGAGGTGTTCTTCGATTTCGACAAGGCCCATTTTTTCGACAGCCGAGAACAGAGCATATCCGTGAAGCCCACGGAGGATGCCTTATCGAGCACAAACAGGAATTCGAGGACGCGGCCGGCAGGGACCGGCCCGGAATGAGGAGTGAGAAATGTTGAGGTTTGCAGCCGTCGGTCTCGACCACGGCCATATATTCGACCATGTGAAGGGGCTTCTGGCGGCTGGCGCCGAATTTGTCGGCTACTGCCCGGAAACCACCGCGCCCGGTGTCGTCACGGCGATGGAGGAAAGCTATCCGGACGTCCCCAAGCTCGATCGCGACAGGATATTCGATGATCCGACGATCGACGTCATCTGCATCGCTGCCATCCCCGCCGACCGCGCCGGGCTCGCGGTCCGTGCCATGAAGGCCGGCAAGGACGTGATGGTCGACAAGCCGGGTCTGACGACCTTCGAGCAACTGGCCGAGGTTCGCAAGACCCAGGAAGAGACCGGCAGGATCTTCTCGATCTGCTTTACCGAGCGCCACAGCGTCCGCTCCGCCGTCAAGGCCGGCAGGCTGGTGCAGGAGGGCGCGATCGGCCGGGTGGTCCAGACCATCGGCACCGGGCCGCACAAGCTGCAGCTTCCCACCCGGCCCGACTGGTTCTTCGATCCCGAGCGCTTCGGCGGCATCATCGTCGACATCGCCTCGCACCAGATCGACCAGTTCCTGTTCTATACCGGCTCGACCAGCGGCGAGGTCGTGGCCAGCAGCGTCGGCAACTTCTCCATGCCGGAAAAGCCCGCCTTCCAGGATTTCGGCGACCTGCTGCTGCGCTCCGACAAGGCCACCGGCTATGTCCGCGTCGACTGGTTCACGCCGGACGCGCTCGGCACCTGGGGCGACGGCCGACTGACCATCCTCGGCACCGAGGGCTATATCGAACTGCGCAAGTATATCGACATCTGCGGCCGGCCCGGCAAGGATCACCTGTTCCTCGTCAACGGTGAGGAAAAGACCTACATCGATTGCAGCGGCGAGGAGCTCATCTATTTCCGCGCCTTTGTCGATGATGTCGGTGAGCGCACCGAAACGGCAATGTCGCAGGCGCATGTCTATGAAGTCTGCCGCCTCTCGCTCGAGGCGCAGGCAAAATGCCGCCCGGATCGGCGGCTAGGGAGGAAATCTGCAATGACCAGGAAATTTCGCGTCGGCGTGATCGGCGCCGGCATCGCCGCACGGCATCTTTCCGGCTTCGGCTGGAACCCGGACCTGTTCGAGGTCGCCGTGCTGTGCTCGCTCGATGAGGAGCGCGGCCGCGCGCTCTGCGCCGAGCACAAGATTGCCGACTATACCCAGGATGTGGACACGCTGCTTGCCCGCAACGACCTCGACATCATCGACATCTGCACCCCGCCGGATTCGCATTTCGAACTCTGCAAGCGCGCCATCGAGGCCGGTAAGCATGTGATCTGCGAGAAGCCGCTCTTCGGCTCGATCGCCGATGTCGACGCGATGATGGAGATCGTCGGCACCACCGATCGTGTGGTGATGCCGATCTTCCAGTATCGTTATGGCACCGGCCTGCAGAAGCTCAAATATCTCATCGAGCACGGGCTGACGGGCCGGGCCTATCTCACCACCATCGAGACCCACTGGTGGCGCGGGCCGGATTACTACGCGGTTCCGTGGCGCGGCAAGTGGAAGAGCGAACTCGGCGGCGGCCTGCTTGGCCACGCAATCCATGCCCACGACATGCTCAACTATGTCCAGGGCGCTTGCGCTGAAGTCTTCAGCCACGGCACGACGCTGGTAAACCCGATCGAGGTCGAGGACACCGCGACACTGTCGGTGAAGATGGAGAACGGCTCGCTCGCAGCACTTTCGATGACGCTCGGCTCCCGCAAGGAGATCTCGCGCCTGCGCTTCTGCTTTGCCGATCTCGTCGCAGAAAGCGTGCTGGAGCCCTACACGATGGGCCGCGATCCCTGGACCTTCACGGCCGGCACTGAAGAACATCAGGCACGCATCAATGAAGCGCTTTCGGGCTACAAGGAGGAGGAGGACGGCTATACCCGCCAGTTCCAGCTCCTCCACAAGGCGCTCGTCGACGGCACCGAACCTCCGGTGACACTCGAGGACGCCCGCCGTTCGCTGGAGCTTGTGACCGCCGCCTATCATTCCCAGCGCACCGGCATGCCGACGCCAATGCCGATCAAGGCCGACCACCCGCTCTACCGCTCCTGGCTGCCGGAAGCCGCGCTGGTCTGAAACATATCGCCGAAGACGACCAGAGGCCGCGTCCATCCGAGCGCGGCCTTTTTCGTTCGACACCCGCTTGCGGCCTCGCCTCTTGCAAATCCTCGAACGCTCGGGAACCGAAACGGCCCGGAAACGGTTTGAAGAGGAGGAAACAAGCGGGAGACGCGAAGTGATCTGAGACCCGACTTCCCTCCATTTTTCCGGAGAGTCTTGGGCATCTTGCAGTGCGCATTCGCCATAACCCGCTTTCACTACCATCTGGCATCAGCCGCTTTGGGCGGACACAGGTCATCCGCCGCGCCTGGCACGAAGGTCGGCTCTGGGCCGAAAGCGACTATATGCCTCTCAAGCCCGAACGTCCGCTTCGCTAATTGGTGAGACCAAACCTGCCAGTCAGCAGTCGGCCCCCTTGCTGCCGGTCCGGAAGGCGCCCCCATATCGGTCATTCAAAGAAGCGGCCCTGCGTCCCGAGAGCGGACTCTCGCGGTGAAGCGTCCGAATAGCGGGTTCATTGGAAGGATCTAGTCAGGTAGCTCAAAAAGTACGCCAACAACCTCAAGGAGGTGCGTCAGGTACGGCATTCCATGTCCACGTGGGGTCGTATCAGTTAATGACCTGTGAATCGACGCCCGGTTCACATCCTTGTTCGAAGCCA
Source organism: Martelella endophytica (assembly GCF_000960975.1). Classification (NCBI taxonomy): domain Bacteria; kingdom Pseudomonadati; phylum Pseudomonadota; class Alphaproteobacteria; order Hyphomicrobiales; family Aurantimonadaceae; genus Martelella; species Martelella endophytica. The sequence continues at coordinate 3,042,686 of NZ_CP010803.1, read as the reverse complement.
CGATTTCTTGAGCGTACGGATTGACCTGCTGAGTTATTGATTGCCGTTGAGAACTGACCATCCCCCACCGTTGCCGAAAGGCAAAAGGTGTCGGAAATCACGCTGCGTGATCGCCTGCCTGAGCCTATCCACATGGCCAAATCCGGAAATGGACGCGGAGACCACCAACACGACGGACTCAATTTGTCACCATAAGAAACAAATAGATACGCAACTGTCGTGCTATTCCAGGTAGGGCGCGAGGACCTCTGCGATCCATGTCATGAATGCGCGAACCCTGCGCGAGAGGTTGCGGCGGTGCGCTACGACGAGACATACGTCGAGTGGTTCCGGGCGAAAATCGGGCAGAACCTCCACCAGGGCTCCGCTCTCCAAATGACGGTGAATACCCGTCTGTGCAGCCTGGATCAGGCCAAGGCCTGCGAGGCCCGCGGCCTCATAGCTTTGCACGCTGTTGACATGCAGGGCACCGGGCAAGGGCAAAGTGGCATAGCCATCGCCATCCGGATATTCCCAGCCATAGGGTTTTGCGCCGAGGGACCGGCTGTAGTGGATCGTCCGGTGATCCTGAAGCCGCAGATCCTCCAGCGTTCGTGGGGTGCCGCGCCGCGCGAGATAGGCCGGGCTGGCGGCGTTCACCATGCGCAGCCGGCCCAATGGGCGGGCGATCAACGTTTCGTCTCCGACCGGCCCGAGGCGCAACACGCAGTCGAACCCTTCCTCGACCAGGTCAACCTGCCGATCCGTGCTCGACATCTCCAGCTCCAACGCGGGATAGGCGGCCATGAAGTCCGGCAGGACCGGCACGATCGTCGTGCGTGCCAGTTCGGTGGGCAGATCGACCCGAAGGCGCCCCCGCAGCCCGACGCCGTCCTCTGCAAACATCGACTGCAGTTCGTCGAAATCGGTCAGCAGTTCCCGCGCGCGCTCCTGAAAGCTTCGCCCGTCCTCGGTCAATTGCACGCTGCGTGTCGTGCGATGCAGAAGCCGAACGCCCAGCTCGTCCTCCAACTGCCGCACGACGGTCGAGGCGCGCCCCTTCTGGATACCCAGGCTTTCCGCCGCCCGACTGAAGCTGCGCATCTCTGCGACACGGATGAAAATGAGGAGGTGTTCGAGATTGTACATACGCCCGCCCGATATCTGTTCTCTCTGAGAGTAACAATGCGTTCTGCTTATCATGATTTATGACATAGATGGTGTCCGATAGACAGGGGGACGTAACGACACTTCACACAGGGAACATCATGTCGGAGAGAGTGAGGCCAGACCGCCTATTCTGGATCGGACGTTCAGCAAGCGCCCTGGTCATCGTGGCGCTGCCTTTGGACGCCTCGGTGCAGTTCTTTGTCCCGGATCTTGCCGCTGGCATGCTTGGAGAGGCGGGGTTTGAGACGACCATCGCCCCGGTTCTGGGCATGATCATGCTTGCTTGCGTAATCCTTTATGCCATTCCGGCCACCTCTTTCCTCGGCGCAATCCTGATCACCGGTTTTCTCGGTGGCGCGATCTGCGCGCACCTCCGCCTGGGCGAAATCGGGTCTCCGCCCGAGCTTCTCTCTCTTCTGCTGGGCCTTCTGGCCTGGGGTGGTCTTTATCTGCGTGACCCGCGTCTTCGCGACCTCCTTCCGATCCGTCGCTGACGCATCATCTGCCCATCAAAAGTGTGTGCCGGTGCTTTTCTGCTGACGCACCCAATCCTCAGAACATCAGGATGTAAAAATGACCAGTAAAACCACTCTCACCGCAGTCGTATATCACTCGGGCTACGGCCATACCCTTCGCGTCGCCGAGGCCGTTGCCGAGGGCGCCGGTGGAACGCTGATCGCCATTGATGCCGAGGGCAATATCCCCGACAGTGCCTGGGAAACCCTCCTTGCCGCGGATGCTATAATCTTTGGTGCGCCGACCTACATGGGCGGCCCCAGCTGGCAGTTCAAAAAATTTGCCGATGCCTCCTCCAAGCCGTGGTTCGCCGGCGCTTGGGAAAACAAGGTCATGGGCGGTTTCACCAACTCCGCCAGCATCAATGGCGACAAGCTGAACACGCTCCAGTATTTCATGCTTCTCGCCGGTCAGCATGGCGGGCACTGGGTGTCGCTCGCAATCAAGCCCGCCAACACCAAGGCCGCAAAGCGCGACGACCTGAACCGGATGGGCGCCTATGTTGGTCCGATGGCCCAGTCGGATGCCGATGCCGCTCCGGCAGAGATGTCGGAAGGCGACCTAGAGACTGCACGTCTCTATGGCGCGCGCGTTGCCGCCGTGGCAACCCAGTTCGCCGCGGGACGCGCGGCCTGATCCGAGCAGCGTTGCACGGAAGGAAAACATACATGACGACGAATGAGAATACGCTTTTCATCGGCGGGCGCTGGTCGCCCTCCGAAACCGGACAAACCTATACCTGCCTTGATCCCTATACCGGCGGGATTGCGTCCCGCGCCGCTGCCGCCAGAGCGGGTGACGTCGATCGGGCCATCAAGGCAGCCCGGCAGGCCTTCGCTCCCTGGGCTTCGCTTGCGCCGCATATGCGGAGAGATTACCTGATGGCCACGGCCGATGCTGTCGAAGCCCGTGCCGAAGAAATCGCGACCGCGATCACCGCCGAGATGGGCGGCCCTGCCGGCTGGGGGGCTTACAACGTCAAGGTGCTTTGCGAGAAGCTCCGCTTTGCAGCCGGCGCGGCCTACCAGGGCCTGACCGGAGAAGCGATCCCCTCCAACAATCCCGACCGCACTATGATGGCGATCCGCAAACCTGCCGGCGTCGTGGTGAGCATCGTTCCGTGGAACGCGCCGGTGCTACTGGTCGGCGCCTCGGTGCCCGCAGCCCTAATCGTGGGTAACACGGCGGTTATCAAGGCCTCGGAGCAGACGCCGCTGACACAGGCGCTCGTTGTGCAATGCTTTGCCGACGCAGGCCTTCCCGACGGTGTCGTCAACCTGATTACCAACGCCCCGGATAACGCAGCCGAGGTGGTCGATGCCTTGATCGCGCATCGCGACGTTCGCCGCATCCACTTCACGGGCTCGACGCGCATTGGACGGATCATCGCGGAGAAGGCGGGAGGCCATCTGAAACGCGCGGTGCTCGAACTCGGCGGCAAGGCGCCCTTTATCGTTCTCGCCGATGCCGATCTGGACCGGGCGGTCAGCGCCGCAGCCTTCGGCTCTTTCGCCAATGCCGGCCAGGGGTGCCTTTCGACGGAGCGGATCATCGTCGACCGTTCCATTGCGGACGAATTTTGTGAGCGCCTTGCCGCCGTGGCGCGGAAGGTGCCGCATGGCGATCCGCGAAAGGAAAGCACCGTTCTGGGGCCGGTGATCAACCAGGCTGCGGCAACGCGCTTGGTCGAGATGACCGCGGATGCCGTTTCCAAGGGCGCCGAGTGTCTGGCCGGTGGCACGGCGGATGGCCGATGTGTTGCTCCGACCGTGCTGAAGGGTGTCACGCCCGCGATGCGTCTCTACCAGGAGGAATCCTTCGGCCCGATCGCCTCGGTGGTGATCGTCGATGGCCCGGAGGACGCCCTGCGCGTTGCCAACGACAACGACTATGGTCTGTCTTCGGCGATTTTCAGCCGTGACGTGACACTGGCGCTCGACATGGCGAAACGCCTCAACGCCGGAATGTCCCACCTCAACGGGGCCACACTGGATGATGAGGCGCAGATCCCTTTCGGCGGGGTCAAGGACAGTGGCTACGGACGCTCGGGCGGCGCCATCGGGTTCGAGGAATTCACAGACGTCCAGTGGATCACGATCGAAGGTCCCAGGGCTCCGCGCTATCCGTTCTCTGAATAGGGCGACTACGCTCCGGCCGGCGCAAGGTATTTGGCGAAGGGCAAAGCCGTCACTATGTTCAAGCCGAAGACCGCCAGTAATGGCGCAAATTCATGCCGCCCAGTTCAGCCGCTTGCGGTCAACCGTTCAGCGACTCCAGTGAACGGGTTTTAGGTTCATATCCCTTCAAGTCCTCGCGATGCACACGAGCAATGTGGGCGAAATCATCTGGGAGATTGCCCGCAAGGCTACGATCCCGGCGCAAATGGGTGTGATAATCGGCCGTCGCTGGTAACAGCAGTTTTTAGCTGAGATAGCCGAGCCCAAAGTACGCACCCGAACGTCCTTGTTGGCCGGCCCGAAACGAAATCGGCCCGGCCAGATCAGGCCGATGGGCTCGGATTATGCGGAGCGCGGTGCTGACGGGCCGAGGCCGATGGTGCAAAGCCAGTTCAACACCACTTCCCGAGCTACATGCTTGTTGTCGACCTGGCAGTGCTCCAGGCCGCCAAGACGCCGATCCTCGATCGGGAAAAACGTCTTGTTGCTGGAGCCGGCCTGTTCGAAGTTCGTCAGGGCCTGCTTGAGCGGATTTGGCTGAACCAGAGCCTCTTCCGCGCCGTGCACGACCAGGAGCGGACATTCGATCTGGTGCAGAACGCCCTCAAGATCATAAGCGAACCGGGGATTGTTGGCGAAATCCTCCGGGCTTTCTGCGCCAAGGATGCGCAGGCCATGGGCGGCAAGGCTTGGGGGCATCCACTTAAGCATGGCCGGCCAGTCGAACTTGTGCGTGCCGCCATCCGAGATGACGGCGGCGATGCGCTGATCGAAGGCGGCGAAGCGCAAGGAATCGTAGCCGGAGAAGCTCTCTCCGAATACGATGATCCTGTCCGGATCCACCTCTGGCCGCGTGAGCAGGAAATCGATCGCCTTGGAATGAAAAGCCTCGCTGTCGGCGCGGCGGGTCTTGCCCTTCTCGTAAAGTGAAAGCCCCGTTCCCGGCTGATCATAAACGAAGAAATTGTAGCCGCTCGCGATGAAGGCCGGACCGAGGTTGAAATAGTTCTCCGTGGAGTGTTCTTCGCCGCCGTTCAGGGCAAACAGCGTCGGTTTCGGTCCCTCTATCCAGTGCGGCGAGAATAAATAGCCGTCAAGCACAGCATCCTCATAGGGGACCTGCACCTTTTCGGGCCTGACATCGAAATACTGACCCGCGGCTTCGAAAAGCTCCTGCGACTTGCGGATCATGCGCAGCTTCTCCGCCTCGTCATCCTTCACCATGAATTCCGCGGTTCTGATGTAATTGCAGGCGCGTGCATAGGCATCGCGCGCGGAGAGCCAGTTTCCGGTCGCCTCGGCCTCCCGGCCATGCCGTTCCACAGCCTCTGCGGTCGCACGCCACTCCCTGACCCATGTCTCGTCGATCGCGGGATCGATCCGTTTGCACGCCTCGAAAATCTCCGTGACATCGGCGAAGCCGAGGGAGGCAAGGCCGAGGATCTTGGTGACCTGGAATGACTTTCCATAATTTTGGGGCCAGTGGCTGAATTCAATCGTCATCGTATCTGCTCCTTTAGCAACAGCCTAGTTTTTCGCAGAGACCGGCCCGGCAAAGGCGCAGCGTTGTCGGCGGCACGGGAGCCAGAAGCGGTCTTTGCGAAAACTTTCCTCGCATAAAAGTGCGTGTCAAGCAAGTTTGCTCATCACGAAAGATTGCTAAATAGGCAAATATATGAAAGAAGGCATGCGAAACCTTCAGGAGTTCTGTTCCATGACCAAATCGGCAATCTTGATTTCAGGGGCCAGCATTGCTGGTCCTGCTGCAGCATTCTGGCTCGTGCGCGCTGGGTTCAACGTGACAATCGTCGAACGGGCCAGCGCGCTGCGCCAAGGCGGCAACGGCGTCGATATTCGTGCCGAGGCTCTCGCGGTTATCGACCGCATGGGCCTTGACGCGGCAGTGCTCGAACGGGCTGTTCACGTTGAGGGGCTTCGCTTCGTTGATGCGCGCGACCGAGAGCGAGCGCGGATCGCGGCTTCCGAGCTCGAAAAAATGGTCGGGTCGGAAGATGTCGAGATCACGCGCGGCGATCTGTCGGCGCTGCTTTACCAGGGCACACATGCGGATGTGGAGTATATTTTCAACGATGCGGTGGCAGCGCTCGCTCAGGATGACCAGGGCGTCGATGTGACGTTTCACAGCGGAGTGCAACGGCGCTTCGATCTTGTCATCGGGGCGGATGGTTTGCATTCCGCAATCCGTCGGATCGTCTTCGGCCCCGAGGATAGCTTCGTGCAGTTCCGCCAGCACTATTTTGCCTCCGTGGCCGCGGACATGGATATCGGCGAGCCTGGCTGGACCACCTTTTTCAATGAGGCGGGCCGGTCCGCGGCTGTCTATCGCGCCGGCGCCGAAGAGGGGCAGATCACCTTCATGTTCCGGAGCGACCAGCCGCTTGCCTACCACCATCGCGACGTTGCGGCACAGCGCCGCCTGCTGCGCGATGCCTTCGCCGGGATGGAATGGCATATGCCCGATCTGCTCGATGCTGCGGACAACGCCGAAGACTTCTATTTTGATGCCCTGGCTCAGACGAAGATGCCGTGCTGGTCGCATGGCCGCGTGGTGCTGGTGGGCGATGCAGCCTATTGCGCGTCTCCAGCCTCAGGGGCCGGCGCACTGTTGGCGCTGACCGGCGCCTACCGGCTTACGGGCGAACTGTCAGAGGGCGGAATTTCCGCCTCGGCTCTGGCGCGATACGAGGCGGCGCAGCGCCCTCTGGTCAAGCTGAAACAGTCGCAACTTTTCACCGGCATCACCGTTCCGCGCACGCGAGCGGGTATTCTCGCGCGCAATCTGTTTCTGTCATCGCCGTTGACGGGCGTCTTGTCGCGCTGGAAATCCGACAGTACAGACGTCCTTCGCACATACACTTTCTTGTCAGCCCAGTTATAATTAGCCGCATGAACACTGGTATTTCCCCCATCGGACTGCGCGAGCGCAAGAAGCGCGCCATGCGCGTCAAACTCAGCGATGTCGCCCTTCGCCTTGCGCTCGAGCGCGGCGTCTCGCACGTCCGTATCGAGGATATCGCCGCCGAGGCGGACGTTTCCCCGCGTACATTCAACAATTATTTTCCGAGCAAGGAAGCCGCAATCGTTGGAAGTGCGACGATACGGGCCGAGCAACTTTGCGAAATCCTGAGCAGTCAGCCAGACGGGCTTGCCCTTCATGACGCGCTCCGTTCCACGGTGATCGCGCTCTTCGAGGAAGAGCCCGACCGCGACTGGATCGCCCGCGCGCGTCTCATCCGTGCAGAGCCTTCGCTCTTCGCCGAGGCGGCCAAGGCAGATAGGTTGATCGAACAGGAAGTCGCCGCTGAAATTGGCCGACGGGCGGGAGTCGATCCCACGACGCACCTGGCGCCACGTCTCGCCGCCGCGGTGGTGATTGCCGCCATCCATGCGGCTGTCGAATTATGGCTCGACCGCGAGGATGGCTCGCTGAGCGATGTGCTTAGGCAGGTCATGGCTCAGTTCTGTATTGAAGACATCGCGGCCCACTAGGATTCTGGCCTGCGGGTAGGAGGTCGTTGAGATCGCGGCGACTGGCAGCAGGTTCAACTGACAAGCCCTCTGTGGCGATGCCCGTGAGCAACTCGATCAGGGATAGACAGTTCGAATCCCATCAAGACCTTAGAGCTGTCCATCACCATGGACGGCTCAGGTTCAGCCGGTGTCTTGCAGGCCGCTCTTGCCGGCAGGTCGGTAGCATCTTACACGGCTGCGACACACTGCGGCTCAGAGGGGGGCCGTCTCCACTGCTCCATGAAAGGCATGAACGCTACCGGGCGATATACGCAGTAAGCTCATCCGGCGTCCCGTTCGGGAAGGCCTCTTTCAGATAGGCGAGGAAGGCCGAGACGCGGCTGCTGAGCAGTCGCCGCGAGGGGTAGAGCGCCCAAAGTGCGATCTCGGAGCCCTCAATATCGCCCCAGTGGCTAAGGCTGCCGTCGGAAAGACTGTGGCTGACGAGCGATATCGGCAGGCGGGCGACGCCCACACCGGTCAGCACAGCATCGCGCACCATGATCAGCGATGACAAGGCGAGCACCGGCTCCACATCGACGGTCTCAAGACCTTTCGGCGTTGTCATCTCCCAGCTTTGCGCAACGTTCGCGCCGCGCACAACGCCCGGAACGGGTTTGTCGGCTTCGTTTCGCACAAGCCCGGGAGCCGCCACGACCGCCAGACGGTCGTGCAGGAACGGTTTGCCGATCAGCGTTTCATCCTCGTCCGGGTTAACCCGGATCACCAGATCGTAGCCTTCCTCGATCATGTCGACGGGGCGGTCCTCGGTGGTGATTTCCAGCCGGACGTCGGGATATTTCAGCGCAAAGCCCGCGGCGATCCTGCCCATGGCCGTCTGCGACAGAAGAAGCGGCGCGCTGATGCGCAAGCGGCCACGCGGTGTGTCCCCGCCCGAGGCAATGCTGGCCGCCGTTTCGTCGATCTCCGTCAGCAGGGCGGCCGTGCGCTCGTGAAGAGCCCGGCCTTCTTCAGTCAGTTTCAGATCGCGTCCGCCGCGCTCGAACAGCCGCAGTTCAAGTGCGGCTTCGAGTTCTGCGACGCGCCGCGACAGCGTGGCCTTGGGCCGGCCGGAGGCGCGCGCCGCCTTGCCGAAGCCGCCATGGCGGGCGACGAGATTGAAATCAGACAGAGCAAGAAGGTCCATATCGTTCCATCTTTGAGACGGCATGTCTAAATTAGCGATCTATTGGACCAAGAATGGATCATCCATATTCGGGTTGTCAAGCAAACACACCAACCCGGAGAAAATATCATGACTATTCTTGTGACAGGCGCCACCGGCAATATCGGCAATCAGGTCGTCCAGCATCTCGTAAGCCAGGGCGCAGACGTCAAAGCCCTTGTCCGCGATCCGTCCAAAGCCGAATTTCCGGCAGGCGTCGACGTGGTCCAGGGCGACTTTCTGAACGTCGACAGCCTGCGCAGCGCCTTTGACGGCGTCTCGACGCTGTTCCTGCTGAACGCCGTCGTGCCGGACGAATTCACCCAGGCGCTGATTGCCCTGAATGTCGCCCGCGCCGCCGGTATCGAGCGCATCGTCTACCTCTCGGTCATTCACCCCGATGTCTATGTCAATGTGCCGCACTTTGCCGGCAAATTCGCCGTCGAGCGGATGATCGAGCAGATGGGAATGAGCGCGACGATCCTGCGCCCGGCCTACTTCATCCAGAACGAAATGATGATCAAGGATGCCATCACCAGCCACGGCGTCTACCCGATGCCCGTCGGCGACAAGGGTCTTGCCATGATCGACGTGCGCGACATCGCCGAGATTGCCGCCCTCGAACTGCTGCGCCGCGAAACCGCGCCGGCGCCGCTTCCCCTTGACCGGATCAACTTGGTGGGCCCGGAAACGCTGACCGGCGCCGAGGTGGCGTCCATCTGGTCGGAAGCATTGGGCCGCACCATCGCCTATGCCGGCGACGACACGGACGCCTTCGAAGGCAATCTGAAGCAGTTCATGCCGCCTTGGATGGCCTACGACATGCGGATGATGGGCGAGCGCTTTCTCACCGACGGCATGCTGCCGGAAGGCGGCGACGTTGCCCGCCTCGAAGCCCTTCTCGGCCGCCCGCTGCGCACCTATCGCAACTTCATCCTGGAAGCCGTCGCCGCCGATTAAGCGCGCGCCCGACTGTCTTTCAAACAACTGTCTTTCAAACAAGGGAATTCTGTCATGATCTATTCAACCGCCACAATTCCAGTCAATCCGGCAGTCGAAACTACGCTCACCCGCGAGCAGGTATGGAAGGGGTTGGAACTGAAGGCACGTGATGCGCGCCTGTTCCTCCCGCCTGGGCTTTGCACACGCTGCGATGTCACGGAGGAAAGCGAAACCCATTTCGTCCGCGAGGTCACGATTGCCGGCGCCGATCTTCGTGAGATCATCACGCTGGAACCGCTGAAGAAAGTGACCTTCTTCCAGGCCACCGGTCCGCGCGAAGGCGCCATCGTCAACGAGCTGTTCGAGGATGAGGCGGGAGAACTCCAGCTTCGCTTCTACTGCTATATCGGGCTTCGCGGCAAAAAGCCGGACGGCCCGGAAGAACAGGCCGAACAGGAACAGTTCGACAGCGATAACGGCTACAAGGCCGCGCTCACCTCAACGCTCAAACGCACCCGAGAACTGGTCGCGGAGGGCAAGCTCTGATCACCCCTGTCTCACTCCACGGCGGGCGTCCTGAAAGAGGCGCCCCGCCGCCCCGAAAGGATTGAACGCCATGTCCACGACCGAAATCCACGCATCTCCACTGCCGAAGATCGTCATCCTCGGCGCCACCGGCCCAACCGGCCGCCACCTCGTCGCCCAGGCCGTCTCGCGCGGCCATGATGTTACCGTTCTGGCTCGCTCGCCGGAAAAGGCGGCAGAGCTCAAAGGCGCAAAGCTGGTCGTTGGCGATGCCCGCGACGAAAAGGCGCTGCGTCAGGCGCTGAAGGGACGCGATGCCGTCATCAGTGCGCTCGGCACGCCTGCTAGTCCGTTTCGCGACGTCACTCTCCTGTCGACGGCCACACGAGCGCTCGTGAAGGCCATGACGGCGGAGAATGTCTCCCGCCTTATCGCGATCACCGGGCTCGGCGCGGGCGACAGTCGCGGTCACGGCGGTGCGCTGTTCGACAAGGCCATTTTCCCGATCCTGCTGCGCAGAGTCTATGCCGACAAGAACCGGCAGGAAGACATTATCCGCAAAAGCGGCCTCGACTGGACTATCGTCCGCCCGACCATCCTCACCAACAAGCCGGGAACACAGTTCGTTCGCGCCCTGACCGACCTTCAGGGTTTTCACGGCGGCAGCATTGCCCGCAAAGACGTTGCGCGTTTCGTGCTCGATCAGTTGGTTTCGGATGAATGGCTGCACCAGTCGCCGCTGATCACCGCATGAGAAAACCGGGCTCCTCCGACATGACGGCTCCGCGCCAGGCGGAGCCGAAATCGTCTGAAGTGCGGCTGCGGATACGGGTCCTTATCGCGTTTCAGCCTGCCGGGCGATCACATCTCCAAGCGAGGGAGCGTACTGTTCAAGCGCTGCGCGGCTTTTCGCCCACGCCGCTGGATCGGCGCCAAGGGCCGACTTGAGCCACGCAAGAGACAAACGCTTCAGCGCTTCGAGCACATCGGGGGCCTCGGTTTCCGTCTCCTTCGCGTCCAGTCCGGCAATGCCGCCAAGGCCGTGGCCAACACCGTGGAGTGTCAGCAGATCGCGGTCCGAGGCCACTGCATCATGAAAAGCATCGGCGTGCCATTCCGGGCCGCGCGGGGTGAAATGCGGATTGTCCTCAGCACCGCAAACGACCAGGCTTGGTGCGGCGATCATTGAGAAATCGACATCGAAAAACGGGAGCCGCGCCGGGTTTTCCTCCGTCAGATCGTCACCGCCGCGCCCGGGTGCTGCCAGCAGAATGCCGGCCGAAATGCGCGGATCGGCGAAATCTTCACCCTGCAATGTCGCGCCCAGCAGCAGGGAAACCGTGTGCCCGCCGAAGGAATGACCAACCGCCGCAATGCGTTTTCCGTCCAGCCTTCCGGCAACGCCACCTACCTGTTGCTCGATTTCGTCCAGACGGTCGAGAATGGCCCTAAGCTCTTCCACCCGCTCGCGCCAGAAGAACGGCGCGCCTTCTCTTTCCGCAGGCATGCCGCCGACGCGCGAGCTGGCATGGGTCGGCTGAATCACCGCAAAGCCGCGTTCCGCCCAGAACTGGGCAAGGTGGGCATAGCCATCCTTGGAAGGAATATAGTTCGATGGTCCGAAGCCATGGGACAAAAGCACGATGGGAAACCTGTCTCCGCTTGCGGGCATCGTCAGCCGCAATTCCAGTGGCTGGCGGCCCGCCATTGCGAGGCGGATCGGCGTATAGGCAACAGTCAGCGCCGCCTCAGGTGCGGGGATGTGCCGCGCCAGATCGATCAGATTATTCATGGATCAAACTCCTGAAATGGAGGTGTGAAAGACGGGTTCAGGCTGTGGCGTTATGTTCGCCTTCGAACAAAGCCCGCGTGTCCGCGCCAGCAGGGATCATCATCGGAGCGTTGTCGTCCGTCACGGCCTGCCAGACGGCCTCGGCCACATCTTCCGGCGTCGTGAACAGGGTGCCGGAGCGAAGCGTTGCCAGATAGTCGTGAACGAAGGCGGTGTAGGGCTCTGGGATCTCCATCCCCATCCGCGCCACGGCGTTCTTGCCGAAGCCTGTGGCAGGCGCGGAGCCCGGCAGAACGAGGCGGGCGCGTACGCCGAACAATTTCGCCTCAAGGGCAAGGCTCTCGGTAAAGGCATTCAGCGCCGCCTTGCTGGCACTATAGACAGACAGGGCCGGAAATGGCTTCAGGGTAACGCTGGAGCTGACATTGACGATAACGCCCGTCTCTCGAAGCCGCATCTGCGGCAGCACCGCCCTGGTCATCGCCATTGCGCCGAGAACATTGGTCTCGAACAATTCGCGCACCTTCTCCATGTCCGCGCCCTCAAGCACATTCAGCATGCCGACGCCGGCATTGTTGACCAGCGCGTCGAGCGGCCCGGCCGCTGTAACGGCGTCCGCGATGCTTTCCGCGTCTGTGACGTCGAGAGGCAGGACCGTGAGCCTGTCGGAGGCGGGCAATTGGTTGGTGTTCGGATCACGCATTGTCGCCACCACGTCCCAGCCCTTGGCAAGAAAGGTCCGGGCGATGGCGAGACCGAATCCGGAAGAGGCGCCGCTCACAAGCATCCTGGGCATGTTCATATCTCCTGTTGTTGAACTTGCACCAAAATGGGCTTGCGCTCCCGGACATTCTATAATTGTATGTCCGTTATTATTTATCGAAAGTCCGAAAATATGACCGATCCGGTCGCAGAAGTCGTCTCACTGCTGAAACCGCAACCCTCCATCGCCAAGCAGGTGACAGGCGGCGGGCCGTGGCTCGTGGAACGCACCGAGCTTGGCAGTCCGTTTTATTGCGCCATCGTCGAGGGCGAATGCCTTCTGACAATTGCGGGCAGGAAGCCCATGCTGCTAAAGGTCGGTGACTTTATCCTCATTCCGGAGGCCTACTCCTTCACCATGAGCAGCCTTCAGCCGCCGCCGCGCGGGGCGCTCGCCCAGCGGCTGGAAACCAGTCCCGGCGTTTTCAGGCTCGGCGATCCCGCAACGCCTGTCGAAATCCGGGCAATGGTCGGCCATTGCGCCTTCGGTTCCGACGACAAAGCGCTTCTGGCTTCGCTTCTGCCGGATCTCATTCATGTGCGCGGCGCAAAACGGCTGATGCTGCTGGTGCAGATGATCAACGAGGAAACCGGCGCCAGACGAACTGCCCGCGAGATCGTGCTTTCGCATCTGCTGGAAGTTCTCTTCATCGAAGCGCTGCGCTCGACGGGTGGCGCTGAGGCCACGCCGGGTCTTTTGCGTGGCATGGCCGATCCGAAACTGGCCCCGACGCTGAAGCGTATTCATGAAGACCCGACCCGCAGTATCAGCGCCGAAAGCCTTGCAAGCGAGGCAGCAATGTCACGGTCTACGTTCTATGCCCGCTTCCAACGCGAGATCGGCGTTACTCCGATGGATTATGTTACTGGCTGGCGCATGGCACTTGCAAAGCAGCTCTTGCGGCAGAAGGTGGCCACCGCGAAGATTGCTGAGCGGGTCGGCTATGGCTCGGTTAGCGCCTTCAGCACAGCGTTCAGCCGCTATGTGGGTATGTCACCAGGAGCATATTCAAGAGGCAATACGCCCGTCGCGGATTAAGGTGTATACCGCTTTCCATATGTGGGGAATTCAATGCCGCATCAGAGCCAAGGTTAGCATCTGTTAGTCCGGCATTCGCGCTTGCGGGTTCAGTCTTCAGCGACCTTGACAGGCGTCCGCGCGCCGGAACTTTTAACGGAAGCCCAACGGCAGCTAGTTGGAAGAGCACTTTACCCCCACCCTAAACTTTAGCGCCTACTTTAGGCTTCGAATTTAGCCTCAGACTGGGCAACCCGCGCGGTGCCAAATACCCGCAAGGGCAAGGGGCTGCGGAAGGACCCGCCGTTTTCTGAAGGCTGGCGGACCCCGTAAACCAAAGGGCGGACCGCCGAAGCGATCCGCCCTTCTGCACCCGTCCCAGGCACTCAGTCAGAAGGCCTGAATCTGGCCGCCGGGAACGCGATGATTTAGCAACGCATCAATGACGCCGACAATCCAGCCATTCTGCTACACCTTGCTGACACAGGCCAACGGCATGACCATCGGCGTCATCCGCCCGAACAGATCGACCTCGATTACGACATCACCCTTGCCCATGGTGTTGGGCGTCACCACCGTCCCCAACTGCCCGGCGAATATCCCGTCCTCGACCGTCACCCTGTCACCGGCAACGACCAGTACATCGCTCTGCCGCTCGTAGTCGAAGGCTCCATTGTCCGCCTTGCGCAGGAGAGCTGAGATGGCATCGGCCTTGAGGGCATAGGGTGTCTCCCATCCCCCGAGGATCGCCGTGACATGCTCCTGCCTCAGCAGCCCTCTCAGCGCCTTCGCCGTGCTGACGAAGCGGACGAGGACATAGCCGGTCATCAGCACCTCGTCCTGCGGCGGCAGCAACTTGCCACGGCGCTTGCGTCGCTTGCCCCGGCGCATCGGCACCAGCGCCTCGGCCCCGATCGCCTTCAGGGCTGCTTCCGTCTCCTGCTCATGGCCCGGATGAACAACGGCCACATACCAGCACGCCGTGTCGCTTTCGGTGTCGGAAGCTAGCGCCCCCTGCTCGTCCCGCCGCATCCGCCGAATCGCATCGTCCCGCTCCAGCTTGCGCAGGCTGCGTTCGCCGAGTTCCGCTTCGATGCTGCTCGTCATTGTGATCCTTGCCGTTGCTGCTGCCGTCATCTCCGCCACCATCCCCACTATCGTCATTGTGCTGCCGCCTCGCTCTGTCCGATCCGCTGTAACCTGTCGAAGAAGCCGTTGAGCGCCGTTGCCGGCGTGCCGTCATCGAGCGGCGGGAAGTAGACCCATTCCGCCCTGCCCGTATCGGTCAGCCACGGATAACCCCGGGCCCTGTGCTCCTGCTCCCATGCCAGCCAGAGATCGCTTCCGACCTTCACCGGCTCGAAGTCAGAGCCGAGCAGCACCGTTTCCGCCGAGACCCGGACACCTCGGCCCGGATAGCGCACCGCCTGATCATGCATCGCATTCACGGAAGGCCAGCCCATCTTCTGCATCCGCTCATGCTGGAGGGCGTTGCGGTCCGTTCTGCCTGCAGCGATCTCATGCTCCTGGAACCGGGTGAGCGGTGGCAGCGGTGTGCAGGGTTCTGCAAGCCGGATGAAGCGCTCGGCCATCCACGCCTTGCCGAACGTTGCGGCCATGGCAGGGCCTGTTGCCGGGGCTTCCATGCCTTCGGGCACATCCTGCCAGCGCTTGTCCCTGAGATAGGTGCTGGCAGCAAACTTCACCGCCCTGCCCTTCATCGCGGCAAGGGTGAGGAAAGCAGGCAGCAGGGTCGAGGCCCTCTCCCGGTCTTCCGCCGTCAGTCCCTGCCATTCGGCAAAGGCCCGCTCGTCGCTGTCATCGCCGAAGGTCGGCCATTGGCGGTAGAACTTCAGGAAGGCCTTTCGCACCATCCTGCGGTCTTCGCTGTCAGTGCCGGTCATCGTGCCCTCCTGTGGTTCGGTGAGCCGCGGCTCCGGCGATCAGGGCCTTCGCGGCTGCGACCTTCTCCCGGCGCCGTTGCTTCTCCTCCGGCGAGAGCGATGCCGACAGCCGTCGGCGTTCTTCGATGCCACTCACCCGCTCGCGCTCGATCCGCAGCATCTCCCGGTCATGGCGGGCGGCTTCATCGACGAGGGCGGAGAGTTCGGCCGGCTTCGGCAGAAACGAGCGGAAGCGCTCATAGCGGCCAAGCCTGAGGTTCTCGAACACCCGGCGCATGGCACCGACGGGTTTGTCCCTCAGCACGTCCGCATAAAGCTCCGGCGCCATCTCCGGATCGATGCTGTCGGGGAGGATGAAGCCGTATTGCATCAGCTTCGCCAGCATCAGGTCGGAGCGGTGTGCACCTGCCGGTTCAAGTGCGGCTCTCAACCGTCCAGTCAGTTCTGTCGATGTCGATGATGTCTGCATCTCGTTTGCCATTGTTCTGCCCTGTGCGTTTGTCGAAGGATGCCTGCGCCCGCCTGTGGTGTTCACGCAGATGATCGGCGCGTGTTACTGGCCATGGCGGCGACCGGGCCGATGATGCGGCGGGCGTGGACACGGGTTCCGGGGCCGGCCTGTCGGTCCAGCGGTCCTGATTGAGCCATGTCGAGAGGTTGCACCACGGCCGGTCGTCGGTCTTGGCGACGTAGCGCTTCAGGCCGGCGATAATCGTGTCGAAGTCGGCGCGCTGCCGTGCCGAAGCCCATGCCTTCAGCGCCGTCTTGCGGGCAACCTTCTGCGGATAGATCGGCCAGACAGCGTCATCGAACTCCGCCGTCAGCCCGGTGATATCGCCACCGTGTCGACGGGACCGGCGCTTGCCGGTGCTGACGGTGTCGCCTGTTGCCCCTGCCCTCTCCGGTTCGCCTCCGAGGTCGGCCCTGAGACCTGCCCCGGGACCGGTGTTGAGACCGGCATCCGGTTCTGCTGCAAACAGACCCGCTTCAGCCCCGATGGGGGGAGCTTTCTTTTGGGCCCCTTTAGGGGCCTTTTCTTTCAGGGGGGAATTTTTCTGATAGGGGGTTTGGGGGGAAGTGTCTTTTTGTGGCTCACCGTAACGCGTTACGTCACCCGTAACACAGCGTAACGCCGCGTTACGGTCTGAAGCGTCACCGACCGCGGTCCGATCTG
Organism: Martelella endophytica; assembly: GCF_000960975.1. Taxonomy (NCBI): domain Bacteria; kingdom Pseudomonadati; phylum Pseudomonadota; class Alphaproteobacteria; order Hyphomicrobiales; family Aurantimonadaceae; genus Martelella; species Martelella endophytica. The sequence goes on along the minus strand of NZ_CP010803.1, from coordinate 3,026,031 downwards.
CCGTTTCGCCAGCAATCTCAGGGGCTCTGCCGTTCTCGCCTGCCTCCTGCCCACCGTCACGCGTTACGTCACGCGTTATGCCTGCGTTACGGTCTGCCTCCGGTTTTGCCGCCCTCCGTGCCCGATAGCGTGCCTGTCGTCTGGCCGCAGCCGAACGACCGCCATGGCCTTCTGCGACCATGACGTCATCCGCCTCTCCGGTACCAACCGGCACGAACACAGGTTCGCGCTCGGCCAGCGCCGCAGCCGTGCGGCCGATCAGATCGGCATCAACGCCTGCACGCACCAGATCGGCTATGAGGGCGGCAACCGGGGTCATCAGCCGAGTTCCCGCTCGATCCGCTTGCCGATGCGGGCAATCTCGTCGGCCTTGCCGGAAAGATCCAGGGCCAGCTTCAAGAGCCGGTCATGTTCCTCGCAGTGCGCCTTGCGGGCCGCCATGAAGCCGGCATGGAGACGGTCAAAACCTTCTTTCTCGGCGGTGTATTCGTCCAGCAGCGGATTGCTGCCCTCCGGCCCGAAGAAGGCCTCGCGGACGTCGCTCACCCAGGCCCGCGGAACATTCAGGTCCCGGGCGAGCGTGGCATCGGTCCAGGATCCGCGATAGCCGCGGTCGCCATAGACGTCATCCAGCTTCTCGGTGATGATCCGCCGGTCTTCCCGGTCCATCGCCGGTGGCGGGTCTGCCTGCGGCGCGGTGGTGGCCTCTGAGGATACCGGGGCTGCTGTGAGGGCTGTTGTTGCCTTCACGGCGAAGGCCTTCGTTGCAGCCTTTCGCGGCTTTGCGGTTGCCATGTCCTGTCCTTTCGTTTGGGTTCGGGTGTTTCGGCGGCAGGCCGGGCACCGGTCGTCTGCCGGTGTGGCTCCGACCTTCCAGCCGCCGGTGCGGAAGTGGTCCGTGATGGCCTCGGCTGGTGCCTGCCGCAGCGTGGCGGTGAGGATCGCGTAGCCGCTCGCCTCGCAGCAGCCGCAGACGATCCGCAGGGCTGCAGCCATGCTGCTGCCGTGCGCGACGGTGGTGCGCTCGAAGTGGCGAAGCGGAGGTGAGGCGATCACCATGCCGGCGTCCTCCTCTCGTAAGGGCGGTACATCAGCTTCTGGTGTTCCGGGCAGTAGGCAGCGCCTTCTGCCACCGGTCTGCCACAGCAGGGTGCATCCGGGCCGAGCCGTTCGCCGCCCGGGGTCAGCACCAGTCGGCAGCGGAATTCGCCGCAGTCGATGAACGGCACGGTGGGACTGCCCGGGAGCTGCATGTGCTGTGTGTCATAGGCCTCGATCGGCACCTGCCTGCGGATCGGTGCATCGATGGCAGTTGTTGGTGCAGGCTTCTTCTTCCGCTTCGCCAGCAGCCTTGCAGCCTTCGCCTTGCGTTCGGCCTCGATGGCGGCTGCCTTCTCCGCTTCGGTCTTCCTCTCCCTGACGGGAAACAGGTCCGGATTGCGGCGGGCAATGCCGGCTACGACCATGCGCGAGACACCCCACGCCGCGGCAATCGCCGTCAGCGCCTTGCCATCCCGGCGCATCGCGGCCATTGCCTCGATCGCCTGACGGTCCCAGTACCTCATGCTGCACCAGCCTTCCGATCGACCGTCAGGCCGGATCCGTCCGCCAGAAAGTGTTCACGCGGTCGCCAGTCGGTACCGCTTTCGATCATCCTGCGGATGGCCGCATCTTCGGCCTCCTCCTGTGCATCGGCGCAGGGCGCCTCGATCATCGGATGATCGCTCCAGCCGCAGCGGCAAAAGCTGAACCCTGCCACYGAGACGAGATGGCAGGAGATGCGGGGCGAAAGATCTGTGCCCGTCATCGGCCGGCTTTTCCGTCGATCACCGAAAGACCGCCGCCGGCAATCGCGCCGATCAGGCAGCGCTTCAGCCGATCCTCGCTGATTTCCTTGTCGGAGAGCTTCTGCAGGCAGAGCTGCGCCTCGGTCGGCGTCACATGACCGTCGGCCAGCGCCTCGAGGATCGTGCTCATCAGCTCGCCTTCGCTCGCCTGATCGCCCGCCATGCACTGGATCAGCGACAGTGCCGTCCTGCTGCGCTCATCCGATTCCGTCAGCCTGCGTCCGGCAGCGGCTGCCATGGCTTCGGTCACCAGCGGTGCATCGGTATCCTCTTCCAGGATCCTGACCACCGGGATCGGCATGATGTCGGTATCGCGCTTGCCGTTCCAGCGGCCGACGGCACTGGTCGAGCGGTTGGTGATCAGGGCAACGCGCTCGATCCCCCCTGCCCTTTTGATCAGGTCACGCTGGGCGCAGCGGATGGTGAGGATGAACGGATCGATGGAGGGCTCTTCGGCCATGTCTCTCCCTTTCGAAAACAACAAAAGCCATGCGCGCCGGGAAAGGCCCGGCGTCGTTTCCCATGGCGGGACGGTGGATCGCGGTTTAGGGTCAGGTCAGTCGAAAGGAGCGCCTAGGGCGGGTGCAGCCGGGACGGACATGAGAACGATGGGTCAGTGACGGCATCAAGAACGACCGTTTGGGTAAAAACCATCAGCAGGTGACCCCATTGGCAGCAGCATGATCCGGGATAGGCCTGAATGCGAAACCCGTTGGACAGGGCTTCACCACGATCAGAGACCTTTCCAGCATGCTGTGAAGTTGGATAGCTTCGCTCATTGGCGGGTGACCTCACGCGCTTCGGATAAGCAAATCGGCTTATTCCTATCACAGATAGGTATATTCCTATTTTGCCCAGGTCAATTCCTATGAGATGATTTTCTTCATGGACAAAATCAGAAAACTTATCGCGAAACGAATCGAAGAGAGGGGGCTGACCTACAAGCAGGTTTCTCTGGCTTTGGGGAAGAATCACGCTTATATGCAGCAATACGTTGAACGCGGTGTGCCCTCCACACTCCGAGAGCGAACGCGATCTCAATTGGCGGAGCTCCTCGATATCCCCGAAGAGGATATCGGCGGACCACAACAGAAAAAGGCTACCCGCGCGCCAGCGGGAGACGTTCCCAACTTGACCATACATTCCGGAGCCGGAAACGGCGGCCTGCTACATATCGCCGTCGACGAAGCCGGCAAAATCAGTGATCCCGAACATACAGATGGCTTCTGGTCGTTTCCCGAAAGCGTCAAAAACCTCTGGCGAAGCATGGGAAACACGTATGCTCTTCCGGTCATCGGCGACAGCATGGACCCGACGATCACAAGTGGCTCTTTTGTGTTCATCGACACAGGGCATACAACGCCTGTCCCAGAAGATATCTACGCGATCAACTACGGCGACGGCCTGATGGTAAAGCGCATTGCCCTGGTGCCGAGATCAGACAAGGTGCGGGTCATTTCCGACAATAGTCGCTACCCGGATTACGAGTTGCTCAGAACAGACGTCGAGGTCTATGGCAGGGTCATTGCCGTTTTCCAGTGGCGCGGCTGAAGCCCCGCGATTTCGGTCGTAATCACCATCTGAATATCAGAACCCGCCGCAAGCGGGTTTTATTTTTCCCACACCAATAGGCATATTCCTATTTTCCCTATTGACGACGCAATAGGTTTATTCCTATCGATAGGCCGCTCTCACTTGTTCGTCATCTTTCACCGACGAACGCAGAGGAACGGAGGATGCAATGAACGTCTATCTGGTGAGGTCAGCAGACACCAAACAACTGCACGGCATCGTCTGGGGCAATCTCGATCAGATCTGGGATGTTGTCGACGAAGTGGCCGAACCCTCGGACTTCGAATTCGCCAAACTCAGTCCCGGCGGATTGTTTTCCGAAGTAGGGATCGAGCCGCGCGTTTCCGATGACACCCACAGCCCCGATGAGCCCGCGCTACCCAATGGCGGATACCTGCCGCCAGACCTCGATCCGTCGGAAGTGACCTTCTACGCCCTGACCGAGCCTGATTGCCTCCGATGGCGCCGCTTTGACGACACCCTCGCCAAGCATGGGCTCGTCTCGCGCATCTTCGCAGCCGTGGATGGGCAGAATGGCGGTGATGCATGATCGTCCGCCTTTCCGCTCATAGGCACCCCCTCACTTTGGCCGACTGCGCCTTGCTGCGCCGGATCACCCTGCCGGTGGTCGTTCTTGGCGGTGTCCTTCTCCTCCTCCTCACCATCCACGCGCTTGCGACCTTCGAGGCCGCGCTTGCAGCAGCCTCGGGGGTATGACCATGACGCGGCACGAAAGCATCGCAAGCGGACCTACAGGCGCGGTATCCAGCCATGGCTGATCGCCTACCCGCACGGGAACGGCTCGACAGCTATCGTGCGCTGATCTCCCGGGCTGTTCCACTCATCCACGTTATGGCCGACACCGCCGGCATGCATCTGGAGGTCACAGGTCCTGACGAACCGGAGGTCATCTGCTCGCTTCCCGCCACCTGCCCTGCCGACAATCGCGAACTGATACGACGGCATATAGAGATCCCGGCCGATCTGATCGGCATGCTGGATGCCGCCGCCAGACGTGACGCCGAGCGGCGCCGTGAGATCGAGAAGCTCAAGCAGGCGCTTGAAGCGCAGGGTGGAAAGCCTGCGAAAGACTATGCCGCAGAATGCGCCATGAAGTGCACCGAGCCGGCCTTCATGCGGTTTCTGATCGAGCGGCATGACCTGCCGCATCCGGCGACCGACAAGATGGCCGCGACGCGCGTGCGGTCGGTGATGGCGATCACCAGCCGGAGCCAGCTGAACACAGACCCAGAGGCTGCTGCCCGCTGGCGCGAAATGGTCAAGGATTTTGAAGTATGGAGGCGGAGAGGATGACGTCGCAGCCATCTGATATTCCGCTCCATGTACCGCTCGCCGACATCGAGAAGGGGCGGGACCGCCTCGCCCAGGAGATCGTCGCCCGGGGAGACGACGCCACTCCACTTCTCGAGCTTTACGCTTGGGTGGAGGGGCAGATCGAAAAACGCCTCCAGAACAGGTCGATCTTCGAAGCGGCGCGAGCGCGCGTGGCGCAGATGAAGACAGCCGGACAGGCAGCGAGCGTTAACGAAACTAAAGGGCTCAGTGGGGTCTGAGTCGCCTCCTTCTGGTCCATCAACAATGGTCAATCAGACTGAATTATGAGCTGATGCACAGCTGCCGCCTGCCGGACCAGGTTCACCTATAACCACGTTAGTTGACAGCACCCCTCACAAAATCGCCTCATCAAAATCCAACTTGATCTTCTCCAGCGCATCCCGCTTCCAGGAAAGCGAGCCGCCCGCGCCATATTGCGGACGATCGATCGTGTGTCCCATGATCATCATCCGAAGTTCGGTATCGACGCCAGCCTCCTTCATTCGATCCTCGAAGGAATGACGGAGAGAATAGATCTTGTGGCGTGATGACGGGAACAGCTTATTCTCCCGGAAGAATTTATTGAGCGTCGCCGAAAGTCCGTTTTCCTTGTTCTTATAGCGCGGGAAGCCGTCCGGATGCGCACGCATGGCGGCAAGTGCAACCCCTACCAGCGGCACGGCGCGGATAGAAGAAGCCGTTTTGATCTCGCGCCGGTCATCGGGATCTGAACGTGGCTCGATCAAGATATGCGGCACATCCGCGTTAAGGTCGATCATGCCATGGGTAAGGTTACAGATCTCTGACGGCCGAGCCCCGGTCTCAATCAGCGCCAGCAAGATCGCCCTCGCCTCGTCATTAAGCCCAGCAAGTGCCCCGGCCCTAAGGATCCGCTTGGATATCCACTCGGTAGGGAAAGGCGGGCGGGTTGTCTTAACCTTCTGGGAAAAAGAAAGTCCGGCGAAGGGATTTTTCACATCGTCAAGGCCGCGGTAGCGATGGTAGTCAGCGAAGAGTTTCCGCATATTGCCGACATCGCGGTTGCCCGACGAAGCGGTGTGCGTTGCACGACCATCCTTTGGGGCAATGCGCGTCAGCCAAAAGTTATAGAATTTCGTGGCGTCCTGCCTCGTAATTTCATCGATCGGCTTATCGCCAACAACCTCGATAAAATTGTTGAGCGCCCGCCGCTTCACTTTCAGCCATGAAAACCTCTGGAAATCGCTCTTGCCTGTTAGTTCCGGCGCAGCGATTTCGTCAGTGTAAACAGAAAAAGCTTCGGAAACCGGCACGCGCGGATGCTTTTCAAGCCCTACGACAGCCGAAGCGTCATGGCCTCCGACTGGAAGCCGGGAAAGCGCCATCAGCCGGTCATGAATCATCGACCCTGTTTCGCTGGCAAGAATTTCCATAGCGGTCCGATAGGAGAAGCCGAGCGCATGCGCCCTAGCGACGGCCGCTTTGTAGCGGGCATTGGCCTGCTCGCGGTCACCACCGGCCAACATGGACGCCCAAAGCGCGTTGTCGGCCTCCTCATGAATATCTCTCTTAACCCGGGCTTCCGAAAGATCGCGCGTGCCCAGTGAAATTCTCACGGCGGGCGAACGCTCATCAACAGCTGCAAGCTTCGCCGGTACCCTTCTTACATAGGCGTAGATGCCTGAACGGCGCTGCAGAAAACGATCAGGATTTTCTCGTCCGTTGGAAGCCATTTGAGCACTCTGTAGCACATTTTGATACACAATTCGCTACACTGTTGTTTGTCAGATGAAGTTGCAATATCCGGGAACTGGCGAAAACAGACGGGAACCGGCGCGAATGCTTTGTACCTCAAGCGATCTGCCGATATGATGGGCGGCGACGTCAGGAATTGCCTTTGACAGCTCAGGTCTTCAAAGTTCATCATCTAGCCTGAGCGCAGCCCAGTGGCAGCCAACCTCTTCAAAAAGCTTGAAAACAGAAGCATCCGCAGTGGATGCGTCATAAGGTCCCTTATGGAACTGAAGAGCTCCCTCCCCGCCAAGCGCCCGAGATATAAGGCTTCATGGTTTTGAGGGCATTTTCACGGTCGGGCTTGAAAAGCCCTTTAGTGGGCGACAAATGTCCCTCGAACTGCGCCTCCTACATGCCGCAGAGCGGGCAAATCTCAATTCAAATATGGAAATAGCTGCCATATTTTGAATTTAACGAATAATTTTAGTAATTTAACCAGAATTTTTCCTTTAGGAAACTTGGAAGCGTGCTTAAGCGACTGCCAGTGGCAAGCACATTGATAGTCGGTGGGTAGTCTTCAAAGCTGGCTTCGTTAGAAAACGCCTGGCCTGAAGGGTACTGCCTTTCCAACCTTTTTTTGCAGAAAACACTGCTCCTGGAGAGTGCTCGCCGAGCTACATCTTTTATCTGAGGACTGATAATTTCTTCTTTTACAAGTGCAAGGAAGCAATTACCTTTTCGGAAGAGGAACAGGATAAAGATTCGCGGGGAGCCGATGAGCACAGAAAACATGTTCGACAGCCTCAAGGTCGCGGTCGAGAATAGGAAACTAACCAAAGAAATATTAGACTTACTACTTCCTCATGGAAAACCCTATGACTCAGAGGGACAACTTTGGGACTATAAGGTCAAGGCCCCGGTACTAGATATATCTCCCAACGAAGAAGACAAGCTGGCTCATCGCCTGGCAATTGGCGAACTCGTAAAAGATGCTGTCGCCTTTCATAATGCCTTTGGTGGTTATATCTTGTTCGGCGTAAGTGATAAGGGCAGAAACCGTCTTATCGGTTTTAACGAAATTTTCAATTGCTCAGACTTCAATCGCTCCGTGCATAGCTATACTGGAACAAGTATCGAATGTCTTTACACAAATCTTGACTATCAACCTCCGTCGCGCAAAGCGCCGTTAACGTTGGGCCTGTTATTGATTCCACGTCGCTCCGAGCACGCTCCGCCGGTTCGGATGGTTCGCAAGGGGCCGAAGAAGGCTAACGAGAAACCCTGCTTCCAAGAAGAAGTTTATGTGCGCATACGCGATGAATGCCGCCCTGCTACGAACACGCACGAAGACTGGAAATTTTTGCATTCGAATCGACTTCCACCAGAGGAAATTCCAACATCCGGCCCGGTTCAAATTCAGTCACACTTACCTGCACGTGATGACGACCTCATTGAGTTCGTAGGAAGAGACCAGCAACTGGCAAGCCTTCGCCAATGGATCGGAGATTCGCGCAGCCCGGTGCGCTTAATCACAGGAATTGGCGGTCTGGGCAAAACAACGCTTGCTTACCATTTTGCCGAAGAAATAACTGAAACCGGAGCGGGCCAGGTCGAGGCAGTAATCTGGCTCACTGCAAAGAAACAAACCTTCTCAGCACTTCGCGGGCGAATGGTCCCAACTTCACGAGTCGACTTTTCCGATCTAAGCACGCTTTACTTAGCGATTTTAAAAATTCTTCGCTACGACTTCCCAATCTCGGAGGAGGACCCGAGCTTCGTTGAGATCGCGGATCGACTGGTGGAAGGACTAATGCACATCCCCTCATTAATCATCGTCGATGACCTCGACACACTCCTGCCGGATGAACAGAAAGAAACAGTAGCCGCTTTAAACAGCTTGGCCTTGCGAACAGTCGGACGAGAGTTGCCCCCTTCGCGAGTGCTTATGACTTCGCGAATAGATCAAGGGTTGCCTCCGACCTCTATTGTAAAAATCCGAGGACTAGAACGACAGGCCTTCCAAGCTCACTTAAACAATCTGTGTTCACTTTTCGGAATTCCGCTCTTTACTGGGCAGGGCCTTGAAGAGGTATTCGAGGCGTCGTCGGGCTCACCGCTCTTCGCTGCTTCAATCGCTAGGTTGATTAAGCTTGGCGAGAATCGTCGCGAGGTCGTTCAAAAATGGAGAGGCGCCGACGGTGAGGAAGTACGCAGTTTCGCCTTTCAACGAGAGCTAGCTCGCCTCAGCCCTATGGCGTCTCGCGTCCTTTACGCGGTGATTTTGCTTGGTGAAACGACGCTGAAAGATATCGCTGAGGTACTAGACCTACCTGAGCGAAGGGTTCGCGATCAGGTGACGGAACTACAGGCCTATCATCTAATTTCCACAGTCACCCACACGCACAGCGACGCTGCGATAAGCGTACCCGACGAGCTGGGGGCCGTGGTCGACCTTATTAGGGATCAGCTCGGCCTCACCTCACAGACCGTTGAGACCGCTGTAGCGCGCGCTCATGAGAAAAGCGGTAGTCAGGAGAAACAAATTGGTGCCGGAATTAGAGCAATTGCGAGGATGTGGGCCGACAGGCAATTTGGCGAGGCTTTGATCGTTGCGCAGGATTTAAGCAAAAAGTTTACGGATAACGGTGATGCGGCTAGTATCCTCGGGGCGGCCTATCTTCGCACAAGGCCTCCCAAGCATCGCGACGCGGACCGCGAACTAGAACGCGCGGTCAAATTGGGTAGCACAAAGCCGGAATTGCTGCCTAACACCATAGAGGCGAAGACGGCACTAGAGGATTGGATCGGCCTCCGCGAATTCACTCGCACACGTATGTCCACTGAAACCGGCCGAGACATTGCCCTCTCCGCCCATCTTAAAGCTAACTATGAACTGATTAAGACCGCGAGGTTGCGCGGAGACCAAAGGCGCATTGCGGACCTAGCTATTGAGGCGGTTGAGCGCATCTCAGCGAAGATGAGACGCGCACGTCTTGAACAAAACTTCTTTCAAAAGCTAACGCAAGAGCGTTTTGATTTTGCTCGGACCTATATCGAAGCTGTAAAGCAAGATAATCCCCGTCCAGGGGATCGATTAAAAGTATTTGAAGCCGTCTCGCGACTGGCAGTAGCTGATGTAGTCGTCGTAAGTTTGCTCGACATGGGTGTAGAGGCTCTTGAACAATGGTGGAATGACGTCGAGCAAAGAGCGTTTGCCGATATCACCGCATGTAAAATCCTCAGTCGCATGCTATCGAAGCTAGAAGCTATGGAGCAGCAGATTAACGCTTACAAACGCGAGGCTACGATATCAGATGCCATCGAGTTGCGTCGACGTGAATTAGAATATCGGGGCGCCCAGCTTCAGGCATCGATCGGCTAGTCTCAACTGAACGAGGATTACTTCCGCGTGAGGGTTGGATTGAAGCGATTCGGTTCACGATTAACTGCGTCTGCGCCGCATCGCAAACTCGACCATTAGCCGGAGCAAACCAATACCACACTTATGGCGTTATAGAGGATTAACCACTTGACGAAATGTCGACTTGTCGACACTATCGTGACATGAGTGAATCAACCAAAGACCTAAAAGCTAACCGGCAGATTGTTGGCTTCAGCCTCTCACCGGAAATGGCGCGCGCCGTGAAAACGGAGGCGGCTTCGCGGGACCTGTCATTGCGAAAGCTCTTTGAAGAGATGTGGATTGACTACCAAGAACGGCGGCAAAAGGCTTCATCATGATCCGGAGTGAAGTGGAACTAGCCGCTCTCTCCCTCGCGTTGATATCTGATAAGAGATTTCTGACCGCTGCAGAGCGGAAAGTGGAAGCACGAGAATATATACATTCTTCGGTTGTCGAGAGCACCCGCCTTTTGATCCAGGCTGGCGAAGATCCGCTTGGTGATATTTTCGGACGAATCCGCTCCGTAGGCGTACGCCGCGAAAATGGAGCTACGTACACACCACGCGTGATTGTCGACGCCATGATCGCATGGGCAACCGCAAGGCCAATCGCACCCGTACGCATTGTCGACGCAGGAGCCGGCTCAGGCCGTTTCACTATGGCCGCCGCAAAACAATTCCCAAATGTGCCACTAATTGCCGTTGAGACCGATCCTTTAGCAGTTCTAATGCTTCGTGCGAATGCGAGCGTTTTGGGATTTGCTGATCGGCTTAACGTTAAACTCATGGACTATCGGCAACTCACCCTACCCAAGGTCATTGGACCGACTCTGTTCATCGGAAATCCGCCATACGTGCGTCATCATGACATATCGCAAAAATGGAAAACTTGGCTAGCAGTAGAGGCCGCGAAAGTCGGCTTCAAAGCCAGCAAACTTGCCGGGCTGCACGTCCATTTCTTTTTGAAAACTCGCATGATCGGGCGGCGGGGAGATTACGGCGCGTTCATAACAGCGGCCGAATGGCTTGATGTAAATTACGGTCGCCTTTTGCGTGACATGCTTGCTGATGGCTTGGGCGGCACATCGGTGCATCTAATTTCCCCAAAAGCGATGCCCTTCGCGGATGCCTTAACTACTGGCGCGATCACTTGCTTTCAGGTCGACCATCGGCCCGATGAGTTCACTATGCGCAGTGTCGATCATGTGAGCGAGCTTTCAAGCCTTGCCGACGGGCGCCGCGTCTCCTGGGACGATCTTAATGGTGCGCAAAAATGGTCAATGCTGATCCGCACTACTCCTAAGCCGTCACCCGGCTTCATGGAGCTTGGCGAGCTGTTTCGCGTACATAGAGGACAAGTGACTGGCGGCAATCACGTGTGGGTTCATGGCGATCATGCGCCACCACTTCCTGAGCGGTTTTTGCTTCCGGCAGTTACGCGAGCAAGAGAGCTGCTAGCAGTCTCATCAGTGCTGCGTTCCGCCGATAACCTGCGGCGCGTCGTGAACCTTCCCGTGGAACTTTCTGATCTGACGTCCGCGGAGCAAAGAATGGTCGAAGCGTACCTTAAATGGGCACGGGAGCATGACGCTGATATGTCATATATTGCGAAGCATAGGCGAGCGTGGTGGAGCGTGGGCTATAAAGATCCTGCGGCCATCCTCTGCACCTATATGGCACGACGCGCCCCTCATTTTGTAAGAAACGCGGCAAAGGCCCGCCATATTAACATTGCTCACGGCCTATATCCGCGCGAGCATATTCCCGCAAAAACACTAGACTCAATTGTCCGACTCTTGCACGATGGAGCTACAACTGATGGCGGGCGTATCTATGCAGGCGGACTCATTAAGTTTGAGCCGAAAGAACTGGAGCGCATTGCCATACCTCGGCTAGAGAGCTTGCATGAAATTACCGAAGAGATGGACAAGAACCGAGCTGGAAGAAGACTGCAGAGAGGCAGAGACTACGTTCAGACATGAACGGATGGACGAACCGCTAGAGTTATATTCGGAGCATTTTCAGAATTTCAGCAAGATTTTTGGCGCTTTGGTTGATCGAATTCCAGAACTGAGGAATCCGAAGGTTGATGCCTCCGTAATCGCAGATTTGATGCGCAACGATGATAGCCGTCGAGCTTTTTGCTATCTCACCGCTCCGCCAATATCAGAAGACGATCTCAAAACGCTCGTTGAGGCATCTATTGCTCCGACGAGGCTTGAAGAACACCCAGATAGCGCTGAAAAACTGCGGGGCATCATTTTCCGCATTTTGGACCCACATCGTTTTCCTTGGGTGAAAGAAGGGCGGGATCCTGATCCGCATGAACGCTCGGCGGCGATCATCGCCTCGGCCGCTTTAGTGTCAGCAAAAAAGGTCGAAACCTTTCGACGCAACGATGCGAAAGATCGGCAAGAAGAAAAGGTCAAAGAGCTGCTCCGCAGCTTGGGCTACACCGAGATTCCTAAGAGGGATATCCTGAACGCATCGGCAGCTCCTGCAGTTGGCGAATTCATGGGTGAAACCCCGCTTGCGGGCGCAAAAGCTGATGTGGTGGCGACAGTGCCAAGCGGACGCATCATGGCGATCGAATGCAAGGTCTCGAATTCAAAGGTGAACTCCTATAAGCGCATTGTCCATGACACGGGTGGAAAGGCAACAATCTGGCACGACCAGCTTGGCCGCGCGAATGTCCTAGCCAGTGCCGTATTGAGTGGCGTTTTCAGCGTTTCGAATTGCGAGACTGTTCAGAACGATAAAGGCGTATATCTTTTCTGGGATCATCGCCTCAATGATCTACGGGAATTCATTACCTCACTAACATAAAGCGCAATTCGGCTTCTGCAGCTTTGAAGAGAACAGAAACACAACACTCAAGGTTTGCGCTAAGGCACCCGGCAAAAATACACGACCCTGCCCAGGGACCTCCCCTACCCCGAAGACGTAGATGCAGCCGTGTTCGATTTTTCAATTTGGCATTGGTCTACGACGAGGAGGGAGTTGTCGGGGGATCGTAGAATGTGTGTTGCGTGGGTTTTGTTGTTTTTATGTCGCCTCTATGTCGAGACGTCGGGGTATGCTTTGCGGACAGTGGCAATGATCTCAAGCATTTGGTTGCCGCTGATGTTGATAAGCTCGTACCAATCGGTCAAGTTTTCTTCCTTCCTCGGGGAAAAGTTCATCGGAAGCAGCTCCTCCCATGACTTCAAGAGCTTTCTGCCAAAATAGTCGCTGTTGTGTTTTAGCGCATTTGTCAGGTCACGCACGGCGTCAAGGCGGTCAGGAAGAGTGACCCCCATCTTCGACAAAGCGTCCCGCAGCACAGTATGATTCGGTTTGTCTTTGAGGTTTGCCCGTCTCGCGAGATTACGTTCCCAGTTGTGATAGAACGCGATCACATAGGGCTTGTACAAGTTAGCAATTGCCTCATCCGTAGCGTCGATTTGGAAAGCGTACACGTCCGCCTGATCCCAAAGCTTCACACCGTCGTCTTCCCACTCTCCAATTCGCACTCCGCCTTCTTCGTATTGGTTATACTCTTCTTGAAGAGTAGCTCTCTGATCCCGGAGCCCCCTCAGCGCCGCTGAGAGTGTATCCTTAAGGATATCAACGGACTTGCTATAGCGATAAGCATCAGCATCAAATCTAAACCCTAAACTTGGCGACATGTGTAAGCCCTCAAGGCGCCCTGCAGAAGTAAATCACCCTCCCCAGCACGCTCAGCTCATGAGCGTGGGTGCGGTCGAGGGTTTCGGTGGGGTAGACGGTGTTGTCGGAGACGAGCTCCAGTTTGCCGTCGATGCGCCAGCGGGCGCGTTTGACCAAGAGGACTTCGCCGAAGCGGAAGACGTAGATGCAGCCGTGGGCGATGTCTTCGTTCTGGCTTTTGTCCACGATGAGGAGTGAGCCGTCCGGCAAGGTCGGCTGCATACTGTCGCCGCGGGCGGTCATGACGAAGCAGTTTTCCGGCGAGCCGCCTTGGTTGCGAAGGAAAGCCCGATCGAATGCTATCGCGCCTTCCGGGAGTTCTTCCAAGGCAATTCGGCCGAAGCCCGCGGCGGCTTCGGCAGCGAAGTAAGGTAAGGTGATAAGGGTCTTTTCAGACTTTGGCGTAGCGCCGCCATCGAACATCTGACCTTCACCGGTCAAAATCCAATGGACATTGACCCCGAATTTCTCGCGGTAGGCCAAGAGCACGTCGCTGTTGGGCTGATTGTCGCCTCTCTCGTAATTGGCGACACTGCGACTGTGTATTCCTAAAACATTCGAGAATTCATCGCGTTGCTGGTCACCGATTGCTGTTCGGATTTCCCGGAGGCGTCGACCGAGCTCGGTTTTAAAAATCTCTTGGCGTGCCACGCAATCCCTAAAACATAAAATCCGGGTTTACAAAGTCCGGAATATGTCTTATCCCTACATCTGTAGCGCACTCGCTGACGGCAAATGCGCATTGTTTGAACCAAAAATAAGGGCTGCGCCAACAGCCCTGACCGGAGAGACAGATGCCGGATAAGCCCAGAACTTGGGATCAGTTCGCGATCAAGGCGGAGCTTCATCGTCGCGGCATGACGCTGACGAAGCTCGCGGAGATCAGCAAACTCAATCCCGGAACCTTCCGCGCGGTATGGGCGCGGCCCAACCGCAAGGTTGAACGCGCGATCGCCCGCTTTCTCGAGGTTCCCGTCGAGCAGCTCTTTCCCGGCCGCTATCCCAAACGGTCGAACACCATTCTGTCGCGCGAATACGCGGCAGAGTCCACAGGCGAGAAGACCACGAAGGACGCCGCCTGATGAACGTGGAGCGGGAGGATCAGCCGGTTCTGGCCAGTTTCTCCGGTTCTTCGGAGAGGCTCATCTCTGTCGAGACACTCGAGCCCCCGGCCGACGCGCGCTTTCCGTCCGCTCCACGACTCACATTTTTTCCGTTTTTTGCTGCAACCACAAGTCTAATCGTCACGGCGAATTAGACATGCCGGAGAGACGCATGTCCTTCAATCTCCACAGCGCCCAGGAACGCGAACACGCGCTTTACCATGCCTGCGTGATGGCGGTGCGGGAGGGGTTTCCCTATCTGACGGTCGGCGAGATCATTGACCCACCACATGAAATGTTCGACGCGGCGCTGGCGCGCCAGATCGCGCTGCACATGCTGATCCGCAAGTTCAACGTGCCGAAACGGCGCGTGGCGCGGATGCAGGAAAGATCCCGCGAGTCCGTATACCGGGCTCTGCGCATCATCGACGATCGCTGCGAAAACCCGGTGTTCCTGGCCTACTACGCCGCCATGGCGGAGCGCGCCGACGCGGCGCTGCTCTCGATCTTTGAGGAGGCGGCGTGATGGCTGTTTCCAAGATCATTCCCATTGCCAAAATCCATGTGCCGGAGCGGCTTCGCGCGGTCGAGGAAGACCACGCGCTGGCAATCTCGGCTTCCATTGTCGAGCACGGGCTTTTGAACCCGGTGACGGTGCGCGCCACGCCGGCCGCCAAGGGCGGAGCCTACACGCTGGTGGCTGGCGCGCACCGGCTGCGCGCCATGGAACTGCTGGACGAGATGGAAATCGACGCGGTTGTCGTCGATGCGGATCAGCAGGAGTCTGTGCTTCTGGAGATCACCGAAAACCTCTTTCGCAATGAGCTTTCGGTTATCGACCGCGCGGTATTCGTTCAGACCTATCGCGATGTCTGGGAGAGCAAGTTCGGCAAGGTTGAACCAGGCCGCCCCGGAAATTGTGCCAACTTGGCACAATTAATCGAAGACGAGGGCACGCAAGGGTTTTCCGGCCACGTGGCGGACAGAATGGGACTTTCAAAGCGGTCGTACTTCCGTCTCAATCGCATAGCCCAACGCCTCCACGCCGATCTTCGCGCCGCCGTGCGCGGCACGCCGGTGGCCGATAACCAGGCGGCGCTGCTGAAGCTTGCCAAGATGGAGCCGCAGGAGCAGCGGCGCGCGGCGATCGCGCTTCGTGCCGAGGGCGGTGATCTGAAGAAGGCGCTCGGCCATGTGAAGGCCGTCCGTACCTCGGAAAAGCCAGAGGCGAAGCGTGACGGCATGCTTAAGGCGCTGCTTGATATCTGGCGCCACGCCGATGACGCAACGCGCAAGGCGTTTCTGGCTGAAATCGGCCGGGAGGATGCGGCATGAAGCCCGATCCCGATCAGCTCGATTTCTTTGCCGCGCCGCTGTTTCCGGTGCGCGAGGCCGCGCAATCCATCGACCTTGAGCGCTTCCGGGCGCGGGTGAAGCGGGCAATGGCGCGGGCGATCCGCGAGTGCCCTTATGACCGCCCCACGATCGCGGCGCGGATGGCGCTCTATCTCGGCCTCGCCAGCATCTCCAAGGCCACGCTCGATGCCTATACGGCGGAAAGCAAGAACGGCCACGATATCAGCCTCGCGCGGTTCAAGGCATTCGTGCGGGCCACCGGCGCGGTGTGGCTTTGGGACGAGATCGTTTCCGATGACGGGCTGCTGTTGCTGGAAGGCGATGAGGCGCGGCTTGCCGAGATCGCCCGGCTTGAGCAGGAGCGGCGCAGGTTGACCGCCGAGCTGAAGACGCTGACGGCGCGCCCCGTGAACATTCGGCGGGGGCGGTCATGAAGGAGTGGTTTACCTCCACCGAGCTCGCCGAGGCGAAGCTGCCCGACATGCCGGGCACGCGCCGGGGCATCGAGCAATTCGGCGAACGCCAGGGCTGGCGGGCCAGCGCCCATGTTCGCAAGCGCGCGGGGCGCGGCGGCGGGTTTGAATATCACATCTCGCTTCTGCCGAACGCCGCCCAGGCGCGGCTGAAAGTCGGGCATTTCGAGGCCGAGCATAAGCAGGACCGCGAAGCCGCTGCTGCCCGCAAGCAGCTTTGGGCGAAATATGAGGCCCTTTCAAAGCCCCATAAGGAGGCCTGTGAAAGGCGTTTGAAGGCACTTTTGAAGGTCCGTGAAATGATCGACGCTGGCGTGACCGCGCGCACCGCCTTCGAGGTCGTTTCGAAGATGGAGGGCGTTAGCCAGCGCGTGCTCTATTACTGGCAGTCGCTTGCCGACAAAGCGCCGCGCGCCGATTGGCTGGCCGCCCTCGCCCCCTCGTTTTCCTCCGCGACACGAGCGGCTGAATGCCATGAGGAAGCATGGCGGTTTCTGATTTCCGACTATCTGCGCCCGGAGCGTCCAGCCTTTTCGGCCTGCTACCGACGCATGATCAAGGCCGCCGAGCAGAACGGCTGGTCGCCAGTCCCAGGCGAGCGCGCCCTGCGCCGTCGCCTTGAGGCGGAAGTGCCGCACGCCGAGCAGGTGATTGCCCGCGAAGGCGGCGACAAGGCGAAGGCGCTTTATCCGGCGCAGCGCCGGAGCAAGGTCAGCCTGCACGCCATGCAGGCGGTGAACATGGACGGGCACAAGATCGATGTGTTTGTCCGCGTGCCCTGGTCGGAAAAGCCGACGCGCATGTATCTGCTCGGCATTCAGGACGTCTATTCCGGCAAGATCGTCGCCTGGCGTCTTTCCGAGGCGGAGACCTGGGAAACGGTCCGGCTCGTCATTGGCGACATGGTCGAGGCATTCGGCATTCCCGATGACATGGTGCTCGACAATGGCCGGGCCTTTGCCAGCAAATGGATTTCCGGCCAGAGCCGCACGCGCTTCCGTTTCAAGATCCGCGACGAGGATCCGCGCGGGCTGGTGACGACGCTCGGCATCAATCTGCATTTCTCGCAGCCCTATTCCGGCCAGTCCAAGCCGATTGAACGCGCCTGGCGCGATCTTGCCGAGGCGATCGGCAAGCATCCCTTCTGCTCCGGTGCCTATACCGGCCGGAACACCGAGGAAAAGCCGGAGAACTACGCCGCGCGGGCGATCCCGCTGGAGGAGTTCAGGATGCATGTGGCGGCGCAGGTTGCCGAGCACAATGCCCAGCCGGGACGGCGTTCGGAGACCTGCAATGGCCGCAGCTTCGACGAGACGTTCGAGGAGAGCCTGGCCAAGCCGACCAGCATCGTGCGCTGGCCGACGGCGGCGCAACGCTCCCTCTGGCTGCTCGCCTCGGAGGCGATCAAGGCCGCCAAGGGCAATGGCATGATCCATTTTCAGAAGAACCGCTACTGGTCGCCGGAGCTCACGCAGTATGCCGGTAAGAAGATCACGGTTCGTTTCGACCCGGACAATCTCCACCAGCCGGTGAAGGTCTACGATCTCGACGACAGGCTGATCTGCGCGGCCGAGTGCCTTGATGACACCGGCTTCGGCGACATAGCCAAGGCCCGCGAGCACGGCAAGAACCGCAGCGCTTACCTGAAGGCCCAGAAGGCAGCGCTTGCCGCCAAGAAGAAGCTCACCGCGCGCGAGCTCGGCGAGATCATCTATCGCGGCGAAAAGCCCGAAGCCCCCTCGCCTGTCGAACCGCAGCGCCCGGCCGTCACGCGCATAGCAACCGTGCCGCAGATGAAGCCGCAGCAGCAGGAAGACGAGATCGATTTCGAAGAGAGTTTCTCCCGCGCCATGTCCATGATCCGGGGCGATGGCGGGGTGATCAAGTTCCCGAAAGGGAAGGCGTCGGACGCTTAGTCATGTCCGGCGGACAACCGAAATGTAGTGCGTACGGTTCCAAAAAAAGAGGGCGGGGTTGTCCCCGCCCGTCAAGTGTAAAGCAAAGGAACCATAAATGAATATTTATTCCGGCACAAGCCAAACTAAGACACTCTGGGAACGCCCCGTCGCGGGACCGGAGCTTTCCGCAAACCGCAGCCAAGACGACATCGACCAGTGGTGGTCGCTGATCGACCGCACGATCGAGGTCGCCAACGCCAACGGCTGGACCAAGGCCGAGGTGGCACGCCGCTGCGGCATGGCCGACGGCACATTCTCGCAATGGGTCTCCGGCAAATATAACGGCCGCCTGGACAAGCAGAACCAGACGGTGCGCCAATGGCTCGACGACGTCGAGGACCAAGCGGCGTTCGCCGCCAAAATCCCGCAATCGCCGACCTTCCTCAAGACCCGCATGGCGCATGAGGTGCTGGAAACGCTCAATTGGGCGCAGGTCACCTCGGATTTCGTGATCATCACGCTCGCGGCCGGCATGGGCAAGACCATGGCCTGCAGGCATTACTGCGCCACGCGTCCGAATGCCTATCTCGCGACCGTCAGCCCGCACACCAAGAATGTGCATGCGATGCTGATCGAGCTTGCGGCCGAACTGAACGTCCAGGAGCACAATCCGGCCAAGCTGACGCGGGCGATCGGCAAGAAGCTGGAGCGGATCGGCGGCGGCACGCTGCTGATCATCGACGAGGCGCAGAACCTCGTCGACGACGCGATCAACCAGCTCCGGCATTTCGTCGACATCTATGGCTGCGGCGTCGCTCTCGTCGGCAATGACGAGGTCTATGGACGGTTTGCCAGCAAGAGCGAGGGCCGGTCCTATGCCCAGCTTCGCCGGCGCATCGGCAAGCGGCTCAATCGCCGCCAGCCGCTTCGGCAGGATCTCGAAGCCTTTATCGACGCCTGGGGCGTGACCGATCCGGTCGCGGTCAAAACGCTGATTGGCATGGGGCTGAAGGGCGGCGCGCTTGGCCAGATCGACAAGACGCTGAAGCTTGCGGCGATGCTGGCGATGGCGAATGACGAGCCGATCAATGCCCGTCATGTCGAGACCGCCTGGAAGAACCGCGACGTGGAGGACATCGCCTGATGCGCCACCTCGACACGACACTCAGCGACACGCTTTCGGCCTATGCGATGCAGTTTGCCGAATGCACGCACACCGGCTGCACGATGTCTCCGGCGGAGACCACGCGCTTCGTCAAAAGCCTCACGGCCATGCGCAAGTGCGCTCGCAATATCGAACAGGAGCTGGCAGTGCATCGCCTCGCCGAGGAAAGCCGCGCGCGCGGCGCCATCCTCGACATCGAGGCGAGCCGGAAGTTCGGCCAGCTCATCGCCGACCCGGAGGGCAAGATCGTCCGGCCGGATTTCACGGGAGGGCGGAAATGAACATTCAGCCATCCGAATATCTGGGCGGCCTGCGCGACGAGATGCGGCTTTTCATCCGCATGCAGAAGCGCCCAACGGTCAACGAACTCGAAGGCATGGTCACGCGGCTGAACACCGGCATCGCGCTGACGGCAGAACTGGAGGAAGAGCTTTGCCTCCGCAACAAGGCGCGGCGCCTGTCGCCTCGCTTCACCCTGATTTCTAATGGCGACGACAACGGAGGCGACGCGGCATGAACGCGATGGAAGCATGCATTCTCGAAGATCAGGCGCGGCAGGCCCGCGTCGCCGAGATCGGCGGCGAGCGCTATGTCGAGGACGTGCGCGGCCGGTTCGTGCCGGAGGCGCTCCACCAGGCGCAGGTGCGCGAGATCGGATCCGGTGTCACGCTGGTCAATGGCCGGGATTTCATGACCGATGCCAGCGACCGGCTGGTGCCGCTCGATCTGGTGAAGCCGCAGCACAAACTGGAGGACGAGGTGGTGCGCAAAGTCATCGCTTTCGCCTTCGATCTTTCCGCCCAGATCGGCCGGTTCCTCGAACACACGATGATGGACCTCGACGGCTTCGACGAACTGCTGGCGCAGGAATACGAGGTCACCAAGGGTGGCAAGAAAGGCAACCGGACCTATCAGTCCTATGACGGGCTCCTGAAGATCCAGGTGCAGGTCGCCGAGCGGATCGACTTCGGCCCGGAGCTGCAGATCGCCAAGGGGCTGATCGACGAATGCCTGAACGAATGGTCGGCGGAAAGCCGCCCGGAAATCCAGGCGATCGTCACCCGCGCCTTCAACACCGACAAGGAGGGGCAGATCAACCGGGCCGAAATCTTCGGCCTACTCCGCCACAACATCGAGGACGCCCGCTGGCAGCGCGCCATGAGCGCGATCCGCGACGCGATGCGGGTGACGGGTTCGAAGCAGTATGTCCGGTTCTATCACCGGCGCTCGGTCGAGGACCGGTGGCAGGCGATCACGATCGATCTGGCGAGGGCGGGTGAATGATGACTAACTCGGTTTCCGTTGTACGACCTGCTCTTCTATCGAAACATCTGGCCCAAGAAAGCAATTTATATATGGGTGTTTTTATATACCCCTCTAAGCCGTTCCAAGTCTGCATTGATCTCAACAAGATCGCGGGAAAAACCTTTCCAGGGCTCAGGGTCATACTTCAAAATCTCATAGCAATCCGGCGTTCCCAGCATAAAGAGAGCGGAGGTTGTCGCGAGAACATCGGATGGAGGAATAGAGACAGTCTCTTTGGCTGTGTCCGGAAGCCATTTCCTCAATTTATGAGCCGTGGATCTGGCCGTTTGCCGGCGCGCCCAAAGAAGGGCGGGTATCGCCTCTTGCGCTTCTTCCCATGCTTTATCGTCAAGACAGCTGATCGCTTTGCCAAGGGCGAGGTCGGTGCGGCGAAGCCACGAAAAGAGCGCGTCGATTTCCTCAACGGAGGTTATTTGTGTGAGGGTCGGAGGGACTTCGGAAAAAATGCCGCTCTCTGTGATGTTACCGAAAATGGGCGTGACCTTGAGGTGGAGCGCAGCTACTCGTCGGGCGTAAGGCAAAGTCTGAATAGCTATTGTTTCAAGGTGATGGGTAAGCGCGGCTCGGTCGCTTCGTTGCATTTGGCGAATCGTCAGAACAGCGGCAATCACTGCGGCAATCCCGCTGATCAGAGTTTGATAGTCGTAAATAAAGCGGCCCCAGAGGTCTTGCTTTCCGCCGAACATTGCAGGCACAGCGAGCGCCGCGAAAACGGCCACTCCCGCCGCCCCCAAGATCTTCTTCCAAATGCACTCATTCATCCGTTTGACCCCTCGGCCGCCCTATCCGAAAGGTACTTTCGGCCATCTGAGGGATTGGCGCAATGACTGCACATCGTACCATCCACGCCTTTGCGAATAGGATAGGCCTAGACGATGAGGCCCGCCGTGCGGTTTATGAGCGCGTCACCGGAAAGCCGACGCTCACGGTGATGACTGAAACGGAGAGGGAGGCCGTTGCCGCCGAGTTTCGGCGGCTTGGTGGCGCCCGACGCCCGGACGGCCGCAAAAAGCTCACCGGCCCGTTCTCAGCAAAACTCCAGGCACTATGGATCGGCGCCTGGAACCTCGGGATTGTCGGTAACCGCGACGACAAGGCGTTGCTCGCCTTCGTCAAGCGGCAGACCGGTATCGATCACACGCGGTTCCTCTACTACGCCGACGACGCCGCCAAGGCGATCGAAGCGCTGAAGGCCTGGATGGCGCGCGAGGCCGGCGTGGATTGGCGTGTCCATCGCACCATGCCGCTCTGGCGCCAGGCCGAGGGCTACAAGATCGCCGTCGCGCAATGGGCGGCGCTTCAGCAGGACCCGAACGATTTCTGGACCGTTGTGCCGATGCTCTCGGACACCGATCCGGGCGTCCGCGATTTGACCCGCGCGGAGTGGATCAGGGTTATGAACACCCTTGGCGAAAGGGTGCGCGCCATGAAGGCGGAAGCGCGATGACGGGGCGCAACAACAAGATGCCGGAAACCGGCCTCAGCGTGCCGATCGTCACCGATCACGCGGTTCTGCGTTTCATCGAGCACGTCCACGGGATCGACACCGACGCCATTCGGCTGATCATCGCCAATCGCTGCGAGGCGGGCGTGCGCTACGGCGCCTCGGCCGTGGTTGCGGATGGCATGCGGTTCATCCTGCGCGGCGATGCCGTCGTGACCTGCAATTCGCGACACTGGTTGCCGCGTACACCGGGAAAGGGCGAGCGATGACCAATAGCGCCCTCCCCCTTTTCCGGTCGGTCGAAAACCGCGAAACCTTGAGGAGGCTTGAGGAGCGCCGCGTCGCGCTCTTGAAGCGTCTTCAAGCCTTGCCGCCGCGCAGCCATAAGCGGGTCGGCTTGACCCACGAGCTCTCGATCGTCACCACGGAACTGATCCGCCGCGAGACCATCCAATATCCCGGAGGTCGCCATGTTCGATGACGATCGTCGGGATATGGAAATGGAGCTTCGCGCTATGCTCGGCGACGAAGGCTTCATGCAGTTTGTCGAAAAGGTCGGAGGCATCCGCTTCTATGTCCCGCACGATCCGGCACGTTCGGCGGACAAGGAAGGGCTCGGCGACGACATTCTCGCGCCGCTCTCCAACGCTTATCCCGGCGAGTATATCAAGGTTCCTCTTGCGCGCCGGTGGCGAGCCGATCAATATCGGCTTCGCGGGCTCTCCCACGCCGATATCGCGCGGCGTCTTGGCATGAGCGAAAGCGGCGTCTACAAGCTTCTGCGTTCCGCCCCTCGCGAACCAAAGCCCCGGAAACCCAGCAATCAGATGGACCTCTTTTGAGGCTCGCCTCCGGTGGCTAGCATGATCAGGCAAGCGGCTTGCCGCCTATCTTGCCTCCAAATCCGGAGGCTCCCATGCGCCCTATCAACGAAATCATCATCCATTGCACCGCGACGCCCGAAGGCCGTCCGGTCAGCGTCGCAGAGATCAACGAATGGCATCTGGCGCGCGGCTGGTCGGGCATCGGTTATCATCGCGTGGTTCACCTCGACGGACAGCGCGAGGACGGACGTCCGATCGAAAAGATCGGCGCGCATGTCGCGGGCCACAACACCGGCACGGTCGGCGTCGTCTATGTGGGCGGCATGACGCGGGACATGACCGCCTCGGCCGATACGCGCACGCCCGCGCAGAAGACAGCGCTCGTGACCGAAATCGTCGCACTTCGCGACCGTTTCGGCATCGGCAAGATCAGCGGCCATCACGATTACGACAAGGGCAAGGATTGCCCCTGCTTCGACGCCCGCGCCGAATATGCCCACCTCTTCCCCGGCATGGATCAGGTCGCGTCGATCGAGGACGCAATCCTGCGGCGCGGCGATCACGGCCCGGCCGTCGCCGCCTGGGTCGACGCGCTTGCCGCCTATCGCCGGAAGATCGGCCATCGCTGGCCGGTGCAGCCCACCGACGCCTTCGACCATACCGTCGAACTGGTGACGATCTGGTTCCAGCAGATGCGCGGCATCGTCGATGACGGCGTCGTCGGGCCGCAGACGCGTGACGAGATGGAGCGGGCGCTGAAGGGCCTGCCGTCCTATCGCGTCCTGGCCGCGTGAGGCCGCAAATGGAAAAGCCCACCTATCGCAGCTCAAAGCGCTTCATGAGCATCTCCCATGCCTTCGCCTGGCTGGTGATTTTCGTTGTCGTGGCGGCGGCGAGCGCTGGCTCGGCCGGTGCGCTGGCGCTGGCGCCGACCGTTGTACCGCTGATGGCCGGGATGATCCTCGCCCTTCTCGGCATCCATCGCGGCCTCGGCTCCGTCGATATGCACACGATCGCGCGCTATGGCCGCGACCAGCCGGCGAAGGAGAGCTGATGGCAGCCCTCCTCGGAAAATACACCATGCCCTTGCTGCTCGCCGCCCTGCTGATCGCGATCGGCGGGGGCCTGTCGTTTCTGGCGGCACGCGAGCTTTCCGCCATGGTGCGGGATGCGCGGCAGAACGCTATCGCCGAGCGCGATGCCTTCTGGTCGGGCGAGATCGCCAAAGCGAATGCGGAAAAGGCGGACGCGGTGGCCGCCCAGCTTCGCGCCATCATGGTCGCCGATCGTCAGATCCGGGCGGCCGAGACCGACGCCAACGACAAACTCGAACAGATGGAGAGAGACAATGCGGCATTGCCTCGCGGTGACGCTTGCGGCCTTGAGCCTGAGCGCGTGCACCTTCTCCCCCAATAAGCAGGAGCCCATCGTGCTGCGGACAATGATCAAGCCGGAGCTTCCGGCCGAGGCGCGCCGCCCCTGCGCGAAGCCTTCAACTTTGCCGGCCAAGGGCGGTCTCAGCCAGGCGGAGGTCGTATCGCTCTGGGGCGCCGATCGCTCGGCGCTCAATGTCTGCGAGACCCGTCGCGCCGCAGCCGTCGCCGCCGTCGACAGCGCGACCGGGGAGACGACCGATGGTGATTGAAGTTGGCGCGTTCCTGCCGCTCCTGACGGCCCTTTCCCTGCTGATCTCGATCGGCTCCTTCATCCACTCGGTTTTGACCGCGCGGGCGAAGGGTAACAGCGCCAAACTTGAGACGCTGGAGAAGAATGTCGACGGGATCGACCGGCGGATGCTGAAGGTCGAGGCGGAGATCAAGCAACTTCCGGGCAAGGACGAGCTGAACCGGCTCGAACTGTCGCTCACCAAACTGGATGGCGCGGTCTCGGCCACCGGCCAGATCGTCAGCCGCGTGTCGATGACGGTCGACCGGATCGACAACTATCTGCGTAAACGAGGGGAAGGCGCATGAACTTCGAGGAATTCTCGGCCCGTGACGCGCGGCTGATCATGTTGAAGGGACTGGCGAGAGAAGTGGATGGCGCGTTGAACGAAACGCTGCTGACCGCGCTGTTGCGCACCTTCGGCCATAACCGCAGCCGCGACTATGTCCGCACCCAGATTCGCAAGCTCGAGGAGCTCGGCGCCGTGACGGTCACGGAAGCGGGCTCCGTCCTGATCGCCTCGATCACGCGCGCCGGCGTCGATCATGTGGAAAGGCGCTCGGTGATCGAGGGCGTCGACCGTCCGTCGCCAGGAGCCTGATCATGGGTCGTGGACGAGGCAGGCTTTCCAAGATCGACCTTCTGCCGGCCGAATGCGACGACGTCGTTGCCTGGGCGGCGCAGGAGCTGGCGAACCGCGACCGGACACAAACCGATATCTATCCGGAGTTTTGCGAAAAGCTGCTCGCCATTCAGGGCGAGTATGGCGTCGCCTTCGATATTCCCTCCTTCACTGCGTTTAACCGCTACTCGGTCAAGCTCGCCCAGATGACCCGCCGGCTCGAGCAGACCCGCGAGATCGCCCGCACGATATCCGAGCGCATGGATGCCGAGGCCTCCGACGAGCTGACGCTCATTGCGGCCGAGGCGATCAAGACGCTGGTCTTCGAATTGTTGACGGCTGGCGGCGAGAGCGGGATCGATCCGAAGGGCGCGATGCAGCTCGCCGCCGCCCTCCGCTCAGCGACGCAAGCGCAGGGCGTTTCGACCTCGCGCCGACATAAGGTCGAGGCTGAGTTCAAAGCCAAGGTCGGCCAGGCGATGGACGCTATCGAGGACCAGGAGGACAAGCTCACGCCCGACGGCAAGGAGGCGCTCCGCCGGATCCGTGAAGACATTTACGGGATCTTCAAATGAGCGCGCCCGCCGTTCCTCTCTTCGGTTATCAGCGGCGCTGGTTTATGGACAGGTCGCGCTTCAAGCTCGGCAAGTTCGCTCGGCAGACGGGCAAGACCTTCACCACGACGCTCGAAGTGGTCGACGACTGCTTCGAGCATGCGATCGAGCAGAAGCGCGCGCGCTGGGTGATCCTGTCGCGCGGCGAGCGCCAGGCGCGCGAGGCGATGAATGAAGGCATCAAGCTCCACGCCCAGGCCTACAAGCTCGGCTTTGAGATGAACGAATATGACTGGCTAGGCGCCGAGGGCTCCTATCGCGCGCTCGAGGTCGAGCTGCCGCACGGCTCGAAGATCACCGCGCTACCCGCCAATCCGGATACCGCGCGCGGCTTTTCGGCCAATGTGTTTCTCGACGAGTTCGCCTTCCATAAGGACAGCAACGCCATCTGGAAGGCGCTCTTCCCCGTCATATCCGCCGGCTGGAAGCTGCGCGTCACCTCGACGCCGAACGGCAAGAGCGGCAAGTTCTATGAACTGGACACGGCGGACGACAACGCCTGGTCGCGGCATGTCGTCGATATCTATCAGGCGGTCGCCGATGGTCTGCCGCGTGACATCGAGGAGCTGCGCGCCGGCATCGCCGATGACGACGCCTGGGAGCAGGAATACGAGCTCAAATATCTGGACGAGGCCAGCGCCTGGCTTTCCTACGACCTGATTTCCTCGGTCGAGGATGACGCCGCCGGCATTCCCGATGGCTATCAGGGCGGGCCCTGCTATGTCGGCCGCGATATCGGCCGACGCAATGACCTGCATGTCATCTGGGTCTGGGAAGAAATCGGCGACGTGCTCTGGTGCCGCGAGATCATCGAGCAGAAGCGGGCGACCTTCGCCGAGATGGACATGGCCTTCGACGATGTGATGACGCGCTACCGAGTGGCGCGCGCGTGCATCGACCAGACCGGCATGGGCGAGAAGGTGACCGAGGACGCGCAACGCCGCTACGGAAGCCGCGTCGAGGGCGTGCTGTTTACCACCTCCAACAAGCTGATCATGGCGACGGCCGGCAAGGAGCGGTTCGAGGATCGCAAGGTTCGCATTCCGGAAGGCAATGTGCCGCTGCGTTCCGATCTCCACAAACTGCGGAAGGTCGCCTCGGCCACCGGCGCGCCGCGCTTCGTCGCCGAACGCGACGATGATCACGCCGACCGCACCTGGGCGGCGTTTCTCGGCATCAACGCCGCCGGCGGCGCACGCATGGCCTATGGCTATCAATCGGCGGCATCGCATGCCGAGCGCACCGCCTTTCCTGCCGCGACCGATGATGACGACGATGGCGCTGCCGGTTTCGGCCTGCGCGGGAGACTTTGACCATGGCCTTGAGAGATTTTCTGAACCGCCTCATTCCGGCAAGCCGGCTGACCGGCGACGTTGCCGCGCCGAAGGTCGGGACCGTCCGCGATCCCTTCGCCACCGATCAGGCCGACGGCATGACGCCGGTCAGGATGGCGCGCATTCTGCGCTCGGCCGCCAATGGCGATCCCCTCTCCTATTTCGAGCTTGCCGAAAACATGGAGGAGCGCGACCCGCATTATCTGGCGGTGCTCGCCACCCGCAAGCGCTCGGTCGGCCAGCTTCCGATCACCGTGAAGGCAGCCTCCGACGCAGCCGACCACAAGAAGCACGCGCAATATCTGCAGAGCTGGGTCGATGACGGCGTTCTGCGCGCCTGCCTCTTCGACATGCTTGATGCCATCGGCAAGGGCCTTTCGGTCATGGAGATCGACTGGAAGACGACGACGAATGCCTGGACGCCGCGCGAGCTGATCTGGCGATCGCCAACGCATTTCGATTTCGATCGCGAGGATGGCGAGACGGTGATGCTGCGCGAGGCGGCAAGCCTGGTCGACCTCGATCCCGTCAACTTCGTGGTCCACCGCTCCAAGGCGAAGTCCGGCCTCACGGTCCGCTCCGGCATCGCCCGCGTCGCGGCCTGGGGCTGGATGTTCAAAAGCTTCACCATCAAGGATTGGGCGATCTTCTGCCAGAATTTCGGGCAGCCGATCCGGCTTGGCCGATACGACAACAACGCCACCGAGGAAGAGAAGAGCGTTCTCTGGAAGGCGGTCAGCCAGATCGCCGGCGATTGCGCCGCGATCATTCCCACCACGATGGAGATCGAGTTTCAGGAGGTCGGCTCGAAATCGGCCTCGACCGATATGTTCGAGCGGCGGGCCGACTGGTACGACCGCCAGATTTCCAAGCTCGTTCTGGGCCAGACGACGACGACCGACGCGATCTCGGGCGGTCACGCAGTCTCGAAGGAACACCGCGAGGTTCAGGAAGATATCGAACGCTCCGACGCACTCGACCTGACGACGACGATCAATCTTCAGCTCGTGCGCAACATCATCGCCTTCCGGTTCGGCCCGCAGGAGCACTATCCGACGCTGTCGATCGGCCGACCGGACGAGGTGCCGCTCGGTGAGTTCGCGACGGCCTTCGACGTGTTCGCCCGTCACGGTCTGCAGGTCCCGGCCTCCTACCTTTACAACCGTCTTGGCGCTCCGCCTCCGAAGGGCGATGAGCTGACGGTCGGCGGGCGACCCGCCACTACAGCTCTTGAGCCGCCGACGGGCGAAAGCTCCGGCGGAAAGCCGCAGCCTGAGCGTCTCACCGCGCGCCAGTCGCTCGACCGGCTGTTCGAACGCTCGGCGCATGTCAGGGCGGATGCCCGCGACGAGGCAGAGCTCATCGCCGATCGGCTTGAGGAAGATGCCGCGGATATTCTCGACGGCCAGATCGATGCGATCCGTGCGGCGCTCGACCAGGCGACCAGCCTTCAGGATGCGGCGCGCCGGCTGGCGGCACTCGACCTTGAAGAGGAAGCGCTGGCGAAGGCGATGGCCTCCGCGATGATGGTCGCGCATCTTTCCGGCCAGGCGGCGCTTCTGGACGCGCTCGACGATGATCGAAAATAAAGCCCCACAGACACGCGAGGCCGGGTCGGGACGCATGATCAGTCGTCTTTTCCCGGAAAACGCGCCCAGGGGCTTTGAAAGGGCTTCGAAATCGATCCTGTCCAGCATTCGACCGGCGCTGATGACGGAAACAACCGATCCTCTGCAATTGCCCTTCCAGGAAGCGATCGATTTCCTCCGCCAGAAGGTCGGCGTTCCGACCCGGAGCTGGCGCGATGTCTTCGATGCGGCGCACTCCAAGATGTTCATGGTCGCCGGCGCGCAGACGGAAGCCCTGGTCGCGGACTTTCAGGGCGCGATCGAGCGGGCGCTGAAGGACGGGACCACGCTGGAGGACTTCCGTAAGGACTTCGACGCGACCGTTAAAACACATGGCTGGTCCTATCACGGCGATCGCGGCTGGCGCACGCGGGTGATCTTCGAGACCAATCTGAGGACGGCCTATGCCGCCGGCCGCTTTGCTCAGCTCAACAGTCCCGAGATCCGCGAGGCCTTTCCCGGCTGGCGCTACAATCACTCCGGCAACAAGCATCCGCGCCGCGATCACCTCGCCTGGGACGGCAAGGTCTGGGCGGCCGACGATCCGGTATGGCAATCGATCTATCCGCCGAACGGTTTCGGTTGCGGCTGCTTCGTCACGCCGGTGCCCGCGGCGCTCGTCGAGGCAAAGGGCTTTGACAGCACACCGGATCTCGACCAGCTCGGAACCGATCAGCCGCGCGGCGTTGATCCGTCCTTTGACTATAATCCTGGCGCTGCCTGGCTATCGCGCACCGCGCCGGGACCGAAGGCGGTAACGGCGAGCCAGACGCAGGTCGCGAAATTCGTGCGGGCGGTCCAACGCGGCAAGTGGCCGGATGGAACCTGGCAGCCGGTCGCGACGGCTGGCAAGGCGGATGCGGAAAAGCTCGGCGTTAAGGCCGGGACGGAAGTCAGGCTTTCGTCCGATACCATCCGCAGCCATGCCAAGCACGACCGGATCACGCCGGACGCCTATGCGGTGCTGCCGAACTGGTTGAGGAAGAACGGCAGGCTCGCCCAGGGTGGAAACGGCCGCTGGGCCTATGTCGGCGAACATGACGGCGCCAATTATCACGCAGGCCTCAAGGTGGTGAAGAAAGACGGTCGCGAGGAAATATATCTGACGTCGCTCAGACGGACGACGGCGCGGAAGATGAAGAAGCTGACGTGAGAGGAACGCGCCGGGGGGCCAGAAGTCGCCTTGTCCCAATCCCGCTGAAGCGGGCGCTTCCTGCTCGGCGCGTCCTCTCGAAAATATAGGCCTCACAGGCCGGAAAGGCAAATCATGGCCGGCGTGTCGATCGTCACCGAGATCCGCGACAAAGCGCTGATGAAGGGCCTCGGCGGGCTGATGCTGATGACCCGCAACACCCAGCCGATGATGAACGTGATCGGCGTCGGCCTGGTCGCCTCGACCGTCCAGCGCTTCATCACCCAGACCGATCCGGAAGGGCAAGCCTGGACACCGGTCAACAAGGACTATGGCGCCGACAAGCGCAACACGCGTATCCTCACCGAGAGCGGCCGGCTGCGCGACAGCATCACCCATTTCGCCGGCAACGACTACGCCCAGGTCGGCACCAATGTCATCTATGCGCGACCGCACCAGGAAGGCGCCGAGATCGTGCCGGTTCATGCCGACCATCTCTATTTCCGGATCGGCGGCCGGTTGATCGTTGCCGACCGGGTTATCTTGCCGGCGCGGCCTTTCCTTGGTATCTCCGAGGACGACGAGACGATGATCCGCCACACGATCGAAGGCTTCATCCTCCGCTTTTCCCGCTCCCGCTGATTTCAAATTTGCACGCACGCCTCCGGCGGCGGGCATGACCCGCGCCTATGCGCCGATGCTAGCAATCGACGCATGGAAACGACACGCGCCTCACTCTCGATTGCTCTCAACGCCGCCGGCGTTCCGGAATGGCTGCAGCTTCTGCCGGCCGCCGAGTTCACCGGCGTCGACGGACGCGGTCCTTATGCCGCGCCGGATCTGGCAAGCCTGGTTGCCGCCTTCCACACGGCCGGCCGCAAGCTCCCGATCGACGAAAACCACGCGACCGATCTGGCCGGCAAGGCCGGACATCCCGCACCGGCGCGCGGCTGGATCGTCGAACTGCAGGCGCGCGAGGATGGGCTTTATGGCCGCGTCGAATGGACGGCCTCGGGCCGGGCACTGATGGAAGACAAGGCCTATGGCTTCATCTCCCCGGTGTTCCTCCATTCGCGCACCAAGCCCTACCGGATCGGCTCGGTCGAGCGCGTGGCGCTGACCAACGATCCCAATCTCCCCTTCCTGAAATCCCTCAATTCGAAAGAGGACAATCCTATGCTCGAAGAGTTGCGGGAGGCGCTCGGCCTCTCAGAAACGGCAAGCGAGGCCGATGTGCTCGCCGCCGTCAAAGCCGCCCATACGAAAGCCGGCACCCATACCGCGCTTGTCGCGAAGCTTGGCACGATCGCCGGAACCGAGGGCGACGAGGAGACCGTGGTCACCGCGCTGCAGGGCCGGCTTCAGGCCAACACCGGCGGCCAGGCTGAGGAAATCAAAAGCCTCCACGCAACGGTGGCCGATCTCAATTCCAAGCTCACCACGCTTCAGGCGGACCAGGCGAAGGAAAAGGCCGAGGCCGTGATCGATGCCGCGATTTCGGGCGGCAAGGTCATTCCGGCGCTGCGCGACCACTACATCGCCCGCCATCAGAAGGACGCGGAAGGCGTCGAGGCGGAGCTGAAGCTTCTGCCCTCGATCCATTCCGGCGGTCTTGGCCGGCGCAAGCCGCCGGAGACCGGCAACCCCGACATCACCGCCGAGGACGAACAGGTCATGGCGCTGATGGGGCTCGGCGCCGAGGACTTCACCAAACAGCGCGAACGGGAGACGAAGTAAATGGCCGCGACCAACGATATCGAGCGCGTCACGCGCGATGGCCGCAGGGCCGCTTTCCCGGTCAAGGCCGCGACGCTGATCTATGGCGGCACCCAGGTGGCCGTCACCGCGGCAGGCCTTGCCGTCAAGCCCGACCATGCCGACGCCGTCGCGATCGTCGGCTGGGCACGCGAGCGGGCCGACAATTCGGCCGGTGGCGATGGCGCCATCCGCGTCGATGTCTCCAAGGAGATGCTGCGCATTCCGCTTGCCGCCGCGACCGCCGCCAATACCGGCGACCCGGTCTATGCGGCCGACGACGCAACCTACCAGCTCACCAATGTCAGCGACGAACTTCAGGCGGGCACGATCGGCTTCGTCGACGAAGACGGCGTCTGGCTGAAGGCGCTTTAAGGGCCGCCTCAAAGGGTCTCGAAAGGACTTCAAAATGGATATCAATGCTTCCAGCCTGCGCGGCATCTATACCGGCCTTTCGACGGCCTTCAATGCCCGCTTCACCTCGACGCCGACGAGCTACGGCCTGATCGCGATGGAGGTCAATTCGACGACGGCGCAGAACGAATATCCGCGCCTCGACGAGTTGCCGGGCATCCGCGAATGGATCGGCGAGCGGCAGGTCGTGCGCCTCGGCGCCCAGACCTACACCATCAAGAACCGCAAGTTCGAAGAGACGGTCGGGATCCTGCGCGACCAGATCGAGGACGATCAGATCGGCGTTTTCGTGCCGGTCGCCGGACAGATCGGCCAGCACGCGGCCGAGTTTCCCGACCAGCTCTGCTGGCCCCTCTTTGCCGCCGGCGAAACCGCGCTTTGCTATGACGGCCAGTATTTCTTCGACACCGATCATCCCGGCTTCAACGAGCAGGGCAACGAGATCTCGGTTGCCAACTATACCGCCGGCGCCGGGCCGGCCTGGTACCTGGTCGACGACACCCAGGTGGTCAAGCCGCTCGTCTACCAGAAGCGCCGGCCGTTCAACTTCGTCTCGTTCCAGGACGAGAAGGACGCCAACGTCTTCCTCAATGACGAGTTCCTGTGGGGCACGTCCGGCCGTTGCAATGCCGGCTACGGCATGTGGCAGACCGCGCACAAGTCGAAGGCGGTGCTGACGGCTGAAAGCTTCTCGGCCGCGCGCGTCGCCATGCAGACGATCCGCAAGAAGAACGGCAGCGTCATCAACCTCCGCCCCTCCAAGCTGATCGTGCCGCCGGCGCTTGAAGGCACCGCGCGCGCCATCCTCGAAGCGGAGCGCAACGACGCCGGTGCCACCAATATCTGGCGCAATACGGCGAAGGTCGAGGTGGTCCCCTACCTCGCCTGATCGCAATCACCCGGCGCGGTACAGCCCGCGCGGGGCCTTGCGCAAACCGCCGAGCCCGGCGGCTTCCGCAAAGCCCTTGAAGGAGAAACCCTATGGCTGACCAGATCACCATCATCTGCCGCAATCCCGGCATGCGCCGCGCCGGCATCAAGCATCCGGCGTCCGCGACCTATGCCGCCGACAAGTTCACCAAGACGGAACTCGCCGCCTTCCGCGCCGATCCCGCTTTCGAGGTGGTCGATGGCGAGGCGCCGGCCGCGACCACCGTCAGCGCGTTACGCACGGCGGAAGCCGAGGCGAAGACGAAGGCCGAGGCGCTTGCCACGGCCAACACCGAAATCGAACGGCTCAAGGGCGCGCACGAAACCGCCGAGGCCAAACTCGAGGAGCGCGACACGGAGATTACCGCACTGAAGGCCGAGCTTGCGACCGCCGCCACCAAGATTGCCGCGCTGGAAGAGGCAGCCAAGGCGGCCGCCAAGACACCGGCCAAGAAATAGCCTCCCGAAGCCTGCGCCCGGCCGGGGGCGGCGCGAATGCCGCCCCCACTCCCGACAGCACCGGAAACCGACCATGTACGCCACAGTCAACGACATGATTGCCCGCTTCGGCGAGACGCACATTCTGAGGCTCTCCAATCCGGAGGACCGCACGGCCGAGGCCGTCGATGTGGCGCGTGTCGAGCGCGCGCTGTCGGACGCCACGGCCGAGATCGAGGGCTATCTGCGCGGCTACTACGCCGTGCCGGT
The DNA here is from genome assembly GCF_000960975.1 of Martelella endophytica. Taxonomy (NCBI): domain Bacteria; kingdom Pseudomonadati; phylum Pseudomonadota; class Alphaproteobacteria; order Hyphomicrobiales; family Aurantimonadaceae; genus Martelella; species Martelella endophytica. The sequence continues at coordinate 2,992,063 of NZ_CP010803.1, read as the reverse complement.
CACCGCTCCGCCGGTCGACCTCGTCCGCGCCGCCTCCATTCTGGCCCGTTATGAGCTGGCCCAGGGCGAGCATGTCTCACCGTCCGAGGAGATGTCGAAGGGCCGCGACGACGTGCTGAAGTGGCTGCGCGATATCGCCGCCCGCCGGGTGCATCTCGATGCGCCGCTTGCCGAGGGCGCCACCGGCGCGAAGGTCGGCTCCGGCCCGCGCTATTCCGATCGCCCGCGCGACTTCACCTATGACACGTTGAGGGGCGCGTGAGATGGGAATCAATCCGGCGCTTGCCATCATCGCTCGCCAGGGCCCGCTGATCGAAGAGCGGCTGCGCATCGCCTTTCCGGAAAAGACATTCGGCTTCGAGCGCGTGCCGACGGCGATGTCGATCACCGAGTTTCGCCGCATCGCAAGGCTTGCACCTTTCCTCGGCCTCGCCTGGCAGGGCATGAAGCCGGGCAACGACGCGAGGCTGCTTTCCGGCACGATGCAATGGCGGCTGTTCCTGGTCTGCGCCGTGTCCTCCGGACTGGAAGCCCGCTTCAAGGGCGACACGCGCGGCGTCGGGCTCGATGCCATGGTCGATGTCGCGGCGGTCCTGCTCAACGGCGTGAGCTTTGCCGATATGGGCAGCCTCACCGTCACGGGTGCTGCCGCGATCGTCGCCGATGGTTTCGCCGACGACAATATCGCGCTTGCCCAGGTCGACTTCAGCTTTTCCTTCGTCACCGCGACGGCCGAGCTCGAGCTGGAGACGGCCGACGATCTCGCCGCCCTCGGCGTGACCTGGTCGCTTGGCGGCGACATCGAACCTCAAGACGAAATCGAGACGGGAGCCTGACGATGGGCCATCGGAAATTTGTAAAGCCGGGCGAAGGCCGGACGCTGACGATCCGGGACGCGGCGAATGCCGAGAAGACGGTTCCGGGCGTTGCCCTGCCGGGCGGCGCGATCGTGCCGGCAGCGGGCGTCGAAGTCGACGACACGCTGTTTGTCCGAAGGCGCCTGCGCGACGGCGACCTGGTCGAGGCCAGCGCGCCCGCAACGAAGAAAACCACCACGGAAAAGAGCGAGGACTGATCGATGGACTTCGACGAAATCCCGATGACCTGGTACGACCCCGCCATCTTTATCGAGGTCAAGCCGAACTACAGCCAGAAGGGCATTTACGCCTGGCCGGAAAAGGTTCTGATCGCCGGCCACAAGCTTGCCGCCGGCACACTTGAGCCCGGCCAGATCCGCCAGATCACGCGCGGCGACGAGGCGACCGCCTATTTCGGCCGGGGCTCGATCGGCGCCGAGCAGGTCGCCGCCTTCCGCAAGGTCAACAAGACCACGCCGCTTTATGTGACGACGCTTGCTGATGCCGACGATGCGGTGAAGGCCACCGGCACCATCACTTTTACGGGCGCGCCTTCGCAGTCGACCGTGCTTCGCTTCAAGATCGCAGGCGTGCGGATCCGCGTCTCGGCGCTTGCGACCGATAACGTCGCCGCGCTCGCCACCAAACTTGCCGCGGCGATCACGGCGGAACCCGATATCGTTGTGACGGCCGCCGCCGCCGCCGGCGTCGTGACCGTGACCGCGAAGAACGGCGGCGAGGTCGGCAACGATATCGACCTGCGCGTCGACGTGACCGCCCAGCCGGTGCCCGAGGGGCTGACGATCGCGGTTGCCGACATGGCGGGCGGCGCCGGCAATCCGGACCTGCAGGACGTGCTCGACCTGATCGAGAATGCCTGGTTCACCAAGCTCCAGCATCCCTGGTCCGATGTCACCAATGTCCAGCTCTTCGCCGAATGGCTGAACGCGCGCTACGTGGCGACGGCCAAGCTCGATTGCCATGGCTTCACCGGCAAGCGGGCGACCTATGCCCAGGCGGTGACGCTCGGCGATCTCACCAACTGCGCCTTCCTGTCGCTGTCCTGCCTGTCGCGCTCGCCGACCTCGTCCTGGGTGCATGCGGCGGCCGACTGCGCGCTTGCCGCCTTCCACCTTTCCAACGATCCGGCGCGCCAGCTGAAGAGCCTGGTCGTGAACGGCGTCGAAGCACCCGACATCGAGGACCAGTTTTCGTGGGAGGAGCGCAATCTTCTGCTGCAGCACGGTGTGTCGACCTATCTCCACCTCGACGACGGCTCGACCGTGATCAACCGCATGGTGACCACCTACAAGAAGACGTCGCTCGGCGTGCTCGACGATGCCTGGATGGACATCATGGTGCCGGCGACCATGTCGCGGATCCGCTACGACTGGTCGGCCTATTTCAACACGCTCTATCCGCGCGCCAAGCTGGTCGACGACGGCAAGCAGTTTCAGACGCGCCGCGCCGAGGGCGACAAGGCCGCCGGTTCCGCCGTGGTTTCGCCCGGCCGGATCAAGGGCACCTGGGCGGCGCGCTGCCAGCGCTATGCCGGCCTCGTCTGGATCGAGAACGCCGAGGCGACGATCGAGGCCTCCACCTTCGAGCGCGATCCGAACGACCGTAACCGCACCAATGCCCGGCAGATCGTCCAGATCGTCGGCAACCAGATGGTGTTCGCCTCCAGCCTCGAATTCCTCGTCTGATAGGAGCCGACCATGCAGACACTTGGCATCATCGATATCGTCTGGAAGGGACGGACGATCCCCGTCAAAACCGGGGCCAAGCTCCGGCTCGGCGGCATCAAGAACACCGCCACGGCCTATGGGCGCGGCGTCGGCCGCTTTCAGGAGTTTCAGGGCTCCGAAATCACCGCGACCACCAACCTCGAAAAGGGACAGTCGCTCGTCGACCTTCTCGACCATGAGGAAGGCGAGCTGCAGGTCGTGTGCGACACCGGCCAGACCTACGTCTTCGAGGACGCTTTTCTTGAGGGCGACCGCCCCGAGACGACGGGCGCGACGGATGGCCAGATCGAACTCAAATGGGCTGCCGGAGAGGCGCAGGAGATCATCGGATGACGACGAAGACCATTGCCGCAATCGACCTCGACGACGAGGAAACCGTTGTTGACGAAACCATCGTCGATGAAGACACCGGTGTGTCCGTTCAGAAGGCCGACGACGATATCGTCGACGAGGATGCGACCGATCCGCTCGACAAGCTGCCGTCGCATGCGATCCGCAACGCCGATGGCACGATCACGCTGCCGCTCTACGAGACCGTCAGGATCAAGGTCCGGGCGTCGGGCAAGATCAAGGAGAAGGTGTTCGAAAGCCTGACTTTCCATCGTCTGACCGGCCTCGACACCCGCGTGATTTCCGAGGCGCCCGACAACCTGCAGAACATCGTCACCTTCGCGCGTTCCTGCCGCCTCAATCAGGCGGTGATGAACGCGGTCTGGGACAAGCTTGACGCCACCGACATTGCCGGCGGCGGCCGGGTGCTCAACCATTTTTTGACGAGTGGCCCGAAAACGCGGGCGTCCTGACCGGCTTTCTCGCCGAGCACTCGGGTTTCGGCGCCGCCGAGATCCTCGCCATGAACGGCCGTGAGCTGATCTTCTGGTGGAATGCCATCATGCATGCGCGCAAGGAAATGAAGGAGAGCTGAGGTGGCCGGATCGGGGCAGATGACGCTGGACGTTCTCGTCCGTCTACGCGACCTGATGAGCGGGCCGCTCCGCCGGCTTTCCGGCGCGGTGCGTGGCTTCACCGGCCTTGCCGGCCGCATCGGCATTATCGGCGCGGCCGTCGCCGGCATCTCCTTCATGGCGCCGATCGCGGGCGCTGCCGATTTCCAGCAAAAGCTGTTGGACATGGCGGGCACGGCCGAGCTGACGGGCGCTGCCGCCTTCAAGTTTACCGAACAGCAGAAGGCGCGGTTCGAGGATCTCGCGCTTGCGACCGGACAGACCTCCGATGGCATCGCCTCGGCGGTTGCCAACATGTTTGCCGCGGGTCTCGACGGTGCGCTGATCGACGGCGCGATCGACGACATTGCCAGGGTTGCGACGGCGGCCAATGCCTCGACGGACGACATCGCCGCGGTCGCCACCTCGTCGATGATGACGCTCGGCGTGCCGGCCGATCAGATCGAGAAGGTTCTGGCGATGCTGGTCACATCCGGCAAGCTCGGCGCCTTCGAGCTGAAGGACATGGCGCGCTACTTCCCATCGCTGACCAGCCAGGTGGCGAAGTTCGGCGTCAAGGGACAGGAAGCCGTCGGCTTTCTCGGCGCCGCCCTGCAGATCGCCCGCAAGGGCACGTCCGATCCGGCCGAGGCGGCCAACAACCTCAAGAACTTCCTGTCGAAGATCCTGGCACCCGCGACGGTGAAGAACTTCAAGGATATGGGCGTCGATATCCAGGCGGTCATGCAGGACGCCGCGACCAAGGGCATTAACCCGATCGAGGCGGTGCTGCAGAAGGTCATGAAACTGACCGGCGTTTCCGAAAACCAGATCGCCGACATGATGGAAGCCGCAAAAGCGAACGGGCTCGAAGGCGCCGAAGCGCTCGATGCTGTGCGCGAGCAGCTCGTCCAGATCGCCGGCGCCGGCGGTCTCGGCGAGTTGTTCCAGGATCAGCAGGTGATGGATTTCCTGATCCCGTTCATGGCGAACGTCGATGAGTACAAGGCGATCCGCGACAAGATGGCCGAGGCCGACGGCTCGATCATCGACGCCGATTTCGACACGCAGATGCAGGGCCTCAACCGCCAGCTCATCACCTTCCGGGAGATCGGTACGCAGGCCGTCCGCGAAGTGGGCATGGCTTTCGGCGAATGGCTGCCCGCGATCAACACGCATCTGAAGGCCGGGCTCGACCAGCTACGCGCCTGGAACGAAGAAACCAATGGCGGCGGGCGCGAGGCTCTGAGGCTTGGCGGGGCCGGCGTTCTGCTCGGGGGCGCGCTCGGCGTCATCGGTTTCGTGCTGCCGCCGGTCATTGCCGGGTTGCGGCTCATCCTTTCGCCCCTCTGGCTTGCCGGCAAAGGGGCCTTGCGGCTCGCCCTCTATTTCTACCGCGCCGCAGCCGGATCAATCGGCCTACAATCGTCGCTCGCCGGCATGAATGGCATGAAGCTTTCGTGGCTTGGCCGTCTTGCGACGGGATTTCGCGGCATATTGTTTGCCATCCCCGGCCTATCTTTCCTGTTTGAGGGCCTGATGGCCGTGATGGCCGCAATAGGCGGCGCGCTTGCCGGCATCACCGCGCCGATATGGGCGCTGATTGCAGCCATCGTTGCCGCGGTCGCCGCCATCGGCGTGGCCGTCTGGCATTACTGGGAGCCGATCTCGAATTTCATTGCTGGGTTTGCCTCGGTCATCTGGGACGCCGTCGGCGACGTGATGGGGGCGCTTTCCGACTTTGCCGGCTGGGTCGGCGGTCAGGTCGTCGATCTCGCTGCCTTCTTCGGTGTCGATACGGCCGCCATCTCGTCCGAGCTCGCCGAGGCGCGGGCCGTGGTAGAGGGCTGGTGGAACGAGCTCACCGGCTGGTTCTCTGGTCTCGATCTCTGGGGCAGCATCAAGTCGGTCTTCACCATGAAGGACTATTCCGACGAGATGGAGGCCGGTTTTCGTGATAGCGGAGCGCGTGCCGCCCAGGCAATGGTCGACGCGGTCAAGGGCACGATCGACGAGTTGGTGAGTTGGTTCGGCAATATCGGCAGCCGTATTCTCTCGGCGATCGGCAGCATCGACATCTCTTCGCTGATCAGCTGGCCGAGCTGGGAGAACCGTCCAAAGTGGATGGGTGGCACGGGCGGCGCCACCGCTCAGCAGGCCGCGCCCGTTGCCGCCAACGGCAATTTCAACGGCGAGATCACGGTGAAGGCCGAGCCCGGAACGGCCGTGACGCATTCGTCGGCGAAAACGAGCGGCGACGTCAAGCTTAACACCGGCCGCGCCGTGGGGATGCCCTGATGGCAACGCTTCCCGGCCTTGTCACCGGCTATTATCGCGGCATCGCCTTCGATGTGCCCGACACCACCACCAAGGCCGGCCGGCGCCTGGTCGAATATCTGTTTCCCGGCGTTGACGACGCGGCCTATGACGACTTCGGCCGAGCCGCGGCCGAGGTTTCGATTAACGGCGTGATCATCGGCGACTTCTACCAGGCGCAGGCGGTCGCGCTTGAGGCGGCGTTCAACCAGTCCGGCCCGGCGATGCTGATCCATCCCTGGCAGGGGCCGATGCAGGTGATCCTCACCGAGCCCGCCACGATCTCGCTTGCCTCGCGCGAGCTGCGCGCCGTCCGCTTTTCCGCGAAATTCAGGAAGGTTCAAACCGGCTTCACGAGCCTTTCAAACGGGCTTTCAGGCGTGCTTACGGCCGTGGCGCTCGTCGCCTCGGCGGCCTCGCTGCTGGCGAGCGCGGTCTCGACCCGATCGATCTCGGCGGCGCGCACGCGGGCGGTCAACCGCAGCGCGGGCGTCGTGCAGGATGCGGCGGGTGTGCTCCAGCCCGTCAACGGTTCCGCCCGGTTTCTGCCGCGCCTGCAAGACGCAACGGCACAGCTCGCGCCGACGACGCCCGAAGCGTTCGACGCCGAGGTCGCGGATCTCGCCAGCCGCTTCGGGGAAGCCTCCCAAACCCCGTTCGTCGCGGCCGCGGCCGAGGCGGTTCCGGAGGTCGCGGCGACGCCGGCGGCGCTGACCGCGATCGGCGTTTCGCTCGCCTCATCGCTTGCCGGCGCGATCGCGGCAGCGCCGTCCGATCCCGACCGGGCGCTGATTGCTGCCGCCTCGGCGCACTGCCTGTCGCAGGCGGTGGCGCAGGTCCCCTACTCCGATTTCGACAGCGCCGAGACCGCGCTTGCGTCCCGCGCCCGCATGCATGCTGCGGCCGATCGCCTGATCGAGTCGGTCGGCCAGCTCTCCTCCGGCCGCTATGACGGCGAGGTCGATGGACTGGTCTCCGCACTTGAGGGGTTGAAGGCCGAGGTGACCGGCGCGCTGAATGAGATCATCGGGCAGTTGCCGGAAACGCTGACGCTCACGCTTGCCGGGCCGACCGACGCCTGGATGATCGCCACCCATATCGCAGGCGAGAACCCGGCGGCGATCGAGGCGGTCTGGGCCGACATCGTTGCGCGCAACCGGCCGCGTCATCCGGCGCAGCTTCCAGCCGGAAGCATCAAGGTGCTGAAAGCATGACCAGGAAAAGTGGATACCGGTTTTCCGTCCGGGCATGCGCAGGGACAATGCCATGATTGAGGTGACGATCGACGGCGCACTATTCGAAGGCTGGACCGGCGCGGAGGTCGAACTCGACATGAAGGAGTTCTCCGCGCGCTTCTCGCTCTATTGCCACGACCAGGAGGCCTCGGCGGCGGCGCTCGCCCATGTCCACAGCGCCAAGAACAAACGTCTGCAGCGCCGCGCGGCCGTGTCGATCAAGGTTGATGGCGTCACCGTGCTGAACGGCCGGATCGAGAAGCGCTCGTCCAATATCGAGGCCGCCTTCGCCGATATCACCGTCGAGGGCCGTTGCAAGCTTGGCGACCTCGTCGACTGCACCGCCCTCGTCGATGACACGCCGGCCGAGATGCACAATGTGAAACTGGAGGATGCGGTCGCGCGGATCATCAAACCCTATGGCATCGGCGTGCGTACAGAGATCGACACCGGCGCGCCGTTTCCCCGCTACAGCATCGATCTCGACGAAAGCCCGTTCACCGCGATCGAGAAAGGCGCCCGCCAGCGCCAGGCGCGGGTTCTCTCCGATGGTATCGGCAATGTGGTGATCACCCGCTCCGGCGGCACCCGCGCTGCCGACGCGATCACGCTGCCAGGCAATGTGCTGAAGGCCTCGATCGATGAGAGCGACGAGCAAAGCTATTCGAAGACGATCGTGCGCGGCACCAGCGAGCGTGCCGGCAAGAAGCGCGGCAAGGCAAGCCTCGACACCACGGCCGAGCCGCTTCTGCCGGCCGATCGCGCCGCCGGCGATGGCAGCGCCACGAGAACCGAGCGAGCGGGTACGGCCGTCACCGGCATTGCCGAGGATGAGGAGATCGGGCGCTACCGGCCGAAGGTCTATCTCGCCCGCACCAAGGCCGATCACGACAGCGCCAGGGCCGAGGCGGAGTGGCGGCGCAACACAGCGCGGGGTGCGGCCGCCGAGGTCACCTATATCCGGCGCGGGCATTCGGTGGAAGGCAAGCTCTGGCGGCCGAACACGATCGTGCCGGTCTCGGATGCGTTCAACGACATCAACCGCGACATGCTGATCTCGAAGGTGACCTTCATCCAGAACAATGACGACGGCCAAATCACCAGCCTCGGCGTCATCTCGCCGGAGAGCTTCGAGAAGGGCGAGCCCAAGAAGAAGCAGCGCAAGAACAAGGTGGCCAAGCAGAAGAAGGCGCTCGACACGACGGCGGAGAGACTATGAGCGCGGGCAGGAAAAGTTGCAGACTTTTCCGTTCGCAACGCGCGGAAGGAATAAAATGACAGAGACCAATCGCGGCATGATCCGCCGCTCCGTTCTGAAGAATGTGAAAGACAACGGCGCCGTGCAGACGGCCTCCGTCGAGGTCGCCGATGGCGTCTGGCGCCACGATGTCGAGGTGATGCAGCCCTATGGCTTCGCCGCCCATGTGCCGGAAGACGGCGCGCTGGCGATCGTGCTTGCCGTCGGCGGCGATGAGGGCGACCTGGTCGTGCTGCCTGTCGCCAATCCCTCCGCGCGCATGGGCGGGCTGAAGGAGAACGAGGTCGGCCTTTACAACAGCGGCGGCGATCGTATGGTGCTCAAGGCCGACGGCACGCTCGACATCAAGACCGGCGCGCAGATCACGATCAAGACCGATGCCGGTGTGTTCATCACCGCGCAAATCCTGAAGGTCGAAGGCGACATCGAGGCGAGCGGCAATGTGACCGACAAGAACGGCTCGATGCAGGAAATGCGCGAGCAGTATAACGGCCATGGCCATCCCGGCGGTCCCCCACCCACTCCGCAAATGACCTGATGCCCGCAACGGCGGGCATGATCGGCTCACGCGCGCGCGTGTCATGCTCGCGCCCATGTTTTGCGATGTTGCCCTCATTCTCGATCAGGATGCCCGCGCCTGCGATATCTCACTCGGCGCCGATGGCGATCTTGTGATCGACACCACGCCCGCGACGCCGATGCTGATGTCGATCGGGCTCGACGCCCGCGCGCTTGCCGGCGACACGCTGCCGGATGGCCGCTCGCAATGGTCGGCCAATCCCTCCTCCTTCCTCGAACGCCGCGGCAGCGCCGGAGACGCGCTCGATATCGACGGCCGCTTTTCCGGCTCTAGGCTCTGGGAGCTTTCCCGGAACAAGCAGACCGAGGAGACCCGGCTTCTCGCCGAATACTTCGCCGCCGAAAGCCTGTTCTGGGCCGAGGATATGACCGGCGAGACGGCCGAGGTCGAAGCCTGGTGGCATGCCCGCAATCTTCTGCGGCTGCGGTGCTCGGTTTCCGGCGAGGCAATCGAGATCACCAAGAGGGTCGACCAATGAGCTGGCCCGTTCCCTCCGCCAAGACGATCGCGGCCCGCATGGCGGCAACGCTGGAGGCCGGCCTTGCCGGGGTGCTCGACGCAAAGGCTATTTCCTACACACCGAAAGCGATCTCGTTTGCGGTTCGCTCCTCGCGCGGCCTGCTTGCCTGGATCTTGCGGTCGGTCTCGCTGGAGCTCCGCTCCATCCATAGCCATGTGGCCTGGTGGGGCCGGCAATATTTCGTGGATACGGCCGAGGATGAGTTCGTCCTGCGCCACGCCTCGATCTGGGGCGTCAAGCAGCGCGGCGCGACCTATGCGGTCGGCTCCGTGGCGATCACCGGCGAACCCGGCACGGTGCTGCCGGCCGATCTTCAGATGACCTCGTCGGAAGGCCGCGTCTTCGCCCTCGATGTTGAGACCACGATCGGCGCGGATGGCACGGTGACGGCGCCCGCGACGGCGGCAGCCGCCGGGACCGCCGGCAACTACGAAGCCGGCATTCAGCTTTCAACGGTCGAGCCCTGGCCGGAGATCGACACGATCACCATCGCCGTCGCCTTTTCCGGCGGCGCCGACGAGATGCCGGTCGCCGAGCTTCAGTCGGCGACCATCGCCCATATTCGCAAGCCACCGCAGGGCGGCGCCGGCTACGATTATTCCGACTGGCTCGACGACAAATTCGCGATCAAGGCGGTGCGGATCATTCCCGATGTCGTCGGCCGTGGCTCCGTCGGCGTCGTGGTCGCCATGAAGGACGAAGACGGCATTGGCCGGGCGCCGAGCGATGATGAGCGCGCCGCGATGCTTGCCCATCTCGGCCGGCCGCTGACGCCGGAGGGCGTTCGCCCGGTCACCGCCTATGTCAGCGTCCACGCCGCCGAGATCGTCGCCGTGCCGCTCACCGTCAGGATCAGGCCGGACACGCCGGTGGTACGCGCCGCGATCGAGGAGGCCTTCGGACGGTTCATCGCGACACTTGGCGATGACGACGACACCGGCAACGACACGCCGATCGGCGCGACGATCGAAGTCTCCCGCCTCTCGGAGGAGATCTCGGCCGCCAATGGCGAATATGCCCATGACCTGATCGTGCCGGCCGAGACCTACACGCTTGGCGCCTATCAGTTCCCGGTCACGGGCGCGATCAGCTTCGCGGAGGCGGAATGAGACGAATCGCCGATATCGTCCGCTCGCTTCGCGCCCATTGGCCGCTCGGCTTTGCCCGGCCAAGGGCGGGCGGCTTCATGGATGCGCTCTTTGCAGCCTTCGCCGGCGAGATACAGGAAGGCGAGCGGGTCGCCGCCGCCATGATGGACGAGATCGACCCGCGCACGGCCGATGCCTGCCTTGCCGATTTCGAGCGCGTGCTCGGGCCTGATCCGGCAAAGCGCGACCTGCAGCTCGCCGGCATCGACGAACGAAGAAGGCTGGCCCACCAGCGCTGGACTGCCAAGGGAGGCCAGTCCGTGCCCTATTTTCTCGGCATCGGCGAAGTGCTCAACCTCGACATCACAATCACCGAGTTCTGGCCGTCACGGGCCGGTGTGCTGCGTGCCGGTACGCCTCTGATTGCCGAGGGCGAACAGTTCACCTGGCTGGTTTCGATGCCGGCCGTGGAGGTGACCGCCTTTCGCGCGGGTGCGAACCGGGCCGGGCATTCGCTTGCGGCATTTCAGGTGAACGGTTCGGCCGAGGCGTATTTTTTGCTCATAAAACCGGCGCATACGCGCCTCATTTTCCAGTATTCGGGAGCTTAGATGGACCGGATTACAGGCACGGCCGTCGTCGATTTGGGCAACGGCAAACGAGGGTTTCAGGATCAGATACTGTCGACCGGAGGCGGCAGCCAGGAAGGCACTGTGGTTACGGCCAAGTGGCTGAACAGTGTTCAAGAAGAGCTGCTGAACGTGATCGTTCAGTCTGGCCAACTTCCCGACGATGGCGACCTGACGCAGCTTTCGAAAGCGATTGCCGAGATGATCCGCAACACCGTTCCACCGGGTACCGGATCCACCTGGTACACCAACGAACCTCCAGCCGGTTGGCTCGAATGTGACGGCGCCCTGATATCGCGAACGGCATATGCTGGACTGTTCGCCGCGATCGGGACAACCTTCGGCGGCGGTGACGGCGCCACGACATTCAAGCTTCCGGATCTTCGCGGTGAGTTTCTGCGCGGATGGGATCACGGTCGCGGCGTTGACGCTGGCCGTGCATTCGGCTCTTTCCAGAAGGGGACCCTGGTCGGTGGTTACGATGACAATGTTGATGGCGCGAACGGGTCTATCGTCCAGGGAAAAAGTGAGGGCGCGGAGATCGGCGCGGACCCGGTCTATCCGGGGCAATACACGCAAACAGTCACCGTTTACGGCAGTTCGGACCCGACCGTCGTGTTCGCCAACATGAACTCGTGGTACGCGGTCACGCGGCCACGCAATATCGCTCCCATGTTCATCATCAAATACTGAGACGGAGGTGGATCATGAATATTTTCCATTATGCGCCGGAAACCGGCGAACTCGTATCCGGCTCGGTTGCGCGTCTTGACCCTCTTGAACCTCATCGATTTCTGATCCCAGCCTATGCCACTGACCTCGAGCCGCCAACGGCGGCCGATGGCGAGGTCGCGGTCTTCGCGGAGGGGGCATGGTCTTTGAGACCGGATCATCGCGGACAAACATGGTTCGACGATGAAGCGAACCCGGTCGAGATCGACTTCATCGGCGCTCCCGCCGTCCGCGGCCTTGTTGCCGAAAAGCCGTTTATACCGCCCACCAAGGCAGAGTTGTCTGCATATGCGGCACGGAAGTCATGGGAAACCCGTATCGAGGGGCCTTTGATCAATGGCGTCCGTATTAAATGCGACGGCGAAGCGATCGGCCTGATCAACGGTATGGCGGCACTGGCCGAACGGGATGCCGACCGAACATTCTCCTTCGATGCGCATGGGGATGGGACGGCTGTTCTTTCGCTCACGGCGGTCGAAGCGATCGCCATCGCAGAACGGGTCGGCGAATTCGTGCAATGGACCTTCGACCGGCGTGCGGACGTCTATGCCGCAATCGACGCCGGCACTGTCTCAAACCAAGCCGAGGTCGACGCGGCCTTTGCCGGCATGGACGAAGAGTAGCAAGCGGGTGGCCATGGCCTCACGGCCATGGCACGGCGGGATCAATTATTGCGGATCGACCCGCCGGGCAGCAACATACGATAACTGCCACACCCGTGCCCCGGAAGGGGCAACACAATTTGTGGCTGAGTCGTGAGATATTTGAAATGGTAAATCAGCGCCCGGTCGCCCCGGTCGTTCCCGCAGCCGGTTATATCGGCGGCAAGCGCATCCTGTCGAAGACCGTTATCCGCAAAATCAACGCGACCCCGCATGATGGCTATGCCGAACCCTTCGTCGGAATGGGCGGCGTGTTCCTGCGCCGCGATCGCCAGCCGAGGACGGAGGTGATCAACGATATCAGCGGCGACGTCGCCAACTTCTTCCGCATCCTGCAGCGGCACTTCCCGCAGTTCATGGATACGCTCCGCTTCCAGATCTCCGGAAGGCGGGAGTTCGAGCGGCTGATGAAGACCGATCCCACGACGCTGACCGATCTCGAACGCGCCGCCCGCTTCCTCTACCTCCAGCGCCTCGCCTTCGGGGGGAAGGTGTCGGGCCGGAACTTCGGCGTCAGCAAGACCACCGGCGCCCGCTTCAACCTGGTCAAACTCGCCTCGACGTTGGAGGACATCCACGAGCGCCTCGCCGGCGTCGTCATCGAATGCCTGCCCTGGCAAGACTTCATCCGCCGCTACGACCGGCCGGGCATGCTGTTCTATCTCGACCCGCCCTATTGGGGAAACGAGGCCGATTATGGCGCGGGCGTCTTCGGCCGGGAGGATTTCGAGGCGATGGCGGAGGCCTTAGAGGGCCTTCAAGGAGCCTTCATCCTGTCCTTGAACGCCGTTCAAGGCGTCTTCGAAACCTTCTCACGGTTCGCGATCGAGGAGGTCGATTGCACCTATTCGATCTCGGAGAGGAATGGGAAGGGCGTGAAGGAGGTGCTAATTTCCAATAAAATCTTGTCCTGGAGTGCGTAATATTGTTCATATCACGGAGAATTTTGGCAATTGATGCGGGGATATAGTGCCTACTCTTAGCAATAACGAAATTGAAGCGGCTATTGAAGCTGGCCAACTGATACTAAATGCCGATGCGGAGATGGTGGAAGCCGCTTCCTATCAACTACGAATGGGGAACGTGTATTACGACCTTTCTGAGGATGCCAAACGAATTCAACTGAAACCAGGACAGCGAGTTCTAATAAAGCCCGGGCATCGTGTGGTGCTTATTACCGCGGAAAGGCTTCTGATACCGGACGATATTATAGTCAGAGTGATCAGCAAAGGAGCACTTTTCAGCATTGGCCTAAGCCCTGTCGCAACCTATGCAGATCCTGGGTTTCAGGGAAACCTCGGCCTAGTGACGATGAACATCGGAGACAAATATATCGAGTTGCCTCCGGGAGAGCCTATCGCAAAAGCTGAGTTCAGCAAATTATTGTCGCCCTCAACAAAACCCTACGTCGGTCAGCACGGGTTCCAGGCCGGCATTTGGCCTTTGAAAGACCACCTTCAGAAAGAATACAATGAGGTGAAGGGCGATGAACGAGTTTCTGTTGAGAAGGAGGAGGCTTTCGCTTTGCTACCCCAGGCAACTCGGACAGTTATTCGTGACCTCGAATTTTTCCGCATTTGCACCATCATCGGTCTTGGCGTAGCGATCGCCATCAACGCTACGGCGCTCTTTTTGGCCGGCACGGGACTTATGAGTAATTTTTCTGCGGTATTAGTGAATCTAATTTCTACTGTTCTTATCAGCTTGTTTTTAACCCTAGTTAATAGAATTAAGGAGAAATAAATTGGAACTCTCCGAGATTGTAAAAATTCAGATTGATGCGGATCGCCAAAGAGGATTCTCGGTTGAGTTCTCTTCAGATCGGGCAAGACGCGACCAGTTGATGAAAGACACCGTTGGCCTAATCGGAGAAGTCGGAGAATTCGCCAATAGGCTCAAGAAAGTCGGACTGGCTCTAGACAACGTCAAGTACAGGGGCCCCTCTCTAGAGGACGAAGCTGTTATGCTTCGCGAAGAACTCGCCGATGCGACGATTTATATCATGCGTTTATCGGTGATTTTAGGCGGCGATCTCGAGAAAGATGTTCTTGAAAAGATGAGGGCCAATGGCCGAAGATATGAGTATCTCCAAGGATAAACGAGTCTTTTTCGTTGGTATAAACACGGGGCTCCTTACGTCTGGCATGCCCGACAAGAGATATGTTGAATTTTATGAACTTCGAAGCTCGAAAGATTTGTACTGCGCAATTATTGGCAACGTTGTGGTTCCAGATGGCTACGGCACCAATTCGGCTACACCGGTTCTAACCCGTGATCGCATATGGCCTGATCTTGCCAAAGCGGTTAAGGCCAGGGGTACTCGTCCTGGCATCCAGCTTTCGACGACTTGGTCAGGATATAAAGGTGCCAGGAAGTTTGTCGCTAAAGATGCTCGTGAAGTTATTAGGGCCTCTCGCGATCTCGTAAATGCGATCGACGATAGTTCGGTCGAAAAAATCCTCAGTTCCTTTGAATTGGCTTCAGCTATGGCCTTAGATCAAGGCTTTGAGCATATCCAAATCCATGCCGCGCATGGCTATCTTCTTGGCTTATTAGTGGACAAAAGGATCTACGCCAAAGCGGAGAAAGTACTTGAATGGCTGGCAGTTCAGTCCGCTCGGCTCAGATCGATGGGCAGTGAGACTTCGATCCGTATTTCACTTCGAAGCGGAGAACCAAATTTTGACTCTCATGGCCGCGAAGTTTTTTTGACTGACATAGTCGGCACGGGGTTTGACTTGGTCGACTTATCCTCCGGGTTCTACAATATTGATAAGAGACTTATATATCCTAGCAGAGAAGAAATCATTTCGGAGCGCTTCGCAGACGGCCTATCAGTGGCAAGTCATTTCCCAGACCAGCAGTTTATTATGTCAGGAAGAATTTTCCCGAAAAGGAAAGAGTTACCATCGAACGTCCACATCGGGCTCTGCCGAGATTTGCTGGCCAACCCTAACTTTTTGAGTGAACCCGAGTGGGGATGTAAAAATAACGGGAAGTGCCACTATTACTCTCGGGGCGAAGAGCATGTTTCATGTCAGAGATGGACCGAAACAACAGGTCAAAGATAGCCACTTCCGGCAATTTATGTAATTGTGCTGCTGCAAAACCAGCTGTCAAAATTGCAAAACCGCGCGTCACGCTACATACACAAAAAGCACAGATCAGGCAAGACCTGAAAATTAAACAAAAATAAAATATTTTATTTTCAATAGGTTAGAGCGAAAAAAGCTCTTGAATGTTGGTGCGCGTGGAGGGACTCGAACCCCCACACCTTGCGGCGGCAGGACCTAAACCTGCTGCGTCTACCAATTCCGCCACACGCGCATCGAGCGAAGCAAAAAGCCATTGCGTCGAATATCCACGCCCTTCTAGGCGAGAGACAATGGGGATGCAAGCCGGAATGACGAGGCAGACGAAGGTGATTGCCATCGGGGCTGCAGGCGCGCCATCACGGCGAGGGGAAAATAGGAAGAAATTCTTATCTTGGACCCCTGACGCAGGTTCCACGTTGGCGGAACAACCTCCGGAGGCGGATATGGGCTTGCCGCGGCAATGCGCGTTTTCCGCCTCCGGATAGGGCTTTCCGCCCGTCTTCGGGCGGGCCGATCATGCGTCCTGATCTCCTTCGGTCTCGAAGCGTTTCTTGACGTCGTCGATGATCATCATCAGCGCCTCCCGCTTCGACTGACACCCCCTCGCCCGACCATACTGATCAATGAAATCAGCATGTTCGACGGTGATGACCGTCGACAGACTGGTCAGCCCCCTCTGCTTGAAACCACGGCGGAAGTTGCGCATATAGCGGTTCCACGCCTCTCGCTCCTCGTCAGAACGCGCGAACTTCTGACTGTTATCTCCTGTATCTCCCTGCGACATGTTTGCGCCCTTCTCCTGATTGGACTGTGTTGAACCTTGTGAACGCGCGGCCGGTTGCAATTATATCCAAAGTCAACCTTAAGTAAATGTTCTGCATGTTGTGATTTTTTACGTGTATATATTCGATATATATTATATTTATACATGTGACGTATTGATTTTATACTTATATTTTGAATGTAATATGCGAATAAATAACGAATGGATATTCATCACTTGTCCGGAAAATTAAGTTTTTTTCTTCAAAGTGAGACGCCGCGCCTTACGATGGATTTTACGGACGATACATTCCCTCCAGATATTCCCGCTCCGGTTGTTACCTCAATAATAGGAAATTATTCCTATTTGACAAGTGGGAATAGTCGTTGGCACCCGGCTTTCGCGATTTCGAACGGGTTCGTCATCGGCAAGGCAGGAAGGACAGGCGGGAGGGATCGGGTGCATGGCGTCCCTGCGCGGGCATCAGCCCTCAGGACCGCCGCAACGGGCATGACCGGGTGCCGATTTCAACGGGCGCTCCAGGAGCAGGCAGTATGATCGTCGCATGTGGTTGAGGGAAAAGCCTCTCTTTTTCGTCCCGAGGGGGAGAGAGGCTTTTGGGGAAGAGCTGGGCGGGAAAGCGGCAAGCGAAGGCAATTTGCGCCTTCCGCCTGCGGGCAAGCGAAGCTGTAGCTCAGCCCGCCGCCGGGTTGCTCACAGCATCCGCATCAACGACGTGACCGTCGGAAAGCGTCACCCGGCGATCCATGCGGGCGGCGAGATGGAGATTGTGGGTCGCGATCAGCGCGGCAAGGCCGGACTGGCGCACCAACGCCTCAAGCGCCTCGAAGACATAGCCGGCGGTCTCCGGATCGAGATTGCCGGTCGGCTCGTCGGCCAGCAGCAGGCTCGGCGCATTGGCGACGGCGCGGGCAATGGCGACGCGCTGCTGCTCGCCGCCGGAGAGTTCGGCCGGCCGGTGCTCGCCGCGATGGGCGATCTTCAGGTAATCGAGCATCTGCTCGGCCCGCTCGCGCGCCTCGGCGGGCGTCAACCCCGCAATCAGCTGCGGCAGCATGATGTTCTCACGGGCGGAGAATTCCGGAAGCAGATGGTGGAACTGGTAGACGAAGCCGATATCGTTGCGGCGCAGCGCCGTGCGGGCGGCATCATCGAGGCTCGTCGCCGCGCGGCCGGCGATGAACACCTCCCCCGCGGTCGGCTTCTCCAGCAGGCCTGCGATCTGCAGCAGCGTCGACTTGCCCGTGCCGGATGGCGCGACAAGCGCCACCATCTCGCCGGGATTGATGGTCATCGAAGCGCCGCGCAGAACCTTAAGCACGGAATCGCCCTGCCCGTATTCCCGCTCGATCGATTTCAGTTCAAGTGCCGGTGTCGCCACGCTGCTCTCTCCTACTCGTAACGCAGTGCCTGGACCGGATCGAGGCGCGAGGCGCGCCAGGCCGGAAAGATGGTGGCCAGGAAGGACAGGCCGAGCGCCATCAGCACGACGGTCGCCGTTTCGCCGAAGCTCATCTCGGCCGGCAGGGTGCTCAGGAAATAGACCTGCGGGTCGAAGATCACCGTGCCGGAAATCCACGAGAAGAACTCGCGGATGGATTCGATGTTGAGGCACACCACGACGCCGAGAACGAGGCCGGCCAGTGTGCCGGTCAGGCCGATGGCGGCCCCGGTCATGAAGAAGATGCGCATCACCGCGCCGGAAGAGGCGCCCATGGTGCGCAGGATCGCGATATCCGGCCCCTTGTCCTTCACGAGCATGATCAGGCCGGAAATGATGTTCAGCGCCGCCACGATGACGATCAGCGTCAGGATCATGAACATCACGTTGCGCTCCACCTCAAGCGCGGAGAAGAAGGTGCGGTTGTTCTGCCGCCAGTCGGAAATCAGCACGTTCTCGCCGGCGGCTTCCCTGATCCTCGGGATGACCGCATCGACATCATCGGGGTGATCGAGAAACACCTCGATGCTCTGCACCGTATCGCCCGCATTGAAATAGGCCTGCGCCTGCTTCAGCGGCATGAACAGGATCGAGGCGTCGTATTCCGACATGCCGATCTCGAAGATGCCCGAGACAGGATAGCCCTTGACCCGCGGATTGACGCCGAAGGGGGTGACATCGCCTTCCGGCGAGATCAGCGTGATCTTGTCACCGGAGAACAGGCCGAGCGAGGTCGCCATGCGCGAACCGATCAGCACGCTGTCGCCAGCGGTATAGCCCACCATGTCGCCCTCGATGAGGTGATCGGAAACCGTCGTCAGTTTCAAGAGGTCATCCGGCCGGATACCGCGCACCAGCGCGCCACTGCCAGCCCCTTGCGCGCCGGAAACCAGTGCCTGGCCTTCCACCAGCGGGAAAGCGAGCTTCACGCCCTCGACGCCCTGCAGCCGCTCGGTGAGGGCCTGATAGTCGTTGAAGGGCTCGCCGGCCGGAAGCACCACGACGTGGCCGTTGATGCCGAGGATGCGGCTGACGAGCTCACTACGAAAACCGTTCATCACCGCCATCACGATGATCAGCGTGGCAACGCCGAGCATGATGCCGACAAAGGAGAAACCGGCAATGACCGAGATGAAGGCTTCCTTGCGCCTGGCCCGCAGATAGCGCCAGGCGACCATGCGTTCGAAAACGGAAAACGGCTTGGCCGAAGCGCGCCGGATGTCCTCGATTGTCTCGTCTGCAGCCGCCATTCAGGCCTATCTCCCTCAGGGCCCCGCACCACGCGAAGCCGCCCTGTTTCATGTGTCGCGTGCCGGACCTGCCGGCTCGCGCGCTCAGGCCACCCTTGCGAGCGCCGCCTCGACCGTCATCGTTTCGCGGGCACCGGTCTTGCGGTCCTTGACCTCGACTTCGCCATTGGCGACGCCACGCGGGCCGACGATGATCTGGAACGGCGCGCCGATGAGGTCAGCGGTCGCGAACTTGGCGCCGGCGCGCTCATCGGTATCGTCATAGAGCACGTCCTGGCCGGCATTGGTCAGGGCCTCGTAAAGGCGCTCGGCAACCCCGTCGCAGGCGGCGTCACCCGCCTTCATGTTGACGATGATCGTCTCGAACGGTGCGACCGAACGCGGCCAGATGATTCCGTTCTCGTCATGGGATGCTTCGATGATGGCGGGAACAAGGCGCGTCGGGCCGATACCGTAGGAGCCCATGTGAACGGTATGCTCCTTGCCGTCGGGGCCCTGAACCTTGGCGTTCAGCGGCTCGGAATACTTGGTGCCGAAATAGAAGATGTGGCCGACCTCGATACCGCGCGCGGAAAGCCGCTCGCCTTCCGGCAGCGCATCGAAAACCGCCGCATCATGCATCTCGTCGGTGGCGGCATAGACCGAGGTCCACTTGGCGAAAACGTCCTGCATCGCCTCGGCGCTGTCGAAATCGACATCTTCCGGCGGAATGTCGAAGTTCACGAAATCGCGGTGGCAGAACACCTCCGATTCACCGGTCTCGGCGAGAATGATGAATTCGTGGCTGAGGTCGCCGCCGATCGGGCCGGTATCGGCGCGCATGGGAATGGCGCGCAGGCCGAGCCGGTCGAAGGTCCTGAGATAGGCGGTGAACATCTTCTTGTAGGAATGCTCAGCCCCTTCCCGCGTCAGATCGAAGGAATAGGCATCCTTCATCATGAACTCGCGGGAGCGCATCGTGCCGAAACGCGGACGGATCTCGTCGCGGAACTTCCACTGGATGTGGTAGAGATTGAGCGGGAGCTGCTTGTAGGACCGCACATAGCTGCGGAAGATATCGGTGATCACTTCCTCATTGGTGGGGCCGAACAGCATTGCGCGTTCCTGCCGGTCGGTGATGCGCAGCATCTCCTTGCCATAGGCCTCATAGCGACCGCTCTCGATCCAAAGATCGGCGGACTGCATGGTTGGCATCAGCAGCTCGATGGCGCCCGAACGGTTCTGCTCCTCGCGGATGATGGCGTTCACCTTGTCGAGCACGCGCTTGCCCAGCGGCAGCCAGGTATAGATGCCCTGCGAGTTCTGGCGGACCATGCCGGAACGCAGCATGAAACGGTGCGAAACAATCTCCGCCTCCTTGGGGTTTTCCTTCAGGATCGGCAGAAAGTAACGGGAAAGGCGCATGAGGAGCCGCTTTCTGTGGCAGTCCCGGATTGCCGGGAATCGTGTTTAACCTTGGGTTTCTCCGGCACCCCTTGTAGCGGCTTCCTTTGAGGAATTAAAGTCGTGAAAATCAGCCGGAAAAACTGTGTCGCAGGCCTGCAGACATGCGGTTTGACAAGTGTCAAGGTCTTGAAACGTTGCAGATTGTGCA
Organism: Martelella endophytica; assembly: GCF_000960975.1. Classification (NCBI taxonomy): domain Bacteria; kingdom Pseudomonadati; phylum Pseudomonadota; class Alphaproteobacteria; order Hyphomicrobiales; family Aurantimonadaceae; genus Martelella; species Martelella endophytica. Next base: position 2,971,330 of record NZ_CP010803.1, on the reverse strand, counting down.
CACTCAATTGTCAAACTGAAAAAGTGCATCCAGTGTCGTAAATTTGCAAAATAAAGGGTGACAAAGCCCAATCCGTAGGCTAGGTTGAGCCCATAAAACAGGCAGGGAGCTTAAATTCTTGCCTTTTATTCGCGGTCAAGTCTTGGGAGGATCGGTCCTGGCGCGCTTGTCGCTGCCCCGGAAACGGAACGGATCACGCGATACTTGAAAAACAAGGCCTGAGGCCTTGTTTTTTTTTGCCTTTCATTTTTTCCACTTAAGCGTTGCTTCGTCCCTCAGGGGCGAGACCCACGTGGTCGCGTCACCACTCAAACAACGCCGCCAGGTCTTCCAGACCAAGGCCGATCACCACGGCAACCACCCACCAGAGCGCAAACACCACCGCCGACACCAGCGAGGTCCACAGCACGACCCGCCAGGGACGGAAGCGCGAAGGTGCGCTCTCTGTGGTGCCGGGAACGACGTCGCCCTCCTCGTCCTGCGTCCGCAATCCGAACGGCAGCACCGCAAACAGCGTCACCCACCAGATGACGAAATAAACGGCAAATGCGGAAAACAGCGACAATCGATTGCTCCGTGCAAGAGGTGAATATCGGCGTGTGCAGTTAAGCCGGTTCGCGCACGGCATGCAAGCGCGGCAAGGAACCGCTTCGTTCGGTGGTACGTTACCTCCGAAAGGGCCGTTTCGGCCCGCGAATATGGAGGTACGCCATGAAAACCGACAAGCAGAAAGCCATCGCCAAGGCGGTTCTCGAACGCTATCCCGAGAGTTACTCCGAGATGCTCGGCATCGACCTCGCCAAGAACACGCCCGCACCGCTGTTTCAATGGCTCAATTGCGCGCTGCTGATGAGCGCCCGCATCAGCGCCAGCCAGGCACAGCGCGCCGCCGGCGCCCTGTTTACTGCTGGCTTCACCACACCGGACAAGATGGCAAAGACCAACTGGGACGAGAGGGTGAAGGTGCTGAACAAGAACGGCTATGCCCGTTATGACGAAAGCACGGCGCGCTACATTGCCGACACCACGGCAAAGCTGAAGGAAGATTACGGCGGCGACCTGCGCAAGCTGCGCGAGGAGGCCGGGCACGACCCCGAGGCCGAACGCAAGCTCCTGAAGGAATTCAAGGGCATCGGCGATGTCGGCGCAGATATCTTCCTGCGCGAGGTGCAGACCGCATGGGACGAACTCTACCCGTTCGTCGACAGCCGCGCCGCCAAGGCCGCCGAAAACCTCGGCCTGGATCCCGCTCCCAAGGCGCTTTCACGGCTTGCCAACGGACCGGGCGAACTGGCGCGTCTGCTGACCGGCCTTGTGCAGACCGATCTCGACAATGCCGGAAACGATATCCTGAAGGCGGCGGCCTGAACCTCAGCCCGCCTTCGTCGCGAACACCGTCACGACAGGCTTCTTGCCCCAGCATTCGTTGGCAGCCGCCCGTACCGAGCGGCGCACGGCCTCCTTGATCATGGCAAGGTCCTTGCGACGGGAGCGCGGAATGCTCTCGACGGCGCCGAGCACGGCGTCGAAGAGCACATCTTCCATCTTCTCGTCATCGTCATCAAAGCCCGGCAGGCCGATCGGCACGACTTCCGGGTCGCCGGCGAATTCGAGCTTGGAATTCAGCACCAGATTGACGGCGACGTGGCCGACGAAGGAGAGCTTGCGGCGCTCGCCGATACCCATCTCGTCGAAACCGCCGATGAGCTTGCCATCCTTGAAGATACGGCCGGCCTCGACCTGGCCGATGACCTCAGGCTCGCCCGGCGCGACGCGCAGCATGTCGCCGTTTCGCACCTTCGGCACATGCCGGATACCGCTCTGCTCGCCGAGCTCCTTCTGCGCCGTCAGGTGCGCGGCCTCGCCATGCACCGGCACCAGAACCTCGGGGCGGACCCACTCATACATCTGCTTCAGCTCATTGCGGCGCGGGTGGCCGGAAACATGCACCAGCGCCTCGTTATCCGTCAGAATATGGACGCCCTGCTCGATCAGGCCGTTCTTGACCTCCTGGATCGCCTTCTCATTGCCGGGAATGGCGCGCGAGGAGAACACCACCAGATCGCCGGCGGCAAGCGCCACATTGCGCATCTCGTCGCGCGAGAGCTTGGCCAGTGCCGCGCGGCTTTCGCCCTGCGAACCGGTGAGGATCGCAACGACTTTCTCGCGTGGAATGTAGCCGAATTCGTCCTCGTCGATGAACGGCTTGACGCCTTCCATCAGCCCGATGTCACGGGCGACCGCAACGGCGCGCTTCAGCGACGAGCCCAGCAGCAGCACCTCGCGGCCCGCCTCCTCCGCCGCCCGCGCAATCGAGCGGATGCGGCCGATATTGGAGGAGAAGCTCGTCAGAGCCACCCGGCCCTCGGCATTTTCGATCACCTTTCGCAGGCTTTCGGAAACTTCCTCCTCAGACGGAGAAACGCCATCGCGCAGAGCGTTCGTCGAATCGCACATCAGCGCCAGAATGCCCTCGTCACCGAGTTCGCGGAACCGGTTCTCGTCGGTCTTCGGACCAAGTGACGGCGCGTGGTCGATCTTCCAGTCGCCGGTATGGACGACGTTGCCGAGCGGCGTGCGGATGCAGAGCGCCATCGGCTCCGGGATGGAGTGGTTGACCGCCACGGCCTCGACTTCGAACGGCCCGGCATTGATGCGATCGCCGGCACGGAAAATCGTGACCGGGATTTCGCCCATCGAGGCTTCGTATTCGCGCTTGGCTTCCAGCAGGCCGGCCGTAAACGGCGAGGCATAGATCGGCACATTGAGGCCCGGCCACAGATCGGAGATCGCGCCGAAGTGATCCTCGTGCGCGTGGGTGATGATCATCGCCTTGAGATTGGCACGCTGCTCGCGCACGAATTCGATATCAGGCAGGATCAGGTCGACGCCCGGCAGTTCCGGGCCGGGAAAGGTCACCCCGCAATCGACCATGATCCATTCGCGCTTCTTCGCCGGGCCGTAGCCGTAAAGCGCGAGGTTCATGCCGATTTCGCCAAGGCCTCCGAGCGGGAGAAAGACCAGTTCAGCGTTATTGTCCGCCATTTCAGCGTTATCCAATTCAGGTGTCGAAAAAGACATCGCCGGCAGCAAATGTGCGCGTGCCTTTTTCGGTTTCAACTATCAACATGCCGGCATCGTCGATACCGGCGAAACGCCCCGAGACCTGCTCGCGGGCGAGGTTTACAATGATGCGCTCGTTGAGGCCACAGGCCGCTCGCCGCCAGCGTCGCATGGTTTCGGCAAGCCCTGCGCCCTCGCGCCAGATTTCGATCTCATCGGCCATCGTCTGGAACAGATGGGCAAAAAGCACGGACGGATCCGCGCCCGCCACATAATCGGCAATGCGCGCGACCTCATAGGGTACGTCATCGGGCCGGAAACCGACATTCACGCCGATCCCGATCACCACGGCAAACCGGCCATCCGCCAGATGTTCGGCTTCCAGCAGAATGCCGCAAACTTTCTTCCGGTCAATGAGGACGTCGTTCGGCCATTTGATGGCAACTTCACCGGTATGGCCAGCGAGCATCTCCGAAATCGCCCGCTCCACCGCTACCGCGGCAACCAGAGGCAGTGAGCTTGCCACCACCTGCGGGGCCGGATCAACAAGCAGAAGCGAGGCATAGAGATTGCCTCGCTCCGAAACCCAGTTGCGTCCACGCCGGCCACGTCCGCCGACCTGACGTTCCGCCGTCAGCCACAGCCGGCCCGGATCGCCGGCCCGCGCCCGCTCCAGAGCCTCCGAATTGGTCGAGCCGACCGTATCGAGAGCTTCGTGACGGTAGCGGGCGGCGGGATTTTGTCCCGCCATCCTAGAACAGCGCTGCGGCAGCGGCCTGCGCCGCGGCATTGATGGACCCGCCGATCAGCAGGTAGCCGATCGCGAACAGGCCGCTCAGACCGTAGACGAAGCGCAGTTCGCCGGGCGTGCGGGCAAATTCGACCGTCGGCTCGTCGAACCACATCACCTTGACCACCCGCAGGTAGTAGAAGCAGGCAACGACCGAGGTCGTGACACCAATAATGGCCAACACATAGAGATGCGCTTCAATGGCGGCAAGGAAGACGAAATACTTGCCGAAGAAGCCCGCCACCGGTGGCACACCGGCAAGCGAGAACATCAAGATGGTCAAAACGACGGCCATGACAGGCCGGGTCTTTGAAAGACCGGCGAGATCATCGATATTCTCGACGTTGCCGCCTTCCTTCAGACGCATGGCCATGATGATGGCAAACGCACCAAGCGTGGTGAACAGGTAGATCGCCATGTAGATCGCGACACCGGAGACGCCCATTTCGGTGCCCGCCGAAATCGCCACAAGGGCATAGCCCATATGGGTGATCGACGAGTAGGCCATCAGACGCTTGATGTTCCGCTGGCCGATCGCGGCGAAGGCACCGAGTGCCATCGAGGCAATCGCGATGAACACCGTGACCTGACGCCATTCGGACATGGCAGGGCCGAAGGCCTCAATCAGGAGGCGCACGATGATCGCCATCGCCGCAACCTTTGGTGCCGAGGCGAAGAAGGCCGTTACCGGTGTAGGCGCACCTTCATAGACATCCGGCGTCCACATGTGGAACGGCACGGCCGAAATCTTGAAGGTGATGCCGGCCAGCACGAAGACCATACCGAAGATAAAGCCAAGACCGGTATTGCCGGCGCTGATCTGCTGGGCGACAGCCTCGAAACCGATATTGCCGGTGAAACCGTAGATCAGCGAGATGCCGTAGAGCAGCATGCCGGAAGACAGCGAGCCAAGCACAAAGTACTTCAGACCTGCCTCCGTCGAACGCAGGCTATCGCGGTTGATCGCGGCAATCACGTAGAGCGGCAGCGACATCAGCTCGAGGCCCATGTAGAAGGCGAGCATGTCGTTGGCCGAAACCATCAGCAGCATGCCGGTGGTCGAAAGCAGCATCAGCACCGGGAATTCGAAACGGTCGAGGTATTCCGGTTCCTCGTGGCCGACCGACAGGATCATCGACAGCGCCGCACCGATCAGCACCAGCACCTGCATGAAGCGGGTGAAGGCGTCGAAGGCAAGCGAGCCGCCGAAGGCAAGACCATTACCAGCCAGAAACAGCAATACGCCTGCTGCCACGAGCAGCGCAACCGCGAGCCCGAGAATGGTCGGGCCGCTGCGACGCCCGGCAAAGGCGCCGATCATCAACAGGACCATGGCACCGAGCGACAGCACCAGTTCCGGCATGATCAGTTTCAGACTTGAAAGAAGAAGTTCCGATGTCATGTCCAAAAGATCCTGTCTCAATTAACCGGCAGCACGATGTTCTGCGTCGATTGCAGCACCGCGGCATAGTGCTGGACAATCTGCTCTACCGAACCATGGATCACCCCAAAGATCGGCTGCGGATAGATACCGAAGAAGATCGTCAGTCCGATGAGCGGGTAAAGCACGAACTTTTCCCGCGTCGTAAGGTCGAGCAACGCCTTCAGGCTGTCCTTCTCCAGCGCACCGAAGACCACGCGACGGTAGAGCCACAGCGTGTACATCGCTGAGAGAATGACACCGGTGGCCGCAAACACGGCTGTCCAGGTGCTCACTTGATAGACACCGATGATTGTCAGAAATTCACCGATAAACCCGGAGGTTCCTGGCAGGCCGACATTCGCCATGGCGAAGATCAGGAAGGCCACTGCGAACCGTGGCATGTTGTTCACCAGCCCGCCGAAGGCCGCGATATCGCGGGTGTGCATCCGGTCGTAGATGATGCCGACGCAGAAGAACAGGGCGCCCGAGACGATACCGTGCGAAAGCATGAGGAAGATCGAACCTTCGATACCCTCGACCGTCGCTGAGAACATGCCCATCGTGACGAAGCCCATATGGGCGATCGAGGAATAGGCGATCAACTTCTTCATGTCGGTCTGCATCAGCGCCACGAAAGAGGCATAAACGATGGCGATGATCGACAACGTGAAGATCAGCGGTGCGAAATAGTAGGACGCATCCGGGAACATGGGCATCGAGTAGCGCAGCACACCGAAGCCGCCGAGCTTGAGCAACACGCCCGCCAGCACGCCCGAGGCCGCCGTCGGCGCCTCGACGTGGGCATCCGGCAGCCATGTGTGCACCGGCCACATCGGCATCTTCACCGCGAACGAGGCGAAGAAGCCGAGGAAGAGCCAATATTGTAAGTGTTCCGGGAAGGTGTAGTTCAACAGCACCGGCACGCTGGTCGTGCCCGTCACCCAGTACATCGCCATGATCGACAGCAGCATGAAGATCGAACCGGCGAAGGTGTAGAGGAAGAACTTCAGCGATGCATAGACGCGGCGCTCGTGGCCCCAGATGCCGATGATCAGGTACATCGGGACCAGGCCCGCCTCGAAGAACACGTAGAACATCACGATATCGAGCGACACGAACACGCCGATGATCAGCGTTTCGAGGATCAGGAAGGCGATCATATAGGCCTTCACCCGATAGGTGATCGCTTCCCAGGAGGCGAGGATGCAAAGCGGCATCAGCACCGTGGTCAGCAGAATGAACATCATCGAGATGCCATCGACGCCGAGGTGATAGCCGATGCCGGTCCCAAGCCAGGGATGATCCTCAAGCATCTGGAAACCGGGATTCGTGGGATCGAACTTCACCCAGATCAGCAGCGACACCAGGAAGGTGAAGACCGTGGTCAGCAGCGCGACATTGCGGATGTTTCTAAGCCCGGCCTCGTTGTCGTCGCGGGTGAACAGGATCAGCACCACGCCGACGAGCGGCAGAAAAAGGACCGTTGAAAGAATTGGCCAGTCGCTCATTACAGCGCCCCTCCGAGCATCATCCAGGTTACAAGCGCGGCCAGGCCGATCAGCATTGCAAACGCGTAGTGGTAAACATATCCGGACTGCAGCTTCACGACACGGTCGGTAATGTCGGACACAAGCGAGGCAATCCCGTTCGGTCCATACCGGTCGATAAAGCCGACATCACCCTTCTGCCAGAGGAAGTAGCCGAGCCGCTTGGATGGGCGGACGAACAGGAAGTCGTAGAGTTCGTCGAAGTACCACTTGTTGAGCAGGAAGGCGTAAAGCCGCGGGAACGTCTGGGCGAGCTTGGGCGCCGAAGACGGATTGATAAGGTACATGTAGATCGCCGTGACCGTGCCGAGCAGCATCGCGATGAACGGCGACAGCTTGACCCAGGCCGGAACGTGGTGATGCTCGTCCAGAACCTCGTTGTGAGGACCGGTAAACAGGGCGCCCTTCCAGAATTCGCTGTAATCATGCCCGAAGAAATAGGGCAGGAAGACAACACCGGCGAACAGCGCGCCGACCGAGAGGATGACCAGCGGCGTCAGCATGATCCACGGGCTTTCATGCACGTGGTGCATCACGTCGGACGACGCCCGCGGCTTGCCGAAGAAGGTCATGAAGATCAGACGCCAGGAATAGAAGGCGGTGAAGGCTGCGGCGATCACCAGCATCCAGAAGGAGAAGGAAGCAAGCGGGCTGGCCGAAACATAGGCCGACTCGATGATCGCGTCCTTGGAGAAGAAGCCGGCAGCACCGATCTCGGTGAAGGGGATCCCAACGCCGGTGATGGCGAGCGTGCCGATGACCATCGCCCAGAAGGTGACGGGGATATGCTTCCGCAACCCGCCCATGCGGCGCATGTCCTGTTCATCCGACACGGCATGGATAACCGAGCCGGCGCAAAGGAACAGAAGCGCCTTGAAGAAGGCATGGGTGAAAAGGTGGAAGACACCGGCGCCAAAGGCTCCTGCTCCGAGCGCGGCAAACATGTAGCCGAGCTGCGAACAGGTCGAATAGGCAATCACGCGCTTGATGTCGTTCTGCACCAGGCCGACCGTTGCCGCAAAGAAGGCGGTGATCGAGCCCACCAGGGTGATGAAGGTCAGCGCCGTCGGCGACAGTTCGAAGACCGGCGACATGCGGGCAACGAGGAAGACGCCGGCGGTCACCATGGTCGCAGCATGGATGAGGGCCGAGACCGGGGTCGGGCCTTCCATGGCGTCGGGAAGCCAGGTGTGCAGCAGGAACTGCGCCGACTTGCCCATCGCGCCCATGAACAGAAGCAGGCAGATCGCGGTGGTCGCCTGCATCACGTCGAGGTTCATGCCGAGGAAATGTAGCACGGTGCCCTGGCCGGTGGCCGCCACAGCAGCCTCGTGGTTATCGGCAAGGTTGCGCGCAGCCTCGAAGATCGGATCGAATTCGATGGTGTGTGCCAGGAAGAACAGGCCGGCAATGCCGAGCAGGAAGCCGAAGTCGCCAACGCGGTTGACGATAAAGGCCTTCATCGCGGCAGCGCAGGCCGACGGCTTCTTGTACCAGAAGCCGATCAGCAGGTAGGACGCAAGACCGACGCCTTCCCAGCCGAAGAACATCTGCAGCAGGTTGTCTGCGGTGACCAGCGACAGCATCGCAAAGGTAAAGAACGAGAGATAGGCAAAGAAGCGCGGGCGATGCGGATCGTGATGCATGTAGCCCACCGAGTAGAGGTGGACGAGGCAGGAGACGGTGTTGACCACCACCAGCATGACCGCTGTCAGCGTGTCAATGCGCAACGACCATGTGGCGTTGATGCCGCCGGAATTGATCCACTGCATCACCGGCACATGCAGCACGTAGCCTTCTTCATGCTGCAGGAAGCCGACAGAGATGAACACATACCAGGACAGGACGGCAGCAATCGCCATCAGGGTGATCGTCAACCACTCGGTCGCCTTGGCGCCGATGCGGTTGCCGAACAGGCCCGCGATGAGAAAGCCGATCAGCGGCAGGAAAATGATGAGTTTGTAAATCATCGGAAGATCAGCCCTTCATCATATTGACGTCTTCGACCGCAATCGAACCGCGGTTTCTGTAGAACACCACGAGGATCGCCAGTCCGATGGCAGCTTCAGCAGCCGCCACCGTGAGGATGAACAGCGCAAACACCTGCCCGACCATGTCGTTCAGAAAGGACGAGAACGCCACCATGTTGAGATTGACCGAGAGCAGGATCAGCTCAATGGACATCAGAATGATGATGACGTTTTTCCGGTTCAGGAAGATCCCGAAAACGCCGATCGTGAAGAGTATGGCACTGACCGTCAGGTAGTGGGAAAGTCCGATTTCCATGGTCTTGTCCTTCGATCCCGTATTCCCGCGAGAATTCTCGTTCTTATTTCAAATACCCTGGCCAGGCTTAACCTTGACCGTTTCGTGCGCCGTCTCCGGCGTGCGGGCGACCTGCTTGCCGATGTCCTGGCGCTTCACGTCCGTGCGGTGCTTCAGCGTCAGCACGATCGCGCCGATCATTGCCACCAGCAGGATCAGGCCGGCCACCTGGAAGAAATAGGCGTAATGCGTGTAGATCACGTCGCCCATCGCCTGCACGCTGGAACGCTCCGCAATCGGCGGCATCGGCATCGCTGTGTTGGCGGTGATTTCCGGCGTGACGAAGCTGCCCCAGGCGACAATCACCAGTTCGGCGAGCAGCGCGATGCCGATCAGAACACCGACCGGCGCATAGCGCAGGATGCCCGAGCGCAAAGCGGTAAAGTCGATGTCGAGCATCATCACCACGAAGAGGAAGAGCACCGCGACCGCGCCGACATAGACCACCAGCAGCAGGAGACCCAGATATTCCGCGCCCGCCATGATGAACAGGGCCGCCGCATTGACGAACACGACAATCAGGAACAGGACCGAATGGACCGGATTCCGGGCCGTGATCACCATGAGCGCCGACGCCACGGCAATAAACGCGAACAGATAGAAAAATAGAGCGTGCAGACCCATGTTTGGTGCCTTCTCTCCGTGAACGCCACGGAAAACCCGCAAGCGCAGTTTTTATGAAAAACCGGCCGTTGGCGGCAGGTCTTCCGTCCTCAGATTTGTCCCCCGGCCGACGAATGCCGGCCGATCCCTCTCGCAGTCCCTACCGGTAAGGCGCATCCATCGCGATGTTGCGCGCAATCTCGCGCTCCCACCGGTCGCCATTGGCGAGCAGACGTTCCTTGTCGTAGTAAAGCTCCTCGCGCGTTTCCGTCGCGAATTCGAAGTTCGGTCCCTCGACGATCGCTTCCACCGGGCAGGCTTCCTGGCAGAAACCGCAATAGATGCACTTCACCATGTCGATGTCGTAACGCACCGTGCGGCGGGTGCCGTCATTGCGGCGCGGGCCGGCTTCGATGGTGATCGCCTGGGCGGGACAGATCGCTTCGCAGAGCTTGCAGGCGATGCAGCGTTCCTCGCCGTTCGGATAGCGGCGCAGCGCATGCTCACCACGGAAACGCGGGCTCACCGGCCCCTTCTCGAAGGGATAGTTGACCGTCGATTTCTGCCCGAAGAAGTAGCGCATCGTCAGAAAGAACGCAGCCACGAACTCCTTCAGGAAGATGGCGTTGAACGCCTGAGCAACAGAACCCATTTTCAAAATCTCCAATCCGGTACTTTGAAGAGCACCTGCATCAGCCCACCCAGCCGGTCAGTTTGACGACGAAAGCGACGACGACGACCATGACGAGCGACAGCGGAAGGAAGACCTTCCAGCCAAGACGCATCAGCTGGTCATAACGGTAGCGCGGCACGAAAGCCTTCACCATGGCGAACATGAAGAAGCACAGGCAGACCTTGATCAGGAACCAGATGACACCGGGGATCCAGTTGAGCACCGGAACATCCAGGATCGGCAGCCAGCCGCCAAGGAACAGCGTCGTCGTCAGCGCGCACATCAGAACGATGGCCGCATACTCGCCGAGCATGAACATCATGTACGGGGTCGAGCCGTATTCGACCATGAAGCCCGCAACCAGCTCCGATTCCGCTTCCGGAAGGTCGAAGGGCGGGCGGTTTGTTTCGGCCAGCGCCGAAATGAAGAACACGATGAACATCGGGAACAGCGCCAGCCAGTTCCAGTCGAGGAACGAGTTGGGCAGGCCCAGCATCGTGCCGAGACCGGTCGTCTGGGCGAAGACGATATCCGAAAGGTTGAGCGAACCGACCGTCAGCAGCACGGTGACGATGACGAGACCGATCGAGACTTCGTAGGACACCATCTGCGCAGCGGAGCGCAGGGAGCCAAGGAAGGCGTATTTCGAGTTCGACGCCCAACCACCCATGATCACGCCATACACTTCAAGCGAGGAAATCGCGAAGATGTAGAGGATGCCGATATTGATGTTGGCGATCACCCAGCCATCGGCGAAGGGAATCACCGCCCAGGTCGCAAGCGCGAGCGTCACCGAGATCAGCGGCGCCAGCAGGAACACGACCTTGTCCGAGCTCGCCGGAATGACCGGTTCCTTGAAGACGAACTTCAAAAGGTCGGCAAACGACTGCATCAGACCGAAGGGACCGACGACGTTCGGGCCGCGGCGCATCTGCACCGCCGCCCAGATCTTGCGGTCGGCGAGCAGGATGAAGGCGATGCCGACCAGAAGCAGCACCAGCAGCAGCAGCGACTGGCCGATCATGATCAGGGCGGGCAGAAGATAGGTAGAGAAAAAATCCATTGTTCCGTCCTTACTCCGCCGCCGCCTTGAAGTTGTTGCGCGCCAGCGCCGAGCACTCGGCCATGACGGCCGAAGCGCGGGCAATCGGGTTGGTCAGGTAGAAGTCGGTGATCGGGGAGACGAAACCGCCCTCGCCCAGATCGCCGCCCTTTGCCGACAGCGCCTCAATGCCATAGGTGTCCGCTGCCGTCACCTCGTCGAGCGCGGCAAGGTGTGGATGGTCGGCATAAAGCTTCATGCGCAGCGCCGCAAGGGAATCAAACGGCAGCGTCTTGCCGAGAACCGCCGAAAGCGCCCGGATGATCGCCCAGTCCTCGCGCGCCTCGCCGGGGGCAAAGCCAGCGCGGTTGGTCATCTGCGGTCGACCCTCGATATTGACGTAGGTGCCCGACTTTTCGGTGTAGGTCGCCGCCGGCAGAACCACGTCGGCGTTCATCGCGCCGGCATCGCCATGGCTACCGAAATAGACGGTGAAGCCTGCCTTCTTGGCGGTGAAATCGAGTTCGTCAGCACCGAGCAGGAACAAAACGTCCATGTCGGAGAGCATGCCGGCAACATCCTTGCCGCCCTCGCCCGGCACAAAGCCGATATCGAGGCCACCGACACGGGACGCTGCGGTGTGCAGCACGGCAAAGCCGTTCCAGTTTTCGGCCGTTGCGCCGACATCCTTGGCAAGCTTCGCCGCGGCGGACAGAACCGCCATGCCATCAGCGCGTGCAACAGCACCGGGGCCGACCAGAACGATCGGACGCTTGGCGTTCTTCAGGACGTCGAGGAAGCCGAGCGAACCGGAAGCGAGGTCGGAAAGCGACTGCGGGCCGGCGCCGAGATATTCGTAATCATAACGCAGGTCGGCATTCTCGCCGATCACGCCGATCGGGAAGCCGCCCTTGCGGAAACGCTTGCGGATGCGGGCATTCAGGACCGAAGCCTCGAAGCGCGGGTTGGCGCCGATGATCAGCAGAGCGTCTGCATCCTCGATGCCTTCGATGGTCGGGTTGAAGAGGTAGCCTGCACGGCCGAGCGACGGATCAAGCGCCGAACCGTCCTGACGACAGTCGGTATTGGCCGAGCCGAGCGCCGTCATCAGGCCCTTGAGCGCGTACATTTCCTCAACGGTTGCCAGATCACCGGCAATCGCACCGACCTTGTCCGCCTTGGTGGCGGCCACCTTTGCGCCGATGGCAGCGAAGGCTTCGTTCCAGGTCGCCGGCTGCAGCCGGCCATTGGCACGGATATAGGGCTTGTCGATGCGCTGGGTGCGCAGACCGTCCCAGATGAACCGCGTCTTGTCGGAAATCCACTCCTCGTTCACCTGCTCGTTGACGCGCGGCAGGATGCGCATCACTTCGCGGCCGCGGGTGTCGACACGGATCGCCGAACCGACAGCATCCATCACGTCGATGCTCTCTGTCTTGTTCAGCTCCCACGGACGTGCGGTAAAGGCGAAGGGCTTGGAGGTCAGCGCGCCGACCGGGCAGAGGTCGACAACGTTGCCCTGCAGCTCCGACGTCATGGCGTGTTCGAGATAGGTGGTGATCTCGGCATCCTCGCCGCGACCGATCAGGCCGAGCTCGGAAATGCCGGCGACTTCCGTGGTGAAACGGACGCAGCGCGTGCAGTGGATGCAGCGGTTCATCACCGTCTTCACCAGCGGGCCGATATACTTGTCCTCGACGGCGCGCTTGTCTTCCTGATAACGCGAGGCGTCGATGCCGAAGGCCATCGCCTGGTCCTGCAGGTCGCATTCGCCACCCTGGTCGCAGATCGGGCAATCGAGCGGGTGGTTGATGAGCAGGAACTCCATCACCCCTTCGCGCGCCTTCTTGACCATCGGCGTCTTGGTATAGATTTCCGGCAGCGAACCGTCCGGCCCGCCGCGAATGTCGCGCACGCCCATGGCGCAGGAGGCCGCCGGCTTCGGCGGTCCGCCCTTCACCTGAATGAGGCACATGCGGCAGTTGCCGGCAATCGACAGCCGCTCGTGAAAGCAGAAGCGCGGGATTTCAGCGCCCGCCGCCTCCGCCGCCTGCAGCAGCGTGTAATGGTCGGGAACCTCGATTTCCTTGCCGTCTACAATCAGATTTACCATATCCGTCTTTCCCGCTTCGCCAGCTTTCAAAACCGGCTCTCAAGGTTTTGCAGCCCGCCCCGCCCGACCGGGACGCGCAAGAATTTATTCGGCCGCTTCCATCACCGCGCCTTCCGACGTGGCGTTGGCCGTGTACTGGTCGATCCGCTTTTCGATTTCCGGACGGAAATTGCGGATCAGGCCCTGGATCGGCCACGCCGCGGCATCGCCGAGCGCGCAGATCGTGTGGCCTTCCACCTGCTTGGTGACTTCGAACAGCATGTCGATCTCGCGCTTCTGGGCGCGGCCTTCGACCATGCGTTCCATCACGCGCCACATCCAGCCGGTGCCCTCGCGGCACGGCGTGCACTGGCCGCAGCTTTCGTGCTTGAAGAACTCGGCAAGCCTTGCGATCGCCTTGATGATGTCGGTCGATTTGTCCATCACGATCGCGCCGCCCGTGCCGAAGGACGACTTCACGCCGCGCAGGCCATCGAAATCGAGCTGCACGTCCATCATGTCCTCGGCCTTCACGACCGGGCACGACGCGCCGCCGGGGATCACCGCCAGCAGATTGTCCCAGCCGCCGCGAATGCCGCCGCAATGGGTCTCGATCAGCTCACGGAATGTGATGCCCATCGTCTCCTCGACCACGCAGGGCCGGTTCACATGGCCGGAGACCATGAACAGCTTGGTGCCGACATTGTTCGGACGACCGAAGGACGAGAACCAGCTTGCGCCACGGCGCAGGATGGTCGGCGCAACAGCGACCGATTCGACGTTGTTGACCGTCGTCGGCAGTCCGTAAAGGCCCATATTGGCCGGGAATGGCGGCTTCAGGCGCGGCTGGCCCTTCTTGCCTTCCAGGCTTTCCAGCAGCGCGGTTTCCTCGCCGCAGATATAAGCGCCGGCGCCGTGGTGGACGATGATGTCCATGTCCCAGCCGCACTTGTTGTCCTTGCCGAGAAGACCGGCGTCGTAGCACTCGTCGATCGCCGCCTGCAGCGCTTCTCGTTCGCGCACGAACTCGCCGCGTACATAGATATAGGCCGTGTGGGCGCCCATGGCGCAGCCGGCGAGCACGCAGCCTTCGATCAGGTGATGCGGATCGTGGCGCAGGATCTCGCGGTCCTTGCAGGTGCCGGGCTCGGATTCATCAGCATTGACAACCAGATAGTGAGGCCGGTCATCCTTGGGCATGAACGACCACTTGAGGCCCGTCGGGAAGCCTGCGCCGCCGCGGCCGCGCAGACCCGAATCCTTCATCTCCTGCACGATCCAGTCGCGGCCCTTGTCGATGATCCCCTTGGTATTGTCCCACAGGCCACGCGACATGGCGCCCTTCAGGGACTTGTCCCTGTGGCCATAGAGATTGGTGAAGATGCGATCCTTATCCTTTAACATGCTTCACTCCTAGCGCGCTGTTCTGCCGAACACTTTTTCGTATTCCTCGATGCCGCCCTTGGCGAGAACGCCGGCCTGGCGCACCCACTCGTCGCGCTGAATGCGGCCACCGAGTTTCAGCGAATCGTTGACCCAGGCGCATTCACCCGGCGTCCAGGCTGCAATCTGCTCGAATTTGTAGATGCCGATCTCATTGAGGAGACCCGCAATCTTCGGGCCGACGCCAGCCATCAGCGTCAGATCGTCGGCGTCTTCGGGCTTCTGATCGGCCGCCGGCGGGCGGTCGCCCTTGGCGCCGTCAATGGCCTCTCTGGAGCCTGCGCCTTCGTCGGTCTCGTCGTCGTCGCTTTCGAGCGCACCCTCGCCCTCTTCCTTGAGCGCGGTAAAGCCGCCTTCAGGAGCCGAGTACCAGCGATCGATCTGCGGGCCGGCCTTGACCTCGTCACCGCGACCGGCCTCGAACGCGTCGATGATCTCTTCCATCCGCTCCGGCGTCAGGTCTTCATAGGTATCCTTGAAGATCATCACCATTGGTGCGTTGGCGCAGGCGCCGAGGCACTCGACCTCTTCCCACGACATCGTTCCATCCGCATTGGTCTCATGCGCCTTGGCATTGATCTTCTTCTTGCAGACATTGATGAGATCGCCAGCGCCGCGCAGCATACAGGGCGTCGTGCCGCAGACCTGAATATGGGCACGCGTGCCGACCGGCTTCAGCTGGAACTGGGTATAGAAGGTCGCGATCTCGAGCACGCGGATGAGCGGCATCGACAGCATCTCGGCAACCTTCTCGATCGCCGCGCGCGTCACCCAGCCGTCCTGGTCCTGCGCCCGCATCAGAAGCGGAATGACTGCGGACTGCTGACGCCCTTCGGGGTATTTCCGGATCGTGGCTTCGGCCCAGCGGGCGTTCTCATCGGAAAACGCAAACGCGGCCGGCTGGACATTCTCATCGGCTAATCGACGAACGGACATGCTCTCTCACACCTCTTCGGAGGTTGTCATCACGATTTCCGAAACATCCCGCTGCCGGCCTTCAGCCGGCTCGCGACAGTCGGAAACCATTTCTGCTATTTTTCGGACGCCAGCTATCACCGGTCCACCTCGCCGAACACGATGTCGAGCGTACCGATGATGGCGGTGACGTCGGCCAATTGATGGCCCTTCGACATGAAGTCCATCGCCGAAAGATGCGCAAAGCCCGGGGCGCGGATCTTGCAGCGATAAGGCTTGTTGGTGCCATCGGACACGAGATAGACGCCGAACTCGCCCTTGGGCGCCTCGACGGAGGCGTAAACCTCACCCTCGGGAACGTGGTAACCTTCGGTATAGAGCTTGAAGTGGTGGATCAGCGCTTCCATCGAGCGCTTCATCTGCGCCCGCTTCGGCGGCACGACCTTGCCGTCCATGGAATTGAACGGGCCGACCTTGGCATCGCCCAGCAGCCGCTCGACGCACTGCTTCATGATCTTCACCGATTCGCGCATCTCGTTGATGCGCACGACCCAGCGGTCGTAGCAATCGCCGTTCTTGCCGACGACGACATCGAAATCGAGGTCGGAGTAACATTCATAGGGCTGCGCGCGACGCAGATCCCAGGCAGCGCCCGAACCGCGAACCATCACGCCGGAAAAACCCCAGGCAAAGGCGTCTTCGAGCGAGATCACGCCGATATCGACATTGCGCTGCTTGAAAATGCGGTTACCCGCCAGAAGTGCCTCAATATCGTCAAGCTTCGCAGGAAACTGCTCACACCACTTGCCGATATCCTCGACCAGCTCTGGGGGAAGATCCTGATGAACACCGCCGGGCCGGACATAGGCAGCATGCATGCGCGCGCCGCAGGCCCGTTCGTAGAACACCATCAGCTTCTCGCGCTCTTCGAAGCCCCAGAGCGGCGGCGTCAGCGCGCCGACGTCCATGGCGGCCGTGGTGGCGTTCAGAAGATGGTTGAGGACACGGCCGATTTCGGAAAACAGCACCCGGATGAGCTGGCCGCGAATCGGGATCTCGACATCGAGAAGCTTTTCCACGGCAAGCGCGAAGGCGTGCTCCTGATTCATCGGCGCAACATAGTCGAGCCGGTCGAAATAAGGCACGGCCTGAAGATAGGTCTTGGTTTCGATCAGCTTCTCGGTTCCGCGGTGAAGCAGACCGATATGCGGGTCGACACGCTCGACGATTTCGCCGTCGAGTTCCAGCACCAGTCGCAACACACCATGAGCCGAAGGGTGTTCAGGCCCGAAGTTGATCGTGAAGTTGCGGACGTTGTGTTCAGTCATGGTCGAGGCGCTCCGCGCTCATTGAATTCGTTGGTGGCTCAGCCGTTCGCCTTTTCGTCGCCCGGCAGCACGTATTCCGGCCCTTCCCAGGGGCTGAGGAAGTCGAAGCTGCGGAACTCCTGGCGAAGTTCGACCGGCTCATAGATCACCCGCTTTGCCTCCTCGTCATAGCGCAGCTCGACGAAGCCGGTCACCGGAAAATCCTTGCGGAGCGGATGCCCCTCGAAGCCGTAATCGGTGAGGATGCGACGCAGGTCGGGGTGACCGCTGAACGGGATGCCGTACATGTCCCAGGTCTCGCGCTCGAACCAGTCGGCGCCGGGAAAGATCGGTGTGATCGAGGGAACGACCTCGTCTTCGCCGGCCTCGAGCTTGACGCGAACGCGCAGGTTCTGGGTCGGCGACAGCAGGTGGTAGACCACGTCGAATCGCTTCTCGCGCGCCGGCCAGTCGACACCGCATACATCGATGATGCAGACGAAGGCGCACTGGCCGTCATCACGCAGGAACTTGGCGACCTCGACCACCGATTCCGGCGTCGTCACCACGGTCAGTTCACCATGCTCGACGCTGGCATCTTCGACGCCTGCGCAGGCCTCCCGGATATGGGCGCCGAGTTCGATCAAGACTTCACTCATTTTCCTCTCCCGCCCTATCGCTCGATCGTGCCCGTGCGGCGGATCTTCTTCTGCAGAAGCAGGACGCCGTAGAGCAGCGCCTCGGCCGTCGGGGGACAGCCCGGCACATAGATATCGACAGGGACGACTCGGTCACAGCCACGCACCACCGAATAGGAATAGTGGTAATAGCCGCCACCATTGGCACAAGAGCCCATCGAGATGACGTAACGTGGCTCCGGCATCTGGTCATAGACCTTGCGCAGCGCCGGCGCCATCTTGTTGGTCAGCGTGCCGGCGACGATCATCACATCCGACTGGCGCGGCGAGGCACGCGGGGCGAAGCCGAAGCGCTCACAGTCGTAGCGCGGCATCGACATCTGCATCATCTCGACGGCGCAACAGGCCAGGCCGAACTGCATCCACATCAGCGAACCGGTACGTGCCCAGTTGATGAGTGCGGCGGACGACGTAACCAGAAAGCCCTTGTCGGCCAGCTCGTTGTTGATTTCTCCGAAGAATCGGTCATCCGCGCCAACAGGCTTGTTGGTCCGCGGATCGACGATGCCCTGGGGTACGGGGGCAACCAGGGTCTCGTTGGTGCTCACTCCCATTCCAGTGCTCCTTTCTTCCATTCATAGACGAAGCCGATGGTCAGCACGGCCAGGAATACCATCATCGACCAGAAACCGAACCAGCCGATATCGCCGAATGACGCCGCCCATGGAAACAGGAAAGCGACTTCGAGATCGAAGATGATGAAGAGAATCGCCACAAGATAGAACCGGATGTCGAACTTCATGCGCGCATCGTCAAAGGCGTTGAAGCCGCACTCATAGGCGGAAAGCTTTTCCGCATCGGGGGCTTTGAAGGCCAGCGCGAATGGCGCGATCATCAGGGCAAGCCCGATGATGAGACAGATTGCGATGAAGATGACGATTGGAACGTAGGAACTGAGCAACTCAGCCATAAAAATCACCCTTGCCGTTTGGAGGCGCCCGGGTCAGCGCACGCAGAGGATAAACCGCGAGACCGAAAATTGATAGATGTCGGGGTCGTGACTAGCGCAGCCGGCGCGCTCGCGCAAGAGATTCACACCTCATTTCGTGGCGCTGCATCAAACTTTCACGGAGATCGATGACCGCATCCAGGCGGTTTCGCATGTCGCGGCACCACCCCCATCATGCATCAATTGCCGGGCGAAGCACGACCGCCATATGGCGAAAGTCAGATCTGGCGAGCCTGAGACAATGCCCACAGCCAAGGAAGGGCGCGCGCGTGATCGTCGCACAGCGGCTCAACCGCACCTCGGCAGGCAAGAATGTCATCCGACTCAGCGCCCGAGACGGCACTTGAGCTCTGCCTGACAACATCAAGATTTCGTGAGAGAAAATGGCGCGAGTGACGGGGCTCGAACCCGCGACCTCCGGCGTGACAGGCCGGCACTCTAACCAGCTGAGCTACACCCGCGCATTTGGCCGTTTCAGGGGCAAGCGCTTGTTTTCGTGAGCGCTTGTCTGTCTGGCGTGAGCGGCTGTTTAAGGGGGTCTCCCGCTACTGTCAAGCAGCATATCGCGCATTTCTGATTTTTTTGGAGCACCCTCTCTCCGCACCCCAGCAAACACGGACAATCCACACCTCGGCCCCTTCCCTTTCACTCCACCCACAGCAGAGGACGACCGCAGCCGGGCGACCAGATGCAGCCCAATATGCAACAGCAGCCGACTCTCCACCGAGCCGCCTGCCCTCCCATACGCTGATGCCCCCTCTTAATAAGAGCACTGTGAACCACCCTATAAGAGGAGGTTGCCTCACCCTCTTTGCGCATTCAGCCTGCGACGGACGTTGGCTTCGCGACCGGGCGCGCATTTCGGCAATGCGGCAGAGAAACCGAGTCTCCCCTGCCCACCTCTCCCGAAGCCGTCAAAAAAAATTCGAAAATCGGCGAATACCCTCTTGCGGTTTCCGTCCGATCCGCATATTTCACCCACCACCGACAGGGCGGGCGATTAGCTCAGTTGGTAGAGCGCCTCGTTTACACCGAGGATGTCGGGAGTTCGAGCCTCTCATCGCCCACCATTCTTCCCCAAAACTGCAAAAACCTCGCCGCCAGGCCAATCTGCAGCGCCGCCATCCCCGTCAGTCTTGATTGTCCCCCGATTCGCGCGTAACCTTCGCGTCAAGGGGAGAATTGTTATGACGCACTACAAGTGTATTGCATGCCAATACATCCAGCGAACCGGCGTGGTCTGCCGGCGATGCGGCAGCTATAGTCTTTCGGCACTTGAAACACATGATAGCGCTAGCGAAGACAAGCCTGACAACCGTCCTGCCGCAGCGGCGACGCCCTACAACATGCCCGTCTGGATATCCCTGGTCGGAATCGCGATCCTGACCAGCTACCTGCTCGTGTTCTATTACTGACGCGCAACGACAGCGAGGCAGATATCAACGGCGCTCTCGCGCCGGCAGGGCCTCTTTCCCGCTTTTCCTGACCCCGTTAGCACAGGCACCGGCGAAGACCGCCCGTAAGCGGCCCTCTGCTCGACGCCCGGCCCGCGCTCAGGCCGTACGGTTCTTCTCACCGTCAGAAAACAGCGAGCGACCGTTCTGGTCGATGATCTGCTTGCCCTTCTTCAGGCTCCATTCGATCGCTTCGTCCTGGGATGCGAACAGGTCGGCGCGGATGAAGGTGCGGGTCATCGTTTCGCCGTCGACTTCCTTCTCGATCCGGCCCTGCAGACGATACTGCGTGCCCTCCTTCACCGGCTCGGCGAAGATGATGCATTCCTCATGCACGATCGATTGCACGGCCTGTTCGTTTTCCTGGCCGGCCGCGTTGCCGCCGCCGGAAAACAGTGAACCGATCTTCGAGAAAAACGATGCCATGTGAATAAACTCCCTTTTTGTCCTTCTTATCCGATCGCCAGCGCGCACGCCAGCCTCCGGACACCGGCCCTCAAACGCTCGAACCGCGTTCCGGGCCTCAGATGATCAGATTCGCGAGAATCTCGTTTTCGGTAATGTCCTGGTATTTCAGCCCGCCTGCATTGATCTTGTCGAACAGCGTGTTGAAATTTTCAGGCCGCGCCGTCTCGATGCCGATCAGAATGGAGCCGAAGTTGCGCGCCGACTTCTTCAGATATTCGAACCGCGCGATATCGTCCTCCGGACCGAGAAGCCCGAGGAAATCCTTCAGCGCGCCCGGCCGCTGCGGCAGCCGCAGGATGAGATACTTCTTGAGCCCCAGATGCCGCATTGCCCGTTCCTTGACATCCGGCAGGCGGTCGAAATCGAAATTGCCGCCGGACACCAGGATCACGATCTTCTTGCCGCGTATCGATGTCGCGGGCAGCCCCCGCAGCGCGGTGAGCGCCAGCGCGCCGGCCGGCTCCAGCACCACGCCCTCGACATTGAGCATCTCCGTCATCGTCACGCAGAGGGCGTTTTCCTTGACCAGAATCACCTGCTCGGCCGGAAAGCGCTCAAGAGCGGCGAAATTCGCGTCGCCGATCCTGGCGACTGCGGCGCCATCGACGAAATTGTCGACCTCGTCGAGGGTCACCACCTGCCCCGCTTCCAGCGAGCGCTTCAGGCTCGGCGCGCCGGCGGGTTCGGCAAAGATGAAGGCGTCATCCGGCATCCGCCCGGCGAAATAACCGGTGATACCGGCCGCAAGGCCGCCGCCGCCGACCGGCAGAACCACCATGTCCGGCAGCTCCCCCGGCTCCGGCCAGGCGGCCTCGATCTCGGCGGCGATCGTCGCCTGCCCCTCGATGATGTCCACATGATCGAAGGGCGGCACCATGACGCCGCCGTTTTCCGCCACGAAGCGGCGGGCAGCGTCGTAGCAGACATCAAAGATGTCGCCGACGAGCTCGATGCGGATATGACCTTCGCCGAAGGTGCGGGTCTTGTCGATCTTCTGCTGCGGCGTCGTCACCGGCATGAAGACCACGCCCTCAACGCCGAAGTGCTTGCAGCAGAAGGCAAAGCCCTGCGCGTGGTTGCCGGCGGATGCGCAGGCGAAAACCTTGTCGCGGCCGCCCGTTTCCAGATGCTTGCGCATGAAATTGAAGGCGCCGCGCAGCTTGTAGGAGCGCACCGGCGTCAGATCTTCCCGCTTCAGATAGATATCGGCGTCGAAGAGCGTGCTCAGATGCACGTTGCGCTGCAGCGGCGTCGGCTCGAACAGGTCCCGGAGCGCCACCTCGGATCGTCTTACGGCCTCATCCATTCTCATGCTTCCCATTGAGTTTGTCGGACATCACCGCTATGGCATATCAAGCGGGTGGTGAAAAAGCCCGGATGCCTGAAAGAATCTGACAGGGAACCTGCCCTTTGAACGCCACGCTTCTGCGATCTGCCTTCTATATAGCGGCAATTTGCGGGCTCTATCTTGCCGCCGCCATGTTCGTTCCGGCGATGGCAGACCTCTATTACAACAACAAGGACTGGGAAGTTTTTGCCGTCTGCGGCATCATGGTGGGCGGCATCAGCGGCGTCACCGCGGTTGCCATGCGCGGCAATCCTCCGCCCTTCAGCCGCCGCCTCGGCTTCTTCCTGGTCAACCTGCTGTGGGTCACCTTCGCGGTCGTCGGCGCTGTTCCGATCTATCTCGCACGGGCCGACCTTTCCTTCGCGCAGGCGCTGTTCGAAAGCGTCTCGGCGATCACCACGACCGGCTCAACGGTGCTGACCGGCCTCGATCACGCCGCCCCCGGCCTGCTGATCTGGCGTTCGCTGCTGCAATGGATGGGCGGCATCGGCATTGTCGCTCTCGGCCTGTTCATCCTGCCGTTCCTCAGGATCGGCGGCATGGCGTTCTTCAAGATGGAATCATCCGATACCGGCGACAAGCCGTTCGCGCGCATGGCAAGCTTCACGCGCGCCTTCCTGGCGATCTATGTCGGCATCACCGTGCTCTGCGCCATCGGCTACGGCACCAGCGGCATGTCGCATTTCGATGCGGTCAACCATGCACTGACAACGGTCGCGACCGGCGGCTTTTCCACCCATGATGCGTCGTTCGGCTACTTTCACGACACGCGGCTGCTGTGGATCGCCGGCTTCTTCATGACCATCTGCAGCTTGCCCTTCTCGATCCTGATCCTGTTCATCGTTCGCGGCCGCCTCGACACACTGCGCGATCCGCAGATCATGCTGTTTCTCGGCTACCTCGGCATCGCCGTCTTCGCGCTTGCGCTCTACATCAGCCTCAATGGCGAGATGACGTTCCCGATGGCGCTGTCGGAATCCTTCTTCAACGTCTCGTCGATCCTGTCGACGACCGGCTATGCCAGCACCGACTACACGCTCTGGGGCAGCTTTGCCGTTGTCCTGGTGTTCTTTCTCACCTTCATGGGTGGCTGCTCGGGTTCGACGGCGGGCGGCATCAAGGCCTATCGTTTCCTCATCCTGTTCAACATGTTGAAGACAGGCATGAAGAAACTGATCTATCCGAATGCCGTCTATTCGATCCGCTACGGCCAGCTCACCGTCGATCCGGAGACCCAGCGTGCCGTGTCGATGTTCTTCAGCGCCTATATCCTGCTCTGGGCTGTCGGCAGCGTCGCCCTCGCCGCCCTTGGCTATGACATCGTCACCGCCACGACGGCTGTGCTGACGGCGCTTTCGAATGTCGGCCCTGGTCTTGGAGACATCATCGGTCCGGCAGGCAATTTTTCGTCCTTCGCGGACCCCGAGCTCTATCTGCTGTCGCTGATGATGCTGCTCGGCCGACTGGAAATCCTCACCATCGTCGTGATCCTGATGCCGATGTACTGGCGTGGCTAAGGCCACCGCCGGCACGGGAAAACGGTAAAAACATTGTCGCTTCGCATTGCAACTTCGGCTAATGAAGGCGCAAAACGCGAAGATCGTCTGAAACCAAAGCGGGATGCTCACGTCTCATGACCCTTTCCAACAGCCAGGCCATAACCCCCGAACTCGTCGCGGCCCACGGGCTGAAGCCGGATGAATACGAGCGGATTCTGTCGCTCATCGGCCGCGAGCCGAGCTTCACCGAGCTCGGCATCTTCTCGGCGATGTGGAACGAACACTGCTCCTACAAATCCTCCAAGCGCTGGCTGAGAACGCTGCCGACCACGGGGCGCCGGGTTATCCAGGGTCCTGGCGAAAACGCCGGTGTCGTTGATATCGACGATGGCGACTGCGTCGTCTTCAAGATGGAAAGCCACAACCATCCGTCCTACATCGAGCCCTATCAGGGCGCCGCGACCGGTGTCGGCGGCATTTTGCGCGATATCTTCACCATGGGCGCACGGCCCGTCGCCGCGATGAATGCGCTGCGTTTCGGCGCCCCGGATCATCCGAAGACCCGCCACCTCGTCTCCGGCGTCGTTGCCGGCGTCGGCGGCTACGGCAACTCCTTCGGCGTCCCGACCGTCGGCGGCGAGGTCGAATTCGACGCCCGCTACAACGGCAACAATCTGGTCAACGCCTTTGCCGCGGGCATCGCCCGCAGTGATGCGATCTTCTATTCCGAGGCCCAGGGCGTTGGCCTGCCGGTCGTCTATCTTGGCGCCAAGACCGGCCGCGATGGCGTCGGCGGCGCCACCATGGCATCCGCCGAATTCGACGAGGACATCGAGGAGAAGCGCCCGACCGTGCAGGTCGGCGACCCCTTCACCGAGAAATGCCTGCTCGAAGCCTGCATGGAGTTGATGAAAACCGGCGCTGTGATCGCGATCCAGGACATGGGTGCTGCCGGCCTCACCTGCTCGGCCGTCGAAATGGGCGCCAAGGGTGACCTCGGCATCGAACTCGACCTCAACAAGGTACCGGTGCGCGAAGAAAACATGACGGCCTACGAGATGATGCTCTCGGAAAGCCAGGAACGCATGCTGATGGTGCTCGACCCCGAGAAGGAAGAGGTCGCCGAGGCGATCTTCCGCAAATGGGGCCTCGATTTCGCGATCGTCGGCAAGACCACCGACGACCTGCGCTTCCGCGTCTTCCACAACAACGAGGAAGTCGCAGACCTGCCGATCAAGGACCTCGGCGACCAGGCGCCGGAATATGACCGCCCCTGGCGCGAGCCGGACACGCGCGGCGAGCTCCCCTCGCACCTGATCGCGGCGCCCGAGGACTACAAGGCGGCGCTGCTTGCCATACTTGGCGGGCCGAATCATTCGAGCCGCCGCTGGGTCTACGAGCAGTACGACACGATCATCCAGGGCAATTCGCTGCAGCGGCCAGGCGGCGATGCCGGCGTCATCCGGGTCGAGGGGCATCCGACCAAGGCGCTGGCCTTCTCCTGCGATGTTACCCCGCATTATGTCGAGGCCGACCCGTTCGAGGGTGGCAAGCAGGCGGTGGCCGAGTGCTGGCGCAATATCATCGCGACCGGCGCCGAGCCGCTGGCAGCGACCGACAACCTCAATTTCGGCAATCCGGAAAAGCCGGACATCATGGGCCAGTTCGTCAAGGCGATCGAGGGTATTGGCGAAGCCTGCCGCGCGCTCGATTTCCCGATCGTCTCGGGCAATGTCTCGCTCTATAACGAGACCAATGGCGAGGCGATCCTGCCGACGCCCACGATCGGCGGTGTCGGCCTGATTTCCGACTGGCGGAAGATGGCCCGCATCGGCTCCTTCTCCAAAGGCGACCACGTGATTCTGATCGGCAATGACGGCGACCATCTCGGCGCCTCGGTTTATATGCGCGAAGTGCTCGGCAGCCTCGATGGCCCCGCCCCGGCGGTGGACCTCTATGTCGAGCGCCGCAACGGCAATTTCATCCGCTCGGCAATCACCAATGGCCAGGTGACCGCCTGCCACGACATTTCCGGTGGCGGTCTCATCGTCGCGCTCGCGGAAATGTGCATGTCTGCCGGCGCGGGCATGAACCTCAGCCTCGAGCCCGCCCGCGGCCTGCCGCACGCACTTCTCTTCGGCGAGGATCAGGCGCGCTATGTCATCACCGTGCCGGCCGAGTACGGCAACTTCGTGTGCGCCTCGGCCGAGGGCTTCGGCATCCCGTTCCGCCGGCTCGGCAAGGTTGCGGGTGACACGCTTGTGATCGACGCGCTCGTCAGCGTTTCCGTTGAGGAGTTGCGTACCGCCCACGAAATGTGGTTCCCTGAATACATGGCCGCATCCGGCCAACCGGCAAAAGAACCGGCAGCAAGCGAGGAGCACTGAACATGGCGATGAATGCTGGCGAAATCGAAGACATGATCAAGGCCGCCATCCCGGATGCCACGGTCAAGATCAGGGATCTGGCCGGCGACGGCGATCACTTTGCCGCCGAAGTCGTCTCGGAAAGCTTTCGCGGAAAAACCCGGGTGCAGCAGCACCAGATGGTCTATGATGCGCTGAAGGGCAATATGGGCGGTGTGCTCCACGCGCTCGCCCTGCAGACCTCGGTTCCGCAATAGGCCGAAAGGCAATTCATGCGCCAAGAGGGCTTGGCGTATGTCAAACGATCAATTATATGCTGAATGCAAATAACGCTACGGCCTTGACCCGTATGTGAAAGGATTGCACATGACTGATGCTCATACCTCGATCCAGAACGAAGTCGACAACAACGATGTCGTTCTCTTCATGAAGGGCACCCCGCAGTTTCCGCAGTGCGGTTTCTCCGGCCAGGTGGTTCAGATTCTCGATTATCTCGGCGTCGAATACAAAGGCGTCAACGTGCTTGCCGACGCGGACCTGCGCCAGGGCATCAAGGACTTTTCCAACTGGCCGACGATCCCGCAGCTTTATGTGAAGGGCGAATTCGTGGGCGGTTGCGACATCGTGCGCGAGATGTTCCAGGCGGGCGAACTGCAGGATCATCTCACCGCAAAAGGCGTGACGGTGCGCGGCGCGGCTTAAGGCCCTTCCGGAAACCGACAGCAGTTTTGGGGTCGGGCGCGCCATATGCGCCCGCCAGATGACGATACCGTTAAGGTGGGACACAGGCGCTGCATTGCAGCGCCTTCTTTTGCTTTCAGGATTTAAATTGTGACAGATACATTACACACGACGGCGCCGCTCGTCCGCCGCGCTCCCGGAAAGTGGGAGCTGGTGGCGATGATGGCGGCGCTGATGGCGCTGAATGCTCTCGCCATCGACATCATGCTGCCGGGGCTCAAGGAGATCGGGGCAAGCCTTGGTGTCCAGTCGGATAACGAACACCAGTTCATCATCACGTCCTACGTGCTGGGCTTCGGCATCGCGCAGCTCGCCTATGGCCCGATTGCGGACCGCTACGGCCGCAAGAAGCCGCTGTTGGTGGGTCTCGTCATCTATTTCATCGGCGCCGTCTGTTGCGTCTTCGTGCCCAGCTTCACGCTGATGCTGGCGGTGCGGTTCTTCCAGGGCCTCGGCGCTGCTGCGACCCGGGTCATCTCTGTCGCGATCGTGCGCGACCTTTACGGTGGCCGCAAGATGGCCGAGATCATGTCGCTGATCATGATGGTGTTCATGATCATTCCGGTGATCGCACCCTCCATCGGCCAGACCATCATGCTGGCCGGCGAATGGCATCTCGTCTTCGCCTTCCTCGGGCTTGCAGCATTCTGCAATTTCTTCTGGGTCATCTTCCGTCTGCCGGAAACCCAGCATTCCGAAGACCGTGTCGAGCTGACGCCGAAGGCGATCGTTCACTCGTTCCATGTTGTCCTGAGCAACCGCCTGGCGCTGTTCTACACGCTCGGCACCACTTTCATCATGGCCTGCATCTTCGGCTTCGTGACCTCTGCCCAGCAGGTGTACGTCGAGGTTTTCAATCTCGGAACGCTGTTTCCGGTCGCCTTCGCCGGCGTCGGCATCATCATGGCCTGCTCCTCGCTGATCAATTCGCGGATCGTCGGAAGGATCGGCATGCGACGACTGTCGCACGGCGCACTGATCGGCTTCACCGTGACCAACGGTATCTGGCTGGTCATCGACCTTGCCACCAACGGCATCATGCCGTTCTGGGTGTTCTATGGCCTGTTTCTGATCGCCTGGTTCCAGTTCGGCTGGATCGGCCCGAACTTCAACGCGCTGGCGATGGAGCCGCTCGGCCATGTCGCAGGCGCAGCATCCTCGATCCTCGGCTTTGCCAGCACCGCCGGCTCCGCCCTTCTCGGCGCCACGATCGGCCTCTCCTTCAACGGCACGACAACGCCGATGATCACCGGCTTCTTCATCTTCGCCGTGGTCGCCCTCGGCCTCACATTGATCGCGGAGAAGGGAAAGCTGTTCCAGCCTCACAATCCCGAGGTCTGAAACACGAAAGGCGCCTCGCGGGGCGCCTTTTTCATTTCTGCATGTGCCGGCCCGAACTATTGCCGCCGCAGAACCGCGTACCAGGCATAGCCGCCGCCGACGGAGTGGAAGGCCAGCGTCATGCCGCGGGCGCCGGCCTCTTCCGCCAGAACCGCCATCATCTCCGCCCGGGGATGAACGTGGAACCGCGCGAGCCAGGCGCGCAGGACGACGCGGAAGGCGCGTGGCAGCTTTTCCTGCTGTCCGAAGTCCACGACATGCAACTGCCCCTCCGGCAGGAGCGCATCGAGCGCGGCGACAACGGCCCGACGCCAATCGGGGATCATCGAGAGCGCATAGGAAATCATGATGCGGTCGAAGCCTTCGGCGCCGAAATCGGAGGCCTTGAAGCGGCAGGCATCGGCGGCGATGAAACTGGCAGCGTCATTGCGAAAATTGCCGCGCGCCGACGCCAGCATTTCTTCGGAAATGTCAAAGCCGTAGAGCCGCGCTTCCGGATAGAGCGCTTCCGCCTTCTTCAGGTTCCGCCCGGTACCGCAGGCGACCTCGAGCAGCGAGCCACCGGGTGGAACGTCGAGCCCCGCAATCAGTCCGTCGCGGCCGAACAGATAGTATTTGCGGGTCAGGTCATAGATATGCCGTTGGTAGCGGTACATCGCGTCCATGGCGTCAGCATGGGCATCCGTCATGTCAGAGCCGTTCATAGATGTGGAAGCCGCCATAGATGGCCGAGCGATCGAGCAGGCCGAGCTCGCGTGAGGTGTCGGCGAGATAGCGCCAGCCCCCGGCCGTTTCGGCCTGCAGGCGCCCCTCGACGACGCTCCCCTCCGCCGCCGTTCGGAAGATGACGCGGGCGCCCTCACGGGCCGTGCGGGTCATTTCGCTCCACAGCGCGTTGAGCTGGTCATCATTCATCCAGTCCTGGGCATCGAGCAACACGTAGCGATCGACGCTCTCGTCATCCTTGCCTGAGAGCAGCTCGGTGAAGCTCGCGTGATGCACCGTCGCCCGCTTGGCATTGTCGCGGATCAGCGGGAAAGCTTCGGCCTGCAGATAGGTCGGCACCGGTCCATCGTCCGGATAGGCGCGGGCAAAGGCCTGCCAGGCAAAGTAATTGTCCTTCAGCGGAAAGTGACAGGCAAGCTTTTCAAGCCGCTGGCGCAGCACCGATGCCAGAGTGCCATCCTCGCTGGCGCTCGCCAGTTCGTCATATTGGCGTGGCGGAATGCCGAGTCCGAAGAGCGAGGACTTGCGGGATGTCGTCCAGCGGATCAGCGGCTTGTCGAACAGCGGCGCGATCTTCTCCTCGAAGAAGTGGCGCTGCTCGCGCAGCGACTTCGCTTCGGTGAGCTCGGAGATATTGACCCCATGCAGGCGCGCCACCATGTGACCGGCGCCGATGAAATGGCCGAGAAGGCCGGTGCGGTAGATATTGCGCTCGAACACGGTGATGCGCCGGCGGCCGAGGCTGTCGCGCCCCTCCCAGTAGCGGCGGGTTTCCGTGTCTAGGTGAGGCGCGATCAGCCGGTCGTAATCGCTCGTCGCGCCCTTCTCGCCATTGCCAAACAATCGCAGGACGGCTGCGTGATCGGGCAGATGACGGAAGGCGGCAAGCTTGAGCCTGTTGAGCGCAATGTGATGGGTATTGAGGTCGACGACATCGATATGTTCGGGTGCCCGCGTCAGATAGGCGAGAACGTTGCAGCCGCCGGAACCGATGGTGACCACGCTGTGGCCGGGACCAAGCTCCATCGCGGCCATATCGACATCCGGGTCCTCCCAGATCTGCGGATAGACGAGGCCGGAGAACATCAGGCCGAACAGCCGTTCGGACAATCCCTCCTTCGTCAGCGCCCGGTGCTGCAGCAAGGCTGTCTTCAGCCGGTTTCCGCCATTCTGCTCTGCGATCGCGCTCATCCGGGGCCCCTTCTGCGGCGCATTGCCGCGTCTGTTGAACCCCTGCGTTAAAGGCATTCTGCTAAATTTTGATGACGGGAGCGTGGCAATTCACAGGCAGTTTCAGGCAGCATCCTGGCGAAAACGCGCTGAAACCCGCGGCAGGCCCGAAGAGAGAAGCCGCGCCACACGGGCCCGCCGTGCCGTCCCGAGCCGCCGGTCTAGCCTTGCGAGCACCGGGCGCGAGAAGACGGCATAGACGAGAAGCGAAAGCAGGCTCGCCGCACCATGTGCGATCGCCAGTTGCTCGGCGGCAAATACCGTCACCGCCGAAGGCGAGACAAAGAAGATCACCATCGCCGCGGCGAGCGCAAGCTCGAAGGACGGGCGGAAATGCGACCGCAGGCCGTGCCAGAAACGGGTTGCGAAAGTGTTGCCGGGCAGGTTGTCGTTGTCGGCAAGCCGAAACGGCTGGCGCAGGCGCAGGGCCTGCCGCAGCAAGGTCAGAGCCAGGAACACCATCGCAGCGCCCCGCGCCAGGGCCAGCCCGTCAGGCATGGCGCGGACGAAGAACATCGCTGCGGCGAGCGCGAGCCCGAAAAACGCCGCCCGGACCACGAAAATCGACAGGCCCAGAGCAAGGCTCGCCCCGAAGCCCTTCTGGAACCGCCACGCGGAAAACTCCAGCATTCGCTCCGAAGGCATTGAAAACACGAAAAAAACCAGCGCGGCATAAGCCGCTGCTGTTTCGATTGTCACGCTTTTTCCTCCATCCGCATCCGCTATTAAAAGCGCTAGCGGCGGCAAAGGTCAATCGGCGGCGGAGAATTGCTGGCCGATTTCCTCCATCACCGTCGCAAACCACGGCGTGGAAAGGTCGAAATGACCGCCGCCCTTGATGCGATCGAACTCGATCGTGCGAAGCTGGCCGTTGCGCTCGACATCGTGGCCGGTCACACCGGAGACGCCGTCAAGCGCGCTTTCGACGGCAAGGTCGACCATCGAGTGGATGAGGCGCAGGTCATCGCCATTCGCCGGCGCCGAGCGGGCATAATAGCCCGACTTCTGCACCATGGCGCGCTCGGCACCGAGCAGGTCGGCAAACTGCTTGGCAAACCAGTTGCCCACATTGATCGTGTCAAGCTTGACGTGGCCGAAAGCATCGCGAGCGATCTCGGCACCGGCGGCCTCGCGTTCGGCGACGATCGCGTTCAGGCAGGCCCCCTCGGAGACGAACAGCGACACGGAGCCATTCGTGTCCATCACCTCTTTCAGCCGCGCCGATTCGGCTTCGAGGTCGAAGGCCATTTCCGGCAGGTAGACGCCGTCGATCGTCTTCAACTCCGGATTCATCAGCATGCCTTCGACATATTCGATCGGCTTGATACGGGCGAGATAGGCGCGCGCGGTGGCGGCCGTCAGCCAGCCGCAATTGCGCCCCATCACCTCATGGATGATCAGCGTGCGCGGCGCCGCCGACTGCTCGTTTGAGATATTGTCGAAGAAGGCGGCGCCATATTCGGCGGCTGTCCAGGCGCCGAGCGTCTGGCGGATCGGCTTCACGTCGTTGTCGACAGTCTTCGGCAGGCCGACGACGGTGAGGTCATAGCCATTGTTCTTCAGATAGGCCGCGAGATCGGCCGCGGTGGTGTTGGTATCGTCGCCGCCAATCGTGTGCAGGATGGTGATGCCGTCCTTCGTCAGCTGCTCGGCAGCGACCTTCAGCGGGTCCTCGCCGGGCTTCACCAGCCCACGCTTTTCGGCGTCAGCCCGGTTGGTGAGTTTCACCCGGCTGTTGCCGATCGGCGAGCCGCCGAACTTGTGCAGCAGCGAGGCCTTTTCACGGATGGCCGGCGTGATGGCGATGCTGTCGCCGGTCAGGAGACCGGCATAGCCGGAGCGGTAGGCGATGATTTCGGTATAGGGGGCGATATCCGAATAGCGCTCGATGAGCCCGCCGACAGCGGAGGACAGGCAGGGCGCGAGGCCCCCTGCGGTGAGCATTGCGACCTTTTGATGCGACATCGGATCCCTTTCATCGACAGAGCGAAACTGTGCATGAACTCTGCGACAGAGATGCGACAGGAACACCGGCGCTGTAAAGCCTGAAGATGAATGAAATCCGATATTTGCAAGGCCAGCTTCGCTTCAACCGTTTAAAGCGGCGCTCACTTGTCGTAGTGCAGGCTCGGATACCAGTCCGTGCCGCGGCCGTCCGGGGTGGTATCGAGCAGCAGCCACAGCGCATCCTGCTCGACGGCGCCACGCGGATCCTGCCCCGGATCTGCCATGTCGAAGCCGATCTCCTCGCTCCAGAAATGGCGGATGACGCCGTCCTTTCGGGTGAAGACGGTATAGCCCGGCATGTCGGCGTCTTCGGCGCTGACATAATCGCGGGTGAAATTGCCATCGCTATCGGAGTAGAAAGGAATCTGCTTCCAGCCGCGATCGATCTTCCACTGCAGAAGCCGCTCGATGGGCGAACGGGCCGTCACCGCCACGGCAACACGCTGCCGCATATCCTCGATCTTGCCCTCCCATGTGCCGATCATCGACGTGCACATAGGGAACGGCGCCTTGCGCTGCGGACCGTACATGAAGGAGTAGATGACAAGCGTATCCTTGTCGCCGAAGAGGTCTGCAAGCGTCACCGGTCCCTCAGGTCCGACGAACCGGTACGCACGCTCCACCGCCCCTCCTGGGGGCAGGCTGCGGCGCATCCCGGCCACCGCCTCGATCTGCCGTCGCAACTCGATCTCCTTTTGAAGAAGCGCGTTGCGAGCAGCGCGATAGGCATCGCTCTCATTCGGAAACTGTGCCTTGTTGCGGGCGACAAGATCTGCGGCGGGGACAAGTTCTTCGGTCATGGTCTGCTCCTCCAGGTTTCGCTGACCATTTAAGTTGATATCAACGTAAATGACAAGCCCCCGACCGGAGGATTGCTGGCGACCTCGGAGCAAGCCCGCCGGCTACCAGGGCGTGACGCCATCCGGCTCGACAAAGCGTCCCGAGCCAGTTCCATCGAGCGCATAGTGAACCGGCAGCCGCGCCCCCTCCTCCGGCGTCATCGTTCCATAGCCGGTGAGGTCGGTCTTGACGAAGCCGGGGCTGACCGAGTTCACCGCGATCCCCGTTCCGCGCAGTTCCTCATTCAGCTGAACCGTCAGCATGTTGAGCGCGGCCTTGGAGGCATTGTAGCCGATATACCGAGCCGAGTAATACGGCGAGGAAGGATCGCCATTGAGCGCAAGCGAGCCCAGCGAACTCGAAAGGTTGATGATCCTGGCAGACGGGGCAGCCCGCAACAGCGGCAGCATCGCCTGGGTTACGGCAAGCGTTCCGATGAAATTCGTCTCCATCACCCGGCGCACGGCCTCAAGCGAAGCGCTGCCGGGCGGGCCGTCGATGGGATCGAAAATACCGGCATTGTTCACCAGAATATCGAGCCGGCCGTGCCTGTCCGCGATCGCCTGCGCTGCCCGCTCCACACTGGCCAGATCATTCAGGTCGAGCTGCACGAAGCTGACCGACAGACCTTGCGCAATGAGTTCATCAACGGCCGTCTGCCCCCGCCTTGCATCCCTGGCGCCGAGGATGACGACGATGCCGGCCGCTCCGAGCTGGCGGGCGATCTCCAGACCTATACCCTTGTTGGCACCCGTCACCAGTGCGATGCGATTCTTGTCCATGACTGAAAATCCTTTCTTTGCTGTTCGGCTTTCAGCAAATATATGAAGGATCATTCAGTTTTAGGATTCGCATTTGCCCACGCCCACGCCATCCGCTCTCGCACCCCGAAAAACACCACGTCAGGCACGCGCCGAAGCGACGGTGGATGCGATTTTCGAGGCCACCATTCAGCTTTTGCTGCGCGACGGTCCACACCGGCTGACGACCACGCGCGTGGCAGAGCGCGCCGGCGTATCGGTCGGGACCATGTACCAGTATTTTCCGCACAAGCAGGCGCTGATCTATGCCCTCAACGCTCGCTATCTGGAAACGCTCGCGGAAAAGATCGAGGCAAGCTGCCGGTCACGGCACGGCGCTACCATCGGCGACATGGCCGAAGCGCTGATCGACACCTACTGGCGGGCCAAGACCGAACGTGCGGACGTCACCCGCGCCCTCTACCGGTCGGTCGTCGAACTCGACAATGAAGGGCTGCTTGCCGATTTTGCCGCAAGGGCGGACGCAGCCACCACGGCGATGCTGGCCAGCGCCTGCGACGCAGACTTCGAAGATATCGCCAGCGTCAACCTCACCCTCGTCACCATGGTTTTCGGTGCGGTTCGCAACGCTTTCGAGCGCAATCTCGACGACGACGCGACCATGGCATTGCGCGGGCAACTGGTGCTGATGTGCCGATCCTATCTTGAAGCGGTCAGCGCGCCTGGGACGGTCAGATCGTGAAGACCTTCGCCCTCAGTTCCTCCCAGCTTTCCTTGTCCGGCGCACCGAGGATGCCGCCGTCGAGGTGCTGCGGCCGGTAGGGCGAGCCGTCGTAGCGGGCGATGTGGCCGCCCGCTTCCTGACCGATCAGCACGCCCGCCAGATGGTCCCAGGGCATCAGCTTGAAATAGGTGAAGAAATGCAGGCCGCCGGCGGCGAAGGCGCGGTATTCGACGGCGGCGCAACGATAGCTCGCGGCGTAGCGGACCTTTGCAGTGTTGGCGAGAAGCTCGGCGCGGTGCTGCTGCGGCATGAAGGCGACCGATGCCGTTCCGAGCATTTCGGCAAGCGGAACGGGCGCGGCAACGGTCATCCGGCTCGATGAGCCATCGGCACGCTTCAGAAAGGCACCGGCCCCCTTCTCCGCGATCATGAAATCATCCCCCATCGGATCGTAGATCAGCCCGGCGACGGTCTCCCCGCCCTTCACCACGGCGGCCATCACGCCATAGGCGGAGATGCCGTGGGCGAAATTGAAGGTGCCGTCGATCGGATCGACGATGACGGCGAGGTCGGCGTCCTTGAGCTTCGACAGCAGCGACGGGTCGGCGGCCACGCCCTCCTCGCCGACGAACAGCGCATCGGGCAGCAGTTTCTCGATACCCGCCTTGAGCATCCGCTCCGCCCCGGTATCGGCCACCGTCACCAGATCGCTCGCTTCGGTCTTTTCCGCGACATCAGCATCATCGAGCCGGCGGAAGCGCGGCAGGATCTCGACGCGGGCAGCCTCCCGCATCATGTCGGCAATGGCGTCGATGGTTTCGGGGGTGATGGACATTGGCGGGGCTCCCATGAGAAATAGCGTCGTGGACGGTTTAACCACGCGGCCCCGCCGAGGTCCATGGCTGGGTCGCCAAAAGCACGACAGCCGTTGACTTTTCGGAAAAAGCCGACTATTCCCCGCGCCAACACTGACAGTGATTGGTGTTTCACCGACATGTCCCGTGGTTTTCCGGGCGCTTTTTTCCGCGAAAACCTGTCAGGCCTCTCTTCGGAGGGAGCCAGAGGAGGGCGTGTTTCCTTCGGGCCGGCGCAAGCCGGTTCATGTTTGTTTGTTATAAGGAAATACGATGAGCAAGCGCGAATCGTCCAAGCATAAAATTGACCGCCGTATGGGCGAAAACATCTGGGGCCGTCCGAAGTCCCCGGTCAACCGCCGCGAATACGGCCCCGGCCAGCACGGTCAGCGCCGCAAGGGCAAGCTTTCCGACTTCGGTGTGCAGCTGCGCGCCAAGCAGAAGCTGAAGGGCTATTACGGCGAGCTGCGCGAAAAGCAGTTCCTGGCGATCTTCGAGGAAGCCAACCGCCGCAAGGGCGACACCGGTGAAAACCTGGTCGGCCTGCTGGAAAGCCGCCTCGACGCGATCGTCTACCGCGCCAAGTTCGTTCCGACCGTCTTCGCTGCGCGTCAGTTCGTCAACCACGGCCACGTCACGGTCAACGGTGTGAAGGTCAACATTGGCTCCTACCTCTGCAAGGCAGGCGATGTGATCGAAGTCCGCGAGCGCTCCAAGCAGCTCGCCAGCGTCCTCGAAGCGACCCAGCTCGCCGAGCGCGACGTTCCAGAATACATCGAAGCCGACCACAACAAGATGACCGCCACCTACGTTCGGGTCCCGGCTCTCGCCGACATCCCCTACCCGGTCATCATGGAACCGAACCTGGTCGTCGAATTCTATTCGCGCTAATCGTTCGGACCATCGACTTTGCGAAAAGCCGCCTCTTGGGGCGGCTTTTTGTATTTCCGAGGGCTCCGACATTCGACCTTTGAACCGCAAAGCACTTGCTGCAATGATGCCGCCAACCGAGGATGACACATGGACCTGCAGGCAATCATCGATGGTATCGTCAGCGAGCTTGAGCCGCGGCGTGGCGAGGGCAAGGTCGCGGACTATATTCCGGAACTTGCCAAGGTCGATCCGAACCAGCTCGGCATCGCGATCACGACGGTCAACGGCAAGACCTACACGAGCGGCGATGCGGAGACCGGCTTTTCGATCCAGAGCATCTCCAAGGTCTTCATGCTGACGCTGGCGCTCGGCAAGATCGGCGAAGGCATCTGGCGCCGGGTCGGGCGCGAACCGTCGGGTTCGGCCTTCAACTCGATCGTCCAGCTCGAACACGAACACGGCATCCCGCGCAACCCCTTCATCAATGCCGGCGCCATCGTGGTCACCGACATCGTGCTTGCCGGCCACAAGCCGCGGGAAGCAATCGGTGAATTCGTGCACTTCATGCGCTTTCTCGCCGACGACAATTCGATCCACATCGATGAGAAGGTCGCCCGTTCGGAGCAGGAGACGGGTTTCCGCAACTACGCGCTCGGCAACTTCATGCGCGGCTTCCGCAACATCAAGCACCCCGTCGACCATGTGCTGGGCGTCTATTTCCACCAGTGCTCGCTGTCGATGAGCTGCGCGCAGCTTTCCAGAGCCGGGATCTACCTCGCCAATCGCGGCACCAATCCGCTGACCGGCTTCTCCGTGGTCTCGCCGCGCCGCTCCCGCCGCATCAATGCGCTGATGCTGACCTGCGGACATTATGACGGCTCCGGCGATTTTGCCTTTCATGTCGGCCTGCCGGGCAAGTCCGGCGTCGGCGGCGGCATTCTGGCGATCGCGCCGGGCAAGGCTTCGATCGCGGTCTGGTCGCCGGGGCTCAACGAGATCGGCAATTCGCTGCTGGGCGCCGAAGCGCTCGAAATGCTGGCAACCCGCACGGGCTGGTCGGTATTCGGGCCATGAGGGTCTTGATTCCCGCCACCGGAACCGGCATTGCACTGCCGAGACCCCTCTGGAGATGCCGATGAGCCTCAACGAAACCATTGCCGACGAATTCGACACCGAGGATGGCCCCTTCCGCGCCCTGTACTCCGACGCCCCCTCCTCCGTGTCGTTCCAGAAGCTGCGCAAGCGGCTGCTGCGGCAGGTGCGCCAGGCGATGGCCGATTTTTCGATGCTCGATGGTCAGAAACGCTGGCTGGTGGCGCTTTCGGGCGGCAAGGACAGCTATGGCCTGCTCGCCATCCTGCTGGAGCTGAAATGGCGCGGCCTGCTGCCGGTGGAGCTGATTGCCTGCAATCTCGATCAGGGCCAGCCGAATTTCCCGAAGCATGTACTGCCCGAATATCTGACGAAGATCGGCGTGCCGCATCGCATCGAATACCGCGACACCTATTCGATCGTCACCGACAAGGTTCCGGCGGGCGCCACCTATTGCTCGCTCTGTTCGCGGCTGAGGCGCGGCCATCTCTATCGCATCGCCCGCGAGGAAGGCTGCGACGCGCTGGTGCTTGGCCACCACCGCGAGGATATTCTCGAAACCTTCTTCATGAACCTTTTCCACGGCGGCAAGCTTGCGACCATGCCGCCCAAGCTGTTGAACGACGAAGGCGATCTGATGGTGCTGCGGCCGCTCGCCTATGCGGCCGAGGACGATCTTGCCCGCTTTGCCGAGGCGATGGCCTTCCCGATCATTCCCTGCGACCTCTGCGGCTCGCAGGACGGGCTGCAGCGCAATGCCATGAAGGCGATGATCGGCGAGATGGAGGCGCGCATGCCGGGCCGCAAGGACGTGATGCTGCGGGCGCTTGCAAACGCCAATCCGTCCCACCTCCTGGACCCGAAACTCTTCGACTTCGCGGGCCTCGTCCCGCGCCGGCCGGAGGCCTGAGGCGGCGCTGCCGACCATGACAGATTGACGATGTTTTGGCTCATCGGACTGAAAACGGACTGTTTTCAGACCGCGGCACTTGCCGTTTGGCTGTTGCGGTGCCACAAAAGGCGCCACCATCAAGCATCGGAGGTATTCCCGTGGAAAAGGCAGAAATTGGACTGATCGGTCTCGGTGTCATGGGCTCGAACCTGGCCCTGAACATCGCCGAAAAGGGCAACAAGATCGCCGTTTACAACAGAACCGTGGACAAGACCCGCAGCTTCTACGCCAATGCCGGCGAGCTGCAGGGCAACATTGTCCCGACCGAAACCCTCTCCGATTTCGTTGCGGCGATCCGCCCGCCGCGTCCGATCATCATCATGATCAAGGCCGGCGAGCCGGTTGACCAGGAAATCGAAAAGCTCCGTCCCTATCTCGGCAAAGGCGACATCATCATCGACGCCGGCAATGCCAACTTCCACGATACCCGCCGCCGCTTCAAGGAGCTGGAAGGCACCGGCCTGACCTTTATCGGCATGGGTGTTTCCGGTGGTGAGGAAGGTGCCCGCCACGGACCGTCGATCATGGTCGGCGGCACCGAGGACAGCTACAAGCGCGTCGAGAAGGTGCTGACCTCGATCTCCGCGAAATATGCCGAAGATCCGTGCTGCGCATGGCTCGGCGAAGACGGCGCCGGCCACTTCGTCAAGACCATCCACAACGGCATCGAATATGCCGACATGCAGATGATCGCAGAAATCTACGGCATCC
Organism: Martelella endophytica; assembly: GCF_000960975.1. Classification (NCBI taxonomy): domain Bacteria; kingdom Pseudomonadati; phylum Pseudomonadota; class Alphaproteobacteria; order Hyphomicrobiales; family Aurantimonadaceae; genus Martelella; species Martelella endophytica. The sequence goes on along the minus strand of NZ_CP010803.1, from coordinate 2,932,473 downwards.
TGCGTGACGGCGTCGGCATGAGCGCACCCGAGATTGCCCATGTCTTCAAGGAATGGAATCATGGCCGCCTGAACTCGTTCCTGATCGAGATCACCGCCAAGGTCCTGCTCGCAACCGACCCGGAAACCGGCAAGCACATGCCCGACGTCATCGTCGACGCCGCCGGCCAGAAGGGTACCGGCCGCTGGTCGGTCATCGAAGCCCAGCAGCTAGCCGTACCCGCCACCGTCATGGAAGCCGCCGTTGCGGCCCGTTGCCTCTCCTCCATGCGTGGCGAGCGCGCCGAAGCGTCCAAGCTCTTCAACCATGAAGACCTCGACTTCCGCATCGCGCCCGGCCCGTGGCTGAACCGTGATCTCGAACTGGCTCTGTTCGCCGCCAAGATCGGCGCCTATGCGCAGGGCTTCGACGTCATGGCCGGTGCCTCGGAAGAATATGGCTGGAACCTGCCGATGCCGGAAATCGCCCGCATCTGGCGCGCCGGCTGCATCATCCGCTCGCAGTTCCTGGATGAAATCACCAAGGCCTTCAGCGAAACCCCGGATGTCGCCAATCTGATCGTCACCCCGGCCTTCGCCGCCATGGTGAACGAGTGCCTGCCGTCGCTTCGCCGCATCGTTTCGGCTGCGACCGCCGCCGGCCTTCCGGTTCCGGGCCTTGCCTCGGCGCTGACCTATTTCGACGCCTATCGTCAGGCCCGCGGCACGGCGAACCTGATCCAGGCACAGCGCGACTTCTTCGGAGCCCATGGTTTCGACCGCCTCGACGGCCTCGATATCCATCACGGTCCCTGGGGCAGCGGCGCGATCTGATCGACCTGCACGTCACCGTATAAGAAAACCCCGGCGCCTGGCGCCGGGGTTTTCGTTTGTCGCTTATGTCGAGACACGTGTTCCGCCGGCCTACATGCCGGCGTCCGGCAGATGATCGCGCGCGCCATAGAGTTGCACGTTGTTGCGGCCCGCGCCCTTGGCCTCGTAAAGCGCCTCGTCGGCCTTTCTGAGCACGTTGTAGACGCTCGGCATGCCGGCACTTGATTCCGCCACGCCGGCGCTGACGGTTACCGTCACATGCCTGCCATTGACCTCAAAGTCGGCGCTCTCGATCTGCTGGCGGATATCCTCCGCCACCCGGATGGTATTGCGGGCCAAGCTCTCGGCGACGACCACGCAGATCTCCTCGCCGCCGTAGCGCACCACCAGATCGCCGCCGCGCATCCGGTTGGCGATGATGGCGGCGACCTCAGCCAGCACACGATCGCCGAAATCGTGGCCGTAGGTGTCGTTCAGCCGCTTGAACTGATCGATATCGAAGAGGATGATCGAGAAGTATGACCCGACCCGCTTGCTCTTGTCGTGCTCCAGCATGTCGAGCACGCGACGATTGCTGAGGCCAGTCAGCGGATCGCGCTCGGCCTCCCTCTTGAAGCGCGCAAACTCCGCCTCGCGTGAATCCTCCATCGCCAGCAGGTGGCCCAGCACCACCGTTCCGAAGAGGTTGCGGGCGAAAAGCGCAGGCATGGTACTGAACCCACTGGCGACGAGCGCCTCGCGCGGCAAAAGCAAGATGGCCAGAAAGTTGAGCGAGATGAGACCGCCAAGGATCGTCAGTCCGAGAAGGTCCCTGCGCCCGCCCGTGACGCGCGCATAGACAAGGCTGACGACCGCAGCGATGAGAATGCTCACGACGCCCGGAACGACACCCGCTCCGCCGATAAAGATGCGCAGCGCAATCGTTGCCGCTGAGGCGATGACCGCCGCCCAGATACCCCCAAAAAGGGCTGCCAGGGCGACCATGATCGTCCGGATATCAACGATGACACCGGGGCTGATCACCACCGGGTCAATCATGGTGATCGCCGCCCCGAAGGCAAAGATGATGCCGACAGCAGGTCCTGTCCACAACAGGTCGCGGCGGGAATGGCGGATCATCCGGTAGGCGAGCACGATCAGTGCTGCGATCCCGATCTTCTCAAGCAGTGCGACGATGATCGTGAAATTCTCAGCCATCATGACTCCCTGCGGGCGCGCCCGGAGACAAGACACTTTGAAAGCGGCTGGGAAGAGCGATCGTCAGAGCTGGGGTCGGCATGCACCAATGGCCTCATCTCCGAAACAGGAATTGAAAGCATATATGAGTAGCTACTTTTACACAGGTCTGGAGGGCAAGCAAAATGTTGAGCCCTTCCGATATCGACTCCGGCTTGAATAACAACACCTGATCTGTGACAAGATCGTTATCCAAAATCGAAAATCAGGCGACACCACCATGTCAAATACCGTTGTCCCCGTTCCCCACCGTGTGACGCTTGCCGTGCGTGGCACGGACGCTCTCTTCCCGGTGCGACGGGTTTATTGCGTCGGCCGAAACTATGCGGCCCATGCCGTCGAGATGGGACACGATCCGAACCGGGAAGCTCCGTTCTTCTTCCAGAAAAATCCCGATAATCTTCTCTTGTCCGACAATGCGTTTCCCTATCCGTCCTTGTCCGCAACCGTCCATCACGAGGTGGAGTGCTTCATTGCGTTGCAGGGCGGCGGCAGCGATATCGCCGTCGAGAACGCCCTCGATACCGTATACGGTTACGGCGTCGCTGTGGATTTCACGCGACGCGATCTGCAGGACGAGGCAAAGGCGAAAAGCAGGCCCTGGGAAATGTCGAAGGCGTTCGAACATTCGGCCCCGGCCTCGCATATCGTCACGGCCGCCGATATCGGCCACCCCACCGCTGCCGCGATCACACTGAAGCGCAACGACACGCTCGTGCAGGAGGGCAACCTCGACCAGATGATCTGGAAGGTGCCGGAGATCATTGCCGAACTCTCGCGTGCCGTCCGGCTCGCACCGGGCGATATCATCCTCACCGGAACCCCTGCCGGCGTCGGGCCGGTGGAGCGCGGCGACCGGATCGACTGCGCAATCGCGGGGATCGCCGAGCTTTCGTTCAAGGTGGTCTGAGAAACGCAGAGGAGATTGCCCATGCCGCTCTATGCGCTGGCCGATATCGAACCGGAACTGCCGCCTGCCGGGCGCTACTGGATAGCGCCCACCGCCAGCGTCATCGGTCGCGTCATTCTCGGTGAGGACGTCGGAATCTGGTTCGGTGCGGTGCTGAGAGGCGACAACGAGCCGATCCGGGTCGGCCGGCGCAGCAATATCCAGGAAGGCGTGACCGTCCATACCGACATGGGCTTTCCCGCCGTGATCGGGGAAGGCTGCACGATCGGCCACCAGGCGATCATCCATGGCTGCACGATCGGCGACAACAGTCTGGTGGGCATGGGCGCGACCGTGCTGAACGGCGCGGTGATCGGCAGGAACAGCCTTGTCGGCGCTAATGCGCTCGTCACCGAAGGCAAGACGTTTCCCGACAACAGCCTCATTGTCGGCTCGCCGGCCCGAGCCGTCAGGACGCTGGACGACGACGCTATCGAGGGCCTGCGCCAGTCAGCCGAAAACTACGTCAGAAACTGGCAACGGTTTCAGCGCGACCTGCGGCCGATCGCGGACAATGGCTGATCGGCCAGCACCGACAGGCCAAGCAGCAATCAGTTCTGGCAGGCGGCGCAAAGGCCACGCATTTCCACGGTCATCCGCTGCGGCTTGAAATTGTGCGAACGCGCCAGCGCCGTCAGCGATTCCTCGATGTCGTGGGCATGGAATTCGATCACCGCGCCGCAACCTTCGCAGATCGCGAACGCGGTCATGCCATGATGGGTGCAGTCCTCGTCGGGATGGGCGCAGGCAACATAGGCGTTCATACTCTCCAGCCGGTGAACCAGCCCGGCATCGGTGAGCTTGTCGAGCGCCCGGTAGACCTGCAGCGGCGCCTTGAAGCCATGGTCGCGAAGCTGGTCGAGAATGGTGTAGGCGCTGAGCGGCCCGGCACTGTGCGACAGGCAGTCGAACACCAGTGACTGGTTGCGGGTGAGCTTTTCCGCGGTTGTGGACATGACTTCAAACTCCCATCATACACGCCGCTGCGTGGCGAGCGGCAATAGCCCGACCAGGAAGAACACCATCGCGGCAACGACGATGGAGGGCCCGGACGGCGTATCATAGTAAAGCGAACCGAACAGACCCGCCACCACGGCGCAGGCGCCGATGAGCGAGGCCAGCACGGCCATCATTTCCGGCGTCCGGGCGAAACGTCGCGCCGTTGCCGCCGGGACAATCAGCAGCGAAGTGATCAGCATGATGCCGACGATCTTCATCGCGATCGCGATCACCAGCGCCATCAGCAACATGAAGATGAACCGCGAAGTCTCCGGCCGCATGCCTTCCGCCTGCGCGATTTCGGGTGACAGCGTTGCCGCCAGGAGCGGCCGCCAGAGCGCTGCAACGGCGGCCACGACAAAGGCGCCGCCGATCCACACCACCGCTATGTCCGAGCGCGTCACCGACAGGATATCGCCGAACAGGAAGCTGATGAGATCGACCCGCACCCAGGTGAGGAACGAAACGATGACCAGGCCGACGGCGAGCGTCGAATGGGCGAGGATGCCGAGCAGGCTGTCGGCGGACAGCGCCCGCCGGCGCTCCAGCAGGATGAGAAGCACCGAGACGAGGCCGGCAACGATGAAGACCGACAGCGTGAGATTGACCGAGAACAATAGCGACAGGGCAACGCCGAGCAGGGCGGAGTGGGCCATGGTGTCGCCGAAATAGGCCATCTTTCGCCAGACGATGAAGCAGCCGAGCGGTCCCGCCATCATCGCCACGCCAATGCCGGCGAGAAGCGCGCGGGTGAAGAAGTCGTCAAGCATGCCGCCGCTCCTCATCCGTTTCCGCCGCATGGTCGTGATGGTGGCCGCTATCCTCGGTGATGCTGCCATCGGCATGGCGCACGCGTCCGTCCGGCAGGTGGGTGTGATCGTGATGGTGGCGATAGAGCGCCAGCGTATCGCCCGCCCGACCCTCGAACAGCGCGCGATAGGCGTCGCTGCCGCTGACCGCTTCGGGCGAACCCGTGCAGCAGACATGACCGTTCAGGCAGACGACCGTATCCGTGCGCGCCATGACGACATGCAGGTCGTGGGAAATCAGCAGCACGCCGCAGCCCTGTCGCTCGCGAATTTCGGAGATCAGTTCATAGAGCGCGATCTCCCCGGAGTAATCGACCCCCTGGACCGGCTCGTCGAGCACCAGCAGGTCGGGCTTGCGGGCGATGGCGCGGGCCAGGAGGGCGCGCTGGAATTCGCCGCCCGACAGCGTCTGGACCTCGGCCTTCTCCATATGCGCCATGCCGACGGCCTGAAGCGCTTCACTGATCGCGCCGCGCGGCAGCGGACCGGTGATCGTCATCAGCCGGCGCACGGTGAGTGGCAGCGAATGATCGATATTGAGCTTCTGCGGCACATAGCCGATCCGCAAACCCGCGGCGCGCTCCACACTGCCCTCGTCGGGTTCGTGGACGCCGATCGCCATCTTGGCGCTGGTCGACTTGCCGGCGCCGTTCGGCCCGATCAGCGAGACGATTTCGCCGCGGCGAACATCAAAGCTCACGCCGCGCACCAGCCAGCGGCCATTGCGCGAGATCCCGGCATTGTTCAGCGAGACCAGCAATTCCTGTTTTTCGGCATGCATTTTTTTGCAGACTCCAACTTGCCCGCCTCTATGGCATACGTTATAGCATCACGCAATGAATGTAATAACATTACACGAAAGCACAAGAGGAATTGGCTTGGGCTGACGGCCCTCGCCCCGGGCGAACCGCCTTCGGGACGCCGCAATCGAAACGGCGGGCAAGCGCCTGCCGGATACCGCATAGAAAGATGAGGTTCTCATGAAAACGCTGCGTATGCTTCTGCTGACGACGGTCGCCGCTTCCGGCGCCCATGCCGCCATGGCCGAAGACGGCCCAAAGATCGTCACGTCGATCAAGCCGCTCTATTCGCTGACGACGGCACTCACCGCAGGAACGCCGGCCGAGACGACGCTTCTGGTCAAGGGCGCGGCCTCACCCCACACCTACAGCATGGCGCCGTCCGAAGCGCGCGCCCTGCAGGAGGCCGATATCGTCTTCTGGATCGGGCCGTCGCTTGAACACTTCCTGGAAAAGCCGCTCGAAGCACTCGGCGGCAATGCCGATGTTGTCGAGCTTGAGGACGTTGCCGGCGTGGAGACGCTCTCGCCCCGCGAAGGCGGTGCCTTCGAGCCGGACGATGACGAAGACCACGACGAAGAGCACGGCGAGCATGAAGGCCATCATCACGGGCCGGTCGACCCGCACATGTGGCTCGATCCGATGAACGCCAAGGCCTTCGTAAGCGCCATGGCTGAAACGCTTGCCAGCGAAGATCCGGACAATGCCGCGATCTACAATGCCAATGCTGAAAAGCTGGACGGCGCTCTCGACGCATTGACCACAGACATCAAGGCGCGGCTCGCCGATGTTTCTCCGAAACCCTACATCGTTTTCCACGATGCCTATCACTATTTCGGAGATCGTTTCGACGTCGAGGCCGCGGGCTCGGTCACGGTCAATCCGGAGGCGCCGCCAAGTGCCCACCGCATCCAGGAGATCCACGACAAGCTCACCGAGCTCGGCGCGGCCTGCGTCTTTTCCGAACCGCAGTTTCCGCCTAAGGTCATCGACGCGATTGCCGAAGGTACCGACACCTACGTCGGCACGCTGGATCCGATCGGCGCCGACCTTCAGGACGGACCCGATCTCTATTTCACGCTGCTGAACAACCTCGCCGACGGGCTCGTCGAATGCTTTGAAGCCCAGTAACCGGCTTCAGACCTGAAAGCGCCCGCGACACCGAAAGGTATCGCGGGCGTTTGTGTTTAACGGCTGCCTGCCAGCACCGAGAAGATGACGCCGGTGGCGATGCTGATCAGAATGAACTGACCATCCACCTGGACCCACTGTTGGCCGTGCGGCGGCGGCGGAAGGTGATTGCGCTGATAGGCAGACTGCGGCACCGGATGACCACGACCACCGGGCGGCAGCTTGTCGCCAGGCTTGGGGCCGTGATGCGCCTGGTTTCCCGGCGGCTGGTGCTGATTGCCGCCGCCGTGCGGTTGCGGCGCAGGCTGGTTATGCCCTTGCTGCGATCCGGGCTGGCCACCGTTGTGTCCCTGCTGCGGCTGGCCCTGAGGGCCGTGCTGCTGACCCGGGCCACCCTGCGGCTGATTGCAGGCCGGCTGGCCCTTGCCTCCGCAGGGCGGCGGCCCGCCGGCGGCGAAGGCGGCCGGGCTCAGGCCGAGGCCGAGGGAAAGTGTGGTGACGACGATCAGTTTACGCACGATCAGCTCCTTGTTTGCTGCACTGTCATCGAGACTAACGCGGCAAAGCTGAACGCAGCCTAAAACAAATGATTAAATCATTGTAAGCTTTCGCAAAACAGTGGTGGCTCGCGCTTCTGTCGCGCCACCGCTCGTCGTCTCCTCGCCCCTATTTCTTCCGTTCGGGGCCTTTGCGTTCGGCCGATTTCGCCCAGATGTTGATGTTGGCATCAAGCGCAAGCGTGTCGATTTCAGCAAGCTCGGCATCGGTGAAATCCGGGTTGTCGAGCGCGCTGACGCAATCGGTCACCTGCTCCGGCCGGCTTGCACCGATCAGCGCCGTGGTCACCCTGCCCTTGCGCAATACCCAGGCCAGCGCCATTTGCGCCAGCGTCTGGCCGCGCCGCTCGGCAATGGCGTTCAGTCCACGGATATGCTCGATCGTTTCCTCCTTGAGGAACGCCTGCTGCAGCGACTTGCCCTGGGCAGCGCGGCTGTCTTCGGGAATGCCCATCAGATATTTCGAGGTCAGCATGCCCTGGGCGAGCGGCGAGAACACGATCGAGCCGAGCCCGAGTTCCTCAAGCGTATCGAGAAGTCCATCGTCTTCGACCCAGCGGTTGATCATCGAATAGCTCGGCTGATGAATGACGAAAGGCGTCTTGAGCTCCTTCAGGATCGCGTAGGCCTCGCGGGTGCGCTGCGAATTGTAGGAGGAAATTCCCACATAGAGCGCCCTGCCCGACCGCACGATATGATCCAGCGCCTGCATGGTCTCTTCCAGAGGCGTATCGGGATCGAAGCGGTGGGAATAGAAGATATCGACATAGTCGAGGCCGAGTCGCTTCAGGCTCTGGTCGCAGGACGCGATCAGGTTCTTGCGGCTGCCCCATTCGCCGTACGGCCCGGCCCACATGCCGTAGCCAGCCTTCGACGAGATGATGAGTTCATCGCGCAGCCCCGCGAATTCATTGCGCAGGATCGAGCCGAAGGCGATTTCTGCCGAACCGGGCGGCGGGCCGTAATTGTTGGCAAGGTCGAAATGGGTGATGCCAGCATCGAACGCGGTCTGGCAGATCGCAACCTTGCGCTGGCGTTCGGTATCATCGCCGAAATTGTGCCAGAGGCCGAGTGATATCGCCGGCAACTTCAGCCCCGAAGCGCCGCAGCGATTGTATTTCATGGTGTCGTAGCGTGTATCGGACGGTATCCAACTCATCGTTTCAAATCCTGATCATTCTGGTTGCGCCGGGAAGGACGGCGCCTGTGGAACGGCCGCGCTGGCGGCACAGTGCATTCGTGAAAAGGGCGGCCGACGCCGCCCTTCCGACTAGCTTAAGCGAACCTTGCGACCAGTGCCATGCCCGGCACGGTCGCGCCATGCCTTGACCTACCGCAACAGCGCCGCCGCCGCTTCGGCATCGAGTGCCGCCGGCTGGGAGCAGGTGGTCGACAACGTGACGAAAGCGCCGGTCTCGCCGGATTTCAGGATCGCCGCCATGACATCGACGCCGTGGAGCGCGCGCTCCAGAGAGCAGCGCGCGTCACGCCCCTCGATCAGCGCGAGCGCCATGTCGGCAAGGCCTGCCGTGCGGTAGTTCGCCCGTCCGCCCTTCGCCGTATCCTGGTTCGACTTGCCGAAGGGATGGTCGTCCGTCTTCAGATCGGTCAGCGCGCCATCGCGGCCGGCCGCCTCGACCTTGCCGCCGAAGAAGTTCGGATCCGGCACAAATAGCGAGCCCTCGGTGCCATAAAGCTCCATGTTGGAATGGCGGTGCGCCCAGACATCCCAGCTAGCACCGAGCGAGATCGTCGCGCCGTTGGCGAATTCAAGCAGCGCGTGGATATTGGTCGGCGTCTTCACCGGAATGATCTCGCCGCTGCGTGGCTGAGAGGTGATCGTGCGGGTCTCGTTGGCCATAGAGGTCAGCGCCGCCACCCGTTTCACCGGCCCGATCAGGTTGATCAGGTTGGCGATGTAGTAGGGTCCGAGGTCGAGGATCGGCCCGCCGCCCGGCAGGAAGAAGAAGTCCGGGTTCGGATGCCACATCTCCATGCCCGCGCTCATCACGTGGCAAGTGCCGGAGGTGACCCGGCCGATACCGCCCTCATCGATGTACTTGCGCGCCGCCTGGTGGGCGCCGCCAAGGAAGGTATCCGGCGCGCAACCGACCGAAAGCCCCTTCTCCCTGGCGATCCGGCCAAGCTCCTTGCCCTCGTCAACGGAAAGCACCAGCGGCTTTTCGGAATAGACATGCTTGCCGGCCTCGAGCGCCCGTTTCGACATTTCATAATGCGCGGCCGGTATGGTGAGATTGACGATGACGTCGATCTCGTCATTGGCAAGAAGCGCGTCGACGCTTTGTGCGCTGACGCCATATTCCTCTGCGCGGGCTCCGGCCGCGGCCGGGTTCAGGTCGGCACAGGCCAGCACCTTGATGCCCCTGAACATTGGCGCGAGCGAAAAATAGGTCGCGGAAATATTGCCGCATCCGAGGATGCCGACACCCAGTTCTCTGGTCATGATGGCCCCAATCAATAGGTCTGGAAGGATGCAACCGAACGCTCGATCAACCGCTCGATGTCATTCGGATTATCATGCTCGACGATGTAGTGCTTGATCGGCATCGACTTCAGGACGGTCATCAGTCCCTTCCAGTCGACCTTGCCATAGCCCACATCGGCCCAGCCGTCCTCATCCTCGTTCTCACCTTCCTCGGCGATATCCTTGACATGGACGGAGGAAATCCGCTCCTTCAGGAACTCGATCCAGAAGTAGGGATCGGCGTCGCCGCGAATGACCCAGGCGATATCCGCCTCCCAGGCCAACGACGGTCCGCCTTCCATGATGTGGCGCATCGGCGCCGTGCCGTCCGGCAGGAAATTGAACTCGAAGTCGTGGTTGTGCCAGCCGAAGATCAGGCCCGCATCGCGGTAGGGCTTGCCGGCGGCGTCGAGACGCGCGCCGAACTCATGCCAGCCCTGGGCCGTATCCGGCCGATCGTCTGCAGCCAGATGCGGGCAGAAGATGCTGTCCATGTTAAGCGTGCGGGCGATTTCGAGCACGCGGTCCGGCTCGTCTTCCAGCATCGCCAGGCCGAAATGGCCGGTCGGCATGGTGAGGCCGATGGCGTTGAGGTCGGCATCGAGACGCTTCAGGCCGGCTTCATCAAGGTCGTCATAAAGCGCGCCGTAACCTTCCACCTCGCCATAGCCGGCAGCGGCAAGCTTCTTGAAGATCTTGGAAAAGGGCTGGTAGTTGCGGGCGCTGTAAAGTTGAAATCCAAGTTTGGTCATGTCTTCCTCCCGGCAGTTCCTAGCTGCCGTTCCTTCGCTGAACAGCCGGCGCTTCGGTGGCGCCGGCGTTCGTTCCTGTTTACATCTGTCATAACGGCTTCGGAAGGGGATCGGCCCCCTCCAGAGCCATTTTTAAAGCACGTGCCGCCCCGTTTCAGAGCCTGAGTTCGGACTTGGCGTCGAACACCGAGGCGAGCGGGATATCAAGCGCGAACCGCACCGTCTGGCCGACCTTGTAACGGGTGTTGCCGTTGACGCGGACGGTAATCAGATGCTTGCCGTATTTGAGCCAGAGCAGGCTGTCGGCGCCCATCGGCTCCTCGAGATCGACGACCGCCTCATGCACCTCGTTGTGGCCTCCCGTCAGGTTCCTGTCGATCATGATGTGCTCTGGGCGCACGCCGAGCACGGCCTTGCCGCTTTCCGGCAGCGTGCCGTTGGCATCATAGCCCTTGAGCGAGAAGGTGATATCCTCCGCGTGAAAGACCGGTTCACCGTCCTTCATGCCGAGCTCGCCCTCCAGGAAATTCATCGGCGGCGAGCCGATGAAGCCCGCGACATAACGATTGACCGGGCGGTTGTAGATCGTCGTCGGCTCGTCGAGCTGCTGGATGACCCCGCCGCGCATGATCGCGATCCGGTCGGCGAGCGTCATCGCCTCGATCTGGTCGTGAGTCACATAAATCATCGTGT